>PLWZ01000054.1 GCA_003151235.1 Acidimicrobiaceae bacterium
ACCACGAAGAACGCCAGCGCCAGGGCCGCCGCGACGAGCACGGTTGGGACGAGGGGCACCCGGTGCAGCGCGCGGATCGCCTCGTGGCCGAGCGTGGCCGCGGGCGAGGGGTTGACGGTCGCGACGAGGGCGGTCGGGTCGAAGCTCTGCCACCCGAAACCGGGGAACCACACCTGCACCCACGCGTGGGCGTCCTTCGCCTCGACGCTGTAGAGGTCGGTGATCGGGTTGTAGGAGCCGGGCACGTACCCGGTCGCCTCCCGGGTCGGGATGCCGAGCGTGCGCAGCATCACCGCGAGCGACGTCGAGATTTGCTCGCAGAAACCGCGCCGGTCGCCGAAGAGGAACTCGTCGACGGTGTCGGCGCCCTTGGGCAGCGGCGGGATGTCGGTGGTGTACCGGGTGTGGATCGACATCCAGTGCTCGAGGGCGAGGACCTTGGCCTCGGTGTTCGTCGCGTGGGCGGTGATCTTGGCGGCCAGCGCCGCCACCCTCGGATACGGGTGGGGGAGCTCGGTGAGCCGGGCCTGGTCGATCGGGCTCAGCTTCGGCGTCGGCGCTTGGGCGAGCTCGGCCGTCGTCGCGTTGTCAACCGAGGACACGACGGTGTAGATCGAGCCGGAGCCCATGGAGGTGCCCGAGCGGATGTTGCCGTCGGCGTCGAGGAAGAGCCGCCGGGCCGGGAACCAGACCGAGCTCGCCACCTCGGCGTGGAAGACGAGGTTCGGGCCCGGCTGGACCAGGTAGAAGGTCTGGATGTCCTGGGCGCCGCCCGCCGAGCTGAGGGTGAACGGCGGCCCGCCGCCGATCTGGTGCCAGCCGGGATGGTTCTTCGGGGCCACCTCGGTCCAGCTCTGGCCGTCCCAGTTGTCGAAGGTCTCGGCGACCCAGAAGCTCGGCTGGGTCGCCCGAACCCGGAAGACGAGCTGGTTGCCGAGCACGCCGCGCACGGCCGTGTCGAGCGGCCCCGCGAAGCCGAGGAACCCGCCGACCCCGACCCGTCCCGAGCCGGCATGGACCGGCAAGGTGGCCCCGCTCGCCGTGCCCTCGAGCCCGGCCGGCGAGGTGATCGAGACGTCGCCGCCGATGGCCGAGGGGAACACGAGGCGGCTCGACACCGACGGGGCCGGCAAGGCGATGATGCATGCCAGCGCGACCACCACCAACGTGAGCGCGCCGACAACCAGGGTCCGCAGGCGCGGCCGGCCGGCCCCGCTGATCGACCCCCACATCGCGGCCATGCCCACGAGCGCGCACACCGCCCATGCGATGACGTAGAGGCCGAAGGTCATGTCGAGGGCCTGGGCCGCTGCGGCCGCCATCAGGGTGACCGACCCGGCCAGCGAGAACGCGATGTCGCGCCGGCTCGGCACGTCGAAGGAGTGCGTCACCTGGATCCAGGTGAACAGGACGGCCAGCGGGCCCTCCACCTCGCCGAGGTTGGTGACGCCGTGGGCGGCCGAGATGGCGAGGTAGAAGCGCCAGAACGCGACGACGGCCACCACCGCCAGGACCACCTTCAGCCCGGGCAACGGCCGGGCCCGGCGGCGGTAGGAGAAGAGGTTGCCGAGGACGACGAGGACGATCGAGCCGGCGGCGATCACGACGGAGAGCTCGCCCTCGGCGGCGCACGCGGCGATGCCGACGGCGAGGCTGGCGGTCGACGCGACCCGGAGCAGCACCGAGTGCTCGGGCGGGCCCGGTTTGTTGGCCGCCTTGATGCGCCCGGCGAGGCTCACCGGGGGCCGCCGCGGTTGGCCACGGCTCTCGCGAGCCGACGGCCGGCGTCGGTGGGGCTGTAGACGGGCTCGACGCACGAACCGTCGCGTTCGATCGTCGCGAGCATCACCGGCGCCGACCGGGCCAGGAGGGCGAGCAAGGTCCCGAGGGCGCGCTCGGCCACCGCGTCACCGGCCGGGCCGTCGTCGGGCAACAGGACCCACACCTCGGGGACGGCGGACTCGGGTCGCTCGGCCTCTCGCACCATGAGCTCGCCACGGTGCGCGGTGGCCGGCCAGTGCACGAGCCGCCTCGGATCACCGGCCGCATACGGCCTGACTCCGCGGGGCTCGCCGAACCGGGAGTCCCTCGGCACCTGGCGGTCGAGGATCGCCCCGAGCGTCGAGCCTGCCAGCAGCCCCGGATCGGGTGGCCCGGCAACCGGGGCGATCCACAGCGGCCGGACCAGCTTGACCACGATCCGCTTGCGCCACCACAGGATGCCGAACGGGGCCGCCGAGGCGACGACGATCGTGAGCTCGCCGATCGGGCCCCGGCGCGTCGGCACAATCTCGAACGGGCCGATCCCCGGGCCGACGACCACCGCCGGTCCGGCCGCCATGTCCGGTTCGATCCGGAGCGGCCCGTTGGTCCGGACGCCGATCGCGACCGGACGCCCGACGGTGCCGTCGGCGGGGTTCGACTCGATGCTCACGCGGAGCCGGGCGCAAGCGATCGCCGGCCCGGCCAGGCCCGCCACGACGAACCCGGCCAGGAGGCCACCCAGGGCCTGGACCCAGCCGGACCCGCTGTTGTGGGCGACCGCCGTCCATCCCAGCAGCGCGACGATGCAGCCCGCGATCGGGCCGAACGCCTTGGTCGGGCGGGGCCAGCCGCCCCGCAGCCTCACGGCCGGGGGGCGGGGAGTGCCGACAGGACGCCCGAGACGACGCTCGCCGCGAAGCGGGCGTCCCCGTCGACGACCAGACGGTGGGCGAGGCTCGGCACCGCCATGGCCGTGACGTCGTCGGGCGAGACGTAGCCGCGTCCGGAGATGAGCGCGTGGGCCTGGGCCGAGCGCACCAGCGCGATCGACGCGCGGGGGCTGGCACCGAGCCGGACGCCGGCGGCCTCGCGGGTGGCGCGCGTTATCGCGACCGCGTAGCCGGCGATCGGCGACGCGACGGTGACCTCTGCGGTCGCCGAGATCGATGCGGCCCACTCGGCCACCGAGCACACGGGACGCAGGTGCGCCACCGCATCGCGGCCGCCGTTATGCATGGCGAGGCGCGCCTCGGTCGCCGCGTCCGGGTAGCCGATCGTCGCGCAGAGCGCGAATCGGTCGAGCTGGCTCTCGACCAACGGGAACGTGCCGAGCTGGCCGACGGGGTTCTGGGTCGCGAGCACGAGATGGGGCTGGGGGAGCGGCCACGTCTGGCCGTCGACGGTCACCTGTTGCTCGTCCATCGACTCCAACAGGGCCGACTGCGTACGCGGCGGGGTGCGGTTGAGCTCGTCGAGCAGCACGACGTGGGAGAACACCGGCCCTTGCCGGAACTCCCACTCGCCGGTCCGCTGGTCGTACACGGTGACGCCGGTGACGTCGCCGGGCAGCAGGTCCGGGTGGCCCTGGACCCGGGTCAGCTCGGCCCCGAGCGAGAGGGCCAGCGTTCGGGCGAGCACGGTCTTGCCGACGCCCGGCACGTCCTCGATCAGCAGGTGGCCACCCGAGAGTGCCGCGACGATCGCGACTCGCAGCGCGGCCGGCGCGCCCTTGACCACGAGCGACAGGTTGGCGTCGAGACCCTGGGCCACGGTTGCGGCGGCCCGAAGCCGTCCCGAGCGGGCCTCATCGGCGCCCAGCGCCGGTCCCGCCGCCGGGTCGGTTGTCGCGCCGGTCGGGCGCGCCCATCGGGCCACCTCGGTCACGCAAGCTCCCTGGTCGCTCGGACCCCTCGCGGGGTGCTCGGTCGGTGTACCGGATCGGGCCATTGACTTCGGCCCTGGTCCGGCGACCATTCTCACTCAGCGCGGCCGCCGGATTGGTGATGGCGCCCGGCCCGCCGGGGCGATCTAGAAGGTGATGGCCGAGAGCTCGGGAATCGTCTTGAGGGCCCGGCTCCGGGCCTCCAGCCACCGGCCACGCTGCGTGGCCCGCTGGGCGTCGCCCAGCTTCGGCTCGACGGTGCGGGCCGGGTGGTAGGCGTCGGCGACCGCCTCCTCGTCCGACCACACCCCGACGGCCATCCCGGCCAGGAAGCCGGCCCCGAGGGTGGTGGCCTCGAGGGTGGCCGAGAGGTCGACCGGCCGTCCGATCGCGTCGGCGAGCGCCTGGACGAAGACCGGGTTGGCCGACATGCCGCCGTCGACCCGGAGCGACTCGACGAGTCGCCCGCTGTCGCCCTCGGCCGCCTCCAAGAGGTCGGCCCCCCGATGGGCGACCCCCTCGAGGACCGCCCGGACCACCTCGGCCCGCCCGGTGCCCCGCGTGATCCCGAAGAGCGCCCCGCGCGCGCCGAAGTCCCACACCGGGGTGGCCATGCCGAGCAGGGCCGGCACGAACCACACGTCGCCGGTGTCCTCGCACGCCGCCGCGATCTCGGCCGAGCTCTCGGCGTCGGGGATGAGGCCCATGTCGTCGCGCAGCCACTCGATGCAGCTGCCGGCCGACAGCATCATCGCCTCGACCCCGTAGACGGTCTCCCCGCCCCGCCGCCACGCCACGATCGGGAACGTGCCCCCGTCGCTTCGATCGAGCGCGCCGGGCGCGGCGGAGCCAGTCACCTGGTCGAGCATGCCCCCGGTCCCGAAGGTGGCCTTGGCCAGGCCCGGCCGGGTGCATCCCTGCCCGACCAGCGCGGCCTGCTGGTCGCCGGCCATCCCGCAGAGCAGCGGGGCGCCGGGGAGGGCCCGGGCCTCCCCGATGGGGCCGGACGAGTCGACGATGCGCGGCAGCATGGAGGGGGGAATCCGAAGGACCTCGAGCGCACGCTCGTCCCACCTGGACCCGGTCGGGTCGGTGAGCGCGGTGACGGCGGCGTTGGTGGGGTCGGTGACGTGCAGCGCGCCGTCCGACAGCACCCAGGCGCACCAGCTGTCGATCGTCCCGAAGCACAGCTCCTCGGCGGCGCGCTCGCGGCCCGGATCGACCTCGTCCAAGATCGCGGCGAGCTTGGTCGCCGACGCGTTCGGGGGGAACCGGAACCCGTCGGCCTGCAGCATGAGGCACGTCCCGACCGTCCGGAGGTCCTGCCACCCGAGCGCGGGGCCGACGGGCTCGCCGGTCCGGCGGTCCCAGACGAGGGTGGTGGCCCGCTGGTTCGCGATGCCGACGCCCGCGACGGACCCGACCTCGCCGAGCGCCGCCGCGGCGGTGGTGCGGACGACGTCTGCGATCCGGGCCGCGTCGACCTCGACCAGCCCGGGGGCGGGCGAGGACGGGAGCACCGCCTCGTGGTGGACCCGGCCGACCGAACCGTCGGGCGAGACGATCGCCGAGCGGACCCCAGAGGTGCCGACGTCGACGACAAGCAGTGCGCTCACGGCCACGGCGTCGGCCCGAAGCGCGACGCCAGCCCGAGCTTGCCCGGGTTGAGGATGCCCGCCGGGTCGAGCGCGTCCTTGACCGAGCGGAGTACCGAGAAGCCCGACCCGAGCGCCTCGGCCAGGAACCGGCTGCGGTTGAGCCCGATGCCGTGGTGGTGGCTGATCGCGGCACCGTGCGCGAGCACGCACGCCGTGGCGGCGTCCCATGCCTCCCGGTAGTACGTCTCCTGCCAGGCCAGCTGGGCCGCATCGTCGGGCTCACCGCCGGGCGGGCGGCGACCGCCGAAGGTGAAGTACAGGCATGCGCCGTCGGGGTACGCGTGCGACTCGTGCACCGATGCGTTCAGCGTGCCCTCGATGCCCCGGAGGGTGGCGACGACCTCCTCGGCCAGCCCGGGCAGCACCGACCACCGGCCGGCCATCTCGATCGTGTCGACCACGATGTTCGCCTTCCAGAGCGGGCCGAGCGCGGAGGTGTCGTTGCGCTCGTGGAGCCACCGCGTGACGAGCTCGTCGTCAAGCCGGTCCGCCCCTGCACACTCGTGGTCGCACACCGCGAGCGTCGCCTCGACGACCACCGGGTCGGCCTCGTCGTAGATCACCATGACGCAGGATTCGGTGTCGAAGTTCCGCTTCGACTCGGTCTGGTCGTAGAGGCGCAGCACCGCCGGCGTGGCCCCGCGGCGAAGGATCCTCCGGCACGCATCGAGGCCGTCCGCGAACGAACCGAAGCCGAGCGCGCGGCGGTCGTCGGCCGCCGGGGTCGGCGTGATGCGCAGCCGGGCCCCGGTGACCACGCCGAGGGTGCCCTCGCTGCCGACGAACAGCTGGGTGAGGCTCGGCCCGGTGGCGGATCGTGGCGCGGCACCGTCGGTTCGGATGACGGTCCCGTCGGCCAGCACGACCTCGAGACCCTCGACCAGGTCCTCGATCTTCCCGTAGCGGGTCGAGTACTGGCCGGCGCCCCGGCACGCGATCCATCCGCCCACCGTCGAGATGTCCATCGATTGGGGCCAATGGCCGAACGTGTAGCCCGAGCCCGACGACCGCAGCGCCGCCTCCAGGTCGGGGCCGAACGTCCCCGCGCCGACGTCGGCCAACAGCGACGTCTCGTCGAGGTCGGCGAGCCCCGACAACCCGCGAAGGTCCAGCGACACCCCGCCGAAGACCGGTATCGAGCCGCCGCAGACCCCGCTGCCGCCGGCGGTGGCCGTCACCGGGATCGCCGCCTCGTTGCACCGGGCAAGGACGCTCGCAACGTGGTCGACCGTGGTCGGCCTGGCCACCACCGCGGGTTGCGCCGGGACCTGGCCCCGGGCGGCCCAGCCGATCGAGAGCGGCCACCAGTCCCGCGCCGCCTCCTCGCGCGACTCGGGTTCGCTCGAGACATCGACGCCGTCGGCGCGGAGTTGGTCGACGAGTGCGTCGGGCACCTCGACCCGGATGCCGCCCAACCGTTCGGTCGTCCCCCCGGGCCCGGCGTCGATGGCGCTCGGGGGGACGCGGCCTCCGCTCATCGCGCGTCGTGTCGCGACGCGTCGTGCACGGCTGCGATGCCGGCGACCTCGAGCTCGGTCGCGACATCGGCTGCGAACGCCTCCGCTTCCGCCCTGGCCCGTACTTCGTCCCATCCGAGCTCGGGGGCCATGAGGTCGGCCACGGCCCCGGCGGCTCGCACGCTCGCCCGGGCGTCTTGGATCCGGGCCCGCGTCCGGCGCGACAGAACGTCGGTCACATGCCTCGCCATCTCCTCGCGCACTGCGTAGAGCACCTCGGCGCCGATGTAGGGCAGCCCGGTCGCGATCGGCTCGAGCAACTCGGGTCGACCCTCTGCGAGTGCCAGGACCTTCGCGGCGAGCGTGCCGTAGCGGTGGCGGAGATGGGCATGGGCCCCGGACTCGGGCGGGTCGACCTTGCCGTTCTTCTGGAGCCCCGGGGAACCCTCGAGCTGGAGCTCCTTCGTGATGCAGCGGCGCTTCGATTGTCCGCCGAGGCCCTTCACCACGAGGTCGACGGTGTCCTGGGCCATCTTGCGGTACGTGGTGAGCTTTCCGCCGGTGACCGTGACCACACCGTCGGGGTCGGTCCACACCCGGTGGCGACGCGACAGGTCGGCCGTCCGTTTGGAGACACGAGCCCCGGGCTTGGAGGACAGCAGCGGGCGGAGCCCCGCCCACACGCCGGTGACGTCCTGGCGTGTCAGCTCGGCGCTGCTGACGCCGTTGGCCGCGGCCAGCAGGTAGTCGACGTCCTCCCCGGTGCACTGGGGGTTGTCGATGTCGCCCTCGTAGTCGGTGTCGGTTGTCCCGAGGTAGACCAGGTCAACCTCGGGCCACGGGACGACGAATATCGAGCGACGGTCCTTTCGGACCGGGATGACCGCCGCGATGTCGGCCGGGAACCGCGATGCCGGGACGGTGACGTGGACACCCTTGGCCGGTCGCAACGAGCTCGTCGGGTCGGTCTGGCCGAGTGCGCGGACCCGGTCGGTCCAGACCCCGGTCGCGTTGACCACCGAGCGGGCCCGGATCTCGAACGGAGCGGCTCGCGGGTTCTCGAGGTCGCGCACCTCCGCGCCGGTGACCGTGCCGTTGTCGTCTCGGAGGAACCCGACCACCTCGGCGTAGTTGGCCGCCGCAGCGCCATAGCCGTCGACGGCGGTGCGCAGCAGCGAGAGCGTGAGTCGCGCGTCGTCGGCCCGGGCGTCGTAGTACAAGAACCCGGCGACCAGCCGGTCGGTGTCGAGCAGGGGGAAGTGTCCGACCGCTTCGGTCCGCGAGACGCGCTTGTGCTTCTTGCCGATCCGGATCCCCCCGGTCAGGTCATAGAGCCACAGGGCGCTCGAGTACGAGCGTGCGACCGTCTTCGCAACGACCCCGCTCTGGCCGAACAGGGGGATCAAGAAGGGGAGCGGGGACACGAGGTGCGGCGCGTTCTCGAGCAGCCGCTGGCGCTCGGCCAGGTTCTCGTACACGAGGCGGAACTCGCGCTGTTGGAGGTAGCGGATTCCCCCGTGGACGAGCTTGGAGGACTTCGATGACGTACCCGACGCGAAGTCCGCCTTCTCGACCAGCGCCGTCGAGAGGCCGCGGCTGGCCGCGTCGAGGGCCACTCCGGCCCCGGTGATCCCGCCGCCGATCACCAGCACATCGAAGGCGCCCGCGGCCAGAGCTTCGAGGTTGGCCGATCGGGAGAATGCGGAACGCACCGGCGCGTTGCTCCGGCTGGGCGATCCGGCGACCATCGGCTCAGCCTGCCACAACGCCAGCGTCGGGCTCTCGGCCCGAAACCCGTCGCCGATCTTCCGAGCGAAGCCGTGTTGTGGAGTCCGCCCGGCTCGTGGCGTTCGGTTTGGACGCCACAATGGGCGCGATGGCTGATGACCCCGGACGCCCCATCGACCCGTTCGCGGCGAGCAACCACCTCCCGTGGGCGGAGGCGCCCGATCGGGTCCGGCGATGGGTGGAGGACCGCACCGGCTCGGTCATCGTCGATGCGCGCGACCTCGTCGGCGGCTTCTCCCCGGGACCGTGCGCCGTGCTCAGCCTCGCCGACGGACGCTCCGTTTTCGTGAAGGCGGTCGGCGGCGGACTCAACCCGAACGCGCCGGAAATGCATCGCCGGGAAGCTCGGGTCGTCGCGCAGCTGCCGCGGTCGTCTCGGTGGCCCGAGCTGCTCGGCTCATACGACGACGGGGACTGGGTGGCCCTCGTCTACGAGGTGGTCGCGGGCACAATGCCGGGACACCCGTGGAACGAGTCTGCCCTCGAGGCGGTGCTCGAGGGCCTGGCGTCGCTGCACGAGGAGCTCACACCGTGCCCGGTCGGCGGACTCGAGACGATCTCGACCCAGTTCCGATGGGCGTTCGTCGGTTGGCACTCACTGGCTGGCATGGCGACGCCGCCAGCGAGCCTCGACGAGTGGACGCGCCGAAACCTCGACCGCTTGGCCGGGGCAGAGGCCGTCGGCGTGGTTGCGGTTGACCAGGGGGACACGCTGGTCCACGGCGACATCCGATCGGACAACCTCCTGCTCACCGAGTCGTCGCTCGTGGTCGTCGACTGGCCGCACGCCGCCAAAGGGGCCTCGGTGTTCGACGTGTTGGCCTGGGCTGCGAGCGTCACCCTCGAGGGAGGGCCGGAACCCGACGAGCTTCTCGATCGCTATCGCCTGAAGGCTGGGCTGGATCCCGACGCCATAACGGCGGTCATCGCCGCCCTGGCGGGCTTCTTCACGTATCACGGAACGCTTCCGGTGCCGCCAGGGTTGCCCACCTTGCGCTCCTTCCAAGAAGCCCAAGGAGCGATCGCGCGGTCGTGGCTCCGCCATCGGACCGGCTGGCCGTGACCCCCTCGTTACTCCCGGCGGCTCCCCGGCTTATCTACGGTCTTGCGCCGCCCTGGTGGCACGGACCCAATCGGTCGTGGTGGGGGTTGACCATCACGAGCCTCATCTGGTCGAGCGAAACGTCGCGACGAACTGCCAGCGCGGGCCCCTTCGGGCCCTCCATTCGAAGCCGTGAGACTCAGCGAGCTCCCTCAGCGGCGACGCTGCGATGAAGTCGCTGTCCCGGCGCGTCTCGGCGACCGCCAAGGTGCCGCCCGGGCGCAGCACCCGGTGGACGTCGTCGAGACACGCACCGGGGTCGGGCAACTCGCCCAGCACAGTGGCGATGAAGACCGCGTCGAAACACCGTTCAGTGAACGGGAGGGCTGCCCCGTCGGCCTGAACGCTGACGATCCCCGGCGCGCCGCATGTCCGTTGGCGAGCCAACCGAAGCATTGGGAGCTGCAGGTCGAGCAACACCAGAGGGCCGCCGCCGATGGCCTCCTTGATGAACGGGCTGAAGAAGCCGGGGCCGCACCCGAGCTCGAGCACGGCGGCACCCGACCCGAGCGCCGTTGCTCTCACCGTCCGACGAGGGGACTGGACGAGGCGGCGGGCCGGATGGAGCAGTGACCCCGCGTGGTCGGCCGGGAACACCTTTCCCTTCCCGAGCCCGAACTCGGCCGTCCCGGAGACCTCGGCCATCTCGTCAGTATGCCCCCGGGGGATTTCAACAACAATTGTAGAAAAACAACGATTGGTGATAGTCTGATCGGGCAATGAAGTCGCCCGAAGAGCTCACCGACCTGTTCCGGGTCAACGGCCGCAAGGTCACGGCGCAGCGCCAGTGCATCTTTCGGGTGCTGCAGGGCAACGTCACCCACCCGTCCGCGGAGTCGGTCTACGAGGCGGTGCGCTCCGAGATGGAGACCATCTCGCTCAAGACCGTCTACCAAACCCTCTACGAGCTGAGCGAGCTCGGTGAGCTCACGACGCTCGACGTTGGCACCGGGGCGGTTCGATTCGACCCGAACGTGGAGGACCAGCACCATCACCTGGTCTGCCGCCGCTGCGGCAAGGTCCGGGACCTGCACGTTGACTTCGACGGGTTGGAGGTCCCGCCCGCAGCGGCACAGGGCTACGACGTGTCGAGCGCCGAGGTCGTGTTCCGGGGTCTGTGCGACGAGTGCCGCCAGGCCAACGCCGTACCGGCCCGACGGAGCGCCTGAACATTTCTGAACGCGAGAAAACAACGCGAGAAAAGAAAGAGAGGAGCGGTCATGCCCGCACTTAAGGGATCCAAGACTGAAGCGAATCTGAAGGTAGCGTTTGCCGGCGAGAGCCAGGCCAACCGCCGGTACCTGTACTTCGCCCAGAAGGCCGACGTCGAGGGCTATCCGGACGTCGCCGCGCTGTTCCGCTCGGTCGCGGAAGGCGAGACCGGCCATGCATTCGGGCACTTCGACTTCCTCCGCGAGACGGGCGACCCGGTCACGGGCACCCCGGTTGGCCCGACCACCGACAACCTGAAGTCGGCGATCGAGGGCGAGACCTACGAGTACACCGAGATGTACCCGGGCTTCGCCAAAACCGCCCGCGACGAGGGCTTCGAAGAGGTCGCCGAGTGGCTGGAGACGCTGGCCCGGGCCGAGAAGTCCCACGCCGGCCGCTTCGCCAAGGGGCTCGAGTCGGTCTCCTGAGCGCGGTGAGCGAGCACCCGGTCCGACCCCTCGGGCTCGACGACATCACCGATCTGCGCGCGTACGAGCGGGTGCGCGACGACTACCGGCGGCGCGTGATCGAACTCAAGCGGCGGCGGCGGGTGGGGCTCGGCCCCGTCGTCTCGCTCGTCTTCGAGAACCAAGAGACGGTGCGGTTCCAGATCCAAGAGATGGCGCGGGCCGAGCAGATCACCACCGACGACGGC
The DNA here is from genome assembly GCA_003151235.1 of Acidimicrobiaceae bacterium. Taxonomy (GTDB): domain Bacteria; phylum Actinomycetota; class Acidimicrobiia; order Acidimicrobiales; family RAAP-2; genus Palsa-461. The sequence goes on from PLWZ01000054.1 coordinate 11,519, forward strand.
ATCAGGGACGAGCTCGAGGTTTACAACCGCCTGCTGCCCGGCGACGGTGAGCTGTCGGCCACGATGTTCATCGAGCTGACCAGCGACGACCAGCTGCGCGAGTGGCTGCCCCGCCTGGTCGGGATCGAGCGGGCGGTCGGGATCGAGCTCGGCTCGGGCGAGGTCGCGATGAGCACGCCCGAGGTGTCCCACGCCGAGGCGCTGACCCGGGATGACGTCACCCCGGCGGTCCATTACGTCCGTTTTGCGCTCTCTCCGGGCCAGATCGAGGCCCTCGAGGCCGGCCCGGCGGCACTGGTTGCCCGCCACCCCGCGTATGAGGTCCGGACCCCCCTCGAGGACGCCACCCGGGCCGAACTGGCCGGTGACCTCCGGGGGTCGGCCCCCCTGACACCCCTCATCTGAGCCGAAATACCGCTCACCAGGACGTTTTCTGCCCTTCCCCGGGCGTCTGACCTTTACAGGACGCGGGGCGTGGGCCATAATTCCCGTTCGGCCGATTTCGCCCGACCCCCCCTCGGGTGGCGGGCCGATCGGCGGAGCTGACCATATACCGCCGTGACGAGGATGTTTCCCATGAGTGCCACCACGTGGCGCAAGCGTGCCGCCTGCCGGGGTCTCGATGCCGAGATCTTCTTTCCCGGGACAGACGAAGAAGTCGACGCAGCCGAGGCAAAGGCGATCTGCGCCGTTTGCCCGGTCCGCCAGGCGTGCCTGGAGCACGCCCTGGGTTCGCGCGAGCGCGAGGGCGTCTGGGGAGGGACCACCGAGCGGGAGCGTCGGCGGATCGTCCGGCAGCGCCGCAAGTCCGCCTGAGCGCGCACTCTTCGTCGTTCTCGCCCCCGGGCCCGCGTCGAGCGGGCAAGTATCGTGCGGCCGATGGATTTCGACTTAGCCCCCGAACTCGAGGAGCTTCGCCAGAGCGTCCGTCGCCTCGCCCGTGACAAGGTCAAACCCCGCGCGCGCGAGATCGACAAGACCGGCGAGTATCCGACCGACATCTTCGAGGCCTTCCGTGACGCCGGCCTCCTCGGTCTCTGCATCCCCGAGGCCCTCGGAGGCTCCGGCGCGGGCATCCTCGGACTGGCCCTCGCCATCGAGGAGGTGGCCAAGTACTCGAATACCGCCGCCCTGATGCTCCTGCTCACGAGGCTCCCGACCGGGCCGGTGCTGATCGCCGGGACCGAGGACCAGAAGACCAAGTACCTCCCCGGTATCGCCGACGGCTCGTATCGGGCCGGCTTCGGCCTGTCGGAGCCCCAGGCCGGCAGCGACGTCATGGGCATGCGGACCCGCGCCGTGCCGGACCCCGACCACAAGGACGGCTGGGTGTTGACCGGCACCAAGTGCTGGATGTCCGGGGTGGCGCAGGCCGACTGGTACACGGTGTTCGCGAAGACCTCCGAGCCGACCAGCCGGGCCCATGACTCGATCACGGCGTTCATCGTCGAGCGAGGTTGGGAGGGAGTCTCGGTAGGACGGCTCGATCACAAGATGGGTGTCCGCGGGGTCGATACCGGCGAACTGCTGCTCGACGGGGTGAAGGTCCCGCCCGAGAACGTCATCGGCGAGGTCGGCGGGTTCCGGCTGGCCATGCTGGGGTTGAACGCGATGCGCCCGATCGTTGCCGCGCGCGGCATCGGGCTGGCCGAGGGTGCCCTCATGTACGCGACCGAGTACGTGAAGCAACGCCAGGCCTTCGGCAAGACCATCGCGGACTTCCAGGGGATCCAGTGGGAGATCGCCAAGTGTGCGGTCGACATCGAGGCGGCCCGGCTCCTCACCTACCGGTCCGCGGTCATGGCCGACCAGGGCAAGTTCACCAAGGAGTACGTGCCCTACCTGTCGATGGCCAAGTACCACGCCACCGAGCTGGCCGTTCGGGCGTCCGGGCTGGCCGTCCAGTTGCTCGGCGCGGCCGGGTACATGGAGGATCATCCGACCGAGCAGTGGTACCGGGATGCCAAGCAGCTGACCATCGTCGAGGGGACCTCCCAGGTCCAGCTGGGCCTGATCAGCAGGGGAGTGCTCGACGGCGATCTCTGGTGGGACTGAGTGGCGGCCGCATTCGAGGACCTGGGCGGGTGGCCCGGGGTCCTCGGCCGTCTCGTGGCCGGCGAGTCTCTCGGCGCTGACGATGCCGAATGTGCGCTCGGACAGGTCCTCACCGGCGAAGCAACCGAGCCGCAGATAGCGGCGTTCGCGATCGCGCTTCGCACCAAGGGCGAGACGGTCGAAGAGATGCGGGGCCTGGTGCGGGCGATGCTCGTCCACGCCGTCCCGTTGGTGATCGAGGGAGACCTGCTCGATGTGGTCGGGACGGGCGGCGACAGGCTGGGCAGCATCAACGTCACGACGCTGGCCGCGTTCATCGCGGCCGGCGCAGGGGCGAAGGTCTGCAAACACGGAAATCGTGCGGCCTCCTCCTCGGTCGGCGCCGCCGACGTGCTCGAGGCGCTCGGCGTCGTCGCCGATCTCGGTCCGACCGGCGTTGCCGCTTGCGTGGCCGAGGCCGGGATCGGCTTCTGCTTCGCGCAGCGCTTCCACCCCGGGTTTCGCTTCGTTGGCCCGGTGCGCCGTCAGCTCGGGGTGCCGACCGTCTTCAATTTCCTCGGCCCGTTGGCCAACCCCGCCGGTGCTCGCTTCCAGCTCGTCGGGGTGAGCGATCCGGCAATGGCCGAAAAGATGGCCGGGGTGCTCGGTGCGAACGGCAGCCGACGGGCGATGGTGATCCACGCCGACGACGGGCTCGATGAGCTCAGCGTCACGTCCCCGTCGACGGTCGTCGAGCTGACCGGCGACGGCACGGACTACGAGCTGCGCAGGTGGCGCCTGGACGCGACGGACCTCGGGCTGCCTCGGGCGACGATGGCGGATCTCTCAGGCGGCGACGCCGCCTTCAACGCGTCGGCTATTCGGGCCGTGCTCGCCGGGGCGACCGGGGCGCATCGCGACATCGGGACCTTGAACGCCGCCGCGGCGTTGATGGTGTTGGGAATGGCGGACGACATGACGTCCGGTCTCGCTCTGGCCAACGATGCAATCGACAACGGCGCGGCGGCATCGGCACTTGAGCGGATGATCGAGGTGTCGTGCCGGGAAGCGCTTGTCCAGGACGCTCCGGCCTGAATAGCGGCCCCGGAGACCGGTCAGAAGCCGGTCACGTACCAGTGCCCGTTTTGGCGGATCAACGGCAGCAGGAACGGGGACGAGTTGGTCGTCCCGATCGCGGACGCGTACAACTGGTCGAAGGTGTGCCCCTTGCCGACGTTGCGATTTCGGTTTGAGAGGCATCGTCCGCTCGAGCCCACGCAGACGCGGCCGATGATCACGAAGACGGCCCGATTCCCGCTGGTGGTGATGGTGCCCACGGTGAGGCTCGTGTACTTGACGTGCTGGATCGTGAGTTGCTTCAGGTCGCTCGCGCACTTCGAAGTTTGGCCGGGCGGCGCGAGCGTGCAGATCTGGCCGTAGTTGCCGCTGTTCAGGTCGGCGAGGGTGGCCGATGCGACGGACGTGGTGCTGCCCGTCGCGGAGGTCGTCCCCCCGAACACCGCGTAGATGCCGCCGCCGACGACCGCGATGACCAGAACCAAGATGGCCACGGTCACGAGGACCGGGTTCCGGACCAGCGACGACCTATTCGGGGTGTCAGGAAGTATCGCCGGGCCGGCGTCGTGAACGTCTCCGGCCCGCCCGACGGCCTCCCCGGCGCTCCCGGGCACGGTCGGTGCGACGGCTCGATCGTCTTCAGTTTGGACCGACGGCTCCGGCGCAGCCTCGCCGGCACCCACAGACTCGGAGGCGGAGCGGGCTTCGGGTGGGTACCACTTCCCGTCCGACGCCTGCCACCAACCCGCACCCTGGGATACATCGCTCATGTGGGTTGTCCCGCCTCCGATCGAACGTCCTGGCCCATGCCCTGAGCCGACTCTAGGCAACGCCGGTCGCTGGAGTCGCGGCGGATGCTCGGGTCGTCGAAGGGCGTCCCGATCTCGTCGGGCTACACACCCCCGTGCAACACGTCGTGGATGACCACACGGCCGACGTGGAACGCGAGACGCACGAGGCCCAGTTTCTCGGAGAAGGACAGCGAGGAGAGCGTTGCCCCGTCGTCGTCGATGTCCCCCCACCCGAGCTGCACGTACCGGCGGTCCACCTCTTCGAGTGCCGCAGAGATGTCGACTCCGGCCAGGTAGCCACCCAGGTCCCTCGTCATCCACGCGCGCATGTCCCGATAGCCGTGGGCGAAGTCGCTCTGGCGGAACTTGATGTCGAAGAACCCGCCGAAGTGGAAGAAGAACGACCCGGCCAGTGGCTTGGTTTGCGGGTCGATCCTCTCGTCGACGGCCGGTGAGACCACCTCGACCTTGACGCTGTCGCGGCCCTCAAGCCCGCTTGCGGCGTGGACGAGGGTGTCGAGGAGTGCGGACCAATCGTCGGAGGGTCCCGGCTGGTGTTCGGCCGGAGTGCGCTTCGCGGCCGTGGCGACGTGTACCTGGCTCTCCCGAACCTTGTCGATCGCTCCGGTGAGCGCGGCGGTGAGGTTGTCCCGGACCAGCGCGGCCTGCGCGTCGGAGAGGCCGGCGTCGCCGATGCCCGAATCGATGCCGGCGAGGACGGCCGGCGCCACCGAGTCGACCCACTCGAGACGCGAGTTCGTCTTCTCCAAGCGCTTCAGATCCTCGTAGATGGTCTGGCTCCGGCCGATCCCGACCGAGTGGATGGCCGTGCGCACCCAGGGCGGCTCGGGGGCGCTCCCGGCCCACGTCGGCGAGGGCGTCGGCGGGATCGCGTTCGGGTGGATGAGGAGGTAGAGGCGATCGTCGTCGCTCCCGACCTGCTGGGCCAGGTCGATGGTGCGGCCGAGCGGCTCGTTGTCGACCGTGCCGCCGTCGGTGTACCAGAACAGCCCGTCATCGGGGAAGCCCTGGAGCCCGGCGGCCCGGTACTGGGCCGCGTCCGCTTTCCTGTCGAGCCGCTTCGCCGGGAAGCCGATCGCATTCGACCCCGATGCGATCGCCGCCTGGGCGTGGGTCAGATAGCCGGCCGAGTCGACCGCATTGGTGAGGGTGACCTGGTACCAGTCGAGGAACGTCGAGGCCGAGACGGTGGTGTGCTGGGTCAGCTCGGGTAGGTCGTAGGTCAAACCGGCGAGGCTCGCGAGTGCCATCGACAGCCACACCGGCTGTTGTTGCCAGGTCGATGCCGGCCCTTCGGGAGTTCCACCCGACCCGAGCACCTTCGTGGCCATCTCGCTCAGGGCGCCCGACGACAGGGGCGATGCGGTCGAGCTGGTCCTCATCGCCTTGAACGAGACGTTGTCGACCCAGGCCGCGGCCAACAGGTCGACCGGGTCGACGCCCCGGAGGAGTGCACGCGCCGTCAGCAGGGCGGTGATCGAGCCCGCCGAGGCCGCCGCGATCGAGTCGATGACCAATGTCTCTTCGCCGAGGGACTTCGCAGCCACGATCAACGCGGCCAGCGCCCCGCCTTCGTAGGCACCGAGGGAGATCGCTCCGGGAATGGTCAGGGAAAGACGTAATCGCGACATGGCCCTCGCTTTCCCGTGCTCGGACCGCTGTGCGCCCGGCTGATCAGGAGGCTATCGGCATGGATGGCTTGCCGAGAGCTGGCGAGCCGACCCTTTACTCGAGCGACCTCACCCACGCGCCGCCGGCGGCGCTGACGCGCCACATCGCGTTGGGCAGCGACACGGCGGCTCCCCGCCGACACAACGCCACGACGCAACCGCCGAACCCGGCCCCGGTCAAGCGGGCTCCGAAGACGTCGGTCATTGTGCAGAGGTCGCCGACGATGCGATCGAGGGTTGGCGTCGACACCTCGAAGTCGTCACGCAGCGAGTCATGGCTCTCGGTCATGAGGCGACCGGCGACGGTCAGATCGCCGCTCGAGAGGGCGTGAGCGAACTCGCGCACGCGAGCCGTCTCCGTGACGACATGGGTCGCCCTCTTCCGAAGCACCGGGTCCGAGAGGCGCCCGAGATCGGCCGTCGATGCGCGGCCAAGCCGGCTTCCGAGGATCATGGCCGCTTCCTCGCACTCGGATCGGCGGACCGCGTAGGGCGAACGATCCAGGCTGCGAGTCGTGCCCGAATCGACGACGACGACCTCGATGTCAGTCGGAATGGGAATGGGTTCGGTGTCGAGGGTGCTGAAGTCGATGAGCAGGGCATGCCCGGGCGATGCCGCCATGGCCACCAACGGGTCCATCAGCCCGACCGGGACGCCGATCGCGCCCTCGGCCCGCTGGCAGAGGCGTGCCACCTCGACCGGCATCGGTTCAACACCAAGAGCGAGCAGGAGCGCCACCGCGAAGGCCGCACTGGAAGAGAGGCCGACCCCGACCGGGAGATCCGAGCGGACCTCGGCGTGCCCGCCCGTGGTCGGCGAAACCAGTTCGACCAACGCGTTGGCCAGCCGCGCCCAGGAGGGGAGAGGGCCCGAGGCTGGGATCTCTGCGGTCATCGGGTCAAAATCCGTTCGAATCGTCACCCCGGATCCGGTGCCCGGCCGGTAGGTCACCTCGACCCCGAGATCGATGGCCATCGGGAGGGCCACGCCGCCGTTGTAGTCGGTGTGGTCCCCGATCAGGTTGACGCGGCCCGGCGCGAAGGCGAGGCGTCCCGAGCCCGGACCGGTCACCCCGGGAGCCTGCCACAGGTGATTCCGGTTTGACCCCGGCACATCTGGCCATCACGATCGACCCATGGGCGGACCTTTGACCGGCGTGAAGATCGTTGAGCTCGGCGGGATCGGGCCGGTGCCGTATGGATCGATGCTGTTGGCCGAGGCCGGCGCAGAGGTGCTCCGGATCACCCGTCCCGCGGCGCCGGGTGGGTTGGGCACGCCGGGCTCCGATCTGCTCCTGCGAAGCCGGGCGTCGATCGGCGTCGACCTGAAGAGCGAGGGCGGCGTCGCGCTGGTGCTCGACCTGGTCGAACGGGCCGATGCGCTGGTCGAAGGGTTCCGGCCGGGGGTGACCGAGCGGATGGGTCTCGGCCCGACCGAATGCCTCGAGAGAAATCCGGCTCTCGTCTATGGGCGGATGACCGGTTGGGGGCAGCAGGGCCCGTGGGCGAATGCGGCCGGTCACGACATCAACTACATCGCGACCGCCGGCGCGCTGTGGCCGATCGGTCGGAAGGGAGAGCGTCCCGTCCCGCCGCTCAACCTGGTCGGCGACTTCGGCGGGGGCGGGATGCTCCTCGCCTTCGGTGTGGTCTCCGCATTGTGGGAGTCGGGACGATCAGGCAAGGGACAGGTTGTCGACGCCGCGATGATGGATGGCGCAGCCTCGCTGATCACCATGCTCTTCTCCCACCGGGCGATGGGCGCGTGGCAAGACGAGCGCGGCGTCAACATGCTCGACACCGGTGCCCACTTCTACGAGGTCTACGAGACCGCCGACGGCGGGTACTTCGCCGTCGGGGCGATCGAGGCCCCGTTCTATGCCGCCCTCTTGCAGGGTCTCGGCCTGGACGGGGAGGACCTGCCTCACCAGATGGACCGGACCCGCTGGAGCGAGATGAAGGAGAAGTTCACGACGATCTTCGCCTCCAAGACCCGCGACGATTGGGTCGCCGCGTTCGAGGGCCTCGACGCGTGTGCCACCCCGGTCCTCACACCAGCGGAGGCCCCGGGGAATCCTCACGTCTCGGCGCGTAAGACCTTCATCGAGATAGACGGCATCGCCCAGCCGGGGACGGCCCCGCGCTTCGAACGGACGCAGGGTGAAGCCGAAGCGGGTCGCTATGTCACCGGAGCCGACGCCGACGCCATCCTCGAGACATGGGGCCTCGAGCCAGCGAGGCTCAGCGCGCTGCGCGACGGTGGATCGCTCGCCTGAGCGTCCGTTCGTTCAGAGGTTGACGACCGGACAGGTGACTGTCCGCGTGATGCCCTCGATCCGTTGCACCTGGCTCACCACGAGACGGCCCACCTCGTCGATCGAGCCGGACTCCACGAGCACGATGACGTCGTAGGGGCCGGTCACGTCCTCAGCCGACACCACCCCGTCGATCTCGCGTACCAGGCGGGTCACGTCGGCGGCTTTCCCGACGTCGGTCTGAATGAGCACGTACGCGTGGACCGACATGTGAACTCCTTCGGTTGGCTTCCGGGCGTCACGCTAGTTTCCGCGGGCGCGGACGGACTAGGGCTGTTCGATCGATTCCGGTTGCGGTGCCGAGGGCCGGAGTCGCCGGAAGTCCGAGAAGGTGGCGCAGGCGAACACCACCAGGACTGCGGTCGGGATCACGAAGATGCCGATGGTCAGGATGCCGAGAACCCCCTCGGCCGCGAGGAGCGCCGCCGGGATCACCGCCCACGGGCCGGGCCCGGACTTCTCGGGTGGGCGCAGCCACAGCGCCGACGCCACGATCACGGTGGCGAACAGCGGGAACCCGGCGACGAACATCCCCCAGAAGCCCTCCTCCTGCACGAAGCTCGTCGATGGTTCGCTCACCGTTATGGCGGCGCGGCCGGTCGAGCCGACAACGATCGTTCCGCCGCCGCTGTGGATGCCCAGGATCCCGACCAGGGCCGCGACGCTGGCCACGTAGGCGATCGCGAGCACAACCGTCGTCCTTTTGTTGAGGCGTCTCCTCGGGAACTCCACCGATCGAAACCCTACGGTGACCGGGGCCCCGCGTCGGGCGATCGGGCCTTGCGATGCCACCTACTGTGGGCCCGTGGCCGTTGGCGACCGGGTCGACCAGTTCCGGGCCCTGGCCCGCCGAGCCCTGGCCGACCTGTTCGACCAGAGCGAGCCGTTCGGGCGCCTGGCGCTGGTCCAGGTGCTCATGCTGGCCGGCGACACCCTGGTCACCTTCTCCCTCGCCGACTCGTTGTTCTTCTCCATCTCGCCACACGAGGCGAAGAGCAAGGTCCTGCTCTATCTCCTTTTGACCCTGGCACCGTTCGCAGTGGTCTCCCCGTTGCTCGGCCCCCTCATCGACCGGAGCAAGGGAGCCCGTCGGGCCACCGCCGTCTGTTCGGCGGTCGGGCGGGCCGCGATCTGCCCGTTCATGGCCGCCGACATCCACAGCCTCCTGCTGTTCCCCGAGGCGTTCCTCGTCCTCGTCTTGTCCAAGCTGTACCTCGTCACCCGGGGAGCGCTCGTCCCCGAGATGATGTCGCTCACGACGACGCCGGCCGGCCATCACGTGAGCTCCGCGGACCCAGCGAGAGAACCAGACCCGGAATCGCCGACCCTCGAGACTCCGAAGCATGGGGCACACGCGCGGGTGCCCGACCCGTCCGAAAGCGCCGGCCAAATGGCGTCCTCGCCCGGTTATGCGGCGCTGAACGCCCGCCTGACCCTGCTCGGCACGTTGGCAGGCTTCGCCGCCGCGGTGCCAGGTATCCCGATCCTGAAGCTGGCCGGCTCATCGGGTGTCCTCGTCTTCGACACGTTCATCTTCGCCGCGGCCGCCGTGGCGGCGGTCCGTCTGCCCGTGAGCCGACCCAACCGCTCGCGCCATGGGACCGTTCGCGGCGCGCGCGACACGTGGATCCGCGCACGGACATCCCCCGACGAAGAAGTCGACACCGATCTGGCCAGCCTGCAGCCCGTTGCCGAACCCCAGGTGCTCCTGGGCCTCACCACCAATTCGTTGCTCCGCGGCATCGCCGGGTTCTTCGTCTTCATGCTCGCCTTCGGGCTCCGGCGTCTCAACGCGCCCGTGTTCTGGTACGGGTTTGCGCTCGGCGCGAGCGGAATCGGCTCGCTGGTCGGCCTGATGCTGGTGAAGCGGTTGCGGCAGCGGTTCTCCGAACCCCAGATCCTGCTCACCGCCGTGTGGCTCGTCGCCGTGGGGGGCTCGGTCGCAGCGCTGTGGGGAGACCTGGCGGCCCAGGGACTGCTGGCGCTGGCGGTCGGGGTTGCCGGGTCGTGGGGGCAACCCTCCTTTGACGCCATCACCCAGCGGTTCGTCCCCGAGGAACAGCAGGGCCGGGCATTCGCGAAGTTCGCGACCCGCCAGCAGTTGGTGTGGGTGATCGGGGCCCTGGTCCCGGTGGTGATCGCGTTCCCGCTCGCGGTGGGCGACGTCGTGATCGCAGCTACGGCCGCGGTCGGCGGTCTCTTCTACCTATCGAGCAGCCGGGCGCTGCAGCATCGCGCATTGCCCCGGCAGTTCCGGGGCCGCGAGTCCGGCTGAACCAAACCGGCTCAGGTCGAACTGGGCGGAGCCTCTCCGGGTGCGAAGCGGCCCATCTCGGCGCCGACCGTCTTCGCGATGTTGGCCACGTGGAGGTGGATCTCGTCGAGAATGTCGGTGGCGTTCTTCACTTTGGCCGTGAGCTCTGTGTTCTCCTGGATCAGGGTCTTGATGTCCTCGGTGTTGTTCGCCGTGTGCAGGGCGACCTCCGAGGAGATCGCGTCGGACCGCTTGGCCGCGATCAGGAGGGCGGCGGCCTGGACCCCGGCCATCATGGACAGGAACAGGTTCAACAAGATGTACGGGTACGGGTCGAACGCCTTGTGCCTGAGGATGTGCTCGAGCAGGAGCGTGTTCACCAGGGCCCAGAGGATCATGACGGCGAAGAACCCGAACACGAAGGGCCACGAGCCCATCATGTTGCGCATCCGGTCGGCCGACCGCTCCCCGAGCGACAGCTCGTCGCCCGATCGGACCCCGGGATGCTTGTGCCAGTGCGTCTGCCAGGGTGTCGCCACGGTCGTGATCGTCGCGCACGCCGAACCCGGAGCCAGGGATCACTCCGGCGGCGAGACGATCAATGCCCCGCGGTGAACTGGTACCGGATCGCCTCGCCCACGGCCCGATACCCGATGCTTCGGTAGACCGAGTTCGACACCGGATTGCCGAGGTCGGTGTAGAGGATGCAGCGGTTCCCCTCGGCCAGCACGGCGGCCGACATTTCGGCCACGAGCGCCGACGCGTAGCCGGATCCGCGTCGATCCGGCGGGGTGTACACCGGCCCGATGCGCGCGACGCCCGCTACCGGTTCGGTCACGCCGGCCATCGAGACGGACCCGCCGCCCTCCCACAGCCAGAGCTGACCCGCCCGAACGCGACGATCGACCACCTCGTAGGGGTCCTGGGGAGGCAGCCCCTCACCCGACTCTGCCGAAGGCGTTGAACCACGCGACGAGGATCTCGCGGTCGCCGGTGTCCGCCCGACGGGACCGCCCGCCGGCCGGGCGGGCTGGGATGACACGCTCGACCTCGTAGACGCGCTGGCCCTGGACGGGGCGGGCCGCAGACTTGGTTCGCTCCGTCCAATGCCCGGCGAACGCAGCCGCGGTGGCGGCGTCGCCGTTGACGCCCGGCAAATCCACGTTTTGTTCGACGATCGTGTCGACGGCGGCCGTCACCGCGGCCCTCGTCATCGGGGTGAGCGTCGCCGCGAAGCTGAGCGGCGACTGGAACACCACCCCGGCCGGGTCGCCGTCGGTCTCGATGATCCAGTACCGACCGGACTCGGGCAGCTCGACGCGCCGGTGGAGGAGTGTCAGCACCACGTTGTGGGCGACTGGGTCACTCGCCAGAACCCCAGCCGCATCGGCGAGGACCCGGTTCGGGTCGTTCGTGAAGCGCACCAGCGAGGTCATCGCCAATCATGGCCTCTGACAGGCGACGAATATCTAGCCAGCAAGTACCAGCGCCAAGCCTGACCACGTTTTGCCAACCGCGCGTGTCCTTCAGCGGTATCTCCATTTCGGACTGCCAACGGACAGTCGCTACTAGACCGCTGCTGGGAGCTCCAAGAGCGCGTTGAGGCCGCGCCGTGGCGTCATGATCTCGTCGATCATCCCGTAGGAGAGCGCGTCCTCGGCCGACATGAAGTAGTCGCGGTCGATGTCCCGCTCCACCTTCTCGACCGGCTGGTCGCAGTGGTGGGCGATGATCTCGGCCATCCGCCGCGTCGTGGCGAGCACCTCGCGAAGCTGGACCTCCATGTCGCTCGGGGCTCCCCGGGTGCCGGCCGACCCCTGGTGGGTCATGATCCGGGAGTTGGGGAGCGCGTAGCGCTTCCCCCGGGCCCCCGAGCACAGGATCATCGCGGCAGCCGACATGCCCATCCCGACACAGGTGGTCGCGACCTCGGGCCGGATGTGCTGGATGACGTCGTAGATGGCCATCCCGGCGTAGGCCATCCCGCCGGGGGAGTTGACGTAGAGCGCGATGTCCTTGTCGGGGTCCTGGGCCTCCAGATACAGCAGCTGGGTGATGATGACGTTGGCGATCTGGTCGTCGATCTCCTGGCCGAGGAACACGATTGGCGCCGCCGTCCCGCGTTCCCCCTCTCTCCCCACCAGTTCAGAGCCCCTATTTGGGCACGAGCGGTCTGGTGAAGATGATCAGGATGAGAGCGTGACGCGGATGACGCTGGCCTCCGAGATGTTGCCATTCTTGGCCGACACAGTCTTCAGGACAATTGCACCTGCCTTGGCGGTGGGTTTGGTGAAGTCCACCGTGCCCGAGAACGGACCCATCACGCCATTGGAGCCGCCCATCACGATGGCCTCCTTGACCGGGGCCAGTACCCCGTCTTGGCGGATTTGCACGTTGACGGTGGCCTCGTAGGCGGTGCTCTGACCGGAGAGCGTCACGGGCGAACTGATGGTGTCCAACGTCTTGGGCATCTGCAACTGGAGGTTCGGGGAGGAGGCGCCGAGCACCCACCAGGTGTTGTCAGCGGTGAGCATTCGTACGATCACCGTGGTCACTGGACCCGTGGAGCTGGCCTGCACAGGGACCTCGCCGGAGCGACTGTCAGCCTGCTGGAAGGCACCGACTACCGGGTCGACGAAGCCGAGGAAGGTGACTACAAACGATCGGGCCGCGCTGACCGGATCCGAATAGCGGGTGCTTTCGGCAGCAAAGGGCCAGACAGCGGTGTCGGGCTGCGCGGTTGACGGTTTTGTGGAGGTCGTCGAACTCGGAAGGGTCGTTGTGGTGCTGCTGGTCGAAGACGGCGTGCTATTCCCGCAACCTGCGATTATGAGCGCTGTCCCGAAGAGTGCAGCAAGGACGGAATGTCTCCAGATGGCCTTCATATCTCGATCGTGAAACCCGGAAGCCATCCGTCGACAGAGGCAAAAGTCCTTTTCATCGAAAGTCTTGTTGCGGCAGCGGAGAGCAGGCCGCTCGACATTGCCGGATCTCGGCCGCATGCCTAGTTTCAGGAGCACCTGGAGGGTAGGTGTTCGGGGAACTCATCCATGAACTGTCTACCCGTGCCAGCACGATGACGAGGTTGCGGCGTCTTCAGGTCGATCGCATTGCATGCGACGGCCGCGGCCTCTGCGCGGAGCTCCTTCCCGAGATCGTTCGTCTCGATGACTGGGTTTCCCCATCGTCCATCACAAGCACATTCCGGATGAGCTCGTGGACGAGGTGGCACACGTCGTCCGTCTCTGTTCCAGGCTCACGCTCTCCATCGATGTGACAGACCGGGATGCTGTCCCAGCCGCTGCATCCGAGTGGACTCGAGAGCGAGGGACCCGATCCAAGGCCTCGGTCGGCTGATCGTCCTGGGCAACCATGGCGATCGTGACCCCTGGTCCTGACGACTCAGAGCCAACACAGGCGAGAGTCTCAGCGCTATCTACATCACCGGCTGCCTACGAGGGAACCGAGTGTGACGAACGAGTACCCAGCGGACCTCAACGACCCGATGATCGCCGGTAGTGCGTCTGCATCCAAGGTCGAGTGGTCAGTCGGATTCGAGCCGACGTGCATCAGGACGATCTCACCGGGCACGAGATTGTCCATCACCCTGTCAACGACGCGCTGGGTGGTCACACCACCCGAAGTGCCTTCCCAGCCGAGGGTGTCCACGGTCCAGCCCACCGCGACGTAGCCGAGCCCATTCACAACGGACAGGGTCCGGGCGTCACTGTCTCCGTAGGGGAAGCGGAACAGCGGTGACGGGTCGCTTCCTGTGACAGCCGTAATCGTACCTGCGGCGTCGAGAACCTCCGACCTAATTTGACTGTCGGAGAGGTGGGTGAAGTATGGGTGGTCGACCGAGTGGTCGCCGATCCGATACCCCCCCGATGCCACTTCACGGCACAGGCTGGGGAATTCGCGGGCGAACGCTCCGGTCAGAAAGAACGTGGCCGGCACCCCAGCGGCGCGAAGCGTCGCCAGGATCGAGGGAAGGCCGTCGGCGTTGGCGCCTGCATCGAAGGTGAGAGCGACAAGGTGCTCTGAAATCGGAATGCGGGTCCAGACGCGACCGAACAGGGAGGTCGCCAGAGTGGTGCTCGGCGGCGGCAACGAGGAGCTCGGATGGGTCGGGGCCGTCGTGGGCGTGGTCGTCGTTGTTGTGGAGGTGGTTGTCGGGGCCATCGACGTCGTGGTCGAGGTCGGCCCTCGGGGATGTTCGGCATTCCTGGTGGTCGAAGCACAGCCCGCCGCTAACAACGCGAGCGCGAGGACGAATATGACCGGGCGACTAGCAAACGTTCGACGGACGCTGGCGCTTCGCAAGCGGTCGTGCAAAGCCAGCCACTTTCGGTGGGCCCGCGCGAAACAGGTCCGAGACGTCCATGGCGATCGCACCACTACTGCAATGGTCGTCACGGGGGGGCGATGTGAACAGAGTCAAACGTCCTCATCCTCTAACGGTTCTGCGGAAACGCCGCCGCCACCGCCAGGGAGCCGGAAGCCGGAACCGCCACGCGAGAAACGGGGAGAGCGTGGCAGGGACGGGAAGGGGGCTTTACGGAACGGCTAAACCGCCGCGCAAGGAGTACGGGTGGGACACAATATGGGGGCTTTGAACCCGCTATGAATCCCATGAGATATCGGCAAATATCGCAACATGAGACCTCTTCAACCGCCCTGCTGAGATCATCCTCGGCCTTGCGGGCAGCAGCTTGTCGAAGCTCCTCGCTCAGAAGTGTCTCAAAGGGTTCGGCGAGTTCGCCTGTGACCGTGTATTCATCGTCGATCAGTATTCGTTTGAAGCACGCCTGATTGAACTGACGCCGGAGCCTGTCAGGGGCTTCACGGTACGCGGTTTCGCAGTCCTGGACCAAGGAGAGCGCCTTTGTGAGGCTGGCCCGGCTGCGTTGAAGTCGTTGTCGACATCAGCGAGGCGCGACTGGGAACCTTGATTTCCGCGGTGATCCGGGCTTGTTTGGTTTTCAGGAGACTGAGGGGAATCGCGTCGGCGTAATGAGCATCGAGCAACTTCTTCTGCTCGTCGTGGAGGACATTGAGCCGTCGGCCCTGACGCTCACGCTCACGGTCAGCGCTTGCGCGGAGGTTGACGATCTCCTCGAGGACAAAGTCGCGCACCTCTTTGGCCTGGTCTGCGGTTTGGCGGGTAGCAGTGTAGACATCTACTACGGCGTCCGTCGTTAGGAAAGATTGAAATGGTCGGCGATTGCCGCGGCCCAGCGGTCGATTGCCGGCCAGTCTCGAAAGTCCCCGTACCGCCCGCCGGCGAGACGCAGGAAGACCCGGCTGGCCAAGGGGAACTGACTGGGCTTGACCACCCCGGAGAACAGCTGGTGACCGCATGGTTGAAGATCGCCGAGCTGATCGATAATGCCTGTCTCTTCGGTGCGCGCCATTTTCCGGAACGGGCGGGGCAACGCGTCGGGCATTCCCACACTAAACGTCCACAATGGTCGTTGGTGAAGTGCTTGGCGGTTGGTGTTGACGAAAGCCGTGGCGTCGTCGAGCCATTGGCGGCCGTGAACGGCGCTGCCGAGCACAACCGCGTCGACGTCTCCGACGGTGAGGACCGAGCGCACCGGCCGAGCTGACGCGTCGTGGCCATGCTCGCGTAAGCGTTCGGCGATTCTGTCGGCTATTTCTGCCGTTGATCCGTCGGCAGACGCGTACACCATAGCGATTCGCATGGCGACCTCCTTCGCTTGTAACCATGGTCAGCTCGACCGGAGTCGGATCGCCAGGGCCGACAGTCTCACTATCGCTATGGCGATCGGACCCGACTTGTCGGTCGATGGCCAGCGTGGGGACGCCGGACCATCAGGCAAAGTCGACTACTCAGGCTGATGGGTGGGGCCAGCGTGGACGTAGGGTCCGGTCTGGAACACGAATCGATGAGGCGTCGGTGGCCACCCGTGAGAGGTTGACGCCGGATCGGCGCGAGCGAAGGTCTCATGACCGCCGACCGATTAGGCGTGCCCGGCGACGAGCGTCTTATCGGATGTCGCGGGGCCGATGATGACAACCGGACATTGCGCGTGGCGGGCGCAGTCCTGGCTTACCGAGCCGAGCGTGAGCTCCTTGAACGGTCCGAAACCCCGAGATCCGACGACCAGCAGGTCAGCCTCTTTGCTGAGGTCGACCAACGCCTTCGCCGTAGGCGGATCGCAGAGTCGTCCTGTGACGTTGACGTCCGGCGCCATGGCCGACGCTTTGGCGACGGCGGCGTCGAGAATCGCCTGCTCACGCTCCTTCTGGTCGGCAAATGTCTCGAGGTCCAGTGCGGTCTGGCGGAAGAACGAGACGTGCACCAGCTCTAGGGTGGCCCCGCGCAGGCGGGCCTCTCGAACGGCCCACTCGAGGGCACCGAGCGACGTCGGCGACCCATCGACCCCCACCACGATTCTCGGTGGCACCGGCTCGCTGATTCCCGAGCCATCAGGGTCTGTGTACATCGGTGGACTCCTTTTGGGTTCTTCTGCGAGTGTGACCGTCGTGGGCTCGGGCGAACAGGGCATTTGGTCCCCTCGGCCACAGTCTTTGGAGGCGCGTCATCGATTGGGGACTTGGGACCCTGGGCCAGCCCCGGTCTTCCCGGAGGATCCATTTGTGAACCCAGCGCACATCGTCGGCCAGGTTCGGCCGAGAATGACCCGGCCTGGCACAAGGTCGCGCGCACGCGCCCGGGGGAGCGGTGATGGCTCAACCTCCGGTGGGTGGTGCGAGGCCTTTTACGCGCCCCCCGATCGTGAGGGCGGGGAGGGTGAACCGTTGCAACGACGCCGGCGCGACGAGAGTCGCACCCATGCTCGGGTCTGAGATGGCGGCTGCCACCGCGGCTGCTACCGGGCTGACGAGCGACCAGGTTGCCGAGCGCGTCGCCGCCGGGGAGGTCAACGCTTCTGGCGGACAGGGCGGGCGGTCGCTCACCCAGATACTGCGGGCGAATGTCCTCACCAGGTTCAACGCGATCCTGGGCTCGTTGCTGGTCGTGGTCATCTTCGTTGGGCCGTTCCAAGACGGCCTCTTCGGTGTCGTCCTGGCCGTCAACACGGTGATCGGGGTGGCGCAAGAGCTGCGAGCGAAGCGGACGCTCGATCGCCTAGCCGTGCTCACCGCTCCCACCGCGCACGGGGTTCGGAACGGAAGCTCGGTCGAGCTGGCCGCTGCCGACGTCGTGCTGGACGACGTTCTTGAATTGCGCTCCGGCGACCAGATCGTGGTGGACGGCGTGGTCCTTTCCTCCGACGGGCTCGAAGTCGACGAGTCACTCCTGACCGGTGAGGCAGTTCCCGTAGTCAAAGGGCACGACGACGAGGTCCGCTCGGGGAGCTTCGTCGTCTCGGGGTTCGGGCGGATCCGGGCCGTTCGGGTCGGCAACGACGCGTTCGCCCAGAAGCTGCAGGGGGAGGCCCGCCGTTTCAGCCTCGTGCGTTCGGAGCTCCAGCGGGGCACCAACCAGATCCTGCGAATCGTGACATTGATCATGATCCCCGCCGGTGTGCTGCTGGTCACCAGCCAGGTCCTGCGTTCGGGCCAGCCCCTCGACGATGCACTCCGGGCGTCGGTGGCCGGCGTGGGCGCCATGGTTCCCGAAGGATTGGTGCTCCTGACCACTCTGGCCTTCGCCCTCGGCGCCATTCGATTGGCCCGACGCCGGGTGCTGGTCCAGGAGCTTGCGGCTATTGAAGGCCTGGCCCGGGTCGATGTGCTGTGCATTGACAAGACCGGCACGCTGACCGAGCCGGGTATGAAGGTCGCCATGATCGAGACGCTCGGGGACACCGCGGCAGAGGAGGCCTTGGGGGCGATCGTCGGAAGTGACCCCTCTCCCAACGCCACCATCGAGGCGCTGGGCGCCCTGCCGGTCCCTGCGGGGTGGCTGCCCGAAGCACGGGTCCCCTTCTCCTCGGCCCGGAAGTGGAGCGCCGTCCAGTTCGCCGGACGCGGTACCTGGGTGTTCGGGGCGCCTGACGTCGTGGCCGCCGACCGTCGTCTCCCGGTCTCCCTCTCGGCTCGGATCGATACGTTCGCCGCCCGGGGCGACCGCGTGCTCCTCGTCGCGCGAAGTCTCGACCCGTTGGATGGCGAAACCCTCCCGGGCAACCTTGAGCCGGCCGGCTTGGTTGTCCTCGAAGAGCGAATCCGACCCGAGGCCCGGGCAACGATCGGGTACCTCCTCTCTCAGGGGGTTGAAATCAAGGTGCTGTCGGGCGACGACCCCCGTACTGTCGCCTCGGTCGCTGAGCGGGTCGGCATTCCCGGATCGGCAGACCCTGTCGATGCGCGGGACCTACCCGAGGATCCGATGGGTCTGGCTCGGGTCATCGAGGCTTCGTCGATCTTCGGCCGGGTCCAGCCCCACCAGAAGAAGGCCGTGGTCTCGGCCCTGCAAGGTAGTGGCCACGTCGTGGCCATGACCGGCGACGGGGTCAACGACGTACCCGCTCTCAAGCAGGCCGACCTCAGTCTCGCCATGGGGTCAGGGAGCCAGGCGACCCGCGCCGTAGGGCGGATCGTCCTTCTCGACAGCTCATTCGCCGCGGTCCCGGGCATACTGGGCGAGGGTAGACGGGTCATCGCCAACATTGAACGGGTGGCCAACCTCTTCGTCACCAAGACCGTCTACGCAGCGATCCTGGCCGTGGTGGTCGGGATCAGCGCCATCCCGTTTCCCTTTTATCCCCGGCACCTGACGATCGTCAGCACACTCACGATTGGGGTCCCCGGGTTCTTCCTTGCGCTGGCCTCGGGGTCGCCGCGTGCTCACCCCGTATTTGTCCGGCGGGTTCTCTCCTTCACCGTCCCGGCCGGCGTGGTGGCGGGCGCGGTCACGCTCTGTGCCTACCTGGTGGCTCGTGGCCCAGCCCACGCGACAACGGCCCAGGCCCGTACGGCGGCGACCCTCGCCCTCGTGGCGATCGGTCTCGCCGTCTTGATACTGGTCGCCCGGCCGTTGAACGCGGCGAGGGTGGTCCTTGTCGGGTGCATGGCCGGCGGAGCGGCGTTGGTCTGGGTAGTGCCACTCTCCCGGAGGACATTCAGTCTCGACTATCCACCGGCCGTCGCGCTGTGGGCCACCGCGGCAATCGTCCTCGTCGCGATCCCGGCCCTTTGGATCTTGGTGCGCACGGGCTCACACCTCGAGAAGTGGTTCCGCGCCCCGACGTCCGAGATGTCGGGACCGCAGTGATGGCGGGCGAGACGGCGCCCGGCGAACGCAACTGCAGGCCTCACAGCGCCGTCGACGTGGGATGTGGCCCGGCGCCCAAGGCTCGACCCCGAAGCAAATCCTGGACCTTTGACCCTGGCTCCGGCGTCGGCGGGACTGCAACCTGGAGGGGATGGTCGAATCGATACCACACCCGACTGCTCGAATAGAAGGCTTCGTACCGAGTTTCCTGCTGGGGTTGACCGGGATGTGTCTCGTGCTGGGTGCAGCCCTCCACCTGGGTGGAGTAGGGGCTTTGGGGAATCTTGCATGGATCATCTCGGGTGCCCTGGGAGCCCTCTATGCCGGCTGGTCGGTTGTCGACAGCCTGCGGCACCGGCGGCTGGGGGTGGACGTCATTGCCCTCCTGGCCCTGGTGGGAGCGCTGGTTGTGGGCGAGTACCTGGCGGCCGCGGTGATCAGCCTCATGGTCGCGAGCGGGCGAACACTCGAAGCCTGGGCAGCGGGGCGGGCGCGCCGGGACCTGCAGGCCCTCTTGGAGCGAGCGCCGAGAGCGGCGCACCGTTACCGCGGCGATGCATTGGAGACGGTCAGCTTGGACGAGGTCGTGCCTGGCGACCTCTTGATGGTGGCTTCGGGTGAGCTGGTGCCGGTCGACGGGACCCTCACCGGTGAGGCGGTTCTCGACGAGTCCGCACTGACCGGCGAGTCCCTCCCGATCGAACGGGGAGTGGGCGATCCGGTCCGAAGCGGGGTGCTGAACGCCGGACGTCCCGTAGACGTCCGGGCAACGACCCGAGCCGCCGACAGCACCTATGCCGGAATCGTCCGCTTGGTGGCGGAAGCCGAGTCCTCGCCGGCGCCCTTTGTACGGCTTGCCGACCGCTACGCCCTTTGGTTCCTGGTGCTCACCCTCGGGGTGGCCGGAGCAGCGTGGGCCGTCGCCGGTGCCGGTCGGGCGGTGGCCGTTCTCGTCGTCGCCACGCCCTGCCCCCTGATTCTGGGCGCCCCGGTGGCGCTCGTGTCGGGGCTCTCCCTGGCCGCGCGGCGCGGCATTGTGGTCAAAGGTGGGGGCGTCCTCGAGCAGCTGGCCCGTTGCCGGACGCTCCTCTTCGACAAGACCGGGACCCTGACCAGCGGCCATCCTGCCCTGGCCACCATGGTCGACTCGGGGTCACTGCCCACGGTCGAGCTCCTCGCCATGGCCGGGTCCTTGGACCAGGTGTCGCCGCACGTGCTCGCCACCGCGGTTGTCCAGGCGGCCCGTGAACGAGGATGCGAGTTGGTCCTTCCCGAGGACGTCGAGGAGGTGGCCGGGCGCGGCATCCGAGGGACGGTGGGCGGTCGACGGGTGGCCGTCGGGAGGGCCGAGTGGGTGGGTGTCACCGGGATGCCGCGGTGGGCCCGGGCGGCCCGCCGGATGGCCCAGCTGGACGGTGCGCTGACCGTGTTTGTGGCGGTGGACGACTGCCCGGCCGGTGTGTTGGTCCTCGTCGACCCGCTCCGGCCCGACGCCGCCCGGACCATCCGGGCGCTACGCCGGGGAGGCATCGAGCGCGTAGTGATGGTGACGGGCGACCGGGCAGAGGTGGCCGACACGGTCGGGGCGGTAATCGGGGTGGACGAGGTACTGGCTGAGCGGTCCCCGGCCGAGAAGCTCGACGTCGTGCGCCAGGAGCGCCAGCGAGCCCCCACCATCATGGTCGGCGACGGGATCAACGACGCTCCTGCCCTGGCCGTGGCCGATGTCGGGGTGGCCATGGGAGCCCGCGGTGCCACCGCTTCATCGGAGGCGGCCGACATCGTGCTCACAGTCGACCGACTCGATCGGGTGGGCGAGGCTCTGACTCTGGCCCGCCGCACCCGGCGGATCGCGCTGCAGAGCGTGATCGCCGGCATGGCTTTGTCCGTTGTGGCCATGGCAGCAGCGGCGGCCGGTCTCTTGCCGGTGGTCTGGGGCGCGATCCTACAGGAGTGCATCGACGTCGCCGTCATCCTGAACGCGCTGCGCGCCCTCCTCCCATCTGACACCGTCGAGCTGGCCGAGGAGGACGCCGCACTGGCCCGGCGGTTCCAGGGCGAGCATCGGGCCATCCGGGCCGACATCGATGAGGTGCGCTCGGCGGCGGCCGCTTTAGTGGACCTCGACCCGGCGGCGGGAGTGGCCCGGGTCCGCCATGTGCACCGTCTTCTCGTGGACGAGGTCGAGCCACACGAGGAGGCGGAGCAGGATGTGCTCTACCCCGTGATCGACCGCCTCATCGGCGGCCGGGACCCGACCGGCCCGATGAGCAGGGCGCACGTCGAGATCGCTCACCAGATCCGGCGCCTCGGCTCGCTGCTCGACGACATCGGTCTGGAAGGCCCCGACGAGGAGGACATCGCCGACCTGCAGCGTCTCCTGTACGGGCTGCACGCCATCCTGGCACTGCACACGACCCAGGAGGAGGAGAGCTATCTCTCCCTCGCCGACGACGTCGAACCCTCCGTACCGTCACCCGGTGTGATCGATAACGAAGGGGCCCCGACTTGCCGAAGGGGCCTGAAGTCGGCAGGTGGCCAGCGGCGAGACCGTGAACGGTGAACTCGATGCGGCGACCGCACTCGGCTCGGGACTTTCGGCTCTGCTACCCCGCGTCTGAGCGGCGGATGCTTGGACCATGGCGACCTCCGCGGCCTCACCGACCAACCCGCAGCGGCGCCGCGGCCTGGCCCTCACTGAAGGTCTGACTGCCGCATCGGCCATCGCGGGTGCAGTCGGACTCGCGAACCGCTCGATCGATCTCGGAGCCACGATCACAAGGCGCCTCCCGTTCGAGAGCCCGGTGTTCGGAGGTGTCGCCTTGGTTGTAGTGGTAGCGCTGCCGATGGCGGCCGGCTCGTTGTTGAGCTGGCGCGGCGGGCGGCGAGCCAACCCCGTAGCCGTCGGTGCCGGAGTCGCCCTCATGGGTTGGATCGTGGTCGAGTTGGCGTTCATCCGCTCGATCTCCTGGTTGCATCCAACCCTCTTCCTCGTCGGCGCGGCGATCGCCTTTGCCGGTTATCGCGGCTGGCACCTGACGTGGGGCGCCGCGCCTAACGAGGTCGCCGTTCATTTGCCTGGCGATGCGAACACGGTGCCGAGCGGGTTCCATGCGACTCGGGCGATCTCGATTGACGCGCCGCCGTCGGCTGTGTGGCCGTGGCTGACCCAGGTTGGCCTGGGTCGAGCCGGCTTCTACAGCTACGACTCCCTCGACAACAGAGGGCGTCGGAGCGCGGACCATGTCCTGGCGCAGTTCCAGCAGGTTCACGTCGGCGACGTCGCCGCGCCCATGGCGAGCCGTCCCTCGGCAAACACATCGTTCTTCGTCGCATCAGTCGATCCCGAGCGATCCCTCGTGTGGGCGAAGAGCGACGCGGTCTGGGCCTGGGAACTCGTGCCGGTGGGCGAAGGCACCCGACTCGTCGTGCGACTCCGGACGGGAGCGGACTGGCACCATCCTCTGCGATCGCTCTCGGGCGTTGCGCTCATGGAGGTGGGTGACTTCCCCCTGATGCACAAGATGCTTATCGGCATCCGCCAGCGAGCCGAGTCGCTCGCACGGGCAACCGAAGGTGAGCACTATGCGGCATAGAGCTGGTTCGCCGCTAGGAACGCATCCCGGGAGACGCGCCAAAGCGAGACGCGTGATCGTGGGGCTCGCAGCTGGCGTCGCGGCGGGCGCCACCTACCTCGGCGTCGGTCGCAAGCCGTGCCTGACGTGGGGGGCCACGCCCGAGGAGGTTGACCGGGACATGCAGGGGGACGACCTCTTGGGTAACCCGGACTTCCTCTCGACCCGCGCCGTCACCATCGAGGCGGGGCCCCACTCGATCTGGCCGTGGCTCGCGCAGATGGGGAGCGGCAAAGGAGGCGTCTACACGTACGACTGGATCGAGAACCTCTTCCGGCTTCACATGCACAGCGTTGACGAGGTCCTGCCGCAATTTCAGAACCGGAAGGTCGGTGACGTCGAACAGCTGGGCAAGAACGGTCCCCGGCTGCGAGTGGAGATCTTTGACCCCGAGCGGACGATGGTGTTGCACTCCGAGGACGGCAACTGGGTCTGGGCGTTCTGCCTGTTCCCGGCGGGTCCGGATCGCACCAGACTGGTCAGCCGGAACCGGATCGCTACGCCAGGGGCCAGTTGGCTGCAGCGGGCCTTCGGGGTCCTGGTGATGGAGCCGGGCAGCCTCATCATGGAACGCAAGATGCTGCTCGGCATCAAGAGCAGGGCCGAAAAGCTAGCCGTGCACCAGCCGGCAGCTCCGGTCACCGAGCCCTACCGCGTTCCGTGAGGGTCGAGTGAAGGTAAAAGCGGCAAGCCTGAAAAGGATGGCGTGCCGAAATGGATCGGACTTCAAGTCCGACATCATCGGGATACCTGAAGAACACAGCCGTCGTCGCTGTGGCGGGGTTGAACCCGGGAGCCCTTGTGTGGCTGGACGTCGAGTTACGGGAACTAGCTCCGATACCCGGCAAATGGGGGAGGTGGTCCGAACATTTCAGGATTGGTTTCATGAAGCGGTGCTGAGACTCGGCCAGATGGCGTTTCGGACTGTGACACGGACAAAGGCTCCACCTGCAGGTGTGTTCTCGGCGATGACCGTGCCGCCATGGGCACCGACGATCGACGAGACGATCGCTAGACCGAGACCGGCTCCGCCGTAGTCTCGGGACCGGCTGGTGTCCGAGCGCCGGAACCGTTCGAACGCATGTGGAAGAAATGTCGGGTCGAATCCCGGGCCGTCGTCGACTACCTCGAGCCAGAGGTCCTGAGCTCGTGCCCCGGCACGCAGTTCGATCACAGAGCCGCGAGGGCAGTATCTGAGTGAGTTATCGATGAGGTTGTCGATAACCTGCCTCATTCGGTCCGGGTCGATACGAGCCCGAAGGCTCGACGCGGCGTCGACCCGGCAGGTCATCCCGTGCCCGGTGATCCGAGGGTGGGCGTGGCCCATGATCTCATCGAGGTAGTCACGGACGCCCACCACCACGGGGATGATTCGCAGCTGGCCCTGATCTCCTCTGGATAGCAACAGCAGATCGTCGGCGATCCTGGTCAGTCGGGCTACCTCTTCGGCGGCAACGGTCACGGTGGTCATGAGCTCTTCGCGGGTACGTCCCGGCCGTTGCGCTAGCTCCAGCTCACCCTGAAGGATGGCAAACGGGGTCCTCAGTTCGTGGCTGGCATCAGCGACCAAGCTTCGTTCACGCTCGAGCGACGTCCGAACTCGCACGAGAAGTTCGTTCATCGTGCTCGCCAACGCGCTGATCTCGTCATGCGTCCGAGGAACCGCGATCATCCGCGGGATGTCGCGCACGGACAGATCCGAGACTTCGGCGCGGAGCCGTTCGACCGGCCTGAGGGCGGACCTCGCCAGCAAGTAGGAACCGCCGGCGGCAAGGATGACGAAAAGGCTGCATCCGATCACCAGTTCGGTCGTCACCCTGCTCATGGTGGCGTCGAATGTCTCCAGCGAAGCTCCGACGATGACGGTCCACCCCGCTCGGCCGGGCAGCGGTTCCGCGAGGACGCGTTCGTGTTCATCGTGGCGCGTATGGGTCACGATGACCTGTTGCGTCTTGGCCCGATCCAATTCGGTCGCGGGGATGATCGGCACTGTTGGCGCCTCCGCGCTTGAACCACGCACGGTTCCTGAAGCGTCGAGCACCTGGACGACGTACTCCGGTCCGTTGGCGCCCGACGTCAACGGGACCTGCGAGCCCCCATTGAGATAGCTCGAGGCGTGGGATGCCTGGGCCGAAAGCTGCGAATCGACGGAGCTCAACAGCGAGGATGAGAGCACCGAAACGAACAGCCACCCCCCGAGAGAGAGGACCACCGCCGAAGCGATCGCGAAGAGGAGGGCGAGCCGCAGGCGGATCGACACGATCTACCGAGGCTCTTCTGCCCGAAGGCGGTACCCCATGCCGCGCACGGTCTCGATGTCACTGCAGCCGAAAGGCGTATCGACCTTGTCTCGAAGATACTTCACGTATTGGTCGACGACGTTCGAGCCACCCTGGTACGCGAAGTCCCACACCGCATCGATGATCTGGGTCCGGGAGAGCGCCGTGCCAGGATGTCGCAAGAACAGTTCCAGCAGCGCCATCTCCTTTGGCGAAAGGGAGAGTTCGGTCTCGCCCCTCCATGCGCGCTTGGCCGCCGGGTCGAGCCGTAGGTCCCCGACGGACAGAACGGTCGGTCGCGCACGATCGTCCCGGCGGGAGAGGGCCCGGATACGAGCTGCGAGCTCGAGGAGGCTGAAGGGCTTCACCAGGTAATCGTCCGCCCCCACATCAAGTCCACGTACACGGTCGCCGATCTCATCGCGGGCGGTGAGCATGAGGACCGGAGTCCAGATTGCCGCTGCACGCAGCTGCTGACAGAGCTCGAAGCCGTCGAACCCCGGCAACATGACGTCGAGGACGATCGCCCCGTATGGGAACTCCTTGGCCATCCACAGCCCATTTGGCCCGTCGTTGGCCACATCGACGGCGTAGCCCTCTTCCTCGAGGCTCCGACGGAGCAGGTTCGACATCCGCTGGTCGTCTTCGACCACGAGGATCCTCATATGTCCAGGCTAAAGGGGATCCCCGCCGTTGGTCGGACGGCCAAGCAAGGGTCGCATTCATTTGAGGACTCACATCTTCTTCTCACGGTCGCCTCATCGGGCGAAGCGCACACTCGCCACAGGCCAACCGGCCAGATTGAGCGAAGAGAGAGCACAGACATGGAGAAGATCCCTTATGAAACAAACCCTGAGCGATCGAGTCGATACCCGAGCGACACGAGTCATAGGCCTCCCGCTCCTCAAACACTCAGAAGCGACGGACTCCGGAAGATCCGACACCTATCCAACTGGTCGCTGGCCGCGCTTGTCGTCGGCGTCGGCGCTACGACGGGCGCCCTGGCCGCCGCCACGCAATCGAAGACCGTCGGGACGGCCGCCGTGACAACCACGGCCGGGACCACGACGTCCGCAACCGGCGCAATCCGAAGTGGACCCGCCCTGGGGAGCCCAGTTGCGACCACGAGCGCGTCTGGCGTGACGGTTTCGGCGTCAGCGCAGCAAGGTGGATTACCGAGCCCCGCGAACTCTGGACGGGTCACTGCCCCGGGATCGAGTGACTCGTGAAGTCAACCCTCGTCCCCGCCCGCCCCAGCGCAACCTGGCAGCAAGCTGATCTGAAGGAACGAGGCGTCGCTGCCGCTGAGAGATCCGCCCTGGGAACGACGGCCCGGGTGGTCGTCTGGCCGCCGCACGAACTGGCCCGAGCACTCGATGCCGTCGATTGCGAGCTGCTCGCGCTCGATCGACAAGCCAGTCGGTTCCGAGGAGACTCAGAGATCTCCCGGGTGAACTCATCGGAGTCGCACACGTTTCTCCTGACGGAAGGGCTCGCCGAGCTGCTCGCGACGGCACTGGCGGCAGCGGAGTTGACGAGTGGACTAGTCGATCCCACCATCGGAGGCGCGCTCATCGAAATGGGCTACGACAGCGACTTCTCGTCGGTCCGGAAGTGTCGCCCCGACCCTCCGGCGGTGGGGACACCGGCACCGGGATGGGCCTCGATCGATCTTGACGGTCGCCTGCTCAGGCGGCCGGTCGGAATGGTCCTCGATCTCGGAGCGACGGCGAAGGGCGCGGGTGCGGATCGCTCCGCGCATGCTGCGCTCAGCTCCATGGAGGACGGCGGCGTCCTCGTCAGTCTCGGAGGCGACCTGGCCGTGGCGGGCCAGAGTCCCCAGGATGGATGGCCAATCCTGGTAGCCGAGGATCCTCTCGGTGACCGAGTGCCCGGCCACGTCGTACGGTTCCACCGAGGTGGCATGGCGACATCCTCGGTCGTATGCCGTCGCTGGCAGCGGGGCGATCGCACGTTGCATCACATCATCGACCCGCGCACGGGCGAGCCAGCCCGAGCCCGCTGGCGCACGGCAACGGTGGCCGCACCCACATGTGCCTACGCCAACGCTGCGTCGACGGCACTGATTGTCGGGGGCGAAGAGGCACTCGACGTAGTTACCGCAGCTGGACTGCCGGCGCGGCTGATCGGGCCCGACGGTTCGGTACGTCTGATCGGCTCCTGGCCGGACCTTGACGGCGGCGAGCTCGTTGCTCCCGCCGTGGACCGTCTCGGCTCGCGGACCGTGATGCTCAGAGGAGCACTGTGAGCGCGAGTTCGGCAGTGAGCCAGCTCCCATGGATGTGGCTCGTGTCGCGTGCCAGCGGCCTGATCCTCCTCGTGCTCTTCTCAACGGTCTTCGTCTTGGGCATTTCGACGAGGCTTGGAACCCGCTTGAGGTCCACGCCACGCTTCGCGGTGGCGGAGCTCCACCGGACTTTGGCCCTGTTCTCCGTGGCGCTACTGGCTCTCCATGTGGCGACCGCTGTCCTCGATCCCTATGTCTCGATCGGATGGTGGGCGGCTGTCCTGCCCTTCACTGCCCACTACAGGCCACTCGCGTTAAGCATCGGCACCGTGGCAGTGGACCTCGGAGCGGCCGTCCTCATCACCAGCTTGGTCCGGAGACGGCTGGGGCACCGATTGTGGCGGACGGTGCATTGGCTGGCGTACGCATCGTGGCCGCTGGCCTTCATGCACTCGCTCAGCGCCGGGAACGACATGAGCATTTGGTGGGTCGCCGCAATCGTTTGGGGCTCGGCCAGTGCAGTTGCTCTTGCCGTGGTCGACCGGATCCTCCTAACCAGGCAGTCCCGGAAGCGGACGATCCAGCGCCTGAACCCGGCCGTAGGGGCGATCAGCGCCTGCCCGGGGGTTCGATCATGAGCTCGATGCAGCTGCTTGATCTCATGGTGTCGAACCAGGTGACGACGAGGACCCAGAGGCTCCTGCCACCCGAGCCGTGGGCGTCGGCGGGGCTGGCGGCACATCTTGAGCGCCATGGCGCCCTAGTGCAACACCCGTCATCCGACCAGTGGCGAGAAGCGACCTTGGGCGAAATCGAGCGCGCTGGACTGGTCGGTCGCGGTGGCGCCGCGTTCCCGACCGGCCAGAAGCTCCGAGCACTCCTGGCTCACCGTGGCAAGCCAATCGTGATCGCAAATGGCACGGAGGGCGAGCCGGCCAGCATGAAGGACCGGGTGCTCCTCGCTCGCTCGCCCCACCTCGTCCTCGACGGCGCAGCGCTAGCGGCCAACCTGGTTGGGGCGGGGGAGATCATCATGGTCGTCCATCGTGACGTACGCGGGAGCGTCGATGCGGCGTTGGCAGAACGTCGACTGATCCGAATTGACAGCACGAAGATTCGCGTCGTGACCGCGGCTGACGGCTTCGTCGCCGGCGAGGCGAGCGCCGTCGTCAACTGGGTCGGGCGGGCCGCTCCGATCCCACTGGGGAAGGCGCCCCGAATGACCGAACGCGGCCTGAAGGGTTGCCCCACCCTCGTCCAAAACGTCGAGACGCTGGCGCATCTCAGCCTCGTAGGTCGCCATGGAGCGGATTGGTTCCGGCAGGTTGGGACGGCCGACGAGCCCGGAACGATCCTCGTCACCCTGGCCGGTTCCCTCGTCACCCCGGGGGTCTTCGAGGTGGCGATCGGGACCCCTACGTCCGATGTGCTCGAGCTCGCCGGTGGCCCGAGCGCGCCGATCCAGGCGCTGCTGATCGGGGGATACTTCGGCACCTGGATATCGGCTCCGGCCTCGCTGTCCGTCCCCTTCAGCATGGGCGGGCTCGGAGTCGGACTCGGGGCCGGCCTGATTGTGGCCCTTCCTGCCGCCGGGTGCGGCGTGCTCGAGACGGCGCGGCTCGTCCGCTATCTGGCGTCGCAATCCGCCGGCCAATGTGGGCCGTGCAAGTTCGGGCTCCCTGCGATTGCAGAGCAGTTGGACCTCCTGGCGGAAGGCATGCCGGTTCGATACGACGACTTGACGCGATGGGTCGACGAGATCGAGGGCCGGGGAGCATGTAGCCATCCCGATGGCGTCGCCCGCCACGTTCGCTCGGCCCTGGACGTCTTCGGTCACGAGGTTTCGGAGCACCTGGCCGGGCGCTGCTCGGCCCGTGAGAGACAGGCGTCTCGGGCCTTTCCTACGGAGGAGCTGTTGTGAAGTCACATCTGGTGTTGCACATCGACCGGATCGCATGCGACGCCCGGGGGACATGCGCGGAGCTACTGCCCGAGCTGATGGAGCTCGACGACTGGGGATACCCGATCATCGCCGACGGTCCAGTACCTCAAGATCTCGAGAGACTGGCCCATGCAGCGGTGGAGCTCTGCCCAAAGATGGCGCTTCAGCTGAGAGCACGTGAAGGCGGCACCAGGTCGGTGTTGGTACCGACGGATGAGTTGCGATTATGAGGCGTCCGGGCGCAATCGGATACCAAGCGGCTTGTCAACCCTTTTCGGAACTCCTCCGGTCAGGGGTTCGGGTGCAGGTCAAAATCCTGCCCCCGCCACCAAAGAAAATGCAGGTCCGGGTCGGTCCGAAAGGGTCGGCCCGCTTGCATTCAGAGCTCGGATGACAGCGCCCTCAGCCGTCACGCGGCAACGAGCTTGGATGCTCGATGCGCCTGGGGCGTTCAGCTCGGCGGCGTCATTGGTGGCGCCGGCGAATGCCGAGAAGTCTCCGTTCGGATGATGGGCGCCTTTTCGGCCCCACGACTCCTCGATTGGGTCAAACCTGACAGTCGACTCAACATCCTGCCTGGATGAACTCCACAGAGTCGGTCCGATGGGCGGTTGCAGCGGCCCTTGCTCGACGACCCCGACCAATACCTCACATCACTGTGGTGCGCAAAGGAAGCTTTGGCTAAGGCCCTCGGCGACCCGCTGGCGTACGAGCCGGCTCGGCTCGAAACCCCGCTGGTCTGGCCCAACCGCCGCGCCGGGATCAGGAGGGCGGCCCGATTGGTCGTTCCCGACTCCCATGTTGCATGGCTGTGCTGGCGGTAAGCCGCTGCAACGGGACGGTGACCCACCTCGAGAACGCTCTCGGCCAAGGGTGACGATGATCGACGTCGCTCCCGGATCAGGTGGTTGTTGGAAAGCACCTCGCCGTTGGAGTTGAGCACCAATCCGTTTCCTGCTCCTTTCTCCCGGCCCGGACGAGCTCCCTCAGTGGCGGTTCCTCCATCTCCGGTTCGAGCTCCACACCGAACCCGCGTGCGGCTGGTGGATACCCCTCGTCGAGCGGTGGTCCAATCTGGCCAAGCAGAGCCTGGGCCGATCGCCGACGGAGCTCGCGGCAGGCGATCAACGACTGATCGAGCGGTGGAGCCGGAATCCCCGCCCCTCCGTCTGGTAAGGGAGCAACCGACTAGATCCTCGACAAGATTTCCAGAAGGCGCGCAACATTCTTATATGGCGCGGTGCTTGATCTTACGGAACGCCTAGCAGGGGGGTGCAAAGTGAGAAACATGATCACTGTTTCCCGCCAATCCCACCTTCGGCCGGAGCAATCTGTGCGCTCCTCAGAGAAAATGGATTTGCTTCCGCGCGTGGCCGAGGCTCAGTCCGAACCTCTAGGGGGCGGCCCCGCAGCCCTGGCATTCGTCACAGGACATTCGACGAGTCGTATGGCTGCCGTGATGTTTCCCATCAATCCGATGGAGCGGATGGCTCTAGCCGCTGCACTCGGCGGCGGCTGGGAGTTCCAGGATGGGCGCAGCACCGAACGAGCTGCGGCTGTGCTTCTGCGGCCGTGCAGTAGCCAGACCGTCGCGGCCGTGCGTCGGAGGTTCCCCGACGCCCGCATCGTCGTGGTGGAAGACGCACCTTTCGACGGCGCCACCCAGGTTCGGAGTCCGATCCGGAGGCTGCTGGAGGCTGGAGCGGACGTGTACCTTGCTGAAATGGGAAGCATGGCGGCCTGATCGGTCAAGCACCGACCGCTCGTTGTTGTGTCACCCCGACAAGGGCCGCTCAGGAACGCGAACAATGCCCCGAGGCGACGTTGACACTCACCGTCGGTAATTGCTGGCTCCCGGTGACCGCAGCCGCGTTCTTGCCCGATGACTCCTCACCTTCGAGCCGTAGGTCACCAGAACCGACATGGCGTACCTCCTTCCCTCTCGCCGGTCCCGACGCGCGGGCCCGGCGAGACTGCCCCTACGGGGTGCCGCACAGCACATAGGGCTTCATCGTCATCGTCTGTCCCGTTCCGAGCGGCCCAGTTACGAGGCCGGTCGTACGCCACAAGTTGACGGTGAGTGGGAAGGACGACACAAGCGAAACGTTCTTATAGGCAGCCGATGGGGTTGAGATCGGGGTCCCACCGTTCACGACCACCTGAGCGCCTCCTCCCAGGAGCACCTTGCCGACCGGGCACGACGTCGTCGCCTCGAGCATGGTGCCGATCGGAGCATTCGGAACGGTCACGAGCGGAGTCGGCGACACCACTTGGGTAGCGCGCACCGCGCCGGCCGGTCCAACCGCCCCTTCCTTACCCGGGACACCCTGAACGCCCTGAACACCTCGGGCGCCCGGGATGCCCGCCGGACCGGCGATCCCTTGCTTGCCTGCGATCCCTTGGGAGCCGGTCGCCCCGACGGGTCCTTGGGCCCCGATCGGTCCAGTTGCTCCGGTCGCTCCGGTCGGCCCACTGGCGGGTGTGCTGATGACTGCCCCGATGGCTACCCCCATGCTGGCCAGGGAAACGACGATGGCCGCCAAGATCGACCACCAAAGCGGTGACCGACTGCGGCGGGTGGGAAGTGCCACCAGTTGGGCGGTCGGTGCCTCGGTAACGGGCGGACTTGCTTGGGCTTTGTTCTGCACTGTGACCCCTTTCTGCTTCAGGTCAACGTCGGTACAGCGCCGGCCTTCTTCTTCCAGCATGCGACTTCGGTGTCCGACGGGCATAGAGCCGAAGGTCCTCACCGGGGCGCACTTTGGCGAAATGAACCCGTCGACAGTGCCAGACCAGCGTGATTGGAACCGCAAAGCGACCACCTCGGGGCTCCCGAGGGCCGGGTACCGGCGGGGCAATCCCTGGCGCTTTACGTGCTCAACCGTATTCCGGTTGATCCCGAACTGAACGGCCAGGTTCGTTGACTGAGGTACCGGCTCGGTAGGCAGCGGACAACTGGTTGACCTCGTCCGGAGTAATCGTCTCCAAGCCTGTCGTGTCGGCCTTGGGGCGGATCTCACGTGGCAGGATGGCTCGAGTTAGAGCAGTTCACGCAGGGTGGAGAATGTTCTTCCGGGGTTCGAGCAAGACCCGACAAGCTCCACTCCGTGTTGTTTCGACAACATCTTCCCTATTCACTAGCGATTTCTCGTGTCGCATCGCTTTGACAAGTGATGGATCACGTTCGAACCGAACGAGCGGTTCGACATCCAGCTGGTCCACGACGTGGGCGAATGTCGATCCCTCGTCGTCGGAACTCTCTGGCAGCGGGCGGGAAAGACAGTCACGCATCTGGCGCTTGGCGACCTCCTAGCAGGACACCGGGACACGTGTCCTGTCGGCGTCTGGCGCAAAGGTCGAGGTCAGAGCCGGTACTGGACGTCTAGACCCACTTCCTCCCTAAGGGAGGAAGTGGATGTCGAGTGTCTTGTCCGGTAAGGCGCACTCGGCGGTCTGCCAAGGGGGGGTGGGGGGGTACTTGCCTTTCAACCCCAGTCACCATGACCCTCGCCCCTGGTCCCCCTTTTCTGTACGGTTGCCCGGCACTTTCGGCGGGAGTACAACGTGCGTAATGTCAAACAGCAAAAGACCAGGCCAAGGGGCTAAAATGTGCGCTTAGCGGCTATTTGTCGGAGTACGAATGCCGCCAGCAGCGCACTGTCAGCTCCCGGTGGGAGTACAACTGACGTGATGACTGAGCAGCCAAAAGCCAGGTCAGAGCCATAAGTTGGTCGACACTGGGGGCCTCAATAGGAGTACAAGAATGAAGCCACGAACACTCTGCAAGCAAGGACACCCGCTCCGACATGAGGATGGCACGTTGACCGCCAACGCCCATCGCCGACGAGATGGTCGGGGGGTCGAGTGCCAGACGTGCAAGCACGGGAAAGTGCCCAAGGCGGCCCTACTCCGGGCGCAGGGTCTGCCCACCGGGCTGGTCAAGCCCCGACTGACGACAGCAGCACGGAAGGTGTTGGCCGAGCAAAAGGCGCAACGAAAGGCCCAGGCCGAAGCCGACGAGCAAGCCCACCTGGAGCGTCTGGCCGCTGGCCGGACCACAGATGGAGTTCGTGACGACCGACCGAAGGCGTCGGCGCAGGGGGGCAGGCCCAAACCCGAGCGTACGAAGATTACCGATGATCTGGAGTGGCAACGGAGGAACAAGGCCCAGCGGGAAGGGCGTCCACTAGAGCCTGACCAGTGACGGCGATGGTGGCTGTTACGTCGTCAGCCACGCCGTCGTTCGGTGGCTGATCAATTGACAGCCACCACACTGACTACCTCCGGGAATCCCGAAAGCCGGAATGCAACCTCGGTGCCGCCGGTCTCGGCGATGGCCTGGCGGAGGACGGTGAAGTGGTCCCTGCGGAGCTCGTCGGCCACGTCTGGGGCGACGCGCTCGCTGGCTGGCTGGACGTTCTGGTACAAACACTTGGTGCCCAGTGCGTCCGAGGCCCCTCGCCGCTTGGCGATGTTCCCGCTCGGGACCGTTCTCTTTCCAGGAGCGACGCTGCCACTCCACGTTTTCGAGCCGCGGTATCGCCAGATGATCAGCGATTGCCTGAGTTTGGATGGCACGTTCGGTGTCGTTCTCATCTCCCGGGGCTCGGAAGTGGGTGGAGGGGACCAGCGGGTGGCGATCGGCACCGAGGCACGCATCCAAGAAGCATCTCCTTTCGTTGATGGCCGGTGGGCTGTCCTGGCGGTTGGATCCCGCCGGTTCATGGTTGAGTCTTGGCTGTCGGATCACCCGTACCCCTTGGCCACTGTGCGGAACTTGCCTGTGGCGACGGTTGGAGTTGAGCATGTCGCAATCGACGCGGCGGCTGCCGCGGTTCGCCGAGCGTTGGCGCTCGCCTCCGAGCTGGGTCGAGTCCCCCCTTGGAATGAGACGCCGAAGATGGAGTCTGCCCCAGGCGACCCAGATGCTCCGATCTGGCGCCTCTGCGCTGCTGCTCCTCTCGGCCCGATGGATCGCCAGCGCCTGCTCGAGATCGTCGACGCCCGCGAGCGGGTATCGGTTTTGACTGAGCTTTCGCTTCAGGTCGCCGAAGACCTCTATCGTCTTCTCGCTGCTGGAACTTCCTGATCGCTCGGCAAAGCTCTCAGGACGGTCGGTCTAACGCGACAACTGACTTCCGACAGGAATGTCAGAAACCGGAGATGTTCATTCGTCGTGGCCGAAAGATCGATCACCAGCCGTTAGGGCTGGGCGTCAGGGGCCATCAACGGGCCGAGCACCTGGAGCATGGGCAGCGTAAACTTACGCGACTGTCCAGCGCCCCGCCGGGTTCTTCTCCCGTGCCAACGCTGACGATGTGGCGATGCCCCGGGGTGATCTCCGGACGATTGCTGCACACGACCAGATAGTTCATGCTGGCCCCCTCCCCTGGATGTCTCCGATCCGGGACCTGAGGTCAAAACGCTACCGCCGAAGTCCCCTTGGGCGTCAGGGAGCGAACCTTTTGCTTCCCTGGCGTAAATGCCCCCGGCGGTGCGACGATGGCAGGCATGATCGCTGCGTTCTCCATCACCCCGCTCGGCACCGAGGGGTCGGTCGGCGACCTGGTGACCGAGGCGGTCCGCATCGTCCGCGCGAGTGGCCTCCCCAATGAGACCAACGCCATGTTCACCAACATCGAGGGCGAGTGGGATGAGGTCATGGCCGTCATCAAGGAATGCGTCGACACGATGGCCCAAGCTACGCCGCGCGTTTCCGTCGTGGTGAAGCTGGATCACCGCCCGAGCGAACCGAGCGGCCGTATGAGTCGAAAGGTGGAGTCTGTCGAGCACAAGCTGGCCGAAAGCTCCACTCGTGCTGGAAACCGGCTACGCCTGGCATAGCGACGGCAATAGGCGGTACTGCCGAGCGTCATCGCTTCCTCCCATGGTCAGTGGTGTCACTGGGCCCACGCTTCGGTCCTGCAACGTTCTCTTGTCTTGGCTCGACTACGCGAAGGTCAATCCGACATCAGATACCTATGCCATCGCCGCCCGATTGAGGTCTCCACTAGGCCGCTCGTTTCATTTGTGGTGGCTGGCGTAGGTCGGAGGATTCGCGGAAAGGCCCGTTCCGGATCTGGCGATACGATGTCGCCTCTCTCGGTTCAAGCGCACAGACCGGGAAGCATTGGGAAGATGGGATGCGAACAGGCGATCACTGCAGTGGCCGAACGATCGGCGATGGCTTTGGTTGACGCACTATGAACAGCGGTGGCGGCCGAGCGTCGGACGCACGCACCGTGTCTCCGAGCGCCTTGGCTCAGAGGCTGTGCGGTTAGGCTTACAGATCGCAAATGGCGCGCGATCGTCCCGTGCCTCGAACGCAGCGTGTGCATGTCGCGTCACCGACTCGGCGTTCGGAGACCCGCAAGTTCCGGCGTTTGCGTCATACTCAAGAAGACGTACCGAAGGGAGAGACGGTGGCTAAATATCTACTGCAGGTGAACTACACGCTCGACGGCGTAAAAGGCGTTCTCGCAAAGGGGGGCTCTGCTCGGAAAGCCGCTGCCCAGGCAGCGGCGAAGAGTGCCGGGGGCAAGGTCGATTCCTTCTATTTTGCCTTCGGCTCGACCGACGTCTACGTCGTTGCTGAGCTTCCTGACAACGCAGCAGCGGCCGCGCTGGCACTGGCGGTCTCGG
The DNA here is from genome assembly GCA_003151235.1 of Acidimicrobiaceae bacterium. Lineage (GTDB taxonomy): Bacteria > Actinomycetota > Acidimicrobiia > Acidimicrobiales > RAAP-2 > Palsa-461. The sequence goes on from PLWZ01000054.1 coordinate 47,635, forward strand.
CAGGCGGGGGTGCGACCGTAGCAACGACCGTGCTGCTGAGTCCAGAGGAAATCGACAAGGCTGCTGACGCCAACGTGAAGTACCGACCGCCTGGTTCCTGATAGGGCAGTCCTCAGATCGACGAGTGCTCTAATCGAACACGGCGTTGACCCAGTAGGTCCACGACCTCACATAGACGATCCATCAACTAGCTGAGCAGGTCGCGGGGTGGGCACCGTCGGCGGAGTCGACTTCCTGACGCAGATGACTGATGGCCAGATCGTTGGGGTAGGACCTTATGTTCGAGATCAAGTGGAGGGACTTCTGAACTGCGGGTTTGGGGTTCGAAGAAGTCTCCTAGCTAGTAGGCACAGGGTTGTTAGGAACGTGGAGTGCGAGTGGCGGTCCTCACCTACCGAGAGAGTCAGCGTGACGCCAGTGGCGCCAGCTGCGCCTCGGTGGGCTCACTGCAACAGAACCAGGGCTCGGTGAGCCGGGCTCGCTCTCCCGCTGGTCCCTTCGAGTTGGCCCCCCGGGGCGGAGGGGCCCTGAAGGTCGTCGCCTTGTCACGGATCCGGGCGTCAATCTCTTCGAACGTGGAAGCCGCCGCCTGCTCGACGCACCCTTCGACCAGCGCTGCCAACTCCTGCTGCAGCTGGTCGACCCGCGGATCGGGATGCGTCCACGTCCAACTCAACCGGGCCGGATCGTAAGGACCGAGGTGAGGTGCCATGGCGGCCCGGTCAAGCAACAAGGAACCCTCCGGCAGCAACAAGCGCACCGTGTACTGCACCGGGTCCACGTTGGGCACAAGGTCGTGGGCCACCACGAAGTCAAGGAGATCGACCAAGTCGGTGATCGTGGTCCAAGGGGTGAACGGCAGCCATGACGGACGCACCTCGATGCCGTGGTCGCGAAGGAGGACTACGGCCTTGGATGCCTCGGCCACGGTGTGCCCTTTGTCGAGGTGTTCGAGAATCTCCTCGGTCGCCGATTCGAACGCGGAAACGACGAACAGACAACCGGCTTCGGCAAGCTCGGGCCACACCTCTGGGTGACGCAGGATGTGCTCCACCTTGGTCGTACAGTCGAACGTCAGATGCGGGTGGCGCTGGTGGATGGCCGCGACGACCCGACGAGAGTGCAGTGGGGTGTTGAGGAAGTCGGGGTCGGCGAATGTCACGTGGCGGGCACCGGCGGCGACCAACTGATCGACGTCGGCCACGACTGCTGCCTCGTCCACAGCGCGCACCCGACCGTCGTAGACGACCGGCACCGGACAGTGCCGGCAGCGGTGCGAGCAGCCCCGGCTGGCTTCGACGGACCCAACCAGTCGCTCTTCGCCGTCGAGCACCAATCGGGCGTATCGATCGAGGGGCGGCAATAGGTGGCGGGCCGGCACCGGCGCCCTGACCCGGGTCAGCTGGAGAGCAGGGCCAGGGTCCTGGCCGGCCACCCACGCCGCTAGCCCCGATTCGAACTCACCGGCGATGACTGCGTCGGCCGCCGACCTAACGGTGAGGCTGCGGCTCACCTGTGCATACAGCCCATAGAAGCACCGCGGAAGTTCGGGCCGTCGGGCTCCGATCGTCTCGGCTACCTGCAAGGCAAGGCGCATCGCGGTGTGCATCGGCACGGAGAACGCGACCCGGTCGGCCCAATCGACGTCGACCATATCGAGCGAATCGACGGCGACATCGATGCAGCGGACTTCGTGGCCGGCGGCCAATAACGCCGAGGCGGGCTTGGCCAACTTCAACGGCTGGTGTCCCAACTCGTAGGTCGAGATCAACAGGACCCGCATGACGGCGAGCCTAAGGGGTGGTCAACAGCCCCCTTGCAGTGGTCAGCGCAGGCGCACGTCGAGAC
>PLWZ01000084.1 GCA_003151235.1 Acidimicrobiaceae bacterium
TTGCGTCGATCCCCTGACGCCGCAGTTCATCAGCCGCCCGACCGAGAACGATTGGGGACTGACATCGCACCTTTTCTCGAACTGTGGAGAACGCCACCCGCGCCGCCCAGCGTTAACGCTGATGCGGCGGTTCGAAACGAGCCGACAACGCGTGAGCGCGGCCCCACCGGTTCTTCCGCTCTCCTTCAGCGACGAGCAGAGACTCTTCGTCGGCCGAGGCCACGACGTTGAGCCTGTTGTGTCGGACAAAGACAGTTCTGGCGGCGAACCGCCCGACCTGGCGAGAGAGCCTGTAGGGAAGCTTGGTGCACCAGCAAATCACGACCCAGAGCCGTATTGCTCAGGCATGATGGGCAGGTGGAGTTTGCTCCAGAGGACCTGCGGATAGACACTTGGCGGGCACCCGATGACCACAGACCTTGTATCCGCATCACTCACCTACCAGCGGGAACATCCGTAACAGTCGATGACCAGCCAAACATGCACAGCAACCGGGAGCGTGCCCTGGAACTGCTCAGTAAGGCTCTCCAACCTGGCTTGTAGGCCATCCAGGATGTGCCGTTATCGGTTGGTCCCCGCCTGCGGCTGTCTGTCAATCAGCCACCTCCGCCGCCGACAAGAGGTTGACGTAAACCCTCGGTATCCGGCCGGGCAAACGGGGGCGGTGGGGTCCGCCGCAGACCTCGTGGGCCTCCACTTTGACCAGAGCGCGAAACTGCCACCGTGAACCTCGCCGCCCTGGCCAGCACCGGGGACGCCATTCGCCTGTCACTCCATGTCCTGGCCGCGACGATCTGGGTCGGTGGGCAGCTTGTCGTCGCCGGCTTACTCCCCACCGTGCGGTCGCTCGGCAGTGACGCGTCCAAGCGGATCGCACGGGCCTTCGGGCGTATTCAGTGGCCGGCGTATGCCGTGCTCCTGATGACCGGCGTCTGGAACGTCGTTGCCACCAAAAGCGACCAACCGCGTGCGTGGCAGGTAATTCTCGGGGTCAAAATCGGCGTCGTCGCGCTAGCCGGACTGGCCGCCTATGTCCACCAACGCTCGACGTCCAAGCTCGGGCTTGCCCTATGGGGGGCCGTCAGCGCCTTCGCCTCCATTGGAGCCTTGGTGCTTGGAGTGTTCTTGGCCGGCTAACCGCGCCCCAAAGCGTCCATGAGGGCGGGTGCGATGGAGAGCCCCGACGACACCGACATTGGTGGACCGGAGCGGATAGCCCTTACCAAGGTAATCGGGTCATGGTCTTGGTCGGACAGGGGCCAGGGCCAGACCATGTCGCGGTGAAAAGACGGACTAGTGCGTCGGGTTTCCTGCCGACTCGTTGATCTCCAACAGACCTGACGCCGTGGTCATGACTGTGGCGACGGACGGTAGGTGAGCAAAATATTGCCGGAGTCGAACTGCCTTACGCGAAGCAGAGTGAGCGGGACGCGGTCCTTCAGTTCCTCAAAAAGGGATCGCCCCTGTCCGAGCACGATCGGGAAGATCATGATTCGGAGTTCGTCGAGGACACCGGCCTGCGCCAGGTTGGCGGTCAGATGCGCACTCCCGATCACGAGCAGTTCCTTGCCCGGAGCAGCCTTTAGCTCTGGTACGTGCTCGATCGCCTCGCCTCGCACGACGCTGGTGCCTGACCAGTTTGCGTCGGTGAGCGTCGTGGAGAAGACGAGCTTCTCCTTGTCGTTCATCCGCGAGGTGATGGCTGGGTCGTTCGCCATGGCCTGCTCGGTCGGCCAGTAAGCGGCCATGTGCTCATAGGTTGCGCGACCGAAGCCGAGTGTGTCGGCCTCGTCGAGCTGCCGAACGGCGAAGTCGTTGAACTCCGCGTCCACGTTCGGCCAGTCGAGCTCGCCGTTCGGGCCTTCGTAAAAGCCATCGAGGCTGATGAAGATGAACGATGCCATGGTTCGCATTGGATGGTCCTCCTCGGCAAAGTGCCTTCTCACGCGTCGCCTTCGGCGAGCGGAGCAGCCAAAGAGTCGCCCGTATTTCGGGCTTCCTGGCCGCCAAACAGACAGCAAGCTTGATCCCGCTCTGCCGCCCGCTCAGTCTCAAACATCCACGTCGAGATCGGCTCAACTTCGTCAGGTATCGAGTTCTATCGATGATTCGAGCGGCGTTTGATGTTCGACGAAGGAGCGTCCCGCGACTGTGTCTCTACCCGGGGGATCCCACGAACTCGGCGAGACGCACGCCGTTGGAGCCTGCGATCAGTTCGGCAGCCCTCTCGCCGATCATGATTGACGCGGCATTCGTGTTGCCACTCACGATGTTCGGCATGACGCTCGCGTCGGCGACCCGGAGCCCCGCGACGCCCTTGACCCGAAGCTCGTGGTCGACGACGCTCCCAATCCGGCACGTGGAGCAGAGGTGGTAGACGGTCAGCGAGTAGTGGCGGGCGATGTCCTCGAGCAGGGCGTCGCTCGGTGCCTCACCCTCGACGTAGCCGTGTTTGGCGGCGAGTGCAGGCGGGACAAGCAACGGGCCGATCTGTCGGTGCGACGGCCAATGCGCGACGACGTCCAGGGCACGCCGGATGATGGCGAGCATGACCTTCATGTCATGGGGATCCGAGTAGTAGTTCATCTGGATGTCAGGCGCGACGGTCGGGTCGGCACTCGCCAGCCGGACCTCCCCCTCGCTGTGTGGCAGCACCGGGTTGGCGAGCACGATCATGCTCTCGGCGGTCGGGCTCAGGGCAACGTCGGGGTCGTCGAAGAATTCGTGCGTGTCGACACGGAGACAGCGCTCCCAAAGATCCGGGTTGTAGCCGCATGCGAAGAACCCGAGCTGAGCGTCGTGGCTGTACTCATCTCCGAGCCCTGTCGAGAAGAAGGCGACCGCGTCATACATGGACGATGATGCGAGGCCGCGGCCGGTCGTGAACCACTCGACGAGCCGCCGCTCGGCTTCAGCCTTCAGCCCCTGCAACTCCGGCGGAAGACTCTCGTCGTCAGCCGGGTCGGCAGGGAGCGGACCAGCCGGCGCGCGCAGCGCGTCGGGTCCCATCGAGATCGCCACCTCGCTCACCGAGACGCCCACTCCAGGCGCCGAAAAGAAGAGCCCGACCTGAAGATGGTCCTTCAAGTGCTTGCCGACCTCTGGCAAGTTGAGCCGACACGGGACTCCGGTCGCCTCGAGCTCGTCCTTCGGCCCGATGCCCGAGAGGAGGAGGAGCTGTGGAGAGCCAACCGCGCCCGCACTCAGCATGACCTCCTTGCGGGCCATCGCCGTGGCTGTCTCGCCGTTCTCGGTGCGGTACTCGACTCCCCGCGCCGCCTGAGCCGAGCCCTCGCCGTCGAGGATGACTCGAGTCGCATGGGCACAGGTGATGACCGTCAGGTTGGGTCGCTGCTCTATCTCGCCTTCGAGGAACGCGTGGTAGGTGCTCGAGCGCTTCCCGTTGCGGGTCGTTGTCTGCATCAGCGATGCCACGCCCGTGCTGCCTCCACGGTCGCGGCCGTTGTAATCCCCGGACGGGATGCCGACAGCCGCTGCCGCTTTGACGAACTCGTGCGCGCCTGGGATGACAGGAGCGCGCACTGAGACTCCGAGTGTGGGCCTGCGGTGTTGTGGGCCTCGGTGTCAACCACGATGTCGCCGCTCGGCGCGAGCCCCTCGCTCTTCTTGAAGTACGGAAGCAGCTCGTCGTAGCTCCATCCGGCGGCGCCCTGTGCCGCCCAGCCGTCGAAGTCGCCGGGATGACCACGGACATAGGCCATGTAGTTGATACCCGACGAGCCGCCGAGCATCTTGCCCCGGGGCACCATCATCCGGCCGTCTCTCAGGCCAAGCCCCGCACCCCCGGCATCCGCGGTGTACATCCAATCGGTCGCGGGATCGACCTGGAGCGCAGAGCACGCCGCCGGCATCAACTCCGTCGCGGGCGGACGATCGCCGGCTTCGATCAGCGCGACCTCGCAGTTCGGGTCTTCGGAGAGCCGCGCCGCGATCACGGCGCCTGCGGATCCGGCGCCGACCACGACAAAGTCGTATTCCTTGTCCATGGGGCGAGCCTATAATGCACCGGCATCCGGAACGTTGGGGTGCCTGCAGCAGCTGGCTCGTGCCGGCGCTCCCGTCAGTCGAGTCCGACTTGATAACCGGGCGCGGTGGCGACCGCGGCGAGAGCAGAAGGCGCGCTACCGGTGTCACGACCAAACTGGCGTCGCGACAAACTGAGGGCCTGAGTGGACCGATGGACGACGGAGATCGCCTTTTGAACCCAACGTGGTCCACAACCACATGGAGGTTGAGGCTCTCGGGCGACTCTGCCGGCTGATGATGTAACAGCCGCGCAGCTCGCGGGGGCGGCTGTCTAGGTCAGCCCGCCAGATCGGTTCGAGGCTGGAAGACAGCGCCCGTATGGCGGCATGCTGAGGCAGTGACGTACCACCGACATGATTTGGCCCTGGTCCACCACCTCGGCTTCGGCTTTCACGCCGAGCTTTGTGCGCCGGGCATCCCTCAACCGTGGCTGGCGTTCAGGTGCCGCCGACGAAGGGCAGCCCGTCTCGGATCCCGATGGCCCGGATGAAGAGCAATCGCGGGTTGGGTGGTCCCAGCGCGTTGGGAAGCCAACCGTGGAAGGCGATCATGGGCTGTCCGATCGCGTTGGTAAAGACCGTCGCCCCGCCGGGCCCGGAGAAGTCCGCCTCACTGCCCAGGATCGGTCCGCCGAACGGCTTGCTACAAGGCCCGAGCGGCCCGCTGCACGCCGCTACACCCTCTGCATAGCTGGCCGTCTCCCAGTTGTTCCCCGAATAGAAGAGGAAGTAGGTGCCCTGGTCGTCCCAGATGCTCGGGCCCTCGACTACCCCGCCTTCCCATCCCTGCGTGGGCGCGAGAAGGGAGACCGGCGCGCTGCCGCTCGCTATTGCGGTTCCCGACGGATCCAGGGGCTGGGCCCAGATGGTGGCCGGGCGACCAGCACTCCCGTTGGTCTTCCAGGTCAGGTAGAGGCGGCCCGCCCGGTCGGTGTAGGGGAAGGGATCGATGGAACCGCCCTGGCTGGGTTGGCAGGTGATCGGTCCGCTCGACACATCGTTGAAGGGTCCCTGGGGCTGGCTCGCCGCGGCCACCGAGATGCACTGGGTGAAGTGCGTCGCGACCGTGTAGTAGAGGAGGAAGGTGCCGTTGTCCTCGATCACCGAAGGAGCCCACGTGTATCCGGGGGTCGCCCACGAGGCCAGCTGGGGTAGCGCGTCGCCGACCAGCGTCCAGTGAGCCAGGTCGGGGGACGTGATGATCTGGACGTTTCCGCTGGCCGTGTTCGTGCCGTATGCGTAATAGGTGCCCGCCACCTCGATGACGTCGGGGTCGGGAAAGTCGTACGGGTAGACGGGTCCACCAGGGTTCTCGTCCTCCTCGATTGTCTCGCAGGGCACCGCAGCCCCCTGTAATGAGGACAGCGCGGCGGCCCGGCTCCCGCCCTGGAGCGCGCCGATTGCCCCTTCGACACCCTTGATGCACGCGTCGACGTTCGACAAGGTGAAGTTCTCGGAGCTGAGGCCCTGTTTGGCCTGCGACAGCCGGCCTTCGGCGACCGACAGTTGATCGAGAAGCTGGGTATTCGTTCCGAGGTCCTGGTTCTTCGTTGCGATGGTCGATTCGAGCTCGTGCTGTGCCCTGGCGAGCTGCGCGGATGTCTGTTCCACGGCCTGTCGTGTCTCGGTCAGCCGAACCTGCGCGTGGTGGAGCCGGACCTGGGTGACCAGTGTGTCGGTCAGGCCGAACACAGACAGCACGACACAGGCGATAGCGAGCGCAAATGGGCCGCGTCGGATGCGCATTCGGCGTCGGTGCTGCGCCCTCCGCGCAGGGCTGGGTGCGTCGGCCGACGGACTGGGCCGGGGTCTGGTGGGTGAGAACACCACGTCAGGGATTGGCGGCCTGACAGGCCGGCCCGGCTGCGCCGAGCGACGCCAGCGCACCCTCCGTCTGGCCAACCCCGATCTGGTCGAGCGCCTGGGTGACGCCGTTCAGGCAACCGTCGAGCGCCGAAAGGTCGATCTTGTCGAAGAAGATGCCGACCTCCTGCTGCTCGGTGATGGCATTGGTCGACCCGATCATCAGGGGGTTCTCAGTCATCTGCACGTCGAGGTACCGCACCCTGTTCTCCTGGTCGGCCGAGTTGGCCCGTGTGAGGGTGACGTTCAAGCCGAGCGCGCTCAGGTTGTTTGAGGCGACCCCCTGCGCCTGGTCGATCTGACCGAGCTCCACGTGGCCGCGCACGTCGGTGACGCCCACGGTGAGGAGCGCGACCGCGACCACCGCGACGGTGGCCCAACGGACGAGGGTGCGCCGCCGGATCGCGGCCGCGAGACGGGTGTCCCGTACGACCACGACCCGTGGCGACGCCGTGGGTGCGGCCACCCGAGGGCGCCGGAGTGAGGGTGGCCGGAGGGTGACGTCGGTCATGCGACTGGTCCCCGCGAGTCGGCCCGGTTTCGTGTGCTTACCGCACCGTCGGGCCCGCGCACGCGAGCCAGCCTTCCGGCATCCACCCGTTCGGGTGCCGCCGGCCCTCTCCTCGTCGCGTCCTCAACCTTCGTGCACAAGGGCACGCCCCCCCGACATGGCGGCGTTTTCGATGATGAGCTGAGGAACAATTCTCTCACGTCTCAGAGGGCTGCGAAACGGCGTCAGCGATTCTTCACAGACCAGCAACATCGGGGCCAACGCCCCGCGAACGGGTCAGCCACGATCTCGTCTAGGAAGAGGCGGCTGTCTATCTATCAGGCACGGACCAGCAGAGGACCCATCAACACACGACAAGGGTGCTGCGAGTGCGAGCTACGCCATTGGCAACGTAAAGCACCGGCGGTCAAACCTCACCTCGCTAGGGCAGTTGGGCTTCGGGACCGGAGATGCTGATGTCGAATTTCTGTGCAGATCCTTGCCGAGGTCCACGTGCTTCCGACCACGCGAAGGTGCCCGCCCAGTTGACCTCTCCGTAGTAGCCCGCTGGGTTGGCGACCGAGTACAGGGGCCCGGCGATCTGCACTGCAGCGTCGCCGGTGGTGTCGACTAACCAGAGTTCGTTGTCGGCGACCTCCACCTCGGCAGTCCCCTCTGCCGCCGGTGCCGCCAGCACGGTGCCGACCGGGGCCGCGCCGACACGGCTCGGTTGTCCCCCCGGCGGCAGCGCCCACAGAGTGTTGGTGCCGTCCCACTCGCCCATGTTCGCCGCTGAGTAGTCCATCCCCGCCGCCGGACCAAACGGAGGCGACGCCGAGGCCACTGAGAAGAAAAGTGTTCCGGCGGCTGACCAGCTGGAGGCGAGTCCGACCGAGCCCGCGGGAATGCTCACCGGTCGACAGGTGGCCGCTGGCAGTGCGCACGGGTCCACGTCCCGGCCGGGTTCCCAAATCTCCCGACCGCCGGCGGCAACTACGGCGACCGTGTTGTCGGGTCCCGGTGTCCACCAGGCAGGTCCGACAAGCGATGTCACCAGGCCAACGGGTTGCTGATCACCGCTCCCAAGGCTGTAGAGCATCAACCAGGGAAGCGGAGTAGCCCGAGTCCTCCCAGAACAACAAGCCGGCGCCGTCAGGCCACCTCCCAGCGAGTTCTAGGCCCGCCTCGGTTACCTGGTACTCGATGGTGACTTGACCGCCTGAGACCGAGACGACCCCGATGTGCCTGGCTGGCGGTGTGGCCGGCGAATGGGCGCTCCCCGGCTGAGCCGCCACGATGTCGTCGAAGGCAAGGTTTCCGTGACCGGCCCACGCCCTGGCGTTGACTGTCAGCTGACCCGGCGGTATCGGGATCGGAGAGCCTGGCATCGGGGTTGTCGTGGGAAGCGAGGGTCTGGGCGGTTGGGCCGCGGAACTGGGCAGCGGCCTTGAGGGACCCGCGGCTCCGGGAGCCTCCGCAGCGCCAAGGACGGCAGAGCCGGCCGTCAAGATCGCGAGCAGTATCACCGCTGCTCCGGAGGTGGCTCCCCCTTCGAGCAGCCGCATCGGTCCCCTCCTCGTTCTCAGGCCTTGATCATCCGCCTTGATCGACGGTGGCTCAAGGGCAGGACGTGGGAGTCTGCCCAGAGCTGCGATTGTCGGCGTCCGAGGGCAGCTGGCATGGCTGATCGGCGTGGAGCCCGCGTGTGGCCGATGGAAGGTCAGCACCACCCCTGTCCGGCGAAGGCCGCCGCATCCTGATAAGCCTCACCAGGGTCAACGGGAGGGGGTCGAGTTGCCCCTGTTCACAGACTTATCCGTGGATTGGTTGGTGCGTTACCGGTGGTCGACCCGCTCCGCCTGCTCGACACCCTCAAGGTGTCCGTCGCAGGACCACACGCGCAGAACCTTCCCCTTCGGTCCGGCAAGCCGGTGGTTGCCGACCCACACGACCGGCTCTAGGCAGGAGGTCGGGCGTCCCGAACCCTCGCCGTCATAGACCATGCGCCAGCACCGACCCGGTTCAGAAAAGACGGCATCGGCGTAGTGGTCCACTTGGCGAACATATCGTCGGGGTGCGACTAGACACCCCACGGTGCTAACTCGTCAAGCGGCAATCTCAGATTCGGTCGGCCAAGCGATTATCTCGTCGTAGAGCACTCCCCGCTCAAGACAGACGTGCAGGACCCCGACGAGGCGGTTGCCGAGCTGACGGAGAGCCTGGTGG
>PLWZ01000051.1:0-109929 GCA_003151235.1 Acidimicrobiaceae bacterium
TGCTTCGATCGATTGAACCCAGTCAGTTCACCTCGTGGGCCTTCACCGAGAACCTTCGCCGGCTCGGGCTGGTGGCCTCCATGGGCACTCCGGGCGATTGCTATGACAACGCCCCCATGGAATCGTTCTGGGGGTCCATGCAGATCGAGCTCTTGAATCGCCAGAAGTGGCGGACCCATCTCGAACTGGCCATTGCCATCGCCGACTACATCGAGAACTTCTACAACCCGTCCCGACGCCATAGCTCGCTCGGCTATCTCACCCCGAACGAATTTGAAGGCTTACACTCAACCCCCGTCCAACCGGCCTCTTTGTCATAAAAAGTGGTCCACGGAATGGGGGCATGGCTACAATGGTGGAGGTCCTGGGACGTTACTCGAACCTCTGTGACCAGGGAGAACGTCTTAGGGAACTCCTCGAAATGACGCCAAAGGGCCCTTCAGAGCCAATTCCGCGAACCATTCGGCAGACTCAGCGACGGCTGCGCGGGCCGGAGATCGACGAACTGGTGGCTGGCTACCAAGCAGGAGCCACGGTCTACGAACTGGCCGAGCGGTTCCGCATGCACCGGGTGACCGTGTCGGCGACCCTGAAACGAAAAGGCATTGCTCTAAGAGCTCAGCCGCTGTCCCCTACTCAAGTTGCTGACGCCACTCAATTTTACCATGAGGGCCTTTCGCTCTTGAAGGTCGGCGAGCGAGTGGGCTGCGGCGCTGAGTGTGTCCGGCAGGCACTGATGAAGCAGGGCGTTGAGATCAGGCCGCGGAATGGGTGGGCGGAGCCGGCGGACCTACGCCACCCCGTGCAGGAATGAATCAATGCACGGCCGGATCGTCCAGCGCCGACTTGTAAACCGGGACACCCAAGGCGTAACGGCGCATCACCGATTCGACAACGCCACGGTGCCAGTCCGGTGCCCGTGGCGCCACCTACACGGCCTCGATAACACTCGTGAGATCGATCGAGACTTCGACGCCGACATGCGGTTCTCGAGAGAAGAACATTGCTCGCAACTCGCGTTCGTGGGCGAAACTCTGCCGCTTCGAAGTAAACGGATGAAAAATGTTGCTCTCCGAGATCGCCTCCTTTCCGTAGTCGCGGTAGACGACCGGCCTGACGGTTATTGCCGAATCTTCCACTAAGTCCGGGAGCTGGTCCTCAAGTCGTCCGACCGTCGAACGGAGAGCCACGCCGTTGGCGTCTCTGCAATACAGCTCCCACATTGCTGCGGACTCAACATGTCCCATATTCCAACAACTCATCATGATGTGTTCGGGAGCCCTCTTGCTGCCATACTCAAGAAGTTCCACGACGTTGTCGCCCGTCCAGTCCGCCAAACCCCTCGCTCGAAGATCTGCAGCAGCTGCTTCTGCTTTGGCTGGACGTTCCACGATCGTCATCTCAGAAAGGGCGCCTTCCCAGCCGTCCGGCATACGGGCTGCAGAACAAAAGTAAATCGCTTTGGTGTCTAGTAAGGAAACAAATTTCCAGAGATCCAGATATCGCCATACCCTGGTGGCTGAATCGAGACCGGATCGTTGACTTTCTGACACCACTCACCGAAGCCTAGGTCTCGGGAAGCGCTCCGCGAGGCTGATGTGGCGACTTGGAGATCGAGCGGTAGAGGCGGGTGGCACGACAAGGTCGGACCTACGCCACCTCCCGAAAGACCTTTTCGATCTGTGGATTCTTGGCGTTGTTGTTGAATCGCACATGGTAGGTGTGACCGGCTCGGAGAAGGTGTTCTGAGAAGGCCAAGTCGACGCGACCGAAGTACGGGCTCCCCTTTGACATCACCTCATACTTGTACTTGTAGCATCTCTGCACCTTCAGATATTCGTCCGTGACGATACGGATCGTCAGACGCTGACCAGTGAGCTTGACGCTTCCTGGGTCAACGGACAAGGCCGTTTTCTTCCTCCGTACACTCGTGACAGTGAGTGGAGCTTTGGTCGCTCGCTTGGCTGATCCCTTGGCAAGCTTGTCTGCCGCCTTGGTGTGTGGACTGGACTTGCCCGGAACCCAAAGAATATCGACGCGTTTCCCGAGACCCGCTACTCGCTTTGTCAGGTCCTTCCACAGCTGGGCGTTAGCGACCGGCTTCCCATCGCGTGTCCTCCACTTGTTCCCTGGCCAGGAGTACTTCGCCGCGTTGAAGTACTCGGACACGTACATCGAGTCGGTCTTGATGACCACCTTGTTGAACTCGTCCGGATCGAATGCGACTCTCCCGCGGTCGAGGAGCGCCAGTGCCTCTATGCAAGCTTTCAACTCCATCTGCTGGTTGGTGGCACCCGGATAACCGGGAAGCTCGTGATCGTCAGTTACCTCATGGCCATCGGACCCGACTGTAACGAACCGGATACCGATACCGCCCGATCGGGGATGCGAGTACGAAGAGCCATCGGTATAGACATTGATGGCGTTCTCGTCAATCGTGTCCATGTATCGGCTCCACAGATTCCGATCGACTCAAGCCCGGCTAGCCGACGGTTTGTTATCCGATCGCGCGTCAATGACGACGATGTCCTCTTGCGCGGTCAAATTCAGCTCTGTGAGCATGGCCATTACTCGTTTCTCGTCCTGCTCTGTGTAGTTGACGATCACCTTGACGGACTTCTTGGTTTGGTTTGCCGCTTCGTAAATCGCTACCTGGTTCTGCAGATTTCGCTTCAGCTGACGGTTGCTGCCTAGCTTGAACTCAATCAGCGACTTATCGACCGCGCCTCGGGAGAGCTTGTAGTCCACAGGGCCCCGACCATTGTTTGGCTCACGGTTGACGTCAAAGGCCGTTCCGATCAGAGCAAGTCCAAAGTAGAGCTGCACCTCCTTCTCGTTACTGAACGGTCGATCACCTCTATTGATGAGGCGGTATCCATCCTGGTTCTCGACGTACTGCTTGAACGCGAGCACCCGCTGCAGCGCCTCGTCGTAGGAGGTCATCGGTGAGCGATAGATCCCAGTCCGGTGAATCAGGTCGAGAATGAGCTTCTTCAGCTGCTCGACGAAGACCTGGTCGGTTTCAGTTACTTCTCGCGTGCTCTCACTGGCAGCCTCTTGCCCGGCGACCTCCTTCAATGCGATGTAGTAGTCGAGCAGTACCGGGAACTGTTCGATCGTGGCCTGAACGGCTGCGTCTCTTTCGGCCTTGGTTGCCTTGGGCGTCAACCTGAGCCGGAAGTAGTTAGAGACTTGAGATCGCAGCTCTACGTCAGAGATAGCCGGAGGGATGTGGGCGAAGCCGTTTAGAAGGTCATCCCGATTGATCCACGTGTTGTCTCTCGTCAGCATGTCCTCAGGGGTGAGGATGACGAAGTCGTCGGCGCCATCGCCCAGTTTGGGCAGCGTGAAGTTGCCGTCCTCCCACGACTCGGTGTCGTAGTTGAAGCGCACCTTGCGAATCCGGTAGTTCTTGCGGTCCGATTCTTTGATGTGAGCTAGAGCGAAGGCTTGCGTGTACTGGAGCAGATACTCCTTGACGAGGTTGGTTGTGAAGTCGCTGATGCTGTCCCGGCCTACGCCCCCTCGGATCAAGGAGACTTTTTCAAGGTGGCGCCCCTCGGTTATCTCTTCCTTGGCGTCGTCTCCAAACAGGATCCCCAGGTTTGCATTCAGGGCCTTTGCAAACTCGGCGCCGAGAGCCCGACCCTCGTTGCCCAACACGGTGAAACCCAACCAGTTCTGCTTGACTTCCTTGAAGTAGTACCAACTCTTCAGAAGTCCCTCGTCGACGACTCCCGCGACCGACTTGTCCCGCAGGAAAATCAGATACTTGATGATCGATTGGTGGAGCACCTGATATTCGGGATTGTCACTGTTGAATAACAGGAATGGATCGATGAACAGCGGCAGGTCTGACATCACCGAGATGTCGAAGGCGCCATACTCGTGGAGGATCGCTGGGTCCACCTCGTAGTAGTCGGTGAAGTGCAGGGCTAGCTGAATGTCGAAGTCAGAATCGGAGGTGTTGGGATCCATCACGCCCCTCTCAGCTGCTGGTCGATCTGCAATTTCTGGGAGCATCTCAACTCACTCCGGGCGCAATAGTGAGCGTCCCAGCTGCCGCGTCGATTCGGGCAGTCGTTCCCAGCGGCACGGTTGGTTGTTTGGGCCCGTGTCCTATGGGAAGCCCACCAAGAACCGGAACACCAAGGGGAGCTAACCGGTCGTAGAGCACGTCAACGGCTGACCACTTGCCGGGCTCTTCCTCTCCCGATCGGATGAACTGGCCAATAGCAACACCCTTCAAGCCGTTCAGCAGACCAGAATTGATGAGCTGAGTGAACGTTCGGTCGATCGCGCCGATGGGCATGTCGACGGCTTCGACGAAGAGGATTGCACCATCAAAACTTGGACAAGCCCAACCGATCGATGTACGGATCATGTCCAGGTTGCCCCCGATCAAGGCTCCCGTGGCTGTGCCGCCGACAGCCACCTTGGCGGTGAGCTCCCCCGGGTCTCGGTTGATCGTCATAGGAGCTGGCTCCATCAGCGAGCATCTCAGCGATTCCGCCGAGGAGACTCCGTTGTAGTCACTCCACCCCATGTGCGGGCCATGGAATCCCGCAAGGTTGCAGTGCATCCAGAGCGCGAGGTGGATGATCGTCGTCTCGCTGAAACCAACGAAGGGTTTTGGGTCGTGCGATGCGGCATCGAAATCGAGAGCGTGGGCAACGCGGTAAGCACCTTTGCCACCCGTGGTTGCAAGGATCGCCCGAACCCCAGGGTCACGTAGCGCATCGTTGAGATCAGAGATCCGATCTTCATCGCGCCCGGCCAGGTAGGACCCGTACGTGTCAAAGGCATGGTCGGCAACCTCGACAGACAGGCCCCAACTGGAGAGAAGCTGGACGCCGCGCTCCACCTCCTGGCGATCTGGCGTGCTAGCCGGCGAGACAAAACGAACCCGATCACCAGTGCGCAGTCGGTGGGGCACAGCCCGGGAGCCGGAGTTGGGCGAGGTCGTCACGCCGCCGTCTTTCCTTGCTGACGTTTGTCCATCTTTAGCCCCTGGTACAGGGCCTGTTTTTGGCATCGGTCCACCGCGAGGAAGGCGGTCTGCCGGATTTTGGCGAGAAAGGCGCGGCGCGCCAGGTATTGCTTATTGGTGAGTCGGGGCATGTACTGCTCCCCCCTTAACCCTTTAATTGTCTCATAGGTCGGTTCGAGTTGTACCGGTCAAGTGAGCTTGAAGGATTCGAACCTCTGTGACGAGGGAGAACGTCTCCGAGAACTCCTCGAAATGGCCCCATCTGGCCCCTTCAAGCCAATTCCGCGAACCACTCGGCAGACTCAGCGACGACTACGTAGGTCTGAGATCAACGAGCTGGTGACCGGCTACCAGTCCGGTGCCACGGTCTACGAACTAGCAGAGCAGTTCGGCGTCCACAGAAACACCGTGTCAGCAAGCGGCAAGGAGTAGCTCTGAGATATCAGCCGCTTTCCCCTAGTCAACTTAGTGACGCTATTCAATTTTACCATGAAGGTCTTTCGCTCCTGAAGATCGGAGAGCGAGTGGGCTGTGGTGCCGAGTGTCCTCGACAGGCGCTGATGAAGGCCGGGGTGAAGATCAGGCCCAGGAATGGATGGCCTCCTAATCGATGTAGTTGATTTAGCGCTCGGACAACGGTTCATGGGCTCCGGTCCACGAACTTGAGTCAAAGGCTTGGACGTGCAGCCACCCCTGACTCTCCATCGAAATGGGCAGCAGGAACAGCGTCCGCCCAAAGATCCTCGAACACCGTTCTGAACGACGCGATCGTCGGTTCGCTCACATACACCTCGAGATCGCTGAAGTTGCCTCGGCCCAAGCTTTCGATCGTGCATGCTTCTCGGTCATCGATTACCATCATGTCCGCGACGTCGCGACTCTGGGCAGAACACCAAGCGATTCGCAACTCGCATTGAAGGCCTCCGTGTACACGGGATCGCGTCTGTAGATCGCAGAAGGCCGCAACAGCCTCACTTCGAATGATGCGGCGGCCATCAATGACCTCTGATACATCTGGGTCGTCTCTATTGAGTGTGATAATCCGCCGGTGGTCAATTCCTTCTGGAAGGTGTCGATAAGCCTCGACCATCCGCGCAAAACCACGCTGGGAATTGATCCACATATCCAGGGTGCTTATGTCCATCGCCAAGTGGATAGCCTGGATTGAGGTTCTTGCGCGCTTCAATGATGAAATCTGCCAGTTCAGCGATGACCGCTCCGGGACTGACCTGACACCGCTCGCCCAGCGGGTGAACTTGGCGCGTGCTTGATCGATTTCATTCTGTGCATCCTTGCGCCACGCTGGCTCCGGAATCGAGGCCAGGATTTGCTTTTCAGCGGAGAGGTCGGAGATCTCCATCCGAAGGGCTGCCACAGCAAAGGCGAGGAGAAATGAGGTAAGTGCTACTAGGAGAGCTATATCCGGGCGGTCTGCAATAAGCGATTCGAGGAGCGCCGCGACGAGGCCGAGCAGTGCAAGCGTTATTTCTACCCCGTACCGTCGGAGTACTTTACGCATCCTTGCGCAGATCCCAATTCCACTGGCCAAGCTCATCCTCAAGAGCGTGACCAATCGATGGAAGCCTCTCACTCAGCGTAAAGTCGCTCAGAGATATCAGATACGGATAGGTCAGCAGGGCTCGAATCGCAATCGAATAGCGTCCATGGGAGCTTGAGGAAACTCGCCGTACAACTGAGGTGACTTGTGACGCTCCGAGACGAGCACCCGACCTCAGGTTCCGTAGTTTCGAGTCATCCAACGAGCCTCGACCTGGCTCAGTCAAAGAAGTGTCGCTAAAGCAGACCAGTGCGAAATGTTTCCGCGCAGATCCGTCCGAGTTCACTCGACTCGTAACTGCAGAGTGCCTTGGGATCTCATAAGCAGATCCATCCATTCCGGTTGCAGATTGCCAGTGGGCAATAGCGGGGGGATGAACATCCTCGAATGCCGGGCGGGAGATCATTGGGGTGAAGATGATGGCGGGCGACCTCGTGATACCCAGTAATAGCCGTAATGAGGGGGCGATACTCGATCCGATTCCCCACAGGAATACACCACCGTTACGGGCTCGCTCAAGATCTTTTCGGGAGAGAATCTGCTCGGGAGTTTCACCTGCCTCAGAGCTGAACTTTGACCAGCAAAAGGCTTCGGGCAAGTCGCTGAACACAGGATTAGTGGAGACGAACTGGTCCTGCCACGATGGCGGCGAGGATAGTAGACATGATCTGCGAGCCGGTGGACGTCCATCCGCTGGACCGATATCGCATCGTCCTAGTATGGCGAACGGGTGTTCGCTGGATCGGGGGACTCGGCCGCCATCAGGAGGTAAGACAGCGACGATGTCCGCAACGGCCCATCCGCTTCGGCAGGAGCTTCACAGGACCGGAATTGCGTACCACGCGATAGATGCGGTGTGGCCAGAGTGGTGGACACCTGACGCTGAGGCATCACTGTCGGCCAACGCTGATTTGCGGTACACACTCGCTCGGCGTCTCGGCCTGGCGCCTCGATCACTCTTCGATGGACCTCCACAGTTCATATGGAGGGACTCCGCGAAGTTCAAGAACCTTGGTACCGCTACCGCCGAGGATGCAACGATCCTGACGTCATTCGGAGTCGCGGTTGGCAGCTGTGCGTTGTCAGCCACAAGGGCGCCGGCGAATGTTCCCCGGCCACAGAGTCCCTTGGAACTCCGGCAAGCACTCCTTGCATCGTTTCCCGCTATCGGGCTGGATGCGCTATTGACCTTCTGCTGGGCTATAGGGATTCCGGTTCTTCAGCTCCATCTCTTTCCACTAGGGCAAAAGAGGATGCACGCGTTGACAGTCAGATCGCGTGATCGGTTTGCCATTCTGATTGGCCGGGAATCTCGCTATTCGGCACAGATCGCCTACTTCATTGCGCACGAGATCGGCCACATAATGTTGGGTCACGTTGACCGGGCCGCGCTACTCGAGTACGACGACCCACTGAAGTCAGCCGCGCCGGACCAGGAGGAGTCTGCTGCCGATCAATACGCGCTAGAGCTACTGACCGGCGATGCCGCTCCACGCATCGAATCTACGACCCCACGCTTCACCGCGAGTCAGCTTGCCCTCGCCGTTCTTCAAGAATGGCCAACGTGGCGAGTAGACCCAGGGATCTTGGCGCTATGTCTGGCGCACAGCACAGGGCGGTGGCGGCAAGGGTTTGGGGCACTCAAGATCATTCCGCCCGGCGAGTCGGATGTCGGCGAACACATCAATCGACTTGCTCGGGATCAACTCGAACTCGAGCGGCTACCCGACGATGGCCAGGAATATCTATCGATAGTGCTCAAGAAGGGCTAGTGAGGAAGATCGCACTCGTCGATAATGATGTCCTAATCAAGGGCTCGTGCTACGGGCTACTGCAAGAACTAACAACCCGGTTGGCAGAGACCGTTGGGATCCTCGGCACAGCTCGCTTCGTTGTCGCTTCAAGGCTGACCAAGAGCCCATCCATTGTGGATCGGACGCAGGCGAAGGCAAGTTGGGATGTTTTCCTGCGGGTCACGCACGAGTTGGAACCAACCGCAGATGAAACCGAGTTGGCAACCTCCATCGAGGAAGCCGCTGTCCTCTCGGGCGTGGAACTCGACACTGGAGAGAGTCAGCTGTGTGCGATCGCCATACTGCGCTCGGTGTCATGTTTCGTCAGCGGTGACAAGCGCGCCATAATCGCACTTGAGTCGCTGCGGGAGGACATATCGATCCTGGCTTTGCTGGCGGGTTCGATCACTTGCCTTGAACAGATAGTCCGCGAATTGATCGGCCATTTGGGAAGTACGGATCTCCGCGCACGCATCTGCGGCGAGCCCCTCGTTGACCGGTCGCTTTCAATTTGCTTCTCGTGCAACTCTCCCGAAATAGCCTTCGACGGCTCCGGCCTTGACAGCTACATCGAGGACTTGCGCAGACGTGCCCCGACAATGTTGACCCACTTGCCGGTCCTCGCTGGATAAGGTCTCTACTTCAGATACACGGCATACGGTGCGACTAGTTCGGCCATCAAGTGGATCTCGATCGGCGACTCAGTCTCAGTCGTATCAACAAGTTCTAAGCAAGCCTTGTCGACGTGCCCTTTTAGGTAGGCACTCCCTTGTCGTCCCTTGCTATTACCGATGGCAACTCGAGTTCCTTCTAATGGCAGATACGCGCTTGCTTCTCGCAAGTCTTTGATGCAGAGTGCGTATCGGGAGCCCATGACGTTGATCGCTTCTGGGATCTCGTTCCAGTTCTCGTCATCAACAGAGCTGAGACTCGCGCGAATCTGGTCTGCAAGGTGGTGCGAGTCCATCTTTTGCATGCACAGCCTGATCACACGCCCTGTCGCTACAACTGACTCCGCGAATGGCTGAACCATTGTTCGAGGATGGCAGGTGTTTCCCCCGTAGCCCCACATCGCGAATCCAGCTCTCTCAATCTCAAGCTTTTTCCGCTCGATGATCTTTTCAAGGTCCTCATTAGCATGTTGACCAATCTTCATAAACAGCAGCGCATCTCCGGGCTCGAACTCGTCGCTCACCTCGACCCCTCCAGCATCTCCAGCTCGTATTCGTCATCATGGGCCTTGCCGTAATCGATCCGCTTGCGCTCCCGAATGTATCTGACTTCGGGCTCCACTCCCTCACCGTAGAAATTCCGGAGCCGTTCCTGTTCCGTAATGGGCTGACTTTCAACAGCTCGCCCATTATCGGGACGGGAGGTCAGTACGAGATTGCACGACCTCAGCTCCGGATTGTCATCGAGATGGTACGAATGCAACCGCTGCATCATTCTGCTCACGTAGAACCCATGTGAGGCAGCGAAACTCTGTACGTTGGCCAAGACCTCACTTGTCCAGGGTAGGTCGTCCTCGCGATCAGCTACAACGACTAACCCACTGCCCTCATGTTGCACGAGTTCAAATCCACGCTGAACAAAGACGTTGACGCTCTCACCATGATTGCTAGCGCCCCAAGGTGGGTTGGTATAGAAGCAATCGAAGCTGTCAGCAGCCGGAACCGGGTCGAGACAGTTATACAAGACAGCCTCCAATCGGTCAGTAAGTGCCTCATGATCGGCAAACCGATTAATTGCTCCCACGATCCTCTCATCAAAATCGAACACCTGGATCTTGCGGGGTCCATAACGGACTATGTCGCGCGCCATCAGGTAGGCGACGCACACGCTGATCGAATCACCGTCCCCCAGGAAGGCAATCGATTTCGCGTTGGCCCAGTCGCAAACGAAGGCGCTCTGTAAGACCATGTCGCCGGCACGCATGTAGATCTGGTCAAAGCGCCGAAGAGGCCGGGGACGATTCTGGACTACGTCCGAGATGGCATTAATCGCTTCTCTGAGATCAATGTCATGTCCAGGATCAGTATCTGGTGTCACAAGCAGAGTCTAACTATAGGATTCAAGAGCCCGAGGACGGTCAGACGACAAAGCTCGAGCCGCCACCTGCGCCTCTGCGCACCCTGATATGCCGCGTGAGATAACGAGGTCTGCCAATGAGCGGGCGGTGCAAGCAGAGACATCGTCGCCTGGATGTCTCAGGGGAGAGCGGAGAATCTGTTGCCCGAGGACTGAAGCTGGCTGGTGATCTACGGTCTGAGAATGCCAAATAGCCCGCTCTTCAGTACCTACCGCGGCGGAGAGAACCGGGTCACATCGTCGATGTTGGCGGTGTTCCAGCGTTTGGAGCTAAGCCTCCTGGAGCGCTTACTGGGGGCGGTTGCCGAAGATTCAGCGCTGCAGCTAGTCGCCTTCGTCAACCAGCCGTCCGGCGCGGGCCCATCGACCCCCGACGCCCGCATATCCGCCCACTTCGACTACTGGTTCGAAACAAAAACCAACCTGAACGCCCTCACCGCCAAGCAGTTGGAGGCCCACTACGAGAACCTGACGGCAGGAGCAGAACACGAACGCCTATTCGTGGTGACGCCCGACGCGGTGCGACCCGCAGTCATGGACTCCCTAGATGACTATCGGGTGATCTGGTTCAATTTCCGTGCCATGTCGGACGCCATTGACGATGTCTTGGATGAGAACAACACGTTTGTGGGCGAACAAGCTCGGTTCCTTCTCCGGGAACTCCAGAAGCTCTTCGCCGAAGACGGACTACTTGACGTGTTCGACACCGTGGTCGTCGCGGCCCGTTTCGCATGGGGTGAGTACGACACGCTTGGCGCGTATGTCTGTCAGCCAGGCCGCTACTTTCGCCCGGGCCTAACTCACATGGGCTTCTATACCCATGGCGCCATCCAACCCAAGGTGGCCGCCATCCTGGATCAACGCTCCGCCCCGATCACCTTCGACAACAACACGGTCGAGGCTCTTCGAGCGGGGAGCGACATTGACCAACGGATCGCCGAAACCATCGAAGCTTCTCTCAAAGGTGGAACTCGCCCTCCCGGGCAGCCGTACCGCGTGTTCGTCCTATCCCGGACCCCCGACGAGGGGACCGTCGAACTCGCCGCGCCAATCGCCAACACCCCCGCGTCCGGCGGGACATTCGCGTGGACTATGAGCCAGCGATACACCCGCCTCGCCGCGTTGACGAAGGCCGGCGTAGGAACCACGTTGGAACTCAAGGCAGCTGGAGGCTAACTCCGCTTGTCAGTCACCACGCTGCGCAACGATAGTCAGAGGTAGCAAGTCGGAGGAACGAATGAGCGGCGAGCCGTTGAAGGAATATGACTACCGAAACTGTCAGTCACTGTTCGGTTACGCGGCGGCGGTCCATGAGCGTTCGGGAGGCATCTGCCAGCTTTGCGGTGCGGGTTCCGCAAAGCTCGATTTCGATCTGTGGCGGCAACTGACCGTTGAGCACCTGATCGGGGAGAGCCAAGGCGGTTACCTCAAGCAGATCTCGACTGCGCTCGCTCAGCGGTTCCCGAACCTGAGCACAGGCGAGCTCTCGGATCTCGCCCGGAGAATTGATGGTGCGAACACCATTACGGCCTGCTCGTTCTGCAACAGCACAACCAGCCGAAACCGAGTACCGATAGACATGGGTGAAGCAATCCACCAGACACCAGACGGTTCGCCAGACGAGATCTACGAACACGTCACAGCAGACCTGCGCCACATTCTGGCCGCCAAGAGGCGGGACGTCCGATGGAAGCTTGCAGGTGTCAGGAAGGCGTACGAGTCGATCGTTGTCCCCCGCCTAATGGACCGACGCGCACTACCACCGCTCGATTCTCCCGGCTAACAGAGCTGGATCAACCCCCTCGGGCTTGACGTCGCACTCAATTGCCGGCGACTCCTGCTGACCGAAGGGCAACACGAGACGACGACCGGCTTCAGGCCAGGAGACTGAGTCGGATTCAGGATCTCGTCGAGGCACCATCGGTCACACCTCCGTGGGAGGATTCGCACACCTGAAGAGAGCTCGAAAGGGTGCCGGATGTACTTCGAAGATGGTCGGGTCGTTCTCAGCCCGAGCGACCTTGTCGGCTACCTCTACTGTCCCCACCTGACCGGACTTTCGTTGGCCGTGGCAAGGCGCGAGCTCGTACGACCCGACACGGAGGACCCCGAACTGGCAGTCCTCCAACGTCGCGGCCTCGAGCATGAAGCCACCTATCTCGGCCAGCTCCAGGCGCGTGGACTTGTTGTCGAGTCCATCGACGCCGTCGCGCCATTGAACGTGCGGGTCGACCAAACTTCGACTGCCCTGGCAGCCGGGGTCGATGTCATCTACCAGGCGGCATTCTTCGATGCAGGTGAACCAGGTCCGGCGTGGGTCGGGTATGCGGACTTCCTCACCCGGGTGGTCGGCACAAGCAGCCTCGGCCAGTACTCCTACGAACCCGAGGACACAAAGCTCGCTCGCCACGTGCGGCCTTCAGCGGTGTTGCAGCTGTGTGCCTACGCGGAGCAGCTGGCCCGTCTCCAAGGTTGCCCTCCCGAGTTCGTGCACGTGGTCCTCGGTGGGCAGCAGCGCGTCTCGCTCCGTCTAGCGGAGTTCGCCGCGTATTTCCGCGCAGCCAAGGTGCGATTTGAGCACGCGGTGGCTAGCGAAGCAATCACCTATCCGAACCCTGTGGAGCACTGCGCCGTCTGCGTCTGGCGGACCAGATGCGACAAGCAGCGCAGCGCCGACGACCACCTGTCGTTGGTTCCAGGACTGTCCAGCGAACAGGCGCGCAAGCTCACCGAGCACAAGGGTGTTGTGACCGTGGCCGAGCTGGCAGCTTTCTCTGAAGACGCGGTCACCGGCATGGCGAAGACCACGCTTGAGAAGCTTCGTCACCAGGCGAGGCTCCTCGTTACAGCCCGCACTTCTGGCACCGCTGCCCTGCCCTACGAGCTGCTCCAAACCGCAGAGCCCGGTATCGGACTCGGCGCGCTGCCGGAGCCCGATTCAGGAGACCTCTTCTTCGACATCGAGGGCGACCCATATGTAGGAGAGGGAGGCATCGAATACCTCCTTGGCGTTGGTTGGGTCGGGCCTGATGGAGAATTCGACTACCGCTCCTTCTGGGGTCACGACCCGGCCGGGGAGAAAGCTGCTTTCGAGGCCTTCATGGACTTTGTATCCGAGCGCCTGGTGCGCAGTCCCAACCTGCACATCTACCACTACGCGTCCTACGAAGCGACGGCTCTCGGACGATTGATGGGCCGCCACGCAACACGGGAGCAGGAGGTGGACGCCTTACTGCGTGGCGGCGTGCTGATCGACCTTTACCGGGTAGTCCGGCAGGGGCTGTGTGTCGGAACACCGTCGTACTCTCTGAAGAAACTGGAAGCGCTCTACATGGCGGGGCGCACCGATTCCATCACCGATGCCGGTTCCTCCATCGTCGAGTACGAACGATGGCTCGAAACCGGCGACGACACCATCCTGGCTGAACTCGAGACCTACAACCGAGTGGACTGTGACTCCACTCGACGCCTTCAAGACTGGCTAGAGGAACGGCGCAGCGAATACTCAACAACGTTCGGGTCGCCTCCGCCTCGTCCGCTGCCCGCTGACAGCCAGGCCTCAGAGGGAGTCACCGAAGAGATGTCCGAGAACGGGGAATTGAACACCCGTCTCGATTCGTTGGCAGACCAGCTGGACGAAGGACCCGCTCATGCGACGCGTCTTCTCGGTGAGCTGCTCGACTGGTATCGCCGAGAGGCCAAGCCGAAGTGGTGGCGTTTCTTCGATCGGGTGCTGTACTGCGATGCAGACGACCTACTCGAAGACCCTGAAGCTATCGCCGGTCTGGAGTATGTAGGTGAGGTGAGGCGGGTTGCACGCTCAATCGTTCACCAATACCGCTTTGATCCAGATCAGCCGTACAAGCTCGTAGCCGGCCAGCAGGTCCATGACCCGGCGACTGAACGGAAGAAGCTCGAAGAAGGATCGGGTCCCGCAGGGCCGGGTCAGTTGCTGTTGGTCGACCCGATTGAGGGCGTACTCGAACTCGGGCGCGGCCTGAACTCGACCGCACCACACCCAGACCACCTCATCCCGGGGGGACCAATCCCGACCGTAGGCCAGCGCCAGGCCCTGCGACGCCTGGCCCGCTCGGTTATCGAGGACGGCATCGATGGCCCGGGGCCGTACCGAGCAATCCGCGACCTTCTACTGCGGCGACCACCTCGTCTCTCGGAAACGTCTGCTCGTCAGAGTATTCAAGGCTCCGGCGAAGATCGAGTCGCTGACGCCGTGAGTTGCTCCCTAGTACTTGACGAGGGATGCCTTGCTATCCAAGGCCCACCCGGATCTGGAAAGACCAGTACAGCAGCTCAGATTGTGGTCGAGCTCGTGCACGCTGGGCATACCGTCGGACTGACAGCCAATAGCCACGCCGTCATCACCCACCTACTTGAGGCGGTGTTGAACTGTGCTGAGGCACGCGGCGTGGTTTTGCAGGCGTCGCAAAAGGCAGAGGGTGGCCAGGGACTCAACCACCCCAAAGTGACTCAACGGTCCAACAACCTCGCCATGGCTTCAGACCTCGACGACGGCACTAATGTTCTCGCCGGCACGGCATGGCTGTTCTCGCGACCAGAGTTCGATCAACGCCTCGACTACCTGATCGTCGACGAAGCAGGCCAGCTATCGTTAGCCAACGTCTGCGCCGTTGGGGCTGCGGCAAAGAATTTGGTACTCGTAGGCGATCCGCGCCAACTCTCCCAGCCGTCCGAGGGCACGCACCCTCCTGGTGCTGGGACGTCTGGCCTTGACCACCTCCTTGGGGGCGCTGCAACCATCCCGGCGGATCTCGGGATTTTCCTGGACCACACGCACCGGTTACATCCAGACATCTGCGCCTTCATCTCTGAGATCGTTTACGACGACCGACTGCGATCCTTGCCCGGTTGCGAACGCCAGGCGGTCGGAGGAGATGGACCCCTCGGTGGGTCCGGACTTCGCTGGATGCCGGTCGAGCATGACGGCAATCGGGTTTCTTCACCCGAGGAAGCGGAAGCTGTCCAACACGTCGTTGAGGAGCTACTCAGGCAAAATTGGACTGACAAGGAAGGCAGCGACCATCCGCTGCAGCTGGCGGACATCCTGGTCGTGGCTCCATACAACGCGCAGGTAGCTCTCCTCGGCCGGACCCTTCCGAGCGGTGCGCGAGTCGGCACCGTAGACCGATTCCAAGGCCAGGAAGCTCCTGTCGTGATCGTCTCACTGACCACATCGAGCAGCGCCCAGATCCCGAGAGGGATGGACTTTCTCTATAGCCAGGAGCGCCTGAACGTCGCCGTCTCGCGGGCACAGGCACTCACCGTTCTCGTAGGTTCACCGGCTCTGCTCAGCGTTTCCTGCCGAACCGTGGACCAGCTGCGCCTTGCGAATGGGCTTTGCCGCTACGTGGAGATGGCCAAGGAGATTCGGGTGCCTCCCCGCCTATGACCAGGGAATTCACCGAGACCGATTCGCTGATCGACCCCGTCGATTGCGGCTCAAGTTCGGCTCGCCGTGCGCGAGAATGACATTGACGTAGTTTCGAGAAGGGGCCCCCACCTGTGGTTATTGCAAACGATCGACGTGACCCGTCCGAGACGGAAACCCTTGGGCGCAGGATTGTCGACTTCCGCACGGGCCTTGGAGTGAGCCGTGAAGACCTCGCGGCGAAGTTGGGAATCACGCCGGTCACGTTGCTCCGTTGGGAGAGAGGGACTTCGAAGCCTTCGGCCTCGGCGGCGCGGGCGCTCGTCGACCTGGGACTTGGGCCGATCGGGAACCATGACACCAAGGCGCATTCAACACCGCGATCGACTCTTTTTGGGCAGGAGGCCCGTCGATCCGAAATCCGAGCAACAGTGAACTACGGAGCAACGTCGAGAAGCTTTCATCCTGCGCCCTACGTTCTGAATGGACCGGCCGACCAGCTCGACTTCTTCGAGGAGCTCTACCGATTGCAGGAATCAGCGTCTCCGCTGCTCTCCGAACAATCGTGGCGGCGGCGACTCTCATGTGTATACGACGTTGAAGGTGAGCCAACGGCAATGGCAGCGTTGGAGAATCGAAGCCTTGACTCGAAGAGTTGGGACGGCAATTACGGTCCGCACGGGTGGCATCGTTACGTCGGGCGCTTTCCACCGCATCTCGTTCGGGCGCTGTTGAACCATTTTGAAGCGCGTCCGGGTCAGACGGTCTGTGATCCCTTTACCGGAAGCGGCACAACGTTGGTGGAAGCACGGATGCTCGGCCTCCGTGCTGTAGGTATTGATCTCTGCCCTCTGTCATGCATGCTCTCTCGGACCAAATCGAAGTTCCCAGATGATCCGCGACACCTCTCACAACGGTTTAATCAGTTCTCCCAACATTTCGAGGGCCTTCTCGCCGGCTTCACGAAGGCTCATCCCTCTGGGACCTACCCACATAACGCCGTCGTCGAGCGCGAGGGCAATGCAATTCCCAAGTTTGCAAACATGGAACGGTGGTTCACTCCAGAGGCGCTGCTCGGCACATCGGTCGCCGTCGAGCTGATCATGCAGGAAGAGGGTTACGCGAGGGATCTGTTTGCGACTGCTCTTTCGGCTGAGATGCGCAGCATTGGCAACGTCGACGTAGACGTGGTCCGCGCCGAGTATCGGAAGACGGCTCGCGTCGGCGTGGACGTGCTGCGCTTGGTGTCACGACGCGTCAAGAAGATGCTGGCTGGCATTGACCGCACCCTCCGATCTCATGAAGGACTCATCGGCTCGCCAGACGACATCGATGTTCGCGAAGAGAACATGCTGTCGACCGATCTTGCCGAGGGAAGCGTTGACTACATCGTCACCTCACCCCCCTATGGCGTCGAGTCTCTCAGTTACCTCCGTACACACCTCCTGAGCTATCGGTCGTTGGATGCACATTTCAAGTACGACCCGTATTCGTTCAGCGATGACGCCGTTGGGAGCGAGTACCTGGCAGCGGATGCTTCAGCAGCCGGTTCGGTTGCCACGAGCTTGAGCCCTACGTTTGCGTCGTTCTTCTCTGAGGGGTTCGATGGGACCGATCCGAGACGAGTGGCGATGATGGAGAAGTTTTTCGATGACCTTGTCCAAGTTGGAGCCAACTTCCAGAAATGGCTTCGACCTGGAGGTGCCATCGCGTTCGTCATCGGGAACAAGCGATTGGGTGAACGCGTTATCCCTACAGACATCATTGTTGGCGAGTTATTTTCGAATCAGGGACTGCGACTGGAGAAGACTGTCGAGCACAAACTGAAGACGAATAACAGCAACTCCGAAGTTCCTTGGCAAGAACGAATTATTCAGAACGAAGCTGTCCTGATATTCCGGCGCGCCTGAGGCGTGACGACCGTGGTGCTGCGCGAAGACGCTATCCACTATCACGCGCGGCGTGGCCTCGAACTCCTAGATTGGCGCCTGCTCGCAGGTCAATATCCGAACGGATCTGATGATGAGCTCCCTTGCCTCAGCGTCGTAGATTCGCGATTGGCGCGCGACCGGAGCCCTGACCCGCGGCGCCACAGTCTCAACAAACTGGTTCCTGATCTGCTCGCCGTCCGAAGAAATCTTCTCATGGTCATTGAGATGAAGCCCGGTTACAACCCCGCTGACGAGCTGAAGCTGATCGAGTTGATGACAACCAGGCGGAATGAGTTCGATGAGGCCTTTGCCCGACTCTCGACGCAACAGAACTGGGGCCTCGACCCGGCCGACCTGGTCTTCCTGCCATGTCTCGGCTTCTCGGAAGGTACAAAGTATCCGGCCAGGCCTGACTTCTGCTACCTCACGATCGATGGGTCCCATCGAATGCGGTTGATCCCGAACGGGACGCTCGAGGAGGAGATGGCGAGTGATGGCTGACCTCCAGAACGCAGCTTCCGCACAGGACTGGGAACAGCTCGACGGTGACACTCGCTACTTAACACACAGCCTCCATCGCTATTCAGGCAAGTTCATTCCTCAGATCGCCGGTCAGGCGATCGATCTAATCTCCGCCCCAGGGGAACTCGTCCTCGATCCGTACACGGGATCTGGAACATCGCTTCTTGAGGCAGCCCTAAGCGGGAGACATTCCATCGGAATTGATCTCAACCCACTTGCCTGCGTCATCGCGAAAGTGAAGACGACTCCCATTGCGCCTGAACGTCTCGACGACTTCAGACAGCGGCTGGAGCAATCCGTTCGGAGTCTGAACGGATTGCAGTTGGAGCTTTCCGGCCTGACTGGCACGGAATCCCCACGTCTGGCGGTAGAGAGCGATCCTCGGTGGACGGAGCCATCGTTTGTGAAGTGGTTCCCCGATGAACGCCGGAGAGAGCTCGTCTTGATCAACCAACTCATTCAGACAGAACCGGCGAGTGATCTCCGTCGGGTGGGCTGGATCGCGTTTAGCGAAATCCTCCGCCAGAGCAGCATGGCGAACACCTCGTACCCCAATGTCATGTACGACCGACGCAAGACACCTCCTCGATCCGCGATCCCGAGATTCCTACGGCGCCTTGTTGAGGTGTGTGATGCCGTGGCTCAACTCCATGAGAAGCTGCCGGACGAGATGACGCCGACTGTTCTACAGGCGTCGGCGTGCAGCTTGCCCCTCGAAGACGAGTCCATAGATGCGATTGTTACTCACCCCCCCTACATCGGGAGCATTCCTTACGCTGAGTATGGCGTGCTGAGCTTGATGTGGTTAGGCGTCGATCCGAGGGCAGTTGATGCTGTTCTCACAGGAGGTCGCCGGCAATCTCGTCACGTCGTGACCAGGTTTCAGGCGGACTTCGCCGAGACGTTTCACCAGTGTTACCGCGTACTTCGACGAGACCGACATCTTGCGATGCTGCTTGGAAGTCCGACTGTCCGCGGAGAACGAATTGACCTTCCGGCCATGGCCCAAGAGCTTGCAAGATCGTGCGGCTTCGTACTCGAAGGATTGGTCAAGCGTAAGGGCGGTAATCGGCGAGCGAACCTGATGGCTGAGGAGACGCTCCTCTTCTTCCGTCGGCCAGCATGACCGGGTCTAGAGATCGGCCCTGTACACGATCCCATCCGCAAAGCGGATTGCATCGGCTACTTCTCTGAACAGGCGGATGTCCTTACGTCTCCCGGAACCTGCCGCGACGATCCACTGTTGGCGGTCAATATGCGAGAAGTTCAGCACTAGGGCGCGCGTTCGGTTATTCATCCCTCCGCAATAGAGGTAAGCGTACAGAATCGCCATCCCCGTGTACGGATCAGAACGAACGTTCCGCATTCCGATGTCATAGAGAACAATCTCACGATCTGTCGGGAACCCAGCACCGACCAGCTCGGGATGAGCCGAAACCGGACCAATCCGAACGGATGGTGGCGGGCCATCGTATCGCTGCGGCCGAAGGACTTCGGTATCCGTGAACACCACACGCTCAAGCTCCTGGGCCGCTTCGAAAGTTGACTCAAGAATGCCGACGCGAGCTTGTTCGAGGTCGCCGTTGACCAGGAGGTCTAGGTGAAGATCAAGGTAGGCCTTGAGACGTTCGTCCTTCTCGGGACCGAAGATGATTTCATACGAGTCATCGACGGGCCATCGAATGGTCGTGATCGGCGATCGCTCAATCTGCATCACCGCATCGATGGCCTTGAAGAGCCGCAAGTTCATGTATCGAGGACCGCTTGTTTCACCCCCGTGCTTGAAGGCCGCGTATGGACACACGTAGACAGCAGGAACTCCGCAGCGGGCCGCCTGGGCAAGTCGGGCAAAACGCTGGCCCGGGTTGTGTCCGCTCGGTACCTCTACGGTTCGTTCGAGAACCAACAAGGGAATGTCATTATCGTCTGTCAGAACAACGTCCGGTCTGTCGTACGATAGAACTTCCTGGAGCCGGGTCGGGAGTTGCGAATTTATCCTGGGGAATGCCAGAAGCTCAGCGTCGGCGAGCGACTCATGCAATCCTCCGAACCAGACTCCCTCTTGATAGCTGTCGTAGTAGATCCGCAAAGAAGACCAATCCCGGCAGCCGATGCCTCGTTCGGTGCGAACACTAGCTGACCATCTCAGCATCATCTAGTGGCGGCTCGCTCGACAGCTACAGCATCTTGGGTGCTTCCTAAGGATCAGTGGGCCTACTTCTGACGGATCGAGCTACAGCGAGGCGTTTCACGGGTCCGAGTCATTCTTTCTCGAAGCCGAGTCGAGACGCCGAGCGACGAGACTGATGAGAGCCAGCGCCTCGAATGCCTCAACGTGAGTTAGCGAGTAGTCGTCGCTATGAGCAACAAGGTTCCTCATAGATTTCATGATGCCCAGAGCTAGCAGTCGTGTGCCCTCGTGGAAATTTTTCCCCGTGCGAGTATCCGGATCTCCGACCTGAATTCGTCCGAAGGCCTCTTCGACCAAGGGAGTACCGTCACTCGTCAGTCCGGAGACTTGACGGATGTTCGCAGCGAGAGCCTTGGCCGCTTCGAGCACGGCCATCTCGGGCTTGCCGGTGAAGAACAGGTCTCGGGCGGCTTCTGCGATCTGGGGATGAAGAGAGTCGATGGTGAACGTGTCGGATGCAGGCGACGCGTCTAGTACCTCAGACCAGCGGGGCGCCAAGGCTGGCAGGCCCGTGTAGGTGCCCGGCGCGGGCACCTGCGGTACCTGCGGGGGTCGAAGCTGGTCGCGGACCTCAAGAAACCCCTCCAGTGTGGTGACGCCTTTGAACTTCAGTGCGCTCTCATTCACATCCCACCACGAATCTTCGGGTGGTGTCGGTGATCCGCTGGTGATGAGATACCCCTCAGTGGTGCTCACTAGAGCCGTAATCCGAGCGATCGTCGCTTCGCTCATCTCGTGAGAGTCTCTGAGCTGCCCGGCAGTCACTCTTGGTGGATCGGCTGTACTGATGTAGACGGTGCAGCACTGCTGAGCAAAGCGAACGAGGTCCGGCAAGAATTGCCGGCCCCGCTCCGTCTTTGCCAAACCGGCGGCCGATAGCGATACCGAGTCGCCGCCCGCCAGGCCGTATCCGCCGAGATGGGCAGGGATCTGGGGAAGTGGCTCGAAGGCGGGGCCTTCTTCACCCCGTTGGGCTGCAGCGCGCCGGAGTGCTCTCAGGCTCGGCCATGTTCCATCGAGCATGAACTGAGCAGCAGCAAGATCAAACAAGCGCTGCAGCGGATCGTCGGGACCGAAGTCAGCGGCTCGAATTGTCACCCAAGCAGTTTTGCATCCGCAGAACTTCCTCAGATACTGACCGAGTCTTGTCCAGACGACACCCCTCACGGGAAGCGGTGGGCCTCCCCCGCGTTGGCTTTCGGCGACGCTTTGCTTCCAGGGCTCTATGGGGGCACTCCCCGGATTACGATCAGCTCGTGGCACTCCGGGCTCAGCTATTTCCTGCCGATCCCGAGGAAACACGACGCGTCGCCCGGCTCATCGACGAAGACCTCGACGATCCGGACGCTGCCCAGTTCCTGAGGCAGTTCTACGACCCATCATCGAATTACGCGGGTGCGACCTACCTCGACCTAGGTAAGAACGATCCGAACAACATCATCGAAGACGACCTGCTCGCGGTCACCCTGCTAGAGGTGCGGTTTCATCCGCGGAGTGTTCGGCGGCTCCTCGATCGGAATAGTCCCGCGCGACGCGCCGTTCTTGATCAGCTGAAGGCGGTACCGCCGGGCGTTGAACTAGGCCCCGCTGATATCAAGACCGTCGATCTCGCCTGGCAATTCTGCCGAAGTGTTCATGACTTGCTCGGCGGCTCCCAGTGGGTGGCTATCGGAAAGCTATGTGCGCGAAAGAGGCCAGCTTTGATTCCAATCCAAGACAGCGTCATGAACGACCGTCTGGACTTGCGTCATGGTGGATTCTGGCTCACCACTAGGGCATTGCTTGACGACCAGCGCCGAGCGAGGCTCCGGCAGTTGGCGTTGGACGCGGACCCTAGTGGTTCACTTGGGCTCGCCGGCATCCCGACGCTGCGATTGTTGGACACAGTTGTGTGGATGCGCCACAGCAAGGGTGCAGAACCAACCCGACGGAGGCTACGGAGTAGCTCCTAATCATCCTTGTCGTCCGCATCATCGTCTCCGCTGGTCCACTTCGTCAGCTCGGCCAGTTGCTCGTCTGTGTAGTCAGGCGACAGGTCGATCTCTTCGTCCTCATCGACGGTCAACTCGGGTGCGGTCCAGACATTTATTGTGTCCCCGGACTCGCCTTCCCCGTCCTGAGTGTCGTGTCCGCCGTAATCAAATGGGGCGTCCCAGGCTGGCACCACATCATCGCTATCAGTCGACTCGTTCGGTGCTTGACCCTTCATCACCTTCAATCGAAGCGACTCGCTAGGCGCCGCTGGCTCATCGATCGCAAGTAGATCTGTTCGGCCTTTGACGTCAACATCAGCAGGTAGTGCCGGCCCACCTTTGCGTGGACCAATCGTGACCGTC
Source organism: Acidimicrobiaceae bacterium (assembly GCA_003151235.1). Classification (GTDB taxonomy): domain Bacteria; phylum Actinomycetota; class Acidimicrobiia; order Acidimicrobiales; family RAAP-2; genus Palsa-461. The sequence continues at coordinate 22,817 of PLWZ01000051.1, forward strand.
AGACTCGAAGGATCCTGAAGCCGATAGACCCGGGTAAGGGTAGCGACCAAGCGATCGGCAACCACATGAACTGGCACCGGAGCATCCCAGAGCTGCTTGAAGTTCGGATCAGGAGAAGCCCAGCCGAGATCAATCATGTTCTGCTCGTCATGCGTCGTGAGTCGGTCGGTACCCGACAAAAACTCGTTACTCACGGCCTCACATAAGAGTCCACCACCATCGACTGGAAGAAACTGCACGTAATACTTAGCGCTTTTGTCAACATCGATGACGAGAAAATGGGCTCGGTCTTCGAGCAACGCCCGTAGAACCTCGATCAACCTCTCTCGCATCTCCGGCAAGCTTGATGTAGCCAGGCACTTTTCAGCGAGCGAGGCGATGGCTTGATTAGTCACAGCTCCATGACCCGGATCGTCCGCTTCACGGGCCACTGGACAGGCACCTTACGGAGCGTATCGCCGAGCTTCCCCGGTACGGTGGAGCCTTTTGAACAAGCCGGCTAGAGATGGACAACGGCAACTCCCCCCAGGCCTGCGAAAATCCCTGGCTCAACGGTCTCGTGATTGAGAACTAGTGCTCGAACCTCGTCCGGCAAGGAGAATCTCAGGCCCCGCAGGATGTGGTCGTAGTACGACAAGCCGAAGTGTCCGTGGTCGAGTGGGGTAACTTCGAAAACCCGTCCAACAACCGGCGGAGCCAATGCCGATGTCGCCGCCGCGAATGCGGTAAAGCGCATTTCGGCGGCTTGAGCGAAGAATCGCCTAGCGACCTGGCGCGCTCCCGTTTGCGGATTGAGCAGGAACTCACGCAGGTCGCTCGGTAGGGCGTGGAGGTTCAGATCCAACACCCCGGAATCGTCGTCGGCCGGTGCGACCAAGTCTTCAAAAGGGGCGGAGCGTTCAAACGCTTGCTCAGCCGTCCACTCGTACTCGACGATGTACTTCGCGCAAGGTCCGGAAAGAGCTGACACGCTCGAGCGGTCGCAAATCGGACACGCGAGCTCGATATGGCCCGCTCCACAAGGCAGTCCACGCCGATACTCGGTGTCCCCGCAGTACAGCGCGTAGGCGGCTGGAACATCAAAGGTGTCCGCGGCGTCAAGGAGCTTGTGGAGCTGCTTCCGATCCCCGCTCTGATAGCCGAAATCAATATGCCACCGAGAACCGCGCCGTAGGAGCTTCTTCGCCTGTATCAGGACTCCAAAGCACTCCCGTGCTGTCGAGAAACCACCAGAACCAATCGGCGCCTACACGACCCTCTTCCCGAGGATTGAATTGGGCGTAGCTGATGCGTGCCGACGCCGCCTCGATGTAGGTGACGGTCAGCTCTTCCTCGCTCGGCTCGTGATCGTTGAGCATTCGCCGGCGCCAACGCTCGTCCACGGCTGCGCGGGCACGGATCAGCGAGGTACGTAGGTCATCATGTTCGTGTGGCGAAGTTGTCGTCACTCTGGATCGGACTTGAGACCACGTACCGTTTGCGGCAACTTGCCTAAATCTGTCACTTGTCTCACCGCCCTTCGATTAGTAAATCATTGGCGTGAGCATGGAGCCCAGTGTCGGCTCTCCGCGGCGAACCGTGAAGCGATGGCCAAAGCTCAACGAGCTTCAGCTCACCGTGCTTCAAAGGATTGGCAACCCAGCCGAAACGACTGGATCGGGCGACTGGGAGCTGGCAAAGACCGTCTACGCCCTGCGGGATCGCGGCCTCGTCAAGACGGTCAAGGGGGAGGAACCGCGCTGGGTGGCTGAAATCACCGAGGCTGGCCGCTTCTACCTCGAGCACGGCCACCCTCCTGATGACGCACTCAATCCGCCTCCAGCCCAGACCGGTCTCAGGCGGGCAGAGTTATCGGCTGACGAGTTGCTGGCGGCGCTCGCCGCGAACAACAACGTTGTCACCCTCGAGAACCCGGACGACACCACGCGGGCTCTCTGGCGGCGCGCGCTGCACCGGACGAAGCGCGAGGGCCGGGTGCCGGAGGGGTTCCACCTCCAGCTCCGCGGACAAAGTCAGGGAGACTTCGTCATGGCGCTGGTCGAAGGCCGCCACCCCCACACTCAGTACCAGGAAGCCAAACCGCCCAGGATCGAGCTTCCGCTCGAGAATGACCTAACGCATCCGGTGGTGTCGGAACTGCGCGCGCGATTGGAAGCCCTGGCAACAGTCTCCGCCGACAGCTTGCCCCGGGCCCTGCTGCTGGTTCGAGCTCTAGTCGATGCGGCAGAACGCCACGGTCATGACTCGGCGATCGCCAAGGACAATCTCCCAGCCATCGTGTTTCAGAGCGGAACGTTGGCCTCGACCCTGATAATCGGCGAAGAGTCCGAGGTCGTCGAACAAGTCCCCAACCCTGAGGCGGACGGCAAGAAGGTCTACGGCTGGCAGCGAGTACAGCCACAGCTCGCAACCGTTTCGACCGGTCGGTTGACGTTCGAACTCGCCGACAACTGGAAGTTCCCAGGGCGACGCCGGCGCTGGGCCGATCGGACCCGTTGGCGTCTGGAGGACAAGTTGGGCGACGTTCTGGCCGAGCTTGATGCCAGGGCGGCCATTGGCGCGGAGCAAGTAGCGGCCGAGGAGCAGGCGCGAGCCGAACGTCGGGCGGAATGGGAACAGGCCATGGCCCGGGCCCGAGAGCAGTATCTGGAGGACTACCGCTATCGAACGTTGCTCGACCAGGTGAACGCTCGAAACGAGGCTCGAGACATCGCTGAGTACTGCGACGCTTTGGACGCGGCGGCTGACCAGGAACAGAATGAGGAGTGGGCGGCGGAGATCCGGTCGTGGTCTCAGTGGGCCCGGAGCCGAGCCGAGCCCGGTGATCCGCTTCGCGGACGACCAACAATGCCGCCCGATCCCGAGCCGAAACCCAAGGATCTGCGACCGTACCTAGACGGATGGAGCCCAGACGGTCCAGACGAACGTTAGAAGCGTCTTTGTTCTTGGCTGGCCCGGAGGGTCTCCACGGGAACACCCAACTCGCGTTCGAGCTCTTTGGCGACCCGATCACGCCCGGCAGCTGCCAGTTCCCGGATTGCCCGCTCGGCTACCTGACCCACCCGGAGAATCTCGGCTCGAAGAGCTAAGAGCTCCTCATGGCGATCGGCTGCCGCCGCGCCGCACCACTCACGAAGCAGGGCATACGACGGCTGCCACTTTTGGGCAGTCTCGGCGCAGATCTCGGGTGATACGTACCAGGGGTTGCGGCCGCCGTAGTCCTTGCCGTAGATGGCTTCTTGGGCCTGCCTAGCCTCGCTACGCACCACGTCGTCGAGGATCTGTTCAGCAAAGCGAGGGGCCAGCTGCTGAGCCAACGAGAGCGTTACGGCCCACGGCGCGACAAGTGTTCCGTCGTCGTCGACAAAGGCCAGTGGGTGATCGAGCAGCGGGTCCCGCTCAACTCCCACCTTCGCAACCAGCGCGTCAGGATCCGGAATGATGAGGACGCCAGCGATAGCACCGTAGCCGTCGCCGAGAAGGTCGTCTCCTACAGCTTCAAAGACTGCCGAGACAGCCCAGTACTCGGGGGTGTCTGCAACGTGACTTGAAGCGTCACGAACCGCTTCCCATCGGCACTCGCGGGCCTGCCAGCCGGTGACGTCCGACCAGGGAACCTTGAGCCGGTTGGGTGGAATCCATTCCTCTCGGCCCTCAAACTCCTCATCAAGGAAACGGACTCGGACCCGCCGTGGACGAGCCGTCCCAACACGAACGATTTCGATCCGAACGGCTGGGGTGCGAGCCTTCTCGCGATACGCCCACTCCTCTCCTATCTGGACGGTAGGAGCCTTGTAGGGCACTCCCCCATCTTCGCTGAGTCGGAGGCCTGACGCCGGTGGCAAACGGTCGTCTCCCCTCGTGACTTGGGATGTCGCAAGCTGGATGGGTTCCGACCATGGCTATCCGACTCACGCAGGGCGTCGATCCGGCAGATGCGATCAGGGCTCTCGATGAGTCGGCAGGTGACCTTGAGAATCGCCGGACTTGGGCCAACGACGCAGCCGGCAGTCGAAAGCTGTATCTCCGGTGGGCGGATATCGGACATCGGATACTCCGGCAGTACCTGGGCTCGGCGACACGCCGGATCCGGGAAGGCCCTCCTAATTGTTGGTACTGCTTTCTATGTTCGTTCGATGTTCGCAGATCACATTCATCCCCCTACGGCTGGGTCGAGGTCGCGTAGATGTCGAGATCGAAGAATTTGCTAAACGGCAGAGTCGCTAGCGTCCCGACAACCTTCTCTTCATCGGTAGCCATCACCTCGAGAAACACCGTCCGCCGCGCGGGAGCAACGTGATGGGCACCAATCCTGCCTTGTGATTGCAGCGCCTCCAGTTGCCTGTGTTCGTCATCCCTCAGGCTGGCGAACTCGGCCATGTTCGCGTCGTCGCGGATGGTCGCGATCACTACGAACGTCTGTACTGCGGCCGGATTTGGAGTAGTTGCCATAGTCTGTCCTTTCGTTTGGTGCTTGTTATTCACTCTTAGGATTCTCATATGGTGGTGTTACGCGGCGGGGACCGTCACATCGGGGGTCGACGTGGGTATCTCCGCTATCGGAGCCAATCGACTGCGTCGAGGTAGGGCGACTGCTGCGATAACGACGCTGACCGCTCCGATAACGGCAGCAACCCGAAGGGCTTCGCGGAGGCCGCCATTGAAAGTGATCACGCTTGGCACGTGGCCATGCACATGACCCGTGATGACCGCCGTGATGATGGCCAGTCCGATCGCTCCCCCAACCTGCTGGGTCATATTGATGAGCCCACCAGCGACACCAGCGTTCTCAGGATCGATGCCGCTCACCGAGCCGATGGTGAGCGCAACGAACGCCAGGGCCAGGCCGGTGGCGATGACGACGCTGGGGCCGAAGATCTCAGCGAGGTAGCTCCCGTGAACCGAGATCTGCGACATCCAGGCAATGCCGACCGTGAAGAGAGCCAGCCCCACCAGGAGAACTGGCTTGACGCCAAGCCGTTCAGTGAGAGGACCGCTCGCCCCGGCAACGATGATGAGGACAAGACCGAGCGGAGCCGAGGCCATGCCAGCCCTGATGGCGCTATAGCCCGACACGTCTTGCAGGTACAGCGTAAGCACGAAGAACAGTCCAACCATGGCGGCGGCCATCAGGATCATGGCGATATTGGACCCCCGGATCTCAGCGATGCGGAAGATGCGTAGTGGGACGAGCGCCGAGCGAACCTTGCTTTCCATCCAAGCGAAGACCGCGAGCAGGGCGGCACCGAGACCGAGGAGGCCAATAGTCTGACCCGAGCCCCATCCGATGGTGCCGGCGTTGACCAGCGCGTAGAGAACGGCGAGCAGTCCGCCGGTGACTAACGCGGCGCCAACGTAGTCAACGGAGTGGTCCGTCGTGTCGGCGCGGGACTCTCTAATCAAGAAGGGAGCCAGTGCCGCGGCACCCAAAGTGATGGGCACATTGACGAAGAGCACCCACCGCCAACCGAGCGAGCTGGTCAGTACGCCACCGAGGATCAGGCCCACGACACTGCCCGATCCGGCAACCGCGGCCCAAATGCCAAGAGCCTTGCTGCGCTCGGCCCCCTCTTCAAAGAGAATGGTCACGATGGATCTTGCGGCTGGAGCCAACAAGGCGGCGCCGACGCCTTGGATGGCGCGAAAGACGATCAGCTCCCCAATCGAGGTGGAGAGCCCACCGGCGAGCGAGGCCAGCGCAAAGACGATCAAACCTACGATGAACAGCCGTCTGCGACCAAAGAGATCGGCCAGACGCCCACCCAGCATGAGCAGACTCCCGAAAGCAAGGATGTAGGCACTGACCACCCATGCGAGCTCGCTGGTGGAGGCGTTGAGGTTTCTTCCGATCGAGGGCAGCGCAACATTGACGATGGTGGCATCGAGGACGACGACGAAGTCGGCGATGGCCAGCAAGCTCAACGCAATCCATCGGCGGGAATCTGGGGGTGCCAACGACTTTGCCTGATCAGTGGTATCCATGACGATCTCCCTAGATCTCGTAATGTACGTTACATGTTCTAACAGACACAATGCTCCATTGCAAATGAGACAGGGTGGTACTATTGAAATATGAGTTCCACCGCTGCCCCATCTCGACGGGAACGGCTCCGCGCGCGCACGTTGGCGGAGATTCGCGAGCACGGTCTCGCCCAAGTCGCTGAAGGTGGACAGGCAGCACTTTCTCTCGCCGGGATCGCCAAGGAGATGGGCATGTCCGGTCCAGCCCTCTACCGCTACTTCGCTTCACGCGACGACCTTCTGCTCGCCCTCATCATGGAGAGCTACGAAGACTTCGCCGATACGCTCACGGCGATTGCTGACCGAACTCGGTCGGATACGCCCGAAGAACGCCTTCGAGCCGTGCTAAACGGGACCCGCCAGTGGGCTCTCAGCCAACCCCACCGCTACCGTTTAGTCTTCGGCAGCTCCTACGGGCCCCGACCACAGGCGCGGCGCGCCATGGATATTCTTTTGGCCGCTCTTTCAGAACTGGAGCCCGTCGAGCAGGCCGCGACGGTAAGCGACTCGGTCCTGCGTAATGAACTCGCCAAGTGGGGCGACAAGTCGGGACGCCCACCAGATGATCCCCGAGTGTTGCTAATGGCGCTCCTCACCTGGACCCGAGTGCACGGATTCATCAGTGTGGAGATCGAAGGGTTCTTCCAGCACATCGGAGTCGATCCGGCTCGACTCTACGAAGCGGAGACGGACCATCTCATCGCGCAGCTCACCGGACGATTTACACCGCCTTAACAAGTGAGGCATTCCACTCACGAGATTCGGCGACTCATAGCCGAATCTCGTGTTAGTAGCTCTTGCTAATGGAGAGCGACGAATCTGAAGGCGGAAAGTCGGAGATTGTATAGGTTGGCTTCGCGTTCTGAATGAGGCTTTGGAGGAAGTTGCTCGTCCCAAAAAACGAGGATTTTGCTAAACATCGGTGGGCGCTAGAGGACTCGAACCTCCGACCTCAGCCGTGTGAAGGCTGCGCTCTAACCAACTGAGCTAAGCGCCCGGAACCAACGATGATTGTACCAACACTAGTCGGACTGCTCATCAACCGGCTTGGGATAGACCACCCGCCTCAGCGCGCCGTCAGGGATCACCGTTCCTTCTGACCAGGATTCGTCTGTCACTACAACGTCGGCGCGCTCATTGTTTGCCCGCAGCATCCGCTCAAGCTGAATCCTGGGGGACGGGTTGGCAAGATCGATTCGGTCTCTACGCCTGGCGACAACGGCGACATCGACATCGCCAATCTCACTTGCCAGCGGGTCGCACAGGCTTCCGTAAAGCGTGACTGAGTCGATCTCGTGACTGGAACGAGGGTTGCGATTGATCGTTTCACATCGCTCCAAAATATCCGCGAGCAATTGATCCGCCTCGGCGCGCGTCAAGGGTTCGCCAATCGGAGCTTTGGCAAGTCGCCTACCTAGGTCGGTGACGTGCCAGAGCACCATCGCCTCTCCGTCAGCCTCCTCGGACGCCAACCATTTGCCCGCGTGGGTGTCCGACAACGGTCCGCGGTGGGGCGCGCTCAGGTACCCCCCAGCATGGAGCTCCTGAATCAAGGACTCGACTGATTCTCGTGGCAAGCAAAGGTCGACCGCAGCTGCGGGCGCACTGCACCACTGGAAGGACTCAACACACTTGACGACCAATTTGGCCAGGACCACGTCAATGCCGCACACGGTTTCACCCCCACGGAAGTGCATCGGTCTGGGTCCCTAGGTCACGGTGATCTCGGCCACGGTGCCGAGAGGCACGGTGTCGAGGTGCCCTGAAGGAGCCTGAAGTTCATCGTCCCACTCTTCAACGATCAGACCGTCGGAACTTGCCGAGATCAGGACGACGCCTCGTTCCGGTCCCGTCCGAGTCGTAAGTGTCACGGCCAAACTGAGACCGCACAGGGCTGCGAGGACTCGAAGCATGGCATCGTCGGCCGCTGGGCCGATGTGGATCTTCACGCCCTCGCTCAAGTTGCCCAATCCTCTCCAACAACAGAATGTCTCTCAGATCGTTGTCCATTCTGGCCGCCTGATTCTCTCGGCCAGCTCTCGGGCGCTCAGACCCGAAGTGCGTCGACGGCACTGGCTACGTATCTCGGGACTGGGCGGCCAACCCGGTGAACCTCTCTGGATCGTCCCACGTCGGATCCAACTCTCGGTCGACCGCACAGCCCGCGACCTCGAGGCGCCTGGCAAGGCCTCGGAGGTGTCCGCTGTACCAAGTCGAATCGTGTGACGACCACCCAAGTCGCTGACCGGCCGTCGTCGCCCGATCTCCACCAAGATGGTCCGAGTCGGATTGAATCCGAACGCCATGCCGGCTTCAAAGAGCACGTTGGGGCGGGGCTGACCAGTTAGCTGCTTCTCGAATTCCTCCTCACCAACCTCAACGAGATCAGGGTGCAGCATCACCCGGTCATCCGGAGTAATCAGCACCACGACCGCTTGCGCACGCTGGAATGCGGCGTCGAGGATCTCGCCGACGTACGGCGTACCTTGGCCAGTCAAGGCGACCAGGTCCTCCTCCCAGTCCAGCGGGTGCAACCCGATGGCCTTCAGGAAGGACCACAGCGCCTCTTTGGCCTCCCGGTCGCGACCATGCACGACGAAAACAGCCGTCGCGTCGCGAGACTCTTCAGCATCGACCGGAACAGCTTGATCGAAGCCCTCTCCACCAAACATGCCTCCGGGCGCAAACGCGGGGGCCACAGCAAGTGCTTGTTGGTGGGCCCTCATCCGTTCCTCGGCCTGCCGCTCCAGAATGGCGCGCAGGTCTTCAACGGTCTTGACATTTCTATAGTCGAGCGCGGTGCGGTAGATCGTGAGCGATGAATCGGCCCGGGTTTCATGCAGACTCGTTTGTCTGTGATGTCACCAATTCCGGTGTTGCGTTCTGACGGTAGTAGTTCTCTTCAAGCTCGGCCGGCGGAATCTTGCCGATCTCGTTGTGGATGCGGCGGTTGTTGAACCAGTCGACGTAGGTGAGGGTGGCCCATTCGACGTGGTCGACGTTCTTCCAGGGGCCTCGGCGGTGGATGAGCTCGGTCTTGTAGAGGCCGTTGAAGCTCTCGGCCAGGGCATTGTCGTAGGAATCACCTTTGCTGCCGACGGAGTTCACGACGCCGGCTTCGGCCAGTCGCTCGGTATAGCGAATTGCGAGGTATTGAACTCCGCGGTCGCTGTGATGCACCAGACCGTCGAGGTCTCGGTCGCTGCGTGCGTAGATAGCCATCTCTAAGGCGTCGATGGCCAAGTCGCTGCGCAATGAAGTGGACGTCTGCCACCCGACCACGTAACGGCTGAAGACGTCGATCACGAAGGCGACGTAGACCCAGCCGGTGAAGGTCTTGACGTAGGTCAGGTCGGCCACCCACAACCGGTTGGGGCGATCGGCCACGAACTGTCGATTCACCAAGTCGGCCGGTCGGTGCTGGGCTTCGTCGGCGATGGTGGTCCGCTTGAACGCCTTGCCCCGGCGAGCTCCGCTCAAGTGCAGGTCCCTCATCAAGCGCTCGACCGTGCAGCGGGCAACCGGATACCCCTCTCGCTTCATCTGGGTCCAAACCTTGTCGGCCCCATAGACGTCGAGGTTCTCTTTGTGGACCCGGGCGATCTCGGGCTTGAGCGCCTCGTCACGCACCTTTCGGGCACACGGTGGCCGCCGCTTGGCGGCGTAGTAGGTCCGGGAAGCGAACTGCAGCGTGGTGCAGATCGGCTCGACCCCCCAGCGATTCTTCCGAGAGTCGATGTAAACGACTACTTCTTCGGTCGACCGTCGAGCTCGGTCGCGAAGAAAATCGAGGCGTCCTTCAATATCTCGTTGGCCCGTCGGAGCTCTTTGACCTCCTTCTCGAGGTCCTTCAGCTTCTGGCGCTCGTCGGTGGTCAGTCCGGGCCGAACCCCCTCGTCGACCTGGGCTCGGCGGACCCAGACTCGGAGGGTTTCGGGCGTCATGCCGAGCTTGCCGGCGATGGACGTGAAGGCCGCCCACTCAGACGGGTACTCGTCGCGATGCTCGGCCATCATCCGGACAGCGCGCTCACGCACCTCCGGGGAGTATCGGGCGTGCCTTGGCATTTCTCCATCCTCTCAAGGGAAGGAGTCCGCACAATTCCCGGGCCGATTCACGACCAGTTATCTCCCAAACTTCCACCGCTGGAGACCCCGGGAATCAAGGAGACGAGCTTTTGGGCTTGGCGGGCCTCGGTTGCCGGAAATTCGTACTCTTCGGTCAGTACGGCTTCGCCAACCGTGGCTTCGTCGCGCAGGCGCATCTTGCGTTCCGCACAGATCATCGCGAGCCGCGTCATGGTTTCGGCGGTTCTCGGTGCCGTATCGGCCACCAGAAGACCTAGGCCGGTCAGCGAGACCTTCTCTTCTGCCCAGGATCCCCCAAGCACGGAAGGCAGCCGAAAGACCTCGTTTAGATCGAACGGCGCATCCCGGTCGGCTGCCTCGTAGGCCAACGTATTGAAGGTGACCCAGTCGCCAACCTCTTCGAATTCCTTGGCAGTCCGGTCGATGATCGCTTTCACCGTGTCGCTCAGCCCGAGCCGAGTGACAAAGTCCGAATCGTGGGTCACGAACCGACCCTAGGTCTAGGTAGCGTCAGCCTGGGGAAAGTTCATTGATCTAGTCGACAACAACGGCAAGTCCTGAGTCTTCTCGGATGACGACGAGTGGTTGGCCGCTGATGGCGTCGCCGTAGATGAGGTAGAGGGGACCCACGTAGCCGGGGCCACCGGAGACGAAGTCGAAGCGGACGCCGTAGAGCCGAGGCATTAGCTCTTCCACGGTCTCATCCGTGACTCCCCAGGCTTCCCGAAACTCCGGAAGGGAGACTATTTCTTTCCGTTCGGTTGGCGACAAGGCTGTCGGTTGGTTTGATGTTGCTGTCGTTATCATGCTGATACTCCCATTTACTTCTATATATATGGTCGCGTCGATCCGTCCAGGTGACAACGCAATTGTCTATTCCACAACATGCGACTCTCTACTTACCCATTTACATTATTTACAGCTAGATGTTATCCTGATTATGCAATGTAACTAGAGGGTCGAATGTTTTCACATTTTGCGTTCCTGGATCTTGGAGCACCAGAACTGATCATCGTTCTGGCGATCATCCTGCTGCTCTTCGGGGGGAAGAAACTCCCTGAGCTGTCAAAAAGCTTGGGGGAGTCAATGCGAGAGCTCCGGAAGGGCCTGACGGGGGACGTCAACGACAAGAAGGATGAGGCGGAGAAGAAGCCGGGCAAGACGAAGTAGGCGGCAGCCCAAGCCGGTCGATCAGCGACGTCCGCTGATCGAGCACATCCACGAGCTGCGAACCCGGGCGATCCACATCGCTGCATCGGTGGTGCTCTTTGGCACGGCGGCCTACTTCGTTCAGCAGTCCTTGGTGAGCCTGCTGCTGAAACCAGCCCATGGCCAGCACTTCATCTACACCTCCCCCGGCGGGGGCATCGGCTTCCTGTTCGGGGTCTGCACCGACGTTGGGCTGATTCTCAGCCTGCCGCTCATCGCCTACGAATTGTTGGGCTTCTTGGCGCCGCTCGTTGATCACGAGGTGCGGCGGTTCATCGCCCGCTGTGTTGTGCTGTCAGGACTGTTGGCCGCCTGCGGCGTGGCGTTCGGATATTTCCTCGGGCTGCCGTTGGCGCTTCACTTCCTCGGTCATCAGTTCACGACCAAGCAGATAACTCCGCTGCTGACCATCTCGGAGTACATGTCCTTTGTGACCGTGTACCTGGGCGGTTCGGCGCTGTTGTTCCAGATCCCGTTGGTACTGGGCGTTATCAATCGCATGAAGCCGCTCAAGCCCAGGCGACTGCTCGGCTGGGAGCGCTACGTGATCGTCGGCTCCTTCGTAGTGGCCATGCTGATGGCACCGACCACCAACGTCATTGACCAGCTGGTGATCGCCGTGCCGGTGATCGTGGCCTACCAAGTCGGAGTTGGCCTGATCTGGTTGACGAACCGACGGCCACGGCGACCCAAGAAATTTGCCGTTCTCGTCGAACGTGATCGTCAGCAGCAAGCTGAGCGGCTACGTCGAGCACAGGTTCAGACCGGCGCGGTAGCTGAGCTGACTCGGCGCACCTCGGTCGCGTGAAATGCGCTAGACCGCACGCATGGTTGGAATGGCACGACTCCAGTTCGGACGGTTGACAGAAGCGTGGAAGGGGGAAGCCTCGGAATTCACCCCGCTACTTGTCGAACAGCTGGATGCCCTCGGGGCAGAGATTGGTGTTGATCTCGCCTCCGTTGGCGAATCCGAGGTCCAGACGGCGGGTGGTCGGAGAATCGACATTGTCGCGCGGGGAACAGACGGATCCGAACTCATTATCGAAAACCAATATGGCCGAGCTGACCACGACCACCTCACCCGGGGGCTGGCGTACGCGGTTGCTCGCCGAGCACGAGGCCTGGTAGTGGTGGCCGAGCAGCACAGGGACGAGTTCCGAGCCGTCGCTCAATATCTCAACGATCTAGCCGACCTCGACCTAGAACGCGGGATCGTCGTATGGCTCGTGGAAGTGAAAGCTGTCCGCATCGAAGGCAGTCCCTGGGCTCCGCTCTTCTCAACCGTTGTCGAGCCGAACTCCTTCACGGCGACTGTTGAACAGGCGAAGCAGGCGGAAGGGCCGGTCCCCTCTCTCGACGAGTTCTGGCAGCAGTTCGACTCGCCTTCGGTTCTGAGCGCGGCGAAAGAGGTGCTGTCGCAGTGGATCGTTGATGGCGATTACGACCGTCGCAAACGAATGGGCCCGAATCACGTGGTCCTAGAAGCGGTCGCCCCTTCGACAAATGGATACCGCACGGTGGCCGCCATATATTCCGACGGCCGCGTCCTGGTTCCATTCGGCTCCTACGCCGGCCAGAACAGCGGCATCCCAATTGGGGCTCTGACGGATGAAGTGTTCCGCAGCCGGGCAGACGCCCTGTTCGGATTCAAAGGTTCTGAGCGCCAGGCCCGCACTCCGCCGGGCTGGCTCACTCCCGAAAAGGTGGGTGTACTCGTCAGCTTCTGTCACGAGGTCGCCGGTGCCTACCTCGCGGCCTTCCAATAGTGAGCAGAAATATTTGGCGATATTCAGCACATGCTTTACACTTATACCCATAAGCAGTTTATGGGTATATGGATTCACTGAGTAAACAACCACTCTCTCGAAAGGAATTCCTCGCTCGCACCGGCGGCACATTGTTGGCCCTTGCCGGAGTCGGTTCCATCATTGAAGCCCTCAAGGGCGAACACAGTCTCAGCACCAAGACCGTCGGCTACGAGAGGCTGACCAACAAGAACCAACCCGGCGGGTACGCCGGCCTCGATTCGGCTGGCAAGGTGCCACTCGCCCTCCTGCCGGCGCAGACCAAGAGCGCCCCGAACCTCGGCAGCCTGGCTGGCGTCAGTATTCCCAGCCCCCTCAACAATCAAGTCCTGACCTACGACAGCCAGACGGATACCTGGGTCAACCGAACACCCGCCGTCACGTCGGTGGCCGGCAAGGCCGGCGCCGTTTCGCTCGCCGAAGCCGACATCTCCGGCCTCGCGAGTGATTTGGCCGCCACCGAGAAGATCGCCAACAAGAATCAACCGTCGGGTTATGCGGGCCTGGACTCGAACACCCTGTTGCCGGTCGCCCTGCTCCCGGCCAGTGCCGTGAGCTTGGCCGGGAGTACTGATGTCGATATCTCCAGCCCGAGCAATGGCCAGGCGTTGGTCTACGACAGCAGCACCGACAAGTGGATCAACGAAGCCCTGCCATCAGCCCCGGTCACTTCCGTCAACTCCAAGACCGGTGCGGTCACGCTGACTGCTTCCGACGTCTCGGCGGTGCCGACCAGTGAAGTCGGCCAACCGTCAGGGGTCGCGTCGCTCAACGGCTCCGGTGACGTTCCAGCTGCTCAGTTGGGCAATGCGGTGCTGACCTCCGAGGTTGGGGCAGCCAGTGGTGTGGCTGAACTCGATTCCTCGAGCCTCGTCCCTTACGCCGAACTGCCAACTGGTTCAGCCGGGAGCGCCAACAAGGTTCTGCCAGCCAACGATGCCAGCACTACCAACAGCCGTGCGCCTTCGGGGAGCGCCGGCGGCGATCTCGGTGGCAGTTACCCCAACCCCACAGTGGACCGGGTCAACGGTGTCAGCGTCAGCGGTACGCCTTCCGTTGGTCAAGTGCCGACGGCCACCGGCAGTGCCGCCGCTACTTGGCAGAACCCTCCCAGTGCACCAGTCACTTCCGTGGCCGGGAAGACCGGTGCAGTCACCCTGGCGGAGAGTGACATTGCCGACCTGACCAGTGACCTCAGCGGGAAGCTGACGGCCAGCAACAACCTGAGTGACGTTGCGAACGCTGGAAGCTCTCGAGCCAACATCCACGTTCCCGTCCTGACGTCGGCACAAGCGGTGGCGACGACCAATCAGGCACTCACCGGGCAGCCGACCATTGACGGCTACGCCACCACCAACAGCGATGTAGTCCTGCTCACCGGGCAAACCAGCGGATCGCAGAACGGTCCGTGGCAACTGCCAGCTTCCGGTACTGGTGCCTGGTCTCGACCAACTGACTTCCCGACTGGCTCAGTGGTGAAAGGTCGAACGATTCAGGTCAACGCCGGAACAGTTTACGGCGGCTCGTGGTGGGTCATGGCGACTACCACCAACGTGACCGTCGACACGACAGCCACTACGTGGTCGCTCGCCAAAGCCAGTGCACCCAGTGGCACTTATGTCCCGGCGGCATTCCTCCCGAGTACCGGGACCGCTGGCGCCCCCACCGCAGGTACATGGGTAGCGGGTCAGGAGGCCGTGGACTCCACGAATCGAGTCTGGGTCTGCACCGTTTCGGGCACTCCTGGGACGTGGGCACTCTCCAGTAGCGGCGGCGGCGCGGTCAGCTCGTTCAATTCTCGTACCGGGGCCGTGGTTCTCGATACCGCCGATGTGATGTCGGCAGGCGGTTTGGCATTGCCCAGCCTGCTCGATCCCTCGTACGGCTTGGTGGCGAACGGCACGACCGATGACTCGGTGGCTGCCAACGCAGCGCTGCACAACCAGAGCGGCATCGTCGCTTTCGGGAACGCAACGATCGCCATCGGGAATCCGCTCATCATCCCGGTTGGGGTCCAACTCAAGGGCCAGGGTGGTCAGCTGGGTCCGAGTGAGCTCGTCCCTGCATCGAACTTCTTCACCACCACGACCAACGGCTCGTTCACGACCCCAGCCAGCACGGCAACGACATTCACCGTTACGGTCGTCTCCACGGCCGGCGCGCCGTTAGGGGTCGGTGGCATCACGCCCTCCAAAGGTGTCGGCGTGGTCACCATGTACGGGATCGACATCTTCTACACCGGCACCACCGGGACGACCTTCACGGGTTGTCAGGTCGGTCCCTTAGATGTCAGCGTCACCGTGCCGAGCGGGACCAACGTGTCGACCTACATGGTGTGGCTCGGTGAGCCGGGCGACGTGCAGGCCAATGAGACTCGCATCGACGACATCAAAATCCAATGCTCATCGGGCACTCTTCCGGTGGTGCCGGGCATCGCTGGGATCATCGGATGTCACCTCCAAGTGGGGGCCGGCGGAAGTCAGCTCAACATCGGCGGCTACCGCAACTCGGCCATCCGGCTCAATTTCTGTCCGATGGGATCGGGACATCCGTTCGGCTGGGAGTTCACCGATCTGTGGTTGCGGGCCGAGGGAGTGGCGGAGGCGACGTTGGTGGACTTCGACGCCATCGGCTCGGCCGCGGTCACGGATGGATACGGGCAGAACAAGCTGGAGCGCCTGACCGTCGTCCAGAAGGACCTAAGCAGCGGGCCGTTCCCCGGAGTGGCCGGTGTGCGCCTCAACGGCATCGCCGGAGGCATCTACAAGAGCCTCTACTTCGAGAACCACAACGTCGGCGTCCAGGTCGGTGACCTGGCGGCCTGCCACGTCACATTAGATGACGTGGAGCAGAGCAACTCATGGGGGACCGGCTACCGGGTCAACATCGGAAACACCAGCGGGAACAGCGTCATCGTCAATCAGCTCTTTGCCAGCGGCACCGGCACCGGGTTGGGCATGATTCACGACAACGTGAACGGCGTGACTTACACCGCCGCATCAGCGGCCGAGCACCTGGTGATGCAGTTCTCGCTCGGGTCCGATGGCACCGCCGTGATGAACTGGAATGACCTCTCCGCGCAGCTCCCCTCGGGGGCGGTCGTTTACAGCGACCTCGGATCATCGGGGGTTTCCTTAACACCGGGGACGACTGCCACAGTCCTCACTCTTACTATTCCTTCGGCGGGAGACTGGCTCATCACCGGAGCCATGGTGTTGCAGTTCGGGACCACGGCGGGTGACTACATTGCGTGGGCTCTGATCGCCGGGACCGCAGTGTTCTCCAACACGCCAGTGTCCGGCGTCCAGTTCGCTGCCAATGCCACCGCCGCCGACAATGAACCCACCGTGCCTCTTGGGGGGAAGGTCTATACGGTCACCACTTCGGGGACGATTCTGCTCCAGGTGCTCGCCCAAACTGGGGCGGGTGGAAGCCCAGCGGTCGTAGCAAGATCGAACGTCATTACTACCGCTCAATGCACGTACCTTCAGGGCCTCCAAATCGGGTGATGGACGCATAATGCCGGCTAGGCGCCCCGAGATCCGATCAGCGCCAGAAGACGGCTACCACCATCTCTCCGAACCCACCGCCCCGGTGTTGTAGGACTTACCTCGTCGCATGACGAAGCGCAGTTGGTCCTCATCTATTACGAGAGTATCGGCGGCCGTTCCGTGCACCTCGAAGGAGGGAGGCGGCACGACTACCTTCATTTGGCAGAGACCTACGTATGTTTCTCCTGTTGGCCGCACGAGGAGACCTCGGCGGCCCCACTTATCCATGTCTCCGCTGCGCCAGTCATTCACCTCGAGGACCACCGGCCATCCCTCTATGACCCTCCGCCGCTTGAAGCGAGAACCTCTGAAGGAAACGCGAAAGTCCATCGTGGGCCGGCGTGCAAGGCGAATTGCTCTCACAAGGACAGGAAGATGCACGGGCCCAAGTCTGTGCCCATTCCAGCCTCTCGTATCGTGTTGCCTATCGACCATCCAAGTAGCGAGATCCTCTGATCCCATGATCGGCAATGAATCGTCGTAGTCGAGCCGATCATTCATAGCTGGCGCCGCCCGTCCTATGTCCAGTGCGCCAAACGGAAGAAGGCCGCCAGCTCACCCGGCCGAGCCTGGCCGGAGGCCGACACAGCCCCGATAATCGCCGGGTCTAGGCCGCTAACCGCACCCACGGAAACCACCGAAGCGACCGCGACCGCTCCTCCGGCAGTCGCCGGCAACGCAGTCAGAAGGACCAGCGGAGCCAGCGCCAGGGCCACTCCGGCGACTATCACAGCGCCAGCGACGGCGGCTGTGACATAGCTCGCCACCGCAATGCCCTCCGCCAGTGCCTCGACACGATGATCGATGGTCGGGCCACCGATCAGCTCTTCGGCCGTCCTGATGTCGACCCGACCGTTCGGCGCAATGATGGCAGCACTTCCTGCCGGTACTTCGTGAGCGACATAGCCGCGCTCAAAGCCGATCGGGCCCTTCGCGATCTTCCGTAGCCGACGCTTCACCCATCGAGGCGCAGCAAGCTGTCCTTTGGCGTACAGAGGATCGTCATGGGCCTCGAAGACCACCCAGTCGTTAGCTCCCGGCACAGTTCTCACGACCGGACCATCGGGAATGGGCGCGATGCCGATGAAGTCGAACAGTTGGCCGGCCTGCGCCTGAATTTCCATCACCCGCCGAACAAGCCGCGATCGATCAATCTCCTTATCGAGATCGATCGTCCGCAGCGCTGGCAGTGCTTCCTCGAACCAGCGATCGAGCAGTGCCGGCGAGAACTCGCCGAACTCGATCGTACCGACATCCCCAGCGAACGAACTAGCCATTTTGCATCAGCTCCCAACTTGGACTCATTTGAACATTTCCCCGATGACCAGACAGACGAACCACAGCGTGAACAAGCCGACGACCAGAGCAATTGCGAGAAACAGGATGCCGCAAACGATCAACAGAACAAGGGCGGTTAGAAACTGCAGTGCGGAGATTCCGCCAGCCGCGATCGCAATTCCGCTCAACACCGTCTGCGCAAAGGTGGCCTGCGCAAACCCCAGACTGAAGATCGCTGTCAGGACCAAGGTGCCGGCGGCGGCAATGCCGAAATACGGAACCCAGTCATTGGCGTCGCCCAGATGCAAAATATCGGCTGCCACGCGGAAGGGGGAGTAGAGAGCCGACGAGTGCGCTTCGGCGACGGAACGGCACCATGCGAACAGCGCTTGGTCGGCGAAGAAGACGATCAGACCAAGCGCGCCAGCGGCGGCAGCGGGTACGACCAGGCTCCGTGCGTTGCCTCGCGGGGTTGCCAGTCCCTTCAGGAACCCTGCGAGGTCGAAACTCGCACCTCCAGCATCTGACCCGAAATCGCCTGCAAGCCCGTCCGTCACGGCGATTCGCTCCTCCCTCGAGGACGATCCCCAAAAAGCGCCCACCTACAGGATATGGTGGCATGCCCATCCCAGCAAGGGCATACCACCAACTTCCTCTTTAGGCTGTTCGTGGCCCCAATTTGGATGGGAGGCCGAGATGGCTAAGGGCAAGGGTCCGGGCAAGAACGACGACACCTACGAACGAACTCGGGCCAAGCTGCGGGCTGCCGCCGTCGAGTTGTTCCTCGAGGTACCCCGTGAAGACCCCTTCAACCACGTATCGCTTGCGGAAGTGGCCCGCAGAGCCGGCGTGTCGCGTAATGGGCTCCACTATCACTGGCGCAACCGCGAGGAGTTCATTGAGGACATGCGTCAGCACCTGACCGGCAGTGAAGAGCTCTTCGCCGAGGACTTTGCCAAGATCAGAAAGGAAATTGAACGGACTACGTACCTGGAGGCCGTCGAAGCTCTGGAACGTGTGGCAACGGTGGATCTACAGGCCTTGGCCGAAAACACTGGCTGGCTAGCGGTCCATCAACTGAGTCTTTTCGAAACCCAGAACCCGGCCTTCGTAAACCAGTCGCGGGCGGCCTTTGACGTGGTCGACCACCTCACATGGGACCAAGCCTACGGTTTGCTCGCCGCCCGGGCGGGGCGAAAGCCACGACCGCCCTTCACCGAGAAGACGGTTGGTGCTGTGCTGCAAACGTTCATCGTTGGAGCGGGTATTCGGCAGTACTTTGATGACACCTTGGCGAATCCTGAGTCCTTGGACGGAAGTGATCGTCGGTTCCATGGATATGCACTATCCGTCACCGCGCTCATGGCCGTCCTCACGACGCCCATCGATGGTTCCGATGCCCGCTCGGTCGAGGAGGTCGCGGGCGCGCTTCTCGAGGGTTCCTCATGACCGCTTCGTCAGGAAGCTCTGTCTTCACCGGCTCCAACAAAGCCGGTGAAGTAATCAGAGGCCAGATCGTTCCTGATACCAGTCCGCGACCCTCAGCCACTCCCCCTCGATGACCGTGCAGTACTGGTTGCACGCTTCGATCGTCTGGTGCACGTGGCAGTCGGCCTGGATACCAGGGTGGTACCGGCCGGTCGGAAAGTATTCGACGTCGGTGGCTTCGGCGCCGGGTTTCCAACTGCACTCGCAGCAGGCCAGCCACTCCTGCCATTCCCCGTGGGTGGCCAGTCCGATCGGGTCTTCCGCCACCCGGGATAGGAATTGGTGGAGTTCGCCATCGGCGGCTTCAAGCGTCAGACGGAGCCAGGAGTCGTCTCGGTCGTTCATCGCCGAGACCACCGAGATGGTGTCGATGGCATCGCGAGCCGCCACCTCGGCGGCGGGCGAACTCAGCAGCCACAGCCCGCCATACCGGATCACCCAGCGCTGCAGGGCTTGCTGCGCCTCTGCATAGAAATAGAGCGCGGTAGTACCGCACCCAGCGGCCTGGATCTCCTGGCTGTAACCGGGATCATCCGGTCCGCTCGTTCCGATTTCTCGATCCCAGGGACGATCGGGATCAAGCAACGTCCGTCGGTAGGCAGTCAGATCGGCTCCAAGTCCGTAGACCGGTGTCCAGATGGAGAAGTAAGCCTCGAAGCGCTCCAGCCATTTGATTGCCAGACGACTGTCGGCTGGGTGTCGGCGCTCAAGCTCCAGTCGCTCGAGGCGGGCTCGGTGGGCGTAACAAGCCTCCAGGATCTGCGTGGCCACGACGGTCAGGACTCGCGTTTGGGGGTCCCGGCGGAAGCGCTCCAGGCTGAGCCCATAAATCTCAGCCGCGTCTTCCCGAAGGAGATTGGGCGCCAAGTCGAAGGTGCCGGGGTCGAGACCGAGGAGCACGGTCGCGCACCGGCCCGAGAGGCTGCCGGCGACCGTGGCGATCGCGGTACGAACGAGGTCCTGTAGGACAGCCGGCTCTGCCGCGCCTTGCAGATCATCAGCTAGGCCAGCCGCCAACGCCGCCTGGCTCAGCGCCGGTAATCGGAGATGACGCAGACGGAGTCGACCCTCGCGGCGCCAGCACTCCAGATCTTCGACGAGAGCTTCTTCCCTGGGGGGGTCGGTGTAGGGCGAGGGCATCGGCACCGCCGCTCAGTGTGTCAGCCTGCCGGCTCAATGGCGACCAGCTTCCAACCAGGGTGTCGACCAACTCCACGACAGTCTCTCGGCTCACGACTTACTTACCGGCAACTGCGCAGCGTGTTGCGTCAAGTCAGGAGCGACCCATGGAGCCATCCACACTGATCAACTCCACCGAGCTGAAGGTCGCTCGGTCCCGGCTCAGCCTTTTCGTCCAGAACGAGGCCCTGGCCACTGCTCAAGAGTTGGGTTTCGGCTGGCGCCCGGCCGAGATCACGCCGCATGGCCTCGAAGGACTGACTCAGGAGTTTCGGACGTGTCGTGTCAGCGGGCTGGCCTTCCGGGTGCTGGCGGATTTCAGCGACGGCACCATCTTCAACTCGGCCTCGAACAATCACGCCATGCGCTTCTGGCATGACACCCGTCACGTCTGGATCGGCGCCGACTTCTCGACCGAGGCCGAGATGGCTGTGGCCTCCTGCCACTTGGCCCGGGCGACGGCCGAGGGATTTGGACCGGGCAGTTTGGAGTACGCGCTGCTGCACGCGGACACCCTCGGCCAGACCTTGTACGTGGCCCGAAGCCACCGCTTCGTCACCCACCAGCTGCAGTTCGCGCTGGACTGCGTTCGGCTCAGCCTCGATCAGGCCATTGAGCGGGAGATGCTCAGGAGCGTCGTCGAGGGATCGGCGACGTGAGGGTGGTCTGCGGATTCACCGGTAGTCGGATTGCCGGGTCGGCGATGGAGCGGTCTCGATGAATGGGCCGGCTGGCAACTGGCGGTCGGCCTTCTCGAGCGCTGCCATGACACTTTTTGGGGTCGCCATCGCGCTCTACGTCGCGGTCCACCTGGTCGAAGCCGTCGCGCCGGTGCTGATCACGCTCGGCGTTCTGGCAGCGCTGGCCTACGCCGTCTGGTTCTTTCACCGACGCCGAAGCGGGTGGTGACCAGTGACCACTCGACCAGCACGTACCAGGGAACGGGCGCGTCCGCTCGCTGTTGTGAAATGCACAAACACTCTTGACCTTTGCTCAAAAGCAGCATTTACTACGGCTACTTCCAAGTGCTGCGTAAAAGCAGCACACACGACCGGGCTGATGCGGTCCCGAAGGACTTCCAACCGAAGGGCTTCGCGACTCGCGCCCCGAGTGCAGGTATGGGCAGCGGAAGTGTTCGAAAGGAGGTGTACAGGGCAATGAGCAGAACCTTTCATCACGGGAAGCGTCAGGACAAGCGACCGCTTCGGGTGCGTGATGTCCGCAAGGACCCGCCCGACGCCCGCCGAGTTGCCCGCGCCTTGATCGCGCTCGTTCAAGCGCAGTCCGAAGCCGACGCTCGATCCGCTCCAACGAAACAGTCAAAACCGCTGCCGGCTCCCCCACGTCCACGGCCCAGAGACGAATCCCACAAACCGGAGTCCAGGTCATGACGGCAGTCCTCGTCTGGCTACGGCTGCGCTGGCCGCGGGAGGTGGCCGACCGCCAGCTCGCCGCGACCTGGCGCATCCTGGTTCGAGTGGCCGGCCACCCGGTCGTAGTCGAAGCCAGCGGTGCCGACGGGATGGTTAGCCACCGCCTGGCCGTTCCAGTGAGTAAGGAACAGGTCGTCATTCGACAGCTCCTGGCCACCATTCCGGGCATCGCCGTGGGACCCGACGACGGACCCTTGGCCCAAGAACCTCTGACCTTCGCTATGGCGCTCGGGCTTGGCTTCACGAACCGGCAGCGCCCACTAGACACCGATGACCTGATCTCGACGAACCACGCTCTGCTAACAGCCCTGGCCGCCGCTCGACGTGACGAACGCCTCCTCTTGCAATGGGTGCTCGGCCGCACCGTTCCACCTCGAGCGGTGCCCAGCGGAGCCAATCCGGCCGCGTCCTGGAGCACCGTCCTAGGTCGAGCTCTAACCGGCAAGCCCGCTGTCGCGGACAGCGAGGCCCGGCGGGCCTGGGCAGCGAAACAAAGTGAACCCGGCTGGCGAGCCGTTGGTCGTATCGCGGTACGGGCCGCCGGCGAACACCGGCAGCGTCACTTGCTCAGCCAACTCCTCGGGGCCTTGCGCACGGCCGAGGCCCCCGGAGTCGGCGTGACAGCCCACCGAGTTCGGCCGGCGGTTATCGACATGCCGGAGAAGCAGTGGCGGTGGCCGCTCAGGCTCAACACGACAGAACTGGCCGCTGTCTCGGCGTGGCCCGTGGGCACCAGCGCAGGGCTGCCGATTTCGGCGAGTGGCAGTCGACTGATCGCCCCGAGCCGGAGCATCGTTCGCCGGGGCAAGGTCGTGGCCGAGTCCACGTTGCCGGGAAATGAGCGCCCGTTGGCCTTGTCCGCCTCGTCGGCACTCCGACACCTTCATGTGCTCGGACCGACCGGTGTCGGGAAATCGACGGCGCTGCTCAACCTCATCACCCAAGACATGAACGCTGGCTATGCGCTCGCCGTTATCGAGCCCAAGAGCGACCTCATCGGCGACGTCCTCGCCCGCATTCCCAAAGACCGTCTGGACGACGTCGTGGTCATCGATCCGACCGACCGAGAAGCCGTGGTGGGGTTCAACCCGCTGACGCCTTCGGGTCGCCCACCGGAGTTGGTCGCCGATCAGCTGTTGGCCGTTTTCCACCGGCTGTACGCCGCCCACTGGGGCCCTCGAACCCACGACATCTTGGGCAACGCCTTAGCGACTTTGGCTCAGGTGCCCGACATGACGCTTTGCGCCTTGCCGCTGCTGCTGGCCGATACCGGCTTCCGTCGGCGGATCGTGGGGCAGATCACCGACCCGATTGGCTTGCGCCCGTTCTGGTCGGCCTTCGAAGCCTGGAGCGATGCCGAGCGAACGGCCGCCGTGGCGCCAGTCCAAAACAAGCTCCGACCCTTCCTCGTCAATCCAAAATTGCGGGCAGTACTCGGTCAGGCAAGACCGCGCTTCTCGATCAACCAACTCTTCACCGACCGCACCATCCTGCTGGTCGATCTCGCCAAAGGGCTTATCGGCCCGGAGGCCGCGTCTTTGCTCGGTTCGCTGATCATGGCCCAGCTCTGGCAGGCCGCCCTCGGCCGCTCTGGCGTGCCGGCCAGTCGACGTCGACCGGTCTTTATCTATGTTGACGAGTTCCAGGACTACCTCAACTTGCCAGTCGATCTGGCCGATGCCCTCGGACAAGCCCGGGGGTTGGGTGTTGGTGTCACGCTGGCCCACCAGCACCTGCAGCAACTCGATCCGGCGATGCGTTCGGCCGTCTTGGCGAATGCCAGAAATCGGGTGTGCTTCCAGTTGGCCACTGAGGACGCCCGGGTTATGGCCAGCGGCAGTCAGCTGGAAGTCGAGGACTTCACCGGACTCGGTGCTTATGAGTGCTACGTCCAGCTGGTCGCGGCCGACAGCGTGCAGCCTTGGTGCAGCGGACGGACGTTGCCGCCACCGAGGACGACCAGCAACGCCCGCTTCATCCGCGCCACCTCCCGGGAGCGCTTCGGCACACCACGCAGCGAAGTGGATGCCGCCATTGCTCGATTGGTTGAGGGTGAGCCGAGCACCGACGACCTGAGGCCGCGGCGCCGGGGAACTCGTGGAGGGCAGTCATGAACTGCCTAGCCGGGTGGCCGTTCGCTGGTCCGGTCGTGTTGGACGGCTCTACGCATACTGCCTGGTGGTTCGCCGAAACCAGCAACCGAAGGGCGCGGACTGTCTTTCGACTTCTGTTGTCTCCTTTTCCTTCCTCCTGCGGCGAGGCCAAGAAGGACCGGCTGACCCCTGAGGTTTTGGCGTCCAGGCCCGCCGTTGATGGGGGGTTGCTGTCCGGCCGCGTCGAACACCCGTACACCCCTCCCCCTGTCTCTTCTACATCTGAGGCGCGGACTGGGTACTGCGAAGGGGGGAGCCGATGACCGGTCAGCGGGTCGGACCCAACGGGCTGGTGGCGCTCCGCGAACGACTGGGGGCCCGGGAGAGAGGGATCGTCGAGCAAGTCGCTCAGCTGCGCCTGATGAGCGCGGCACAGATCGGGTCCCTCCATTTCGCGTCGGAGTCACCTGAGGGCGAACCGGCGGCCAGCCGGAATCGGCGACGCACGCTGGCGTGGCTCACTGATGAACACCTCTTGATCCGCATCGGTCGGCGAGTCGGTGGCGTCCGAGCCGGCTCGACGGGTTTCGTCTATGCCTTGGGGCCGGTCGGACAGCGGCTAATCGGGCTCGATGGATCTCGGCGGCGGTTCCGGGAGCCGTCGGCGACATTCGCCGACCACACCTTGGCGGTAACCCAACTGGTCGTCGATCTCACCGTGGCCGAGCGGCAGGGGCTCTGTGAAGTCCTCGGGGTCGAGGCCGAACCCGCCTGCTGGCGAACCGTGACCGGGATGAGCGGACGCCTGACGCTCAGGCCTGACCTTTTCGTGTCGCTCGGGGTCGGTGACTTTGAGCGGCGGTTCTTCGTCGAGATCGACCGGGGCACCGAACACCTGCCGGCCTTGCTGCGCAAGTGCCGCGCTTATGAGAGCTACTACCGCTCTGGGGTCGAGCAGGCCCGCCATGGTGTCTTCCCGCGGGTGGCCTGGATCATCCCGGACGAACAGCGCGCCACGCGACTCCGGGAGGCGGTGGCTCGAGACCGGCAGCTGACTCAGGCGCTCTTCGTCGTTGGCCTGACCAACAGCGCGGTGGCGACTTTGACGGAGACCGATCAATGAACCGGTCACTGCCGCGCAATTTCTTGTTGGTGGGCGACGTGAGGACCGAGCTGCCGAAGCTACCGGCCGCCTCAGTTGACACCTGCATCACGTCGCCGCCGTACTTCTGGCTGCGCAACTACGAAGTCGCCGATCAGATCGGCGTCGAGGGCCAAGTGAACCTGTGGGTCGAGGAACTTCGCCTGGTGCTGCGTGGCGTGGCCCGAGTGCTGAAGCCCCAAGGCTCGGTCTGGCTGAACGTGGCCGACAGTTACTCGCGTCACCCGCGTTACGGAGCGCCAGCCAAGAGCCTGCTACTGGGTCCCGAACGCTTAGCGGTGGCGCTGGCCGCCGACGGTTGGATTGTGCGCAACCGGATCGCCTGGACCAAGCCCAACCCGATGCCCAACAGCGTGACTGACCGGCTGAACGCCACCTGGGAGTTCATGTACTTCTTGACCCGCTCGCCGCGCTACTACTTCGATCTCGACGCAATTCGAGTGCCACACCGCACGGCACAGCGCTCCGACGCTCGTGCCGATATCGAGGAGTCCCCCGCTCCGATCCGACCGAGTTGGGCGGGACCGCTGGCCGGCAGTCAGGGCGGGCTGCACCGCCTGAAGCGCAGCGGCATTCCGGGCCATCCCCGGGGCAAGAATCCTGGCGACCACTGGTCGCTGGCCACGGCGAGTTTCCGGGGAGCGCACTTCGCCACGTTCCCGCCACGCCTGGTCGAACGTCCTCTGTTGGCCACGTGTCCGGAGCGCGTCTGCCAACGCTGCGGCCGGGCTTGGGAGCGGAACCGGGGATTGGTCGGTGACGAGGTCACCTGGCGTTCAGCCTGTCGCTGCGGCGCCGGGTGGGAACCGGGAGTTGTGCTTGATCCGTTCTTTGGGGCCGGCACTGTCGGCCTGGTGGCCGAAGCCCAGGGACGGCAGTGGTGCGGCATCGAGCTGAACCCTCAGTTCGCAGCGATGGCCCACCAGCGCCTGGACGCTGCCCGCCTGGACCGAGAGAGAGGCGAGCGACGTGCTGCCTAACCGACCTGCGGCTTCATGAGGAGTTCCATCCGGGGATCGCCCTGGAACCGCTGCCACTCACGCCAATGCATAAGGAAAGGAGGTACCGACCATGAGCGAAAATCAAGAAACACAAGGGTCTGAGGACGAGAACCCCGAGACCGAGGCGAGGCCACGGCCGGTGCCTCGCATCTACGTCGCCTCACTGAGCGACTACAACGACGGTCGTCTGATCGGCCGATGGGTCGACGCCGCCGTCGAACCCGAGGAACTCGGCCGGCAAGTCGAGGAGATGCTGGCCGCCTCGCCCACGCCTGGGGCCGAGGAGTGGGCCATCCACGACTACGAAGGCTTCGGGCCACTACCGCTCAGTGAATACGAACGACTGGCGGTCGTCAGCCGGATCGCCTGCGGCATTGCCGAGCACGGCGAAGCCTTTGCCCACTGGGCAGCGCTGGTTGGTACAACCGATCCCGACGACCTGGATCGATTCGAGGACACCTATCTCGGCTGCTTCGAAAGTCTCGAACGCTATGCCGAGGATCTGCTCGACGACCTCGGCTACCTCGACGCCGTGGACAAGGCAGTGCCAGAAGGGATTCAGCCCTACGTCAAGGTCGACATCGCCGGGTTCGCCCGTGACTTGGAGCTGTCAGGCGAGCTCACCACCAGCGGCGGGAGCGAAGGCGTCTACGTCTTCGACATGGCCCGATGACCCCGGCACGCGTTGTGGAATGGGCAACGAAGTGCTGTTTTTGGGCAAACTTCCTGGTAAAATGGGTATCCAAAGGAGCAAAACCCCTAATGAACCCCGAACGGGCCCAACGGCTCGGCGAATTTCTGCGTGCTCGGCGAATCGAGCTGGATCTGTCCGCACGTCAGGTGGCACGGACGGTGGACGTCCGAGACTCGACCATCATGCGGCTCGAGCGCGGTGCCTACGCCGCGCCGGCCGCCGACAAGTTGGCCCGCATCGCCGGAGCCCTGGAGCTCGATTTGGCCGACGTGTTTGCTCTCGCTGGCTACGTCGTGCCGAAGTCTCTGCCCGCTCTGCCGCACTACCTGAAGGTGCGCTATCCCGAACTGGCCGACGACGCCATCGGCGAACTGCATGAGCACCTGAACCGGCTGATCGGTACGGATTCCGCGGAGGTGGCAACGTCGTGAGATCATCCCGCCCGAGCCGAAGGTCATTCGGTCGGGACGGTAGTCACCAAGCGTTCGTGCACCTCAATCAGGAACTGCGTCGCTGTCATCACTTCGTTGCTCAGCAGCGCGGAGTCCAGCCCCAAGACGTTGCAAACCAAGGTGTGAACGTCGCGGTCACTGGACAAGCCGATGGCCATCACGTCATGCGCTTCGCGGGCGAGCTCCGTTGCTCGGGGCTGGTCGAGCGCCCCAACGTGGGCGTCGAGCAGCGCCAACCAGTCGGTGCCCCAGCGGTAGCCATCAGACAACCACGACGACAGACTGGCCAACTCCGGAAAGGCTTTGCGGAAACGCTGGCCGATCACCACTGGACTCACCTGGAGCTGCGATTTACTTTGGATCTTTTGCATATATCTCTCGGCTCTATTTTACAACATGTTGTCAATATCTGGGCTTACTTGTTTGTTGACATAAACCTATTGCAGCGCGACAATCCGTCTGAATATACGAGGAATGCATCATGACCAAACCAAAGCGACTGCTGGCAACCAGGTCGGAAGAAGCACATGCCGATCCCGAGCCGGTCGGAGTCGAACCGGAGCGCAAGCGGGCAGTCATCTACCTGCGGGTGAGCACGCCGTCGCAGGTGAAGACCGACTACAACCCCGAAGGCATCTCGCTTCCGGCTCAGCGCGACGCCTGCGAGCTGAAAGCCGCGGCGCTGGAGACCGACATCGTCCAAGAGTTCGTCGAACCGGGGCGGAGCGCCACCAGCATCGACAAGCGGCCGGTCTTTCAGGAGATGTTGGCCTGGATCAAAGGCCAAAAGAACATCGACTTCGTGATTTGTTATCAGTTCAGCCGGATGTTCCGTGATTCGGTCGATGCCGGCATCACGAAGCGGGATCTCGCGAAGTTCGGGACCCGGGTCGTCTCGACGGCCATGGACCTCGGCGAGGGTCCCGAAAGCGCCATGGTGGAGTCAATCCTGCACGCCGTCGACGAATACCGCTCCAAGGCCGATGGCGCTGACATCGCCTACAAGATGGGGGCCAAGGCCCGCAACGGCGGGACCCTCGGTCGTGCCCCGCTCGGCTACACCAATGCCCGAGACCTCTCCGAAGGCCGCAATATCGGCATCGTCAAGTTCGACGAGGAGCGAGCGCCACTGGTGAGGACGGCGTTCGAGCTGTTCGCCACCGGCGACTACAGCATCGACACTTTGGTTGAGGAACTCACCGGGCGAGGACTACGCACACGGCCGGGACGCTTCGCCGCCGGACCGATCTCCGCCTCCAAGCTGGCTGTCTTGCTCCGTGATCCGTACTACGTCGGCTTCGTGACCTACAAGGGTGAGCTCATCTCCGGACGTCACGATCGGCTCATCACCGACGAGCTGTTCGACCGAGTTCAGACGATCCTGGACGAACGAGGAATGAGAGGGACCCGTCAGCGACGGCACTATCACTATCTGAAGGGAATCCTCTGGTGCGGTCAGTGCCACGACGAAGGCGTCGAATCCCGCATGATCATGCAATGGGCCAATGGCCACGGTGGGAGGTACCTGTACTTCTTCTGTCGCCGCAAGCAACAACACCGTTGCGGCGCTCGCTACATCGCCGCCGAGGCGATCGAGTCAGCCGTTGTCGACTACTACGCGACGATTCGCTTTCCCGGCGAGCAGGCCGCACGGATTCGCAAGCTCATGCACGAGACGCTCGAGGAGGTCGAGCGCTCACACAAGCTCCGCCACGAGCAGTTGACGGCCGAGCTCTTGCGACTCGACCGTCAGGAAGAGAACCTGCTGGACCTGGTGGCCGACGGCGAGGAATCCTCCGTCAAAGTGAAGGAACGACTTGGCGTCATCAAACGCCGGCGAAGCGCTCTCACTGCCCAGCTCGACGAGACTGGCGAGCGCCTGGCCTTCGGTGCGCAGCTCCTGGAAGACGCCTTGGCGCTTCTAGAGGATGCCCAAGGCATGTACGAACGGATGGGACCTGAGCAACGCAGGCTGATGAATCAGGCGTTGTTCGAGAAGCTGTACATCGACGAATCCGTTGCCGATGCGCTCTTCAACCCTCCGTTCGACGAACTGCTCGAAGTCCGGGATGCCATGGTTGCGGTACCCACTCCGGCAACGGTGCACCGGAGTGGGTCCCTGGCCGACATCGTCTTGGGCCAGGGTTCTAATAAGGGGGTCATGGTGGGCGCTGAGGGACTCGAACCCCCGACCTGCTGGTTGTAAGCCAGCTGCTCTAACCAGCTGAGCTAAACGCCCCAATTTTCTCTGGTCTAGCTGGTCTTTCTCTTCCACTGTCCCGGCGGAGTCTCTGTGCAGTGCTGCGACACCTGCCGGGTTCCTTTGGTGATGATGCCGCGGGGGCGAGATCACCGCGCGTCATGGCGGGACCTAACAAGGAGGACCTAACAGTAGGCCTAACCAGAGTGAAGGTTACAACCGACCGTCCCGATGTTGCTGCCATCACATCGAGGCGTTGAGCCAGCGAATGCCGGACCAATCCTGGTGCTCGTCCCGCGACGGCATGGTGCAGCCACGTGGTTGATACACCGGTTGACCACCTTGGCAACCCTCCCTCGACCGGCAACACTGAGGTCAAAGCTAAGGTGAGGAGGGCATCTTGGAGGCCGTCTGGCTGGCCTTTCGCGCCGAGTTGCGCCGCCGATGGCGGTCCTGGTTGGTAATAGCGGTCCTTATCAGTGGCGTCGGTGGGCTGGTATTGGCCGCTACCGCCGCTGGGCGTCGCACGGAATCCGCGTTCCCACAGTTTGTCGCCGCGCATGGCTTCGACGCCGTGGTGTACGCAGCCCAGCCCGTGCCGAATATCCCCGGGCTTCCCGAGGTCGCCTCCGTCACGACGCTTGTCGGCCCCGACAATGGTCAACCGACGTGCGACTGCACCCACCCGATCAACCCGAACGACTTCGGAGTTCTCGTCACCCCCTCCAAAGGCAGATCGCCTTTCAAACTCGTGTCGGGCCGCTTACCCAACCCGTCGGACCCCGATCAGGTGTTGGCTTCGTTCACCCTCCAGCAGGACGACGGAGTGCGATTGGGAACCGTGATCCGTGTCCCGTTCTACACGCGGGCGCAAGCCGCGACGTTGAACACCCCGGGCGGGCTCCTCAAACCGCAGGGCCCGACGGTTACATTTCGGGTGGTCGGGTTCGAGGCAACCGAGTCCGAGTTCCCGTCTGGGGGGACTCCTTCCTACGATCTGTACGCCACTCCCGCCTTCGCCCGTTCCGTGATCCCGCTGACGGCGAACAGCTATTTGTACCTCGTGAGTCTTCGCCATGGAGCGGTTGACCTTTCCCGATTTGATACCGCAGCCGCCCACTTAAGCGCAGCCGGGGTGGAGGGCTACTCCAACGAGGACACTCCGGCTGCATCGGTCGAATCATCGATCCATCCCCAGGCCATTGGATGGTGGATCCTGGCCGCGCTCGCCGCCCTCGTCGGACTGGCGGTCGTAGGCCAGGCACTCGCTCGTCAGAGCATCGTCGAGAGCGAGGATTACCCCGCCATGGCGGCCCTCGGCGCCAGCCGCCGACAGTTGGTGGCACTCGGCATGCTCCGGAACCTTGTGGTTGGGCTTGCCGGCGCTGCCGGCGCCGTGGTGGTCGCGACCGCTTTGTCCCCGCTCGCTCCTCTGGGCGAAGCGCGCGCTGCCGAAAGTTCGACCGGCGTTGCCTTCGACACTCTCGTCCTTGCGCTCGGAGCAGTCGCGACGGTGGTGGTGACATTCTCACTTGGTATCTGGCCGGCTCTACGGGCAGCGCACACCCTCGGATCCGATGAGCGGGCGATTGCTTCCCGTCCCTCGGCGATCGCCGGTCATCTCGCAAGGACGGGGGCGCCGCCGAGCGCCGTGATTGGTGTTCGTAATGCCCTCGAGCGAAGGAGCGGTGGGGCGGCTGTTCCGGTTGGGAGTGCTCTTCTCGGCACGGTGTTGGCGGTGATCGCGCTCTGTGGGACTGCGGTCTTCGGGTCCAGCCTCTCCCACCTAACATCGACCCCCAGGTTGTACGGCGACCCGTTTCAATTCAGTACCAGCGATACGAGCAGCGGAGGACAGCCCGACCCGGCCCTCCTCAGAAGCCTCGAACACGACGCAGCCGTGACCGGGATCACCGAAGGCATCGCCCCGCCAGAAGTGTCCGTCAACGGGGTGGCGGTGAGCGCCATTGCTGGTACGGCCATCCGTGGTTCGCTTCTCCTCTCGACCGTGGACGGACATGTTCCCGATGGCGACCGCCAGATCGGCCTTGGAGCTACAACCATGCGCCAGGTCGGCGCCCACGTGGGCTCGATTGTCCATATCACCGTGTCGTTGCCGTCAGGCGGGAGGCGAACGGTTCCGTTCCGGGTGGTCTCTGAGCTCTCCTTCCCAGTACTCGGTGGTGGAATCGTGAGCCTTGGCAACGGTGCTGCGTTCACCATTGCTGGATATCAAGCGGCTGTGTGCCCTCCTGGTCCGAAACAAACCGCGTGCCGACAGGCATTGTCAACAACATTGTCGGGCGGTGGGTTACTCGTTAGCGTCGTCGGCGGCGCGAAGGGGCAGGCTGCCATCAACCACTACCTCAACACGGACGGATCGAGCGTCGCGCCGGCGAGCACCCCGACATCTCTTATCAACTTCGGCGAGGCGGTCAACTTCCCTCTCATCTTTGGTGCGATGCTGGCGGTCTTCGGCGCCGCGACGCTCCTACACCTACTCGTGGTAAGCGTCTCTCGCCGCCGAAAGGAAGTCGGGCTGTTGAAGGTGCTCGGGTTCGTGAACGGGCAGGTCGGCTCCACCGTGGCATGGCAAGCGTCGACTCTGGCCCTTGTCGGAATCTTTATCGGTGTGCCACTTGGGCTTGTGATCGGTCAGGCGGTGTGGCGGGCGTTCGCGCGCAATCTCGGTGTTGTTCCCGTCTCGGTCGTGCCGATCTGGCTTATCGGTGTCTTGGTGGCGGGCGTCCTAGTGGTCGCCAACCTCATTGCCCTGACACCTGCGCTCGTGGCAACCCGGTCCAAGCCCGGAGAGCTTCTGCGGACCTCTTGAAAGGGAACCAGCGTCCGGCTGCGGATACGTGAGGCGACCGAGGCGTGGGTGCCCCGTGGTCCATGCGACAGGAACTGTGTTGCCGTTTTCGGTCCGCGACGACATGCGTTTTCCCAGGTAAGTAGCGCCCAGTTGCCCATGGTTGTAAGGCAGCTTCTCTAACACCAGCCGGCAAAGCGCCCCGTCTGAGCCATCTTGGCGGCATGGCCGCACCGCCGTTGACGATGCGCAAGAACGGCAGACTGCGCCGAAGTCGTAAATGCGGAGCCGAATCGTATGCTGCGATACCGAGATGAGTGGACAGGACGTCGTAGTCGTTGGTGCCGGGAATGCCGCTCTCTGTTCTGCTCTTGCGGCTGCTGACAGCGGCGGTGCGATTCGGGTCTTGGAGTTCGCTCCAATCGAGGCACGTGGAGGTAATTCGGCCTTCACCGGTGGGGCTATGCGCGTGCCGTTTCAGGGCACGACCGACCTGTTGGAACTCATGCCCGACCTGTCGCAGGAGGACCAGGATGTCGCCGATTTTGGCACCTACTCCGAAGAACAGTTCTTCAAGGACATGGCTCGAGTGACCGAAAGCCGCGCCGATCCGGACCTTGTGGAGGTGCTGGTGACCAAGAGTTTCCCGACTCTTTGTTGGATGCGCGAGAACGGTGTCCGATTTCAACCTTCCTACGGACGTCAGGCATTCAAGATCGACGGGAAATTCCGGTTCTGGGGTGGTCTAGCCGTCGAGATCAACGGAGGTGGGCCGGGTCTGATCGACCAACTGATGGCAGCCGTAGAGCGGCGAAACGTCGAGATTCAGTACGAATCCCGAGCGATCGAACTGCTCTACGACGGCAATGCGGTGCGCGGTGTCAAGGTTCGCCGGCGTGGTGAGACTTATGACGTTCCCGCCGCAGCCGTCGTCCTGGCATCGGGCGGGTTTGAGGCCAACCGGGAGTGGCGAACCCGCTACCTCGGACCGGGGTGGGATCTTGCCAAGGTCCGAGGCACTCGCTTCAACCTCGGCGACGGGATCCGCATGGCGCTCGATATAGGCGCGAGCTCGGCCGGGCACTGGTCCGGATGCCACGCCGTCGCATGGGACATGAACTCGCCTGAGTTCGGCGACCTTGCAGTGGGCGACGGTTTTCAAAAGCACAGCTATCCACTCGGGATCATGGTCAACGCGCATGGCCAGCGATTCGTCGACGAGGGTGCAGACTTTCGCAACTTCACCTACGCGAAGTACGGCCGACGGATCCTGGAACAACCGGGCC
Source organism: Acidimicrobiaceae bacterium (assembly GCA_003151235.1). GTDB lineage: Bacteria > Actinomycetota > Acidimicrobiia > Acidimicrobiales > RAAP-2 > Palsa-461. The sequence goes on from PLWZ01000051.1 coordinate 56,569, forward strand.
ACTTCGCCTGGCAGATCTTCGACTCAAAGGTCTCCGAGTTGCTTCGGAGCGAGTACCGGATCCGGCAGGTGACCACCGTAAAGGCAAACACGTTGCAAGAACTGGCCAGCGGGCTCGACGGGGTCGATGGTCCCGAGTTCCTCAACACCGTCGCCGAGTTCAATGCGTGTGTCGATCACAACGTTGAATTCAACCCCAACGTGAAGGACGGCCGCAGCACCCTTGGGCTCGACCCGCCAAAGTCGAACTGGGCCACCACGATTTCGGAACCCCCCTTTGAGGCGTACATGGTCACCTGCGGAATCACGTTCACATTCGGGGGCCTCCGGATCGACCCGGCGGCAAGAGTGCTCGACGATTTCGGGAAACCGATACCGGGCCTCTACGCGGCGGGCGAACTGGTCGGAGACCTCTTCTACTTCAACTATCCGGGCGGCACCGGGTTGACTAGTGGTGCGGTCTTCGGGCGCTTGGCCGGCACCGGCGCGGCGCGATTCGCCAGAGGTGAAATCTCCTAACCGAACGCGGGATCAAGCACCGGCACCGGACATGATCGTCCGAAGAAGGCCGTCGGTCGCAGCGGCCACCGGACGCCGAGGATCGTCGGAGCGGATCCAGGCGTCTAGCCCGTCGAGTTCGGACACTGACGCTCCCGCTTCAACACAGATCAGGAGGCCGGCAAGGTAGTCCCACGGTCGGAGGGAACATCCAGGGCCCAGTAAGTATCCGTCCAAACTGCCGTCGGCGACGGCGCAGAACTCCAATGATGCGCAGCCAAGAGTTCGGTACTGCCAGGAAGCGACACCGCCCGCCAGGAACCCTGACTGCCCGATGACCGACTCCGAGAGCACTTCACAATTCGACGGCGAGATGGCCGCTCCGTCTCTCCAGGCACCAGCCCCACGGACGGCGTGATATCGCTGTCCGGTGCAGTGGTTCACGACGGCGCCGACTCGAGCGCCCTCGTCGTCGAACACGCAAATGCTCGTGGAGTAGATCGGTATGCCGCGATGTGCGTTTGTCGAGCCGTCTATCGGGTCCAGGACCGCCAAGAGGGGAAGCGAACCCTCGGTCGTGCCGGACTCTTCCGAGAGGATCGACAACCCCGCCTTCGTAAGAACAGCGACCGCCGCATCGTCGGCAGCGACATCGAGCCGATACTGACCCGGACGCAAGCCGTTGGGCCCCCAATCGTCGAGCTCCGCGAGCGCCGAGCGAGCGGCCGTCGAGGCTTCAAATAGGACCTCCAGCAGGGCAACGTCGTCCACCGGCCGACCCTATCGCCGGCCAAAGCCCAGCTCGACGACCACTAGGCTGGCCTCCCTGTGGCAGCCATTGACGTTGCTGGCTACGTGGCCGATCTGAAGGATCACTCGGTTGACCACGGCTTTCACGTGCACGACGAGCGCCACTTCGTCGAGACGTACTCGCTCCGCCAGGTCTGGGAGGTCGACTTGCACCCCGAAGAGGGTTGCGGCGGACCCGTCGACCTGCACCTTGCTCTCGATGTTGACCCGCGAGTGCTGCTCTCCTTTGAGGATGCGGTGCTCGGGCTTTCCGACGACGAAGAGCCTCCCGACGAGTACCACTTCCCTTTGACGTTCACCTGGGCGCTGCCCCCGCTGCCGCACGGCCCCGATCTCCTCCGTCTGGCCATCGACTTGGCCGGGGTCGGGGGCATCGAACTGCCGCTCGAAGTGTCCGCGATCGACTCGTTCGCCTCGGCTACGGACGGGCCGGAGCGTCGCTTGAGCGTCTTGGCGCGCTATCCGGTCTCGCTGGCCAAGATCCTGGCGGGTGAGGAACTGCTGTGCGACGTGTTCGACCGCAGCTTGGCGGTCAGCCGCTTCCTTCTCGAGGCGGCCGTCGGCTGGCTCGGCTGACCCCAGTGCCGAGGCGGGTCGCGGCGATGCTTGCGGTTGCGGCGTTCTCGGCTCTCGCTCTCGCGGCTTGCGGTGATCAATCGGCACTCGCGCTCGCACAGCAAGCGTGCGGCAAGGTCCACGCGTCCGTCGTCTCCTACGACGCAGGGATCCAAGCAAGCAATCCATCCACCAAAGCCCGCGACTTGAAGAAGGCGGAAAACGATCTCCAGGAAGCCGAACCTCTGGCTGCTCAGGCCACCTCGGCCGATGGACAGTGGAACGCGCTCATGACCACCCTGAATGAGATCGGCCAGGTCGACGAGAAGCACCTGATCGCGGCGCTCCAGTCCCAGTGTGCCGTGGCCAATAGCGGCCAGCCGGAGATCCCCAACGTGCCCCCAACGACATCTGCGGCGGTCCCCGCCGAAGGAAAAGCCAGCGGGACTGGGCCGACCGAAACTACGCCGAACGTACAGGCGAGCCCGACAACCACCAGCTGAGGGGGTGTCCTCGGGAACCCGAATCGGTCCCCGTAGAATGGCGCCATCTCGCGACTTGTCGGTCGCGAACCGCGAGTCGGCTCTGTCGGGAGTTTGGTGCCGCAGCCAATGCAGCCGAGAGTGATCCGCTACGGCCGTCCCCGCCGATCGCCGCGTCGCCGGATCCGCCACCGGAGGCTCACCGTTCTGGGCGCACTTGCCGTGGCGATCGTCGTACTTGGAGTCGATCCGGCGCTCATAGGTTTGGGCCGGAGCAGCGGCGCGCAGCTCACTCCGCTGCAGCAACGGATCATCTCGATCGCCGAGAGCCAGGTTGGCTATCGGACCGAGCCTGCCAACACCTACTGCAACCGGTATAGCGCGTTCTGGGTTTCGGGCACTGCCGACTGCGGTAACGGCAATTTGGATGAGGAGTGGTGCGCCGACTTTGCGGCGTGGGTGTGGCGACAGGCCGGAGCGAGCTTCACGTACCAATTCATCAACGGGGACATCAACTCTTCATCGGCGAGCTTCTATGAGTGGGGCACTGCCCACGGCACCTGGCATCCCGTGGGCGATGGATACGCCCCCCAGCCAGGAGATGTCGCCGTCTACGGCCTCCACAAGAACACCTTGACCGCCGATCATGTCGCCATCGTCACGTCGATCTCATCGGGCTCGACCGGTCCCAACGTCGTAAACGGCGACGGTGATCGGACGGGTTTCAGTCTGGTCGAGACCGGCAATGACCAGCTCTACGCCGACACCGGCGATCACGGCGCTCGCATTTCCGGCTACGTGTCGCCGCTCGCCTGATCCTGGCCGATGTTACGTGGATCCTCCGGCCCAACTCGGGTCGGCTACGCCCTGCGCCTTCAGCCGGTCGGCAAGCCAATGGATCCCGTCAGACTCTGCCATGGCGGCTTGCCACCCCTCCAGAACCTGTTCCAGCCGGTCGTGCGAATCCATGTGCGCGATGACGCGGACGGTCATCCCTGTGATGGGTGCCTTCTCATTGGTCTGGACGTAGATGTCGCCGAACGGGTCTTCCCAAACCGGGGGCGGGGGTTCGACCATCACATAGAGCTCGCCCGTGTCCTCGATCCAATTCAGCTCGTACCGAACGGATTGGGCATCGCGCCACTCAGTACCAAGCTCGATTTCGACGGACTGCCTCCGCCGATCATCAGCGTCATAGAACTGACCAATGTCCACTCCGAAACTGTAGTGCTCCACCAATCATGCTACTCATCAATATCAGCAGCGACTCTCGTCGAGAATTTGCGCCTCAGGTGGGAACCATGGGGGGAACGCTCCTTTCCACCATCCGCAAATGCGCGGAACGACGTCACGACCAATCGATCAACTGACGCTGGACTGGAGGGCCGTGAGTCGGGGTCCGGAATCCAGAAAGGCACTACAAGTTCTGGCCGGAAGAGAGCCTGAGGTTGCCGCGACCAACGCTCCCGACCTGGAAGCACTCGTCGCTTTGCTTCGCGGAGCAATCGGAGACCCCCAGGGAGGCTGGGCGCCGCGGGTCGTTCAAGCGATGCTTCGCAATCAATCAGTTCACCCTTTGATCCCTCGAGCAATCCTCCAAGCTCTGCTCCCAGGTCTGGTTACTGTGGCACGTCGCCTGTCATGGGGTTCGGGTGGAGACTGGATCGATGGCGGCACGTTCTTCTCGGACCTGATCACAACCGCATGGGAAGTAATCACAGAATGGGACGGCGAAGACCGTCCCTATGCTCTTCTCGATCTTCTGTCAGCCATTCGTTGTCGGATGAGACGGCAAATCTTGACGCGTCGGTCGTCGCGTGAAATCGCAGTTGGGCCGGAACTCGATCGCCGACTCCAAGTAGCGACCTCAACGCAGGTCAGTGACCTTGAAGTCCTAGCTCAGGCAATAGAGGATTTAGCAGGCAATCAGCTGAACTCGACGGACGCTGCCGTTCTCTATGGAACCCGTGTTCTCGGTCTCACCATGACAGAACTGGCCCAAATGACGGGGCGGAGCAGGCGATTCCTGGCCGACAGACGTAGACGTGCCGAGGAGCAGTTCTGCGCACAGTCATAAAAAGGTGAGATTGTGGCATCCATGGAGCAGAAATGGCGCCATCACCACCACCGGAGTGGCGCATCAGCGCGACCCACGTGGTGGGTCTTACTGGCGGTGTCAATGGCAGTAATGGCCCTGATCTTTTCGCGTTCAGGGGGGACAACTCATAAGGCCGGCGTCTCCAATTCTCTAGAACGATCCGACGACCGAAGTCGCGCCACAGAACCCAATCCCGAGACGCCACAAACACCCGCGCTGGTGAGAGCTGCGACAACGCCGAATGCATTGCCGAGTAGCTCTACCTCGCCAGTTCAGTCACATGACACCGGTCGCCAGCCCCCATCATCTGCGATGCCCATTTTGCCGACCACCACCACCACCGTGATGCCTACGATCGAGTCACTCCGGGGATACCTCACCTACCCCGAGAATGTCGTTAGCTCATACCCAATCGTCGGTACTGGACGAGATGTAACCGCCTCTGCCACGTGGTCAGGGCAAACGACCCTCGATCTCTCGATCAACTGTTCCGAGGACCAACGGTCAGTCAGAGGAACGTCAACCGCGTCTGTTTCAATCGCCGTATCGTCTCCGTGCACGGTGAACCTCACTGACGAGGGCTTAAGTACGGTGCCGGTCATCTACGACCTGACAATCACGATGAGCCCGGCGTAGTCCGCCCATAACGCCTGATTGGAGACTCTTGCGTCGAAGTCGTCTCGATGTCGCGTCTGCCGGAGTCGCTGTCGTCATATTGATCATTGTTCCCTTCCTCCTGTCGTTGACGACTGGATGGCCTCTTCCGTCCTCTTGGACAAGCCGAGCGGTTTTGTCGTCTCGTGGGTTGTTGGACTTGGCAACCATATGGGCCTGGGTTGCTTGGGTCGCTTGTTGCATCCCACTGTGCCGGCGGGTCGTCGAACGAGTACGCGATCGAGATATCAACTCCGAATTCGACGGACGCATCGACTGGCTGGCCGCTCGAATCGCCACAGTCATCCTCGCGTGCATTCCAGCCACAGCCGTCTCGATACCATCGGTGGTCGCTGTAACTACCCGTCATCAAGGAGCTGCCGAAAGCAGCGTTCGCCACCTCCATCGCGCGGCTCTGTCACTTGGTGGGACCTTGTCAGTTCCGGGGAGCCAGTCAACCGACGAAACTTTTCCCGGCTCGTATTCTGGACAAGACGCTTCAGCGACGTTGCATTTGAAACTCAGTCCTGATTGGTACGATTCCACCGGCCAGGACAGTGAAAGTTCGCCCGCCGGAGATGCTCTTGAGACTGGCAGGGGCGGATCGCGAAATGTCCATCTCGCCTATTTCGAGTTCTGCGGTTCAGATATCCCGAACTCGCTCACCTGCTCGGAGCCACGCGGTCGAAATTTCATTTCCAAAGGAGTACACCCCCCAACCACGGCCCTGGTTGATCTGCCGATGTTGTTTTCCGACTTCGCGACAATCGGAATATGTGGGCTCGGTGTTTCAGCTTTCGGGCGCCGATCGCGATCCAAACGAAACTCGTGCTCAACCAAATTGCGGCCGAAGGCTAAGAGCCAGACGAGCCAACACCCGACCGAACCAGCGTCGTCCCATGAAGGCGACCCTCATTTTGACGGCATCCGGCTTGATTGGCTTTGTCACTTACTTGCATCCCTTGAGTCAAGCGGGACCCTTCGAGATGGCCTTCGCATCGGTCTGGTGCGCTCTGGGTTGGACATCGTCGAAGTTTTCTTGTCTCAAGAGGTCAGTTGGGCTCCGGAAGGATGGCAGCTCGGTGATCAGGCAACGTCGTGGATCGCACGAATCGATGGGATCGCCCCGTTAGTTCCGACGACCGATCCAAAGGACTGCCCAATCGTCCTTCCAGTTGGAATGAACTCAAGTGGTAGCTGGGCCGTTTCACTAAGCCCGCGATCGTCTCTCGCTGTAGTGGGGCAAAAGGCGGAACTGTTGATTGCTTCGTTTGCTTCTCTTGCACGCCAAGAGCAGTGGTCGGAACGAGTCAATGTTCGTTCGACGGCAAATGGGATTGAGGTGATGTGGTTGAACGGAACTACCGACGGAACCACAGAGAAGCGAGCTCGAGTGACAACTCGACCCAATGAAGAGGTCGACTTGACGATCGTGGTCGACAGCCAGGGGCTTACTCTGCATCCTCAAGGATTGTCTCTTCGGCCCGACAGTCTCATCGATGTCGGGTCAGCCTCCAGGCGAAACGCGGATCAGGATTCGCCGGGAGATGAACCCGTTCGAGTCGAGGTCACGAGCCACGGTGCTGTCGGATCGTCCGCCGGCGAACTAGAGGTCAAGCTCTTGACGGTGCTGCCCTGGATAGACGGACTCCAAGGTGTTCTCCCGACGAAGAGGGCGCGACGCGCCACTGAATTGGTGGCCTACCTAGCTCTTCACCACCCTGACCCAATCAGTAGTGATCGACTCCGGACACGAGTTTTAGGTACTCCCGACTTCGATGCTGCCGCCAAAACACTGTTCAATACCGTTGGCGCAGCCAGGAGAGCACTGGGTTCTGACTCGAAAGGTCAGCTGTATCTCCCTAACGCATCTCGATATGGCCACTACAAGCTGTCGCAATCGGTCACCGTCGACGTGACCAGAGCCGCCCAATTCGTGACTGCTGCTCGGGACGCAGCCTCCGTCGATGAGTCGATCGCTCTGTATCGGGGTGCCTTTGACCTCGTGAAAGGAGAACCACTCGCAGGAGTGCTCTCCGGTTACTCCTGGTGGAGTTCCGAGGGTCACGAAGCTCGGTTGAATGCGACGATCGTTGATGCGGCGTGTCGCGCCGTTCATCTGGCGATCGGCGCGGAACTTCTTGACCTGGCTGCGTGGGTCCTCGACCGGGCGCGCTTGGTAGATCCTTACAGCGAGCTCCTTAGCCGAGCAGCGATGGCGACCGCGGCAGCATCAGGAGACAGGACTCGGCTCCGCCGCGAGTGGGACGAGTGTCGCAGGCGTGTCAGTGAATTCGACCCTGGTGGGCATCCTTCGCAGGAGACCGAGCGACTCTTCGATCACCTGAGTCGCCGGGGGACTACAACTTCGTATCTCCATCAAGCAAGCTTGGCGGCGATGGACGAAGCCCCTTGAAGGATCGAGCCATCGGCTCCGGCTGACAGAAGTGAACGCGACGGGCGAGACACGGCTTCTGCCAAGAGATCGTTCAACAGAACCTGGAAGGGAATCGGGGGGTCGATCCAGAGGTATTTGGCGAGGGATCCTGGGATCGTATTGAGCTCATTAACCCGAAGCTCTGAACCGTCAGAGAGAAAGTCGATACGAGCGATCCCTCGGAGCCCCGCCAACGAAGAGATCCGCTCTGCGGCATCACGGATCTGGGCTTCGAGTTCCGAGGACAGGCGGGCTGGCAGCTCCCTTGGAGCGCTAACCATTCCCTCTCCTCCTGCGTACTTCTCGCGGTAGCCCAGGATCTCGGACTCCGTCCGACCGCTAGCTCCTGAGGCCTTTAGCGGACGTTCGATGGCTGAGACCTGGAACTCAGGCCAGGACCGGGCAGCGATCTGGAGATCGAAGAGGTCAGCACGATAAGGCTCAACAACGGCCCCGTTCGCCAAGTGCACGCTGGTCTTACGGATGACTAGCGCCGTAGCGAGGTCTTCTACGACCTCGATGCCGATCGATGATCCACCGAAGCGCGGCTTGATTATGTACGGCCCCGGGAACCCGACGTCGGTCGTTTCGGGATCGAGCAGACGCCGCGCCAACGTCGGAAGGCCTGCGTTTGCGGCCAATGCCCCGAACGCGAGCTTGTCCATCCCGAGTGCGGCCCCGGCAACCGACGGTCCCGCATGACGGATGCCGGCGAGTTCCAGGGCCGCCTGAAGAGACCCGTCCTCCCCCGGCCCCCCGTGACAGCAGACGAGAACCACGTCCAACCCGAGCGGGCGCGCCCGACCGATTTTGCGGTCGCTCGGCACGAAACCACCGTCAGGCCCCAAGACCAACTGAAGCCGTGCCGCGCCCTTGGGTGGACCGTTCAGAAAGTCAGTACCCTCGAGCGCGGGCTCGACCTCGAACCAGTCGCCGGATTTCGACCAGAAGAGGCCCCGGACCGATGTCCCCTGCACCGACCCCAACTCCCGTGCCGCCTGCAGGCCCGTCAGCACGCTGACGTCGTGTTCGGGAGAGGGCCCACCAAAGATCACACCGACTTCAGGCAAGGCTCGAAGCTCCCGTCGCGTCAGCCGGGCCCCACCACTCTGTCGGCCCAGTGCCGGTTAAGGGTAGTGGTCGGGGAGATCATTCTCGTACAGGACGGCGTCGCCGCTCACGAGGTTCTCCCGCACCCAGCGGACCGCACCTTCCCTGGTCCGGAACGTTACGGGCTTGTTCCCTTTGGCACCTGCCAAGAGCGCCGATCGATTGGTTTTGCCGACGACCACGAACTCAGCTGCCATCTCCGAGGCCGCCGAGCCAAACGCCTGGTTCTCTTCCGCCTGTCGGCGACCCAACTCGACCATTCCGGGGGTGACCACGACCCGCCTTCCCGTTTCGCCCGCCTCGCCGAGCAGACGGAGGGCCGCCACGGCACCGGCCGGATTCGAGTTGTACGTGTCGTCGATGACGACCACCCCGCTCGGCGCCGTCGCCACCGAGAGCCGATGGGGCACTGCCGGGAGGTGGCGCAGGCGTGCCGATATCTCGGCGTCGGGTACCCCTAGCTGCAGGGCCACCGCCACCGCGCAGGCCACGTTGCTCGACTGTGCACCAGCGGTCAGCGAGATCCCCGATCCGATCAGGCGACCATCGGCGAGCACGTCGCACGAACCAAGCTCATCGATCACGCATACGTCGGCACCACGGTCCACGCTCGAACACCGAACGACCACCGGAGGGTTCTCACGTTGCGCCAGGTTCTCAGCGAGGCGGGCCAATCGCTCGTCGTCGACGTTCAAGATGACCGTGGTTGCGAAGACGGTGATCTCGGACTTCGCAGCCAGGGTCTCGTCTTCGGAACCGAACCGTTCCAGGTGGACCGGCCCGATCGCCGTGATCACGGCGACGCTCGGCGGGCACCACCGGCAAAGCTCTGCGATTTCGCCACGTCCGTAGGTGCCCATCTCGGCCACGAACACCTCGGTCCCCTCGACCAGTTGCTCATTGACCGCCCGGGCGAGGCCGGCCCGGTTGTTGAAGGATCCCGGGCTCGCGACCACCCGCACCTGGTTGGCCAACAGGTGGGACACGTAGTTCTTCGTCGACGTCTTTCCGAATGACCCCGTAATGCCCACGATCAACGGGCGAACAGAGGCGAGTCGATTCGTCGCCCTAGCCACAAACCTCGAGGCGAGGCTTCGCTCGATCGGGACTGCCGCGAGGCATGCCAAGTCCACGACGACGGGGACCAGGATCACTCCCATCGCTGCGAGAAACACGGCCCGATGGATCGCGAAGCCGAGCGCCACGATGGCCGCTTCGACCGCAAGTGACATGGTCGCCAGCGTGACGAGCCGGCGAGTCACCCCGAGCGGCGAGGTCCGTCCTCGCACCGACAGCCCCAGCGGAGCAACCATCGCAATCGCGCCCGTGCCGATCGCGCTCGGCGGCCACCGCCAGGACAGAGCCGTCGCAGCGAACACGAGAACGAGGAGTGGGGCGTTGAGAGGCACCCGGATCCACCAGCGGAATGCGAAGCGCGTGATCGAGCCGGCGAGGTAGTGCTCTCGTTGCGCCACCCGCAACCACCGCGCTCCTGCCGGAACGAGGCTGGCCGAACAGAGGCCCAACGCGACCCAACCCGAAACGCTGAGGGTCATCGGATCACCGTGAGCCTCGTTGGGCCAGCCGATCGACGACCGCTTCACGCAGGGCCGCGGGCGCCGACAACGGGGTCAGGTGGCCAGCTCCAGGACACACGACCACATGTGCATCTGCAAGATCGTCGACCGCTAATCGCGCCACCGTGATCGGGACGACGTCGTCATCGTCTCCCCAAACGAGGGTGACGGGACATCGGATCACCTCGAGCACATCGTCGTACCGCTCGTTGACCGTACGCACCAGGACCTGTCGCATGATCCCCTCGGCGGCCCGATAATCCGCCGACCCGTAGCGCTGGCGCAGTGACTCCATGCGGGGCTCGGAGACCAGGCCGGCCCGATGGAGCAACCGGCCGGCCCTGAAGGTCAGTGGCGTCTTACGTCCGGGTCCAGGATGGACGAGCGGCACACCCGTCAGCACCAGGGCCGCGACGTCGTCCGGCCTCTGGGCCGCCAGCTGAATCGCCACTCGCCCGCCGAAGGAGTGCCCCAGCACGACCGCGGGCGTGTCCATCTCGGCCAGGACCTCGGCGACGAGGTCGGCATATTCGCGACTGCCCCATGCCGCAGGCGGAGCCGAAGTGGCGCCGAAGCCCGGCAGGTCGAGAGCGATCGCATCGAGCGGTTCGGATCCGGGAGGCGCGAATGTCGCCCCGAAGTCCCGATGGGACCTCGCCCAACCGTGCAGGGCCAGGACGGTCGGACGTCCGGTCCCGAAGGTCTCCCCGGTGAGTCGGCCGTCAGCGAATGCGCGAAGCACCTCAGCAGCGGCCGGGACGCGGCTCGCCGGCCAGCGGCCTGACCCGGTCGGACCGGGTCTCCCCCATCGGCTGGATCAACTTCGACGGCGCCAACAGCTCTCCTCCGGACCCGTGCGTCGGCGGCCACCATATCGAGGCGGGCCGCCGACCCAGGGGAAGTCCGGCCGCGACGATCGACCTGGGTGTCTCACCCCATCGGTACGGTTGGGTCGATGGGCATTCCCGCAGCCGCCACACCACCGACGGCCAGCTCCTTCGAGGACACCCTTCCCCCCGGTCTCACGCCCGCCCAGCGGGAAGCGATCATGATCGAGCACCCCGTCCTGTGCGTCCTGGCCGGCGCCGGTGCCGGCAAGACCGGCGTGTTGACGCTGCGAGTCGCCAGGCGGTCGGTCGATGGCAGCGCCAGTGCGGAACACACCCTCGTGTGCACGTTCAGCCGCAAGGCCGCCGACGAGTTGAGGGTGCGGCTGTTCCGCTTGGGTGTGGTCGGCGTCACTGCGGGGACGATTCACAGGGCGGCCCTACGGATTCTGCGCGACTGGCGGGACAGCAGCGGTGGCCCGGTTCCGACGGTGATCGGCGACCGGCGTCGGCTCCTCGAGACGGTTCTCGCTGACCACAAGGCGAGTCGGGCCACCTCGCTGCAGTTGGAAGCCGAGATCGGGTGGGCGAAAGCCCGAATGATCGGACCGTCGGAGTACGAAGCGGCGGCTTGCCGAGCCAACCGGGTAGTCCGGGTGCCGATGCCCCTCATCGCGGAGCTGTTCGCCGCCTACGAGGACACCCGGCGGCGGCGTGGGGTCCTCGATCTCGACGACCTCCTGTTGGAGAGTGCCGTTGTCTTGGACGAGAACCCCGCGTTCGCCGAGGGAGTGCGGTGGCGGTTCCGACACCTCTACGTCGACGAGATGCAGGACGTCAACGCGGCGCAGTTCAGGCTGCTCCGGGCCCTCGTCGCAGACGAGCCGGACCTCTTCGTGGTCGGAGATCCCAACCAATCCGTCTACGGCTGGAACGGTGCCGATCCCGGGCTCTTGGCCGAACTGCCCGAGCTTTTTTCCGACACCCGGGTCATTCGGCTGGATGACAACCACCGATGCACCCCCGCCATCGTTCGACTGGCGGCCGCTGCCCTCGACGCGAGCTCGCCGACGCCCGCGAGTTCGCGGGGCGAAGGACCCATCCCGGTCGTCGCCGAGCACGGGAGCGACGGGGATGAGGCGCAATGGGTGGCCCGGCAGGCCTGGTTGGCTCACCGGCCCGGGAGGCGGTGGTCCCATCTGGCCGTCCTCGCTCGGACCAACGCCCAGCTACGCGCGGTCGCGGAGGCCTTGGACGGGCAGCGCATTCCGTACACGTTTGCGAGCGGGGAGCTCGGCCCGGCCAGCGACCTCGGACCGTCGGCCGACGACGGGACGGTCAACATCGTTGCGGTCGACGGTGCCGGGCCTTTCGCTGACGAACCCATCGACGGCGTCGTGCTCAGCACCTTCCACCGAGCGAAGGGCCTCCAGTGGCCGTGCGTGTTCGTGATCGGACTCAGTGAGGGCCTGGTTCCCATCGGCTCGGCCCGCGTTGAGGCGGCGCTCGAGGAGGAACGCAGGCTCCTCTATGTCGCCATGACGAGGGCGGAGGACGAACTGTGGTGTAGCTGGGCCCGCGACACGGGCGAGAGCGGTGGCCGACGACCGAGACGACGCTCCCGGTGGCTGGGTGCGGTCGAAGCGGCCCGGGCGACACTGGAACACGAGCAGGCGCCGGCAGGACCCGAGACCGTGGTCGAGCACCTGGCAAAACTTCGATCGCTCGTGTCGAGGGACCTCCGATGAGCCGTGTCAGCAACCTGGCTGGGTATTACAGCTAGCCCGTCAATCGAGCCGGGGGACCCCGGTTCAGGTGGATGCGGAGAACTCCACGACGACCGGCGCGTGGTCGGAGGGCTTCTGACCCTTGCGGGCGTTGCGATCGATGACCACTGACGTCGATCGCTCGGCCAGCGACCGGGTCACCAGCACGAGGTCGATGCGCATCCCACGACCCTGATGGAAGTCCCCGGCTCGATAGTCCCACCACGAGAACACGCCGCCATCGGCGTGGTGGCGTCGGTAGACGTCTTCGAGACCCCAGTCGAGCAGCACCTGAAGCGCCTGGCGCTCCGGCCCGCTGACGTGGGTCGCGTCCACGAACGCCGCCGGATCCCAGACGTCGCGGTCGTCGGGGGCGATGTTGAAGTCGCCGCAGACGGCGACGTCGGCTCCTGGATCGCAGGTGTCGCCGAGGAGCGACGCCAGCTTGGCCAACCAGACCAGCTTGAACCCGTATTGCTCGTGGTCGATGGTCCGGCCGTTGGGCACGTACACCGAGTGCACCCGGACGCCGCCGCAGGTGCCGGCCACGATGCGGCACCCATACTCCTCCTCCGCTGTGGCAAAACCGCGGGCGGGGTCCTCCAGGCCGACCCGGCTCAGCAATGCCACCCCGTTCCAGCGACCGTCGCCGTGGTGGGCGGACTCGTAGCCGAGGTCGGCGAACTCGGCCGTCGGAAAGGCCGCCTCGGCCTGCTTCGTCTCCTGGAGGCACATGACATCGGGCTGGTGCTCGTCGATCCACCCGAGGACCCGCGGCATCCGGGCGGTGAGCGAGTTGACGTTCCAGGTGGCCAGCTTCACGCGTCGGGTCCCCGGTCGACGAGAACGAAGAGGAGGTCGGCCTCGCAGGCCGTCTCTCCCCCGACGTGTGCACGGCCATGGCCCGTGCCGGCACGCGATGAGAGGCGGCCGATCGTGACCTCGAGTTCGAGGGTGTCACCGGGGACGACCTGGCGACGGAAACGAGCCTTGTTGACCCCCCCGAACAGCGGGAGCTTGTTCGAATACCGCGCGTCCGACAGCACCGCGATGCCGCCCAGCTGGGCCAGCGCCTCCACCATGAGCACGCCAGGGAGCGTTGGCCGGCCCGGGAAGTGGCCGGCGAAGAACGGCTCATCCCCCGAGAGGTGCCAACGCCCCACCGCTTCGCGACCGGGCACGACGGAGACGACCTCGCTCACGAAGAGGAACGGCTCGCGATGGGGAAGGACGTCGCCGGGTTCCACTGGCCGGGGAGACTAGCCGCGGGGTGTTAGCCGGCCGCCTTGGGCCGCGCCGAGCGCGAACCGAGGAATGCCGACGCGAGTTCGGGCAGCGCGAGCTCGGCCATGCGGCGGGACGGGTCCAGGCTGACCAGCGAGAATTTCCGGTGCTCACCGCGTGCGAGGACCTCTCTGGCCGCCCGAGGCGGAGGTGCTCCGAGGCCGGCCACCGGCGCGTAGCAGTGCAGGACCCCGTCGTCGGGCAATGCCACGTCGACCATTGCGCCGTGGGAGGTGAACGAGGCCACCACGCCCTCGAAGGTCGACCCGAGAGGATGAGCGGCCACGAACGTGATGAACGCGAGTGGCTCGTTCACGGCCGGAGGTGGTTCGACCCGTCGGCGCCGCTTTCCCTTGCCGGCCGGCTCCGCGGCGTGGTCGTGTCGGGCCGCCGTCACCGAAGGGGCAATCACCTCTGCCGTGGCCTGGTTGATCGCGGCCCGCAGTCCGACCTGGCGCGGCGACCCTCGTGTGCCCTGTGACTTCTTGGCCGCCTTCACCGGCTTCGGGCCGGCCTTCTCGCTCTTGCCCGACCGCTTGTTCTTGTTGGTCTTGTCGCTCTTTTCGAGTGACTTCTTGGCGGCGGCCTCGGCGCCCCCCTTGGCTCGTTTGCCTCCCTCGGTCTTCCCGGAGGCCTTTCCGAGCTTGGCGCCCTGCACCTTTGCCGCCGTCTTGGCTGCTTTCTTCGGAGCGGGGGCCTTCGGGGTGGTCGCCTTCGCCTGCTTCTTCTTGGCCGCCTTCTGTTCGGGGACCTTCGCGGTCGCCTTCACCCGGCCGCCCGCCGGTGCCCTGGCGGCCTTCTGCAGCGCCTTCGCCACCTCGGCCGCCTTTCGTGGCGCCGACAGGCGATCGTCCAACTCTTCGGCATCCGCGTCCGTGTCCTTGGTCGCTTTGCGGCTGCGCGGCCCTCGCACCGGCCGGCGTGGCGTGAAGATCCAGCCGACGCCCGGAACGGGCTTGCCGCCGACCAGGCGCCCGTCGTCGAAGAGCCACGGATGCTCCTCGTGGAACTCCTGGAAGGAGTCGTTCGACAACACGACCGCCCCCGTCCGCTCAGCGATCCGGAGCACGAAGGCGTCGCCCCTCCCGATGGCACCCGCCGGCGGCGCCACGACCTCCCCGTGCAGCTCGGCCGCCTCGAGCTGGCTTCGCTCGGACGGGTCGATCCGGTGGCTGAACGAGGCGTCGACGACCACCACGATCTCGGCCGCCGGGTCCTCGGCCAGGTAGGCACGGACGGCCTCGTCCAGCTGGGCCAGGCTGGGGACCGTGCGGCCCTCTGTGGCCAGGTTGGAGCCGTCCACGACGACGTGGTGCTTGGGGGTCATCTCAGGCTTCAGTCAACCATCCGGCGGCACCTGGTGGCGCCGAATGCCAGCTCTAGCCGATTGCCCGGTCCAGGAGGTCGGCCTGTTCGAGCTGGTGCTGGGCAGAGCTGCCGGTGGCCGGGCTGGCCGATTCGGCCCTGCTCACATGCACCAGGCGGTAGCGGTCTCGGAGGAGGCGGTGGAGGCGCTCGTGCACGAACGACCAGGCACCCATGTTCTCCGGCTCCTCCTGGAGCCACACAACCTCGGACGCGTTCGGGTACCGCTCGAGCACGTCGCTGACGGCGTCGTCGGGCCACGGGTAGAGCTGCTCGACCCTCACCACCGCGATCGCCCCGGCCGGGGGGTTGCCGGGAAGGCCGTCTTCGCCCCGGTGGGCCTCACGGCGGTCGAGGGCCTCGAACGCGACCTTGCCGCTCGCGAGCACGACCCGCTGGACCCCCAGCCGGTCGACCACCTGGGGGTCGTCGAGCACCTCGGCGAAGCTCCCCTCCCCCAGGGCCTCGAGCGGTGAGCGTGAGACCGGCGAACGCAGCAGGGACTTCGGCGTGATCACGATCAGTGGGCAGGTCCGCGACCCGAGGGCCTGGGCCCGCAGGAGGTGGAAGTACTGCGCGGCGCTGGAGGGAACGGCCACGCGCAGGTTGCCCCGGGCGCACAGCCCGAGGAACCGTTCGATCCGGGCCGAGGAGTGCTCGGGGCCCTGGCCCTCGTACCCGTGCGGGAGAAGGAGGGTCAGGCCGGCCCGTTGTCCCCATTTGTCCTCCGCCGCCACGAGGAAGTTGTCGATGATGATCTCGGCACCGTTCACGAAGTCCCCGAACTGGGCCTCCCAGGCCACCAGCGTCCCGGGGGACTCGACCGAGTAGCCGTACTCGAAGCCGACCGCGGCGTACTCGGAGAGCAACGAGTCGAGGACGGTGAAGCGCCCACCCTGGGCCTTCGCACCCGGAGCTCGCCACGCGTCGACGTGGGCCAGCGGCACGTACTCGTCGCCGGTCGCGTAGTCGACCAGGACCGCATGGCGCTGAGAGAACGTGCCCCGCCGGGTGTCCTGGCCGGTCAGCCGGACGTCGACTCCCTCCGCCAGCAGGCTGCCCAGAGCCAGCGCCTCGGCCAACGCCCAGTCGACGGTCCCGTCGGCAACGAGCCCGTCGCGTTGGGTGAACTGGCGCTCGAGCTTCGGATGGAGGGTGAAGCCTTCCGGCACGGTCCGGACGAGTTGGGACAGCGAACGGAGCAGCTCGACCGGTACGCCTGTCGCGACCGGGGACGGCGAGTGCGGTGTCTCCACCACGACGAGCTCGGGTGGACGGAGCGGGATGGCCCGCACCTCGTCGAGGGCCGACTGGAGCTTGGCGTTGAAGTCGTCGAGCGCCTGCTCGGCCTCGTCAAGGGTGATGTCGCCCCGGCGGACCAGGGCCTCGGTGTAGAGCTTCCGGACCGATCGCTTAGCGTCGATCCGCTTGTACATGAGGGGCTGGGTGTAGCTCGGGTCGTCGCCTTCGTTGTGGCCGTGGCGCCGGTAGCAGACGAGATCGATGACCACGTCCTTGTGGAACGCCTGGCGGAACCCGAACGCGAGGCGGGCCGCGCGCACGCAGGCCTCCGGGTCGTCACCGTTCACGTGCAGGATCGGTGCCTGGACCATCTTGGCCACGTCGGTCGGGTACACCGACGTGCGGGCGGCCTGGGGGGCCGTGGTGAAACCGAGCTGGTTGTTGATGACCACGTGCACGGTGCCGCCGGTCCGATAACCACTCAGGCCCGACAGGTTGAGGGTCTCGGCCACCACCCCCTGGCCAGCGAACGCCGCGTCGCCATGGACGAGCAGCGCCAGTACCGGGAAGTCGTCGTCGGGATCCGACGTGTCCGACGTCCCGTCGGTCTTGTGGGCGACCAGCCGGTCCTGCTTGGCCCGGGCCATGCCCTCGACAACCGGGTCGACCGCCTCGAGGTGCGACGGGTTCGATGCCATCGAGATCGGGAGCGCCACACCCGCACGAGAGGTGAACTTGCCGACCGCGCCCTTGTGGTACTTCACGTCTCCGGACCCCTGTACGGACTCGGGGTCGAGGTTGCCCTCGAACTCCTCGAAGATCTCCCGGTAGGACTTCCCGACCAGGTTGGCCAGCACGTTCAGCCGGCCCCGATGAGCCATGCCGAGCACGACCTCGGAGCAGCCGGCGGCGGCGGCCTCGTTCAGCACCGTGTCGAGGAGCACGATCGCCGATTCGGCCCCTTCCAACCCGAAGCGCTTCTGGCCGACGTAACGCGTGTGAAGGAAGCGCTCGAAGACCTCGGCGGCGTTCAGGCGATCGAGGATGTGGCGCTGCTCGTCGATCTCGAGGGTCCGGGAGACCCCCTCGATGTGCTGCTGGATCCAACGCTTCTGCTCGGGGTCCTGGATGTGCATGTACTCGATGCCCAGCGTCCGGCAGTAGGCGTCGCGCAACAGATGCATGATCTCGTCCAACGTCGTGACGTCCCGGCCGGCCAGCCCGTCGGCGACGAAGCGCCGCGACAGGTCCCAGATGGTCAGTCCGTAGGTCAAGGGATCGAGTTCGGGGTGCGAACGCGACTTCTCGACCTCGAGCGGGTCGAGATGGGCGATCAGGTGCCCTCGGACCCGGTACATGTTGATCAGGGTCTGGACATGAACCTGCTTCACCAACCGCTGATGCGACGCGTCGCCGGCGTCGAACCCGGCGCTCGTGTCGGTCCGCCAGCGGGCCGGCTCGTAGGGGATCCCCATCGACTCGAAGACGGCGTCGTAGAAGCGGTCCTTGCCCTCGAGGTAGTCGAGCACCTTGCCGAGGAACATGCCGGACTCGGCCCCCTGGATGATCCGGTGGTCGTAGGTGGAGGTGACGGTCACGACCTTGCCCAATCCGAGTTCGGCGACGACCTGAGGGTCGGCCGCCTCGAAACCCGGGGGGTAGCCCAGAGCGCCGACCCCGATGATGGCCCCCTGGCCGGGCATGAGCCGGGGCACCGACTGCCCGGTTCCGAGTGTCCCGGGGTTGGTCAGCGACACCGTTGTCCCCGCGAAGTCATCGGGGGTTATCCGGTTGGTGTGGACCTTGCGGATGAGCTCCTCATAGGCAAGGACGAACGATCGGAAGTCGAGGGTGTCGGCGTCCCTCACACACGGCACCAAGAGCGTTCTCGAGCCGTCCGACTTCGAGACGTCAACCGCGAGCCCGAGTCCGACGTGCCGATGGCGAATGATGCCGGGCGTGCCCTTGTCATCGACGTCGGGGACAAAAGAGGCGTTGAGCGCGGGCACCTCGACGAGCGCGCGAACCACGGCGTAGCCGATGAGGTGGGTGAAGCTCACCTTGGCGCCCGATGTGCGGGCGAGCTGGTCGTTGAGGATCTGCCGGTTGATCTCGAGCAGCTTCGCCGGGATGGTCCGCACGCTGGTGGCGGTCGGGACCCCGAGACTCGCCTCCATGTTGAGGGCGATCCTCGAGGCGGCACCTCGGAGCGGCACCGCCTCGGCGGCGTCGGTTTCGGTCACTCGCGTCGGCACGACGGGGTGGGGCGTCCCATTCGACCCGGCCGATCGGCCGTTCTCGGTCTCGCCGGACGCCGGAGCGGGCAGAGCATCGGGCGGGCGGGCAAGGGGAGGCGCGGGTGCCGGGAGGGGCGCAGGGCGATAGTCCGCGAAGAACTCCTGCCAGCTCTCGCTCACCGACCCGGGGTCGGCGGCGAACCGCTCGTACATATCGTCAACGAGCCACGCGTTGGGCCCGAACGACCCGGTTGCCCGGCCCACCCCGCCGTTCACGTGGTCCTGCGCGACGCGCTCGGAACCACTCGCGTCAACCATGCTTCCACCCTACCGGTGGCGGGGTGTCAGCCCGTGCACCAGGGAGAACGGTTACCACTGACCTCCCGCGGGACGTTGAACGGTTATGTTCTCGCGGGTGAGCTACCCGCCCGGACTGTTCGTCGTCGACCGACCGGCGGGATCGGGCTACCTGGACACCGACGACTCGCCTACCGACGGCCCGGTGGTCGTTCTCGTTCACGGGACGCTCGACCGCGGCAACAGCTTCCGCCGGTCGAGCCGCAGGCTCGAAGACCTCCGGGTCGTCACCTATGACAGACGCGGTTATCAAGACTCGCGGGGCGACGGCTCGGTGGTCGGCGTCGAGGGGCACATCGAGGACCTGATCGGGGTGCTGGAGGAGATCGGGAAGCCGTCGGTCGTCGTCGGCCACAGCCTCGGTGGCGTCGTCGCACTCGGGGCCGCAATGGCGCAGCCGGCTCGATTCGCCTCGGTGGCGGCGTTCGAACCGCCCATGCGCTGGATCCCGATCGAAGGGCGCCAAGCGGGTCCCTGGGGAATGAGCCAAGACCCGGACGCCGCCGTCGAGACTTTCTTCCGGGGTCGGGTCGGGGACGCAGCGTGGGATCGGCTCGAGCCGGCTGCCCGCGCCGACCGCTTGGCCGATGGCCCGGCATTGGTGGCGGAGCTGGCGTCCTTGAGCAGTGACGCTCTGTTCGACGTCACCGAGCTCACGGTTCCCGTGGTATTCGGTTGTGGCGGGGCCACTGACGAATTCCACATCCAGAACGTGGCGTGGCTGGCCGAACACGTCCCGGGCGCTGAACAGATCACGATCCCGGGGTCCGGGCACGGTGCCCACCTCACACACCCCGACGCGTTCGCTGACTTCGTGCGCGCCGCCGTCGCCCGTGCAGGTGAGACAGACGCCGTGAACGCTCCTACCGCCGGCGATAGCTGACTCATTCGGCCGGGCTGGACCCGCGCAGCCCGCGTAGGGTGGCGAACATCGCGGCCGACGATCCCATTGCCCAGGGCAACTCGCCTAGCGCCCTGACCCGACTCGGTTGGCTGGCCCTGGCAATCGGTGTTCCGGCCGCGGCAGTGTGCACCGCGTTGGACCATCGTGGTGCCCGTGCCGCCGCGTCGCAGGACTGGCCGCCGTTTGTCCTCGTCACAGGGCTGCTGCTGATCGGCATCGTCGCCAGAGACGAAGGGCTGTTCGACGCCGCAGGTGCCGCCCTCGCCTGGGTCGGACGGAGTGGGGCGTCACTTCTGCTGTGCACTGCCGGGTTGGTCGCGGCGGTAACGGTCACGCTCAACCTCGACACCTCGGTCACCTTCCTCACGCCGGTGGTGTTGGCGGCGGCGCGGCGCCAACACCGGGATCCGGAGCCGTTCGTCTACTTGGTGGTGTGCATGGCCAACGCGGGGTCCCTGCTCCTGCCCGGTTCCAATCTGACCAACCTCATCGTGTTGCAAGAGACCCACACGTCCGGCGCCGCGTTCGTGGCGCACGTGGCCGGCGCATGGGCAGCCTCTGTGATCTCGGTTGTCGTGGTGGTCGCGATCCTCTACCGGTCCCGACTCGGTCGGCGCGAAGGGGTTGAACCGATGGTTTGGCGACCGGGCTTCGGCCCTGGCACCCTGGCCGTCGTCGGCGCAGTCATAGCCATGGTCGCGTTGCCCGGCGACACCGCTGCCCTCGTCGTCGCCGGGATCGGGATCGTCGTCGCGGGGACCCACGTGATCACCCGCCGCGACGGGATCTCGGTGGCCCGCCACCTGAACCTCCCGCTCCTCCTTGGTCTGTTCGGGGCCGCCACCGCGCTCGGCACGCTTGGCCGTGCGTGGTCCGGGCCGTCGCACCTGCTCGCACACAGCGGCAGTTGGCAGACTGCGGCGATCGGCGCCGGAGCGTCCGTCTTTGTCAACAACCTGCCGGCGGCGTCTCTGCTCGCTGCGCGCCCGGTGGCCCACGCGGCCGCACTCCTCGTCGGGCTCAACCTCGGACCCAACCTCGCCCTCTCGGGGTCGTTGGCCGGGGTCCTGTGGTTCCAGACCTCGCGATCGGCCGGATGGACGCCGTCGTTCCGACGGTTCTCCTATGTCGGCCTCGCCGTTGTGCCGGTGACCATGGCGGCGTCGCTGGGCGCGCTGGCCATTTCGCACTGACCGGGAAACCTCGGTCGCTCAGCCTCCGGCGATCGGCGGGATAACGGGCGCCGTTCCCGTGTCCCGGGCCGCTCGATGGGCGCGCCGGCGAAACCAGAGGAACTCCTGGTCATCGGGCTCGACCCCCTTCACGCCGCGCACAAGGGGCGACCGGCACAAGAAGAACGCGCCGGCGAACAACACCAGAAGCGAGATCGCCTCGAGCGGGCCCCACGCCCCCGACGTCCGTAGTTGGTCCCCGAACAGGCTGACCCCGATCAGGATGCTTGCGAGCGGGTCGACCATGACGAGTGTCGACTGTGACGCCGCGATCGGGCCGGCGTGGAAGGCGTTCTGGGCGATGAAGAGCGACAGGGCGCCGCACCCCGCGAGGGCGTAGGTCTCCCAATGGCGAAAGATCGACACCCAGTCGTGCGCCGCGTATGTCGATACGACTTTGGTCAACGAGGCGGTGAACGCGAAGCCGATCGCGCTCGCCGAGCCGAACATGGCGGCACGGCGCCACCTCGAACCCCGGAGCGCCAACAGCACCGCGACGGTCGCGAAGAACAAACAGGCCAACCCCACCTCGAGCCACTCCGAGTTGGTGGGCACGACGTTGCCGCCGCCCGGCGCGGCGAAGATCAGGAATCCGGCCAGTCCTCCCGCGACGGCCGCCGTGCCGAGCCATTCGCGCCAGCCGATGCGGAACCCGAACGACGATCCGAGGAGGAACACCAAGAAGAGGAGCTCGGTCGTGAGAATCGGCTGAACCTGGGTGAGCCGGCCAAAGTGCAGCGCGATCGCCTGCATGATGAACGCGAGGATCATCACGAAGAACCCGGCTATCCAGACCCCGCGGCGAAGGGCATAGGTGATCAGGCTGAGGCGCAGGGTGGTGCGCGCCGGAGCATCCTCCACCGCCATGCGTTGGAGGATGCTCGTCAACGCATTCGCGAAAGCGGCCCCCAGAGCCAGGATGTAAACCATGGCCCCCTCATGTTAGGGGCAGGGGTCGGATCCCCCCATGAAACGGGTCGGCGTCGACCCGCCGTTCCAGGGAATGCCGCTGACGAACGCCCAGCTGCTGCGGTGAATGGCCGAGAGCCCATAGCCACGCAACGCGCGCTTGTGGGCGCTCGACGGGTACCCCTTGTTCTCGTCGAACTGGTAGACGGGGTAGTGCGGCGCCTCGTCACGCATGAGCCGGTCTCGGACGACCTTGGCCAGGACCGAGGCGGCCGAAACGGCGGCACAGCGAGCGTCTCCGTCCACCACCGGGACGATGGTGCCGGGGGCGGCCACGTCGGGCAGTTCAGGTCCCCACGGGCTCGGCCCGTCGTCGCGGAGCAGCTGCAACTGGGTCGGCGGCTGCTTCAAGAGGTCGTAGGGGCCGTCGATGACCAGGGCTCCCGGAACCACCTCCAGGCCGGCGAGCGCGCGAAAGGCGGCCAGCCGGAGCGCAGCTGTCATGCCCCACATGTCGCACT
Source organism: Acidimicrobiaceae bacterium (assembly GCA_003151235.1). Lineage (GTDB taxonomy): Bacteria > Actinomycetota > Acidimicrobiia > Acidimicrobiales > RAAP-2 > Palsa-461. Next base: position 79,433 of record PLWZ01000051.1, read on the forward strand.
CGGCCGCCGTCGCGTGACCCACGGCCCAGTACGCGCACCAAGCGGCCACCTCTTCGAAGATCGCCTCGCGACGGACCTCGTGCAGAAGCTTGGAGTCGCGCAGCCATAGAGGCATGGTGCGCCGAGTGATGTGAGCGGGGAGAACGGCGACGCCCACGCTGACCGGTCCGGCCCACGCACCGCGACCGACCTCGTCCAGACCGCCCACCCATTCGTGGCCGTCCTTCCACAACAGACGCTCTTGATCGAGGGTCGGTCGTGCGCTGAGCGGACGCGACTTCGTCGAGGCCCTCGCCACCCTGACCGTGGGCCCGCTTCTCGGTGCCGTGCTCAAGGGTCTCCGCTCGTCGCCGGGGCGTGCTCCAGTGAAGCCACCAGGTCGGCCTCCTTTGGATCGAACTCGGTTCCCAAAAAAGCATCGACCATCTCGATGGCAAGCGTCTCGGTGGTGAGCCGGAGGCCGAACGCGAGCACGTTGGCATCGTTCCACCGCCGGGCCCCTCTGGCCGTTTCGGCGTCTGTACAGAGGGCCGCGCGAACTCCTGGCACCTTGTTCGCTGCCATCGAAACCCCGGTCCCGGTGGTGCAGCAGACGATGCCGACTTGGGCTTCGCCGTCCGCCACGGCTCGACCGACCGACGACCCGGCTTCGGGCCACGGCGTCCCGTCGGCCACCAACCGGACGTCGTGACCCCGCGCCTCCAAGGAAGAGTGGAGTGCACCGATCAGCGGAGTCCGCTCGTCGGTCCCCAACGCAATGCGCACGGCCTCACCGTAGCGAAGCGCCCGGCGGATCCGGTGGGTCCCGGAGAACCAGATTCCCCGGTCGGTCGAAGGGGGCGAGTGCCTCCCAGGCGCTTCCAGGTCGGCTCCTCAGCTCTTGGCCGAGCGGCCGTCGGTCTCGACCCGGCCGCCCCCCAATCCCATAACCTGGCCCCGTGCCCCCTCGCAACGTCGCGGTCATACCCCACACCCACTGGGACAGAGAGTGGTACGAGTCATTCGAGATCTTCCGACTCAAGCTGATCGACACCCTCGACTCCCTGGTCGAGCTCCTCGAATCGGACCCCTCCTATGGATGGTTCCTCCTCGACGGCCAGATGGCAGCCGTCGACGACTACCTCGAGATCCGCCCGGAGGCCACCGATCGGGTCCGGGAGCTCGCCTCCTCGGGTCGGCTCACTGTCGGCCCTTGGTACGTGCTCATGGACGAGTTCTTGGTCTCAGGGGAGACCATCGTGCGCAACCTCGAGATGGGCATGTCCCGAGCGGCCGGGTTCGGCGGCGCGATGGACATCGGCTATCTGCCCGACATGTTCGGCCACATCGCCCAGATGCCCCAGATCCTCTCCGAGGCCGGGTTCGCCCACGCCGTGGTGTGGCGGGGGGTCCCATCGGCTGTCGACCGCAGTGGATTCTGGTGGGAGGCGCCCGACGGTTCCAAGGTACGGGCCGAGTATCTGACCACCGGCTACTCGAACGCGGCGACCCTCCCCGATGACGCTGCGGCTTTGGTCCAGCGGACCGCCGCCTACGAGAAGGAGCAGGAGAGCTTCCTGCTCGACGGCATCTTGTACATGAACGGCTCGGACCACCTGCCGCCCCAGCCCCACCTCGGCCGCCTCATCGCCGAGGCCAACGCGATGCAGGACGACTACTCCTTCCAGGTGACCTCGCTCCCCCGGTACCTGGACCGTGCCCCGGTTGATGGGCTATCGACCTGGAGAGGCGAGCTCCGGTCCGGCTTCCGGGCCAACATGCTCATGGGCGTCACATCCAACCGGGTCGACGTGAAACGGGCCGCCGCGATGGCCGAGGTCGCTCTCGAACGGCGTGCGGAGCCGTATGCAGCGCTCTTCGGCTCGGCCGAGGACTGGCCGGGCCGACTGCTCGAGCTGGCATGGCTGGACGTCGTGCGCAACGCGGCCCACGACTCGATCTGCGCATGCTCGGTCGACGCTGTCGTCGACTCGGTGTTGGAGCGATTCGCCGAGTCCCACCGCGTCGCCGAAGGCTTGGCGGAGCGGGCACTGGATGCGCTGGCCCGCTCGATGGCCAAGCCGGGCCCCGTTGTCGTCAATGCTTCCGCTCGGTCCCGATCCGGCATCGTCGAGCTCGTCGTCATGGGCGAGCCCGTCGACGGCGCCTCCGAACAGGTGCTCTCCTCCCGGGCCAGCCTCCCGGGCACCCTTACCCTCGACGCCGCCACGGTCACGTCGATCCTCGGCATGCTGCAGGGCACACGCATCTCGGACGACGCGTGGGTCCATGACGTGCGGATCGAGGAGAACGAGACCGGGATCGACATCACGGTCTCCGTCGGAACCGAAGAGCTACCGGGGATACCGGTCGAGGCGGTGAAGGAGAACCTTGCCGCTCGACTCGCCGCGCGGCCCGACGCGGTCGTCCGGGTGGCCCTCGACCAACCGCCGATCCGCCAGGTCGTGGCCCGGATCGCCGACGTACCGGGGCTCGGGTGGGCCACCTACACGCCCGCTCCCCTTCTACACCCAGTCTCGGCGCGCCAGTTGAGCGCCGCCGACGCGGCGGTCGGACCCGAGGGCTCGGTCGTCCTCACCAACGGGTTGGTCACCGTCGTGGTGAACGCGGCCGACGGCACCTTCTCGATCGACGGCCACGGCGGCTTGGGAAAGTTGGTCGACGGCGGCGACCTCGGGGACTCCTACAACTACTCCCCCCCGAAGGATGACCGGTTCGTCGAAACCCCCGAGTCGGTGCGGATCGCCGTGGTCGAAGAGGGCCCGGTCCGGGCGGGGGCGCTCATCACGGCCGAGTACCGGTGGCCGGCCGGGGCCGACTCGGCATCGGGGTCGCGCCACGGCGATGAGCAAGTCAGCGTGACCACGAAGATCGAGCTCCATGCCGACGAGACAGCGGTCGGGGTGACTACGTCATTCTTGAACCCGGCCCGGGACCACCGCCTCAGGGTTCACTTCCCGCTGCCCGAGCCGACTGCGACGTCCACATCTGGGAGCGCATTCGGAAGCGCCGAACGTGGCCTGACGGCGGAGGGCCGCTCGGACGAGTTCGGGCTGCCGACATTCCCAGCGCGGGACTTCGTCGTCGCCGGTGGGCTCACCATCTGCCACCCCGGCGTCCGGGAGTACGAACTGATCGACGTCGAAGGCGGGGCCGCTCGGACGCTCGCCATGACAATGCTGCGCTCCACCGGCATGCTTTCGCGGGTCGGCATGGCTTACCGGCCGGTGCCGGCCGGGCCGCTCACCCCGGTCGAGGGCCTCCAGCTCGTCGGGCGGCGCATCGAGTGCACGTACACGATCGCGTTGGGCGACATCGACCCATGGTCGATGTCCGAGGATCTCGTCATCCCGCTGGAGTCAACGACATCGCTCGGGGGGGGCACCCGTGCCGACCGAGGGAGCGCCCTCATCGTTGCCGGAGCCCAGCTGAGCTCAGTCCGACGCCACGAGGGCCACCTGGAAATCCGGGTGTTCAACCCCGACGCAGACGAAACCACCGTCGTCTTGGGCGACGCCGCGGGGTGGCTGGTCGACCTCCGCGGCCGCCCGACCGAGCCGTTTGACGGGTCCTTCACCCTCCGGCCGTTCGGGATCGCGACCGCGCGGCTGACCGAGCCGCCGGAGAGCTGAGAGCTCAGCTCAGCAAGCCCCGCAACAGATCCTCGTCCCATTCGGCCCTGGCCCGGCGGGCCATCAGGGCGACGAGCGCGTCCATCGGTCCGGTGGTCCCCTCCACGATGGCGGCGACCTGTTCGACGATGGGCATCTCGATGCCGACGTCGCGCGCCAGTTGCACCAGCGGTCCGGCCGTCTTCACACCCTCCGCGACCATGTGCATGCCCGAGAGCACCTCGACCAACGACTGGCCCTGCCCGATCGCGAACCCGACGCTGCGGTTCCGGCTTTTCGGGCTGGTGCAGGTGGCCACGAGATCGCCGACGCCGGCGAGCCCGCCGAAGGTCAAGAGCTGACCGCCGAGGGCGGTCCCGACCCGGCCAAGCTCGGCCAGGCCCCTGGTGATCAACGTGGCTCGAGTGTTCTCGCCGAAACCGAGCCCGTCGCTCATCCCGGCCGCGACGGCGATGACGTTCTTCACCGCGCCCGCGACCTCGCAACCGATGACGTCGGTGCTCGTGTAGACCCGGTACGTCGACCCGTGGAGGGCCTCCTGGGCCAGGCCCGCGAGGTCGGGATCCTCGAGGGCCACGACACTCGCAGCGGGCTGACCTTCGGCGATCTCGCGGGCGAGGTTGGGACCCGTCAGCACTCCGATCGGGTTGGAGGGCAATACAGCGCGGATCACCTCGGACATGCGGCTGTTTGTCGAGGACTCGATGCCCTTGGTCAGGCTGACCACGGCAACGTCGCGAGAGAGATGACCGGCCAACTGTTCGAGCACGGCACGGAAACCGTGTGACGGGACCGCCACCAGCACGATCGCAACGTCGGAGCCGACCTCGGCCAGGTCCGACGTTGCCCGGAGGCCCGCAGGTAACGGGATACCGGGCAGGTAGGTCTCGTTGAGGTGCGTCTCGTTGATCGCAGCCGCGAGCTCGGGCGAGCGCGCCCAGAGCGTCGTCGGAGCCCGATGGGCCAGCATCGAGGCGACGGCCGTCCCCCATGACCCGGCGCCGACGACACTGACCGGGCCACCCATCAGGTCGAGCCTACGACCGGGAGCCGGCCGAACAAGTGGCCCGCCCGATGGACACTCCTACACTGGCCCGATGAGGGCCGTCGCCGTGCCGCACCAACGCAGCGCCGGTGATCCGAACGCGACGCTTGGAGCGTCGGCCGTCCTCATTCCGGTCAAGTCGTTCGCCGCGGCCAAGCAGCGCCTGGGTTCGGCCCTTCCCGATGCTCAGCGCCGGGCGCTGGTCAAGCAGATGGCGGCGCAGGTGATCCTTGCCTCGGCACCCCTCGCCGTAGCGGTGGTTTGCGATGACGCCGAGGTGGCGGACTGGGCCCGCCAGCACGGCGCGCTCGTCATCTGGGAACCGGGCCGAGGTCTGAACGGGGCCGTCGAGTCCGGCGTGGCCAGGTTGGCCGAGCTGGGTGTGCAGTCCGCGACGGTTGCCCATGCCGACCTCCCCCTTGCCGCCGGGATCGGCCGGTTGGAGCGCTTCGACGGTGTGACCCTCGTTCCGGACCGCCAGGACAACGGGACCAACCTGATCCGACTGCCCGTCGATTGCGGCTTTCGCTTCTCATATGGGCCCGGCTCGTTCGAGCGGCATCTCCAAGAATGTGCGCGGCTGGGCCTGCCGGTGAGCGTCCTGCGCCGGGCCGAGCTCGCATTCGACCTCGACTGGCCGACCGACCTGCCCCTGCCGTGACGGAAGGATCCTCGGAAGATCGGGACTTTCGCACGGTCGCCCAGCCCTTCGGCGAGTTGCAGCGCTTCGGGCCGATCACGACCGATCTGGCGATCCCCGAGAGGGCACTCGCAATCGGCGCGCACCCCGACGACATCGAGATCGGCTGCGGTGGGACGCTCGCCAAATGGGCGGCGTCCGGTTGCACGATCCACCATTTGGTCCTGACCGACGGATCCAAGGGGACGTGGGACCCCGGACAGGATCTGGCGTCGTTGGTGGCGACCAGACAGGACGAGCAGCGAGAGGCGGCCCGGCGGCTCGGCGCAGGCGAGGTCGGGTTCCTCGGCTGGCCCGACGGTGAGCTCCGCAACACCATCCGGGAGCAGTGGGAGGTCTGTCGTTGGATCCGTCAGATCCGACCCGACATCGTCTTCGGACACGACCCCTGGCGTCGCTACCGGCTCCATCCCGACCATCGCAACGCCGGGTTCGTGGTCACCGACGCACTGGTGGCGGCACGGGACCCCCAGTTCTTCAGCGACCAGGATCTGGCCCCGCATCGTCCGGCGGCCCTGTTGCTGTGGGAGGCCGACGTGCCCAACCATGTCGAGAACGTGGCGGGGTTCGAAGCGGTGAAAATCGAGGCGCTGCTGGCCCATCGGAGCCAGTACGAGACGACGCTCGGCATTCGAGACACCGAGGCGGGTGGGGCCGCACAAGCACCGGAGGAGGCGGACGGCTTCGCCGGACGGATCCACCGGCAGCTGTCCGAGCACGGGGCGCTGGCCGGCATGGATCTCGGCGAGAGCTTCCACCGCATCGAGATCTAGTGCCGGACGCGAGAACGGGGACCCGAAGGTCCCCGTTCTCGACAATCTGTGCCGGCCGGTTGGCCGACGATCTGACTAGCGCTTGGCAGCCTTGCGAGCCGGAGCCCGCTTGGTCGTGCGCTTGGCAGCCTTGCGAGCCGGAGCCCGCTTCTTGGCAGCCTTGCGAGCCGGAGCACGCTTCTTGGCTGCCTTCCTGACCGGGCGCTTGGCGGCCTTCTTTGCAGGAGCCCGCTTCTTCGCGGCCTTCTTGACGGTCCGCTTGGCAGCCTTGCGAGCCGGAGCCCGCTTCTTCGCTGCCTTCTTCACGGTCCGCTTCGCGGCCTTCTTTGCGGGAGCCCGCTTCACGGCTTTCTTCACCGTGCGCTTGGCTGCCTTCTTTGCCGGAGCCCGTTTGGCCGCCTTCTTGGCCGGGGCCCGCCTTTTTGCGGTTACCACTGGTGTACCTCCCTTGAGGGTTCATCGTTGACTCGAGGTGAAGCCAGCGAGCCGCCGACGACCAACGTCATCGGGAGCCGCATCGCTGCACCGGTTGTGCAGCCCGAAGTCAAGTGAATCGCCGACGCAGACTGTGTCTCGTTCGACATGACACTCACGCTCCGAACTCACCAGTCACAACGACGTGTTGTGAGCTGATCCGCGTTTCAACAACATCAACGGACTCAGCACGTAAACAATACCGCGCGCGAGCGCGCGAAACGCGGAAATTACGCGATCTACATGTCGCAACGTCGCGCGAGTACCAATCACGGCGCGCGTGCGCGCACGAGTTTGGTCACCGCGCGTGGTCAACATTGAATGAATTCGTGCGTAAACGCGTCAAACAACGCGCGCCAACCGAAAATGGGTGCGGATGCGCGATGCATCGTCTGCAATTGTCGAAACGGCACCGATAACCGGTCGAATTGCGGAGAACTCGCGAGAATTGGCGGATCAACGCTGCCTACATCGGTCGGTTCGCGACCCTTCGGTTCTGCGTGTCTCGTTTTCCTCCGGCCGATCGAACCGCTCGTCGCCCGCCGCAGGGCACCGGACAAGCCGAGCGATCCAATGGAGACGACCGGCGGGCCCCCGCCGACGGTCAGGGAAAGGGCATCTACCTGGGCCTTGGTGACGTCGGCACCGCCTGGGCGGGACCGGAGCGCTCGGCCTTGATCCTCGGTCCTTCCCGCTCCGGAAAGACGTCGTCGGTGGTGATCCCGAACGTTCTCGCGGCACCCGGTGCCGTGGTGAGCACCTCGACCAAGCCCGATGTGCTCCGGTCGACCGCACCGGCGCGGGCGGATGCCGGTTGGACCTTGCTCTTCGACCCGAGCGGCTCGATGGACGCAGTGGACGACGTCGTGCGCATCGGGTGGTCGCCGCTGAATGCCGCCAGAGAGTGGGATGGTGCGCTCTCCATGGCTGACGCGATGGTGCACTCCAATCGCCGCGGCAACCGCGGAGCGCGCGCTTCTGGTGACGATCACTGGACGGAACGGGCAACTTCGCTTTTGGCGCCGATCTTGCACAGCGCGGCCCTAAATCGACGTTCGATGCGCGATGTGCTCTCTTGGGTTGACCGCCACGACGGCGCACCGGCTCTGCGAAAGCTCGGTGAGAGCGGCGCCGATCGAGTGGCGAGCGACGTGTTGGCCGGCATCCTGGCTACCGACGACCGCGAGCAGTCGGGCATCTGGTCGACCGCGTCCGGTGTCCTCGCCGCATACCGGTCCGGGTCGGCGCTCGCCTCGACGGAGCCCCCGTACCTCGACCCGGCCGCCTTCTGCGACGGGGCCAACACCCTGTACGTATGCTCGGCCGGCCGACACCAGCAGCAGTTGGCCCCCCTCATCGTGGGGCTCCTGACCGAGATCCGGGACGCGGCCTATGAGCGGGCCCGACAGGGCGATTCGAGCCCACCGGTGCTCTTCGCATTGGACGAGGTTGCGAACATTGCCCCGCTCCCCGACCTGCCGTCGATCGTGAGCGAGGGAGCGGGGCAGGGGCTCTTGACGCTGGCGTGTCTGCAAGATCTGTCCCAGGCCCGCAGCCGTTGGGGATCGGAGGCCGATGGCTTTCTTTCGCTGTTCGGTACGACGGTGGTCCTGCCCGGCATCGCCGACATGGCGACGCTCGACGCACTGTCCACATTGAGCGGAGACGTCGAGCTGCCTTCGAACACGCTCGGCACGGCCCAGGGAACGAACGGTCGACTGCTCGGCTCCGTCTCGACGTCGACCGTCATGCGCCGCCGCCTGCCGCCCGATGTCATCGCCCGGGGTGCACCCGGCACCGCGCTGGCCGTCGACGGCCGCAGGCAGATGGGGTGGGTACGCCTCACGCCCGCCCACCGGGACGCTCCGTGGAGACAGCTCGTCGAGCGTGGCCGTGACCGCTCGGACTTCTTCGGCCGGGGCTAGAGGCTCTCCTCTCATTCAACGCCGTTCGAGGGCCAAGCCGTCGTGTTCGAGTCTGGCCCTGGCCTCACCGCCCAGGCTCACCAACGCCTCGCGGACCGTCCGTGACACCTCCAGATGGTCGGCCAGGCGTCGATGGGAAAGCCCGGCCAGGTGATCCCGGTCCGCACCGAGCAGACGGGTGTCATGCTCGACGCCCCATCGCTGTCGGTAGTGATCGATCGCTGCCGCGGCTCGCTGCCACACCGGCTGGCTGTCCGCCGCGACCGGGCGCGGCCCGAGTGCACGGATGAGGTGCTGCGCCGGGACACAGGCCCCCGGAGCGTGCCGCGACTCCGCGACCCCGACGGAACCCTTGTCACCGGGCACCCAGTGGTCGCTCGCCCCCTCGATCTCGCTCACCCGGGCCCCGTGCGCGACCGCCTCGGACCACGCAGCCACCACGTCGCGGCGGCACACTCCCGACGGTGGGCATGCCTCGATCGCAGCTTGAAACCTGTACTCGTCGACGCGTTGGCCGACCGACGGCGACCGGGACACCCGGTCGATCCGCCACCTCGGGGCGACCGAAGCCCGCCGAGTCCAGTTCGCGGCCACGTCGGCTCCGGTCGCCTCCCGGTCCTTCGGGTCGCGGGTCGTGGCCCAAGCCACGTGGCGCGATCGCGTCGAGGATGTGCCGCGGGCGGCCAGTTCCTGGCGGATCTCTGCGGACCGATTGGAGAACGCCGCCACCAGCACCGGGTCGGCGCCGGCCACGTCCCAGCCGCGCCGCTCGCCCCACGACCAGGACAGTCCGAGCCGGTCGGTGATCTCCGCGCGGAGATGGGCGTCGTAGAGGGCGCCGGTCGCGCGGGCGTGGGCGAACAGCCCGCGGCTGTCGAGGGCGCTCCACCGCCCGTCGACACCGTGAGCGAGGTTGGCCGCAACCACGTGCGTATGGACGTGGGGATCGCCGGCCCTGCTCAGGCAGTGGGTGAAGCTCGCGGCGACCACCCCGCTCGTCGCGATCGGCGCCCGCTCATCCCCGGATCCACGGCGTACGGCCCACGCCCGCCGCTCCAGATGGCCCACAGCCGCATGCACCGCCTCGTGGTGAGCCGTCAGGACCTCGCTTGTCAACGCCTTGTCGCCGAGGGAGAGCAGCAGGCTCACCCTCTTCGGAGCGGTGAAGGTCAGGTCGAAGGCGGCCACGGTGCGTCGCTGGGTCGGCGTGATGGTGTACCCGGTGCGTGGGTGACACGCGCAGAGCAGCGCTCGCATCGCCGGCCCGTCGACCGCACCGGCGAGACCGAGGCCCTCGGTCCCCCGACCGATCCAGCGTCCGTCCGCGGCGGCGTGCTCGGGAGCGACGCGGCGAAGTTCGTCCCCGAGGTCATCCAGGTAGTAACCGGCCCCCTGATCGCTGACCCTGGCCACAAACAGCACGCGTCGTCCCCGCGGTGGGATCGGCCCCACCGAATTTAGGAACGGTCGGTGATCAGTCCCGGTAGCGCTCCAACACCCTCTCGGCCGCTCGGCGAGCGATGTCCACCCAGTCCTCTGGCGCCAACACCCGCGCCTCGGGTCCGGCCTGGAGCAACAGGCGCTCGAACCACGCCGTCCCGCCGACCGCCAGGGTCACCTCTATCGTGCCACCGGACCGAGCCGTCGAGTTGAGGACGGGGACGCTGTCGAGAACCCAGGCAGCCGCCGGCCCGAGCTCGAGCTCGACGACCTCTGAGCTCGGTCCCGGGACGAACGCATCGGCGGATGGCGGCCGTGGGGTGGGCAACGACTCGGCGACATCGTCGAGCTCGACCAGCTGGCGGATCCGATCGACACGGAAGCGGCGGAGTCCCTCGGCCCGGTGGCAGTACGCGTCGAGATACCAGTGACCGTCCAACGAGACGACCTGCACGGGGTCGATGCGGCGTTGGGTGACCTCGTCGCTCGATCCCGAGTGGTACTCGATGTCGGCCGAATGGTGCTCATCGACCAGCCGTTGCACGTCGGTGAGCAGTGGCGGGCTGGACAGGTCGACGTTGAGGCCCTCGCGGGCCCCGAGCACCGCCTCGAGCTTCGCCGCTGCGCTGGCGAGGAACCCGTCGGCATCGGCGCCCGGGACGGCGAGGATGGTCTTGGCCGCAGCGGACAACGCAAAACCCTCTGCGGGAGTGAGCCGCCTCGGTCGGGCCAGTCCCTCGGAGAGGAACGCCTCGACGGAGTGGTCGGTGACGACGATCTCCATGAGTGCGTCCGGCGAATAGGGAGGCACGCCGCAGCAGGCGGCGAGCTCCAGTTCGCGCACGAGCTCGTCCTGCCCGAGCCCGAAACGTTCCGCGACCTCTTCGATCGGGGCCTCGCCCACCTTGGCCAGCCAACCCACGATCGCCATTAGCCGGCGCAACCGATACCGCACGTCCCTCCCGGCCCGGGGGTCCGAGCCATCGGATCCCGCCTCGCTCGACGCTTCGTTGGTTTCCGTGGGATCGACCGCCTTGCGCGGCGTCCGCGTCGTCGGGACCGACTCGGCCAGGGCGATCGACTCCAGCCACGCCACGATCTCTGCGCGGGCGTCGGGCGGGCCGACCACCTCGGCGTGGTCGAGGAGACCGAGCACCCACGACCGCAGCGCCACGCGGTTGGACACCGAGAACCGCACGCTGACGGATCCATCTTCTCCCCGCGCAAGCAGGCTCGAAGGTCCGAGCTCGTCGATCACCCGCTGCGCCTCGACCACGTCGACGACAAGCTCCACGTCCTCGGCCTCGTCGCCGCCGGTGAGCCACGGCTCATCGGGAACCGCCGCCGACGCGTCGAAGCCGTCGGGCAGCACCCCGCTCCCCTCACCGCCCACCTGGGGCAGGTCCTCGATCCGGTCGACGCGGAAGCTCCGCCCGGCCTGACGGTCGGCGTCCCAACCGACCACATACCAGTGGCCCCGCCGGAACCACAGACCGGCCGGGGTCATCGAACGCGTGCTGCCCCGGTGGCGGAAGCGCACCGACGCCCGCACCCGCACCGCGTCGAAGAGCGGCACGAGGGCGGGCGGCGGGTCGAGCGAGGCGAGGGGACGGGCGTCGGCCACGCCCGTCGCGCCAAGCTTGGCCAGGGCGTCCCTGCCGCTAGGATCGCCGAGGTGCACGCCGGCGACGGCGAGTTGCAGGGCCGCCTGTTCATCGGGGGTCAGGTGCAGGTCAGGCAGGTAGAAGGAGTCGGGGTCAATCCGGTACCCGTATTGCTCGGGACCGTCGACCGACTCGGTCACGAGCGGGATCCCCTCTTCTCGGAGCAGCCGCTTGTCGCGTTCGAACGCCTGGCGCCGGGCGTCGCGGCCCGAGGGATATCCCGGGACGTCTCGGGCCAGCTCCGACAGGGTCATCGGGCGATTGGCGTTCAGCAGGACGAGCACGAGGTCGGTCAGGCGCTCGAGGCGGTCGAGGGAGGACATCGGGGTCAGCGTAGGACCCGATGCGCGCGGTCGCGGTGACGTCGTCCTCTCCCTGGACCTTCCATCTCCATGCGGTGACCTGGCTGGTCGTCCTCGCCCTCGGCCTCGCCTACGGCGACGCGGTGCGGCGGACCGGCGGCGCCTCCCGCCGCCACATCGTGGCCACGGCAGGCGCGCTCGTGCTGCTCCTGGTGGCGCTCACCTGGCCCCTGGCCGACCTCGCCGCGCACTGGTCACTCACCGCTCTCGTGTGCCAGCGGCTCCTTCTCATCTTGGCCGTGCCGCCGTTGCTCATAATCGGGCTGCCGCCCCGGCTGCTGGCCCGCCTGACGCGGCCCGCCGCCGTCGACGCGGTGGTGCGGCGCTGCGCCCGACCGCCGATCGCCGTGGCAGTTGTGACCGTCATTGCCGTGGCCACGCTCACCACGGGGGCGGTGGAGGCGCAGGGCTCCTCGGTCTGGGCCCGATCGGCGCTCGATCTGGCCCTGCTCGTCGCGGGACTCGTGCTGTGGACCCCGGTCCTCACCGAGGTCCCCGGCGCCGACCGCCCGTCTGCGCTCGGTCGGGCCGGCTACCTGATCGTGCAGTCGATCGTCCCGTCATTCCTGGCCGTCGTGTGGATCTTCGCCAAGCACCCGCTCTACCCGCATTTTGCCCACGGGCCCGAGCTGCTCAGCGTGTCACCGCTGATGGACCAGCAAATCGCCGGCTTCGTGGCCAAGTTCGGCACCATCGCGGTGCTCTGGACGGTGGCCTTCGTCAGCATGACCCGGGCCCAGCACACCGTCACCACCGGGGGAGACCCCGACCCGCTTTTGTGGTCGGACGTCGAGCGTCATCTCGAACGGGCCGAGCGCAAGGAGCGGCGCCGGCGGGCCTGGTTGCCGCCGAGCTACGAGGACCCTCCGACCGCACCGGAGCGTCCGAGCTACGAGGACCCTCCGACCGCACCGGAGCGCACCGACGTCGGTGACACCGAGCCCCGGCCATCGGACGAGCCCTGAGGCCATCGCCCTATCCGAGGTGCGAATGCCCGAACTTGGTCGGCAGCTTGCGGAACAGGACGGTCGCCACGAGTGAACCGTTCGGGTATCGGAGCACGACGACGGCCAGGTGGCCGCTCGCCCGGCCGGCCGGGTGCGACACCGTCGTGGACGTGAAGTTCCCCTTGAATGCGACCAGGCACACGCGGCCCGAGACGATGCCGGCCCGCTTCAAGGCCGTCTGGAGCCGCGGGAACTTGAGCGAGCTCACGGTCATTAGCCGGACTCCGTCGAAGTGGCCGGCCACGCCGACGGCGGCGGTGGCGGTGGGCAGGGCCACGTAGCACGGGCTGTCGCTGGTCCCGAGGCTCTCGTGGACGGTCGAGCAACCGGCCGCCGATCCGAGACCAATGACCAGCGCCGACGCCCCCAGCCAGCACCGCCAGCGCGACCCGGGCCGCCCGCCCCGAGACCGACCGCCGCGCGCCACCGACGCCCCGACCCCCATCACCGCTCCCCCGCTCGAGCAACGCTGCCATCGATCGCCGCCCCGTCGGGCGTCGATCCAACCACCGCGACCGGCGGGCGAGTGGACCGCACACGGCGCCGCCACCGGCCGGATCGAACTCCGAGCGCCAGCCACCCGGCGGCCGCCCATCCGACCACCAGTTCGGCCCAGAAGCTGAGCAACCGGTAGATCAACACCGCCTCGACGGTGCTCAACCGGCTCCCGCCGAACGCCACCAACGCGATGGTGATGCTCCCCTCGACGACGCCGAGCCCTCCCGGGGTGATCGGTAGGTTGGCGGCGAGCTGGCCGGCCCCATAGGAGAGCAGCAACCCCTTCCACGGGATCCCCGCACCGACAGCGAGAAAGCAGAACGCGAAGCACGCGCAGTCGAAGACCCAGTTGCCGACCCCCCAGCCGAGCACCGACGCGACGACCCGCTTCGACGGTCTGAACGCGGTGACCTGGACCAGGAAGCGGGCGACGCGGGCCTCAGCGTCCCCAAGGGGCCGGCCGGTCAGCCTGCGCGAGGCCCGCACCGCCCACATGGCCACCGCCCGTTGGGGCCGCTGATACAAGAAGAGCGCGCCGACGGCCACGCTGACCAGCAGCACGCCCACCGTCACCGGGACGAGGTCGAGGCTGGCTCCGTAGCCGGTGGCGAGGGCGAGACCACCCGCGGCGACCACCGCCAGGGTGATGACCCCGACCACGACGGTGCCGATCAACGCCCAGACGGCGAGCGAGTCGTTCGCGCCCAGGCGGCGGAACCAACGGAACCCGTACACGGCGGCCAACGCACTCCCGGCGGGTACCGAGTTGATCATCGCTTGGGATGCCAGCGTGATGCCGGTCAGCGTCCGGAGCGAAGCGTCGACGCCCCCGGTCGCGAGCAGGCGCCGCTGTACCAGCGCCAAGGAGACGTAAGAACCCGCCTCGACGAGCAACGCCGGGACCAGCCACGCCCAACGAAGGTGATCGAAGATCGATTCGGCCCCGGAGAGCTCGTCGGTGTGGCTGCTGAGCACCCAGAAGACGACAACGGCACCACCGATGCCGAGCAGGAAGCGCAGCACGGGCCACACCTTGCGGAATGCCGAACGCGGCGCAGGCATTCCGACTGCCGTCGCGTCAGTGTCCCGACGGGGCCCGGAGTCCTCTGTGGCGACGGTGTCAGGCATGCGGCTCACCCGGACGGACGAAGGGATCGCGCGACCCGTCGGACATCTTGGCCACCTCAGCATGCCCGGGCCGGGATGTCACATCGGTATCGACCGTCGCGTTAGTGGATCAGCTTGATGTAGTCGAACATCGGTAGGTACAGGCTGATGATGATCGCTCCGATGACGACACCCATGATGACGACCAGGAACGGCTCGAGGATCGACGTCAGGTTGTCGACCGTCTGGTCAACCTCGCCGATGTAGAAATCGGACACCCGCTGGAGCATGTCGTCAAGCGCACCGGTCTGCTCGCCAACCTCGACCATCTGGACCAGCAGGCTCGGAAAGACCTCCAGCCGACTCATCGGCTCGGCGAATGAACTTCCCTCTCGAACCCTCGCCCTCACCTCGACCACCGCATCGCGGATGATCGAGTTCCCGGCCGCGTTGGCCGTGATGTCCAAGGCCTCCAAGGCCGGGACGCCGGCGGACAGGAGCGACGAGAGCGTCGCCGTGAACCGGCTCAGCCCCGCCTTGTGCGTGACCGGCCCGAAGATCGGCGGTTTCATCTTGAACTGGTCCCAGACCCGTCGGCCCTTCTCGGTCTTGATCCACCGCCGGAACAAGAGCACGGCAACGACCACGAAGATGATCACCAACACCACCCGCCAACTGACCAGGGTGTTCGAGATCGTGATCATGATCCGGGTCGGCAGCGGGAGTTTGCCGCCGAGGCTGGCGAACAGCTTCTTGAAGATCGGCACGATGACGACCATCATTACGGTCACGATCACCGCGATGACGCAGACCACGATGATCGGATAGGTCATCGCACCCTTGACCTTGCGGTTGAGCTCCACCTGCTTCTCGAGGTTTCCCGCGAGCGTCTTCAACACGAGGTCGATGCTTCCGCCGACCTCGCCGGCCGCGACCATTGACACGTAGAGCGCGTCGAAGACCTTCGGATGCTTGCCCAGGGCGGCCGACAGCGAGAGCCCCGAGTCGAGGTCGTCGTGGATCTGCCGCAGGTTGGCCGCGAAGTACTTGTTCTCGACCTGGGCCGCCAGCACGGCGATGGACCGGGTGATCGAGAGGCCCGAGTCGACCATCGTGGCGAACTGCCTCGTGAAGACCGACACTTCCTTCGACTTCACCCGGTCGGTGAACCCGGGGATGACGATCTCGGTCTTCAGCCCGGCCCCCTTGGCCGGCGCGACCGAGACGGGCAGATAGCCCATCTCGCGCAACCTGGTCACGACGACGGGAATGCTGTCGGCCTCCAGCTTGCCGGTGACCAGGTTGCCCATCTGATCGCGGACCTTGTAATCGAATGTCATCGTCACTTCTGGTTCTCCTTCTGGAGGTTGCGCCCTGGTCGGGACCCTGCGAGCCCCTTCATGCGAGCCCCTGGATGTGGTTGCGGAAGTCCTCTTCGTCCTGGCACCTGTCGAGCCCCATATCGACGGAAATGACCCCCCGCTGGACCAGGGTGGCCAGGCTCTGGTCCATCGTCTGCATCCCGAACTGCGACCCGGTCTGCATGAGCGAATAGATCTGGTGGGTCTTGGCCCCTCTGATCAGGTTCTGGATGGCTGGCGTCGCCACCAGGACCTCGGCGGCCACGGCCCGGCCCGACCCGTCGATGACGGGCACGAGCTGCTGGGTCATGACCCCGCGCAGCGAGGAGGCCAGCTGGATCCGGATCTGCTCCTGCTGGCCCGCCGGGAACACGTCGATGACGCGGTCGATCGTCGAAGGCGCGCCCTGGGTGTGGAGCGTCGCGAACACCAGGTGGCCAGTCTCGGCTGCCGTTAAGGCGGTCGAGATGGTCTCGAGGTCCCGGAGCTCGCCGACCAGGATCACGTCGGGGTCCTGGCGCAGCACGCGACGGAGCGCCTCGGAGAACGACGCCGTGTCGGAGCCCACCTCCCGCTGGCTGATGACCGAGCGCTTGTGGGTGTGCAGGAACTCGATCGGGTCCTCGACCGTGACGATGTGGAGCGGCTTGTTCCGGTTGATGATGTCGATCAACGAGGCCAGCGACGTCGACTTCCCCGAACCGGTCGGGCCCGTGACGAGCACGAGTCCGCGGCGCAGGTCGGTGAAACTTTTGACGGCATCCGGCAGGCCGAGGTTGTCGAATTCCGGGATCTCGTGGGGGATCGGACGCAGAGCGACTGCGACGCTGCCGCGTTGGAGCGACACGTTGACGCGGAACCTCCCGACTCCGGCCACCGAGTGGGACGTGTCGAGCTCATGCTCAGCCTCGAAGCGCTCCCGCACGTTCTGCGGCAGGACACCGAAGATCATCTCTTGGAGCGTCTCGGCGTCGAGCGGCTCGACGTCCTCCATCGGGCGAAGCGCCCCGTGCAGCCGGACCGTCGGGGGCAGGTTGGACGACAGGTGGAGGTCCGACGCGCCGACGTTCACCACGTAACGGAGCAGGTCGTCGATGTGGAGACGGAACCCCACGTCGTTGGCCCGGCGACGGCGGAAGGACGCCGATCCGCCGAACGTCTCGGCGAGCGAGGGTGGTCCGAGCTCGTCGGCAGCGTCGAGCGGGCCATTTTCACCGAACTTGGGCCCGGGCGGCGGAGGTGGCGGCGCCACCCTGCCCAGCTCCGGCTCCACGGCGACGACCGAGGGCGGCGGCGGCGGCGGTGGCGGTGGCGGGGCGGCTTCGAACAGGTCCGGCGGCGGCGCCGGCGCCGCCACCGATGCGACGACGGGTTCAGGCGGCGGGGACATCGGGCTCAACACCGCATTGACTGGCGGTGGCACAGGCGGATCGTCGACCCGCGCGTGACGGGGCATCCCCTCCTCGTCTACGGACGGGAACGTCTCGAACACGGCGCTGTGATCCGAGATCGGTGCCGCGTGACCGGGTGCACGGGCCGATGCGCTGCCGTTGGCGGCGTGAGCCTCGGCCGGTTGGACCATCCGATCAACGATCACCGGGTTGGCCAGCACTGCCACGACGTCGTGGCCGAGGATCCCGGCCAGCGCCGCGAGATCCTCGGGCTCCGGCGGCTCCGCGAACGCAGTGATGACCTGATTCCCCGACACTCGTAGCGGGATCGCTCGGTATTCGAGGGCAAGCATCGGGGGCAGGAGGTGGCGGATCTCCCCCATCGGCGGTTCGGCTTCGAGGTCGACAACCCGCATGCGGGCCAGTTGGCCCAATGTGTTGAGGACGACATCGCGCAACTCGCCATGACGTTGGATCAAGATCACGCTGAGGGGGATGTTGTTCTCGGTCGCTTGGACGAGGTACGTCGCCACGACGGACTCGGAAACGAACCCGCCGGCCACCAAGGCTCTGGCCAACCGACGTGACCACTCAGCTCGGGCGGCGGTCGAGATCGGGCTCACATGACCACCCGGAGCACTTCTTCGAGCGTGGTCACTCCCTGAACCGCCCGAAGCAATCCATCAGCGCGCAGTGTTCGCATTCCTTGCTCACATGCCTTTCTTTCGATGCTCGCAATCGAGTCCTGGTCGATGATCATTCGGTCGATCTCCTCTGTGACGTTCATCACCTCGGCAAGGACCATGCGGCCCGAATAGCCGGTGTGCCCGCAGGTGCGGCAGCCGACGGCCCTGTGCAGGGTGGTGATGTCCAGGCCTTCGATGTCACTCTCCCCGTAGCCGGCCCCGAAGAAGTCCTTCTCGGACGCGTCGTATGGCTCCTTGCAGACCGTGCAGAGAATGCGCGCGAGCCGTTGGGTCAGCACGCTGCCGACCGCAGAGGTGACGAGGAACGGCTCGATTCCCATCTCGGTGAGCCGCAATGGCGTCGCAGCCGCGGTGTTGGTGTGCAGCGTGGTGAGGACGAGGTGCCCACTCAGGGCGGCCTCCATGGCGATCGTGGCCGTGTCGACCGACCGAATCTCGCCGATGAGCACGATGTCGGGGTCGGATCGCAGGATCGACTTCAAGGCCGAGGCGAACGTCAGGCCGGCCTTCGGGTTGATCTGGACCTGGCTCACGCCCTCGATCTGGTACTCGACCGGGTCCTCGACCGTGACGACGCTCTTCTCCGAGGTGAGGATCTCGGTAAGGGTCGCGTACAACGTCGTCGTCTTCCCGGCCCCCGTCGGGCCGGTCACGACGATGACGCCGTAGGGCTTCTTGTACGACTGCGCAAAGCGGTCGAGGGTGTCTGCAGCGAAACCGAGCTCGGGGAGCGACCGAAGGGACCGCGACTTGTCGAGCACCCTCATGACCACCGTCTCGCCAAAAACCGTTGGGAGCGTGACGAGGCGCAGGTCGATCTGCCGGTCGCTCACGGTGAGGGAGACCCGACCCTCCTGGGGGATGCGGTGCTCGGTGATGTCCATGTCCCCGAGGACCTTGAGCCTGCTCACGACCGCGTTGGCGATGGCCGGGGAAGCGGTCGATGTCTCGTGCATGACGCCGTCGATGCGAAACCGGATCTTTAGGGCGTCGGGCTTCGGCTCGATGTGAATGTCCGACGCCCGCTCGTTCAGGGCCTGCAGGATGAGCAGGTTCACATACCGGACGATCGGCGCGTCCTCGACAACGGACTGGATGTTCTCGATCTCCGACGCGGTGGTCGACGCGGCAGCGGCGTCCTTTGCGACCGCCGAGACCTCCATCGTCGAGTCGCGGGCGATGCGGTTGAACGTGATCAGCTGCGAACGGGTGGCGACGACGGGCTTGAAGTTGCTGCCCATGATCGTCCGCAGGTCGTCCATGGCGAACACGTCGGTCGGGTTCGCCATCGCCACCACCGGGACGCCGCCCTCGAATGCGATGGGCAGCACCATGTGGTGCTCGGCGGTGGACTGCGGGATGAGGGCGACGGCGGCGCGGTCGATGTTGACCTGGTTGAGGTCGACAAACTCGAGGCCGACCTCCTGGGCCATCGCCCACACCAGGTCGTCCTCTGTCGCGATCTTCCGGGCGAACAGGTACCGGGCCAAGGACTCACCGGTTTCGGCCAGCTGTTCGAGAGCGGTGTTCATGGCGACCACCGAGACGCGACGGGACTCCACCAGCAGTCGGGCCAACGGCGGGCAGTCGGGCGGCAGCGCCGCGACCGGCCCATCCGGGTCGGCCTCAAGAGCCGCCGCTAGTTCGGCCTCGGGGTCCGGTGGTGTCGGGTCGAATCCGAGCGGCGGCTCGGGCACCGTTGGCAGCGGGGAGAAGGCCGGCAGCGGGGTGGTCTCGACGATCTCGGGTTCGACCGGGAGAGGTCGGATGTCGGCGGAACGAGCTTCAGCAACGGGCGCCTTCGGAGGTGCGGGCTCGGGCGGCCGCTGATCGCGCTCCGGCCGCGACCGCATGGGGGCGACCACCGGAGCCGGCGGGGGGGGCGGAGGTTGTGGAAGCGGCGAAGCAGGCAGCGGAGGAGGAGGCGCCGGCGTGGGCGGCGCGGTCATCGCTTCGGGTTGGGGGATGCCGGTGAACGGCTTCACCTCGGGCCTCGGCGCGGCGCCGGACGCAGGATCGGCGACCGCCGGCGCCGGACTGGGCTCTGGCGAATACAGGCGCTCGATGGCTCTGTCGATCTGGTCGTCACGCGCGACGACGGCGAAGAACTCCCGGCCGAGGGCGACCCGCAGGTCGTCCATCGCAATGATGTTGCCGGGGTCCGAGACTGCGATCACGGGCGTTCCGAGTCGGCGGCCCATCGGAACCGCACGATGGCGGCGGGCGACATGTTCGCCAAGGATCGACTCAGCTCCCGGAGCGAGGGCCGCGGCGGTCAGGTCCACAAACCGGAGGTTGTATTCCTCGGCTAAACGGCGGGCGGTCGCCGTCGCGGTGTCGGTCACCACTGCCCAGTCCTCGTACTAGCGGCCCGGACCGCATTCCCCTCGGTCAGGCGGGGAACCGGCCAATGGCCTGGTTGCTTCGGCATGGGCCTCCCCTCGGGCCGGCCCGACCCGGTCCCTGGACCCGGGCAGAGCCACGCCGAATTCAGCTTAGGTCTGCACCCCCCCTGAATTGGGGGACCGTCCGGCCCATTTCCAGGCCGCTACCAGGACCTTTTCGCCGATCCGCGGACGCTACAGTCCCTACGCGATGGAGTCCGCCGCCACCCGTCTCCTGGCCACCGTTGCGAGCGGGGTCTTCGGACTCCTCATCGGGTCGTTCCTGAATGTCGTCGTCTACCGACTACCCCGCGCGATGTCGATCGCCCGGCCGCCGTCACACTGCCCGGCGTGCGACGCCCAGCTGAGCGCCCTCGACAACATCCCGGTTCTTTCGTGGCTGGCCCTTCGGGGCCGATGCCGCCACTGCGGGACCCCGATCTCCCCCCGGTACCCGGTGATCGAACTCGTCACGGGTGTGTTGTTCGTCGGGCTCGCGCTGGCCCTGCCGAGTGTGAAACCGATCGCTTCCCTGGCCGGGGTCGTCGCCACGACGATCGCAGTCGCGGCCATCGACGTCGACAATCTGCGGGTGCCACCCGTGCTCGGCTGGTTCGCCGCGGCCAGCGCAGCGTCACTGTTAGCCGTGTCGACGGCCGGTCACGTTCCGGGGCGCCTCGGCTGGGCCGGGATCGGTGCCGGCACGGCGGTGGCCGCGTGGCTCCTGCACTGGGCCCTCGACCGTGCGGGCGATGGCTCGAGGCGGTTCCCCGACATCGCGCTGTGCGTGGCGTGGGGTTGGGCGGCCGGGTGGCTCACCCTCGGGGGCGGGTTGGCCATCGGGTTCGCGTTGGCCGTCCTTGCACTCGCGAGCCCCTTACGGCGCTTCGCCCAGACGCGCTGTGTCATCGCGTTCGCTGCCATCCTGTCGGTGGCGACGATCGTCGCCGGTGCGATCGCGACCCGGTAGGGCCACGATCGCGCGCTAGGCGATGCCGGTCCTGACCAGGCCGCGGCGCTCGAGCACCACGCGCAGGTCGTGAGGGTTGGACGCACCCTCGAGTGCCTCCTGGAGCGTGATCACACCTTCCTCCATGAGGTTGGCCAGCGACTGGTCGAAGGTCCGCATCCCGTAGTACTCGCCCTCGGCGACGATCTGCTCGATCTCCGACGTGGTCTCCGAGTCGAGGATGCACTGCCTGATCCGCCCGTTCACCACCATGATCTCGAGGACCGCGATCCGCCCGGTGCCGTCGGCCCGCCTCACGAGCCGCTGGGCCACCGTTCCCTTCAGCGCCCCGGCCAACGACACGCGGATCTGCTGTTGCTGGTGGGGGGGGAAGAAGTCGACGATGCGCGAGATGGTCTCGGTGGCGTTGATCGTGTGGAGCGTCGTCATCACGAGGTGACCGGTCTCGGCCGCGGTCAGCGCCGCGAAGGCGGTCTCGCGGTCACGCATCTCCCCGACCAGGATCACGTCGGGGTCCTGGCGGAGCACGACTCGCATCGCCGTGGCAAACGAGTCGGTGTCAAAGCCCACCTCCCGCTGCTCGATCGCCGACAGCTGGTCCCGGTGGAGGTACTCGATCGGGTCCTCGATCGTGACGATGTGGCAGGCCCTGGTGCGGTTTATGTGGTCAACCATCGACGCCAGGGTCGTCGTCTTTCCCGAGCCGGTCGGACCGGTGACGAGCACGAGACCCCGCTGCTCGGCGGCGAGCTCGAAGATGACCTCGGGGAGACCCAGCTCCTGACGGGAGGCGGGAGCCGCCCGCACCCGCCGAAAGACGAGTGCGACCGTGCTGCGCTGGTAGAACGCGTTGACCCGGAAGCGGGCCAACCCGGGGATCGAGTAGGCGAAGTCGACCTCGTGATGGCGGTGGAAGGCCTCGGCGACCCGAGGCGGCTGGATGGAAGCCGCAATCGCGGCAGTGTCCTCGGGCCCGAGCGGCAGCTCGTCGACCAGCGTCCGGAGCTCGCCATTGATGCGCATGCGCGGCGGCGCGCCTGCCTTCAGGTGCAGATCCGATCCGTCCCACTGGTCGAGCAGCGTGAGGAGTCGCTCGAGTTCAGCGGGATTCACGAGGGCCTAGTTTAGGTCCGCCCCTCCACCCGACCGAGGGACGCTCGCGGAGCCGCCAACGACGTGAGTGAGCAAATGGCGGCAGGAAATGCTCTGCTCGCGCAGCGATTACCCGGGTCAGCCGAGGGCTGCGGTGCGGAGCTCGTCGAGCGAGAGCTCAGCCGTCGCTTCCCCGCCGCATTGCGGGCAGTGCTGGACATGACGCCACGACCGGAGCAGCCGCGTGCCCTCCGCGTTGAGCATCACGACGAACGACTCGGAGTACGGGTCGAGCTCGAGGCCGAAGTAGGGCCGCCAGGCCGTCGACGCATTCCGGGCGTCGAGGTTGAGCCCTTTCAAAACGCGGCGAAAACGCATCCGGGTCGTGTCGAAAAGCCACGTGCTGTGGCACGACTCGAGGACGAGTGGCACATCGGGGGTCGATTGCACCCCGCGATCTTGCCCGAGGGGAGCGACAAATCCACCACAGGCCGGTTGCGGTTCGATGACGTTCTGTGATTGCCCAGGTCAGAGGCTCTTGGCCGCCCAAGTTGGGCCGATTTCCCTGGTCACGGGGCCGTGGGCGATCACGCCTACATCGGCCCCGCATCGTGCTTTCGGCCCACCACCTGCTCCCTTCGGCTCGACACGTTGACGAGGGCCCGGGAGAGCTCCCGACGGGTGTCAGCGGGGTCGATGACCATGTCCACGTAGCCCCGGTCGGCGGCCTCCCACGGGGCCAAGAACCGCGCGCTGTAGACGTCTTCGAGCTGGTGGCGCTGGTCGTCGTCCGCCGACCGGTGGAGGATCTGCACGGCGCCGCGCGCTCCCATCACGGCCGGCTGGGCACCGGGCCAGGCCATGCACAGGGTGTTCCCGAGCCCCTTCGAGTCCATCACGATGTACGCGCCCCCCATCGCCTTGCGGAGGATCACCCCGAGACGAGGGACGGTCGCCTCCGCGTACGCGAAGACGAGTTCGGCCCCGTGACGGATCATCCCGCGCCACTCGAGGTCCTTGCCCGGGAGGAACCCCGGCGTGTCGACGAACGTGATGATGGGGAGGTTGAACGCGTCGCACAGTCGCACGAAGCGCGCGCCCTTCTGCGACGCTGCGATGTCGAGCGTGCCGGCGAGTGAGCGCGGCTGGTTGGCCACGACCCCGACCGGGAAGCCGGCGATCCGGCTGAACCCGGTGACGAGCTGGGGCGCCCAACGCGGCCACAGTTCGAGCAGGTCCCCGTGGTCGGCGATCGTCGTGACCACGTCGCGCACGTCGTAGGAGGCCGAGTCGCGGGCCGGCACGATGTCGCGCAGCTCCTCTGCGACCCGATCCGGCGGGTCGTCGGTCTCGACGAACGGAGCCGGCTCATCGGTGTGCTGGGGCAGATATCCCAAGATGTCGGCGATTGCGTCGAGCGGTTCTTCGGACTCGAGCGCGCACAGCCCACTCGAGCGCGAGTGGACCGCGACGCCACCGAGATCGCCGAGGCTCACCCGGACGCCGGTGAACTGTGCGACCATCGCCGGTCCGGACACGAGCGCCACCGCGTCGGGGTTCATGACCACCGCGTCGCACAGGCCCAGCATGAGCGCGGGTCCCGAGAGCACGGGGCCCGTGACCGCAGCCAGGATCGGGACGATTCCAGAGCAGCTGGCAATGGCGGCGGCGGCCGTGCCCCACCCGTGGAGGGCATCGACGCCCTCCGAGACGTCGGCCCCGCTCGAGGCGAGCTCCATCACGAGGGCGGTCCGTTGACGCAGCGCCAGGCGGGCCGCCGCCGCCAGGCTCTCCCCGTCCTGCCTGCCGATTGCCCCCCGTCGCCGGTCCGAGGACGACCGGGCAAAGACGGCCGGCCGGCCCCCGAAATCGGTTACCGAGACGTCGATGGACCCATTGACCCCGGCACGCAGATTGACGGGCGAACGGCTCATGCAGGCACGGTTCCTCGGCCGGATCGATGCGTCATGGGATGGCCAACGATACCGGCGACGGCCTCGCCGGGCGGGTGGACAATCCGCGGTTTTCGAAACCCCCCCCGGTAAGGTTCAGCCCGTCGCCTGGCAGGCGGCCCACCGTACGACGAAATAGGGGCTCGCCGAGCGGGATCAGGCAAGCTGAGCCTTCCCGTTCGTGCGACACCCAGAGACCCCGAGGGGGCTGGAACAGCCGGATGGCACACCGGAGTATCGGTCTGGACATCGGGACGAGTGCCGTCCGAGCGGTTGAGCTGTCCATCGACGAAGGACGGCTGCCGGCCATAGAGAATTTCGGCCAGGTCGGCCTGCATCCCGGATGCGTCATCGCCGGCGAGGTACGGGACCGGGGCCAGCTCGCCGACGCCATCGAGCGCCTGTGGAGGGAGGGCCGGTTCAGCCACCGCCAGGTCAAGGTCGGCGTCGCCGGGCTCCGAGCCATCATCCGAGAGATCGACATGCCGCTCCTGTCGCCGGCCGAACTCGACTCGGCGGTCCGGTTCAAGGCCGACGAGGTGATTCCGTTCTCGATGGAGGACACCGTCCTTTCCTCCAAGGTCATCGCCCAGGTCGCGAGCCCCGAGGGTCCCCCGATGCTGCGGGTCCTCGTCGGAGCGGCCCATGCGGAGGTGGTCGAGTCCGTCGTGACCGCCGTCGAGGAGGCCGGGCTCGAGCCGATCTCCATCGACCTTCAGACAGCCGCGCTGGCCCGAGCCCTCTTTGACCCCCGGTTCCCGTTGCCCGAGGCGATCGTCTCGATCGGGGCCGGGCTGACGATGATCGTGGTGCACGAGATGGGCACCTTGCAGTTCGTGCGCACGCTCGACATGGGCGGCGAGACCATCACCAACAGCATCGCTGCGGCGTTGGACATGCCGCAGCGTGACGCCGAGGCTGCAAAACGGCGTCTCAGCGTCGCCGGCGCCCACGACTCGCAGGCAACGAGAGCCTGTGAGCACGCGGTCGGACAGCTGGTCGGCGAGATCCACAACTCGATTCGGTTCTTCTCGTCGCTGCCGGGCCGACAGCCCGTCGGGCGAATCCAGCTGACCGGCGGGGGCACCCGGTCGCCCGGGCTCGTCGGGATGATGCACTCGACGGCGGGGATCCCGGTCGCAGTGGCTTCACCACTGTCGCGCATCGACCTCTCGGACCTGCCACTGACCCCCGAACAGGCCGCCGACGTCGACCGCGTGGTGGCGGCCCCGATCGGACTGGCCCTTCCCGACCTCGGGGGCCGGTCGTTCAATCTCCTGCCCGACTCAGCCCGAACCCGGGCCGTCGAGAAACGGGTCCACCGGTACCTGATTAGAGGAGCCGCGGCGGTCGGCATCTTGATGGTTCTTTTGACCGGACTCCGGTTTCTCCAGGTCCACAACGCACAGAGCCACCTCAGTTCCATCCAGGCCCAGAACGCGACCATCCAGAACGTCGAGATCCCGAAGTACGACAAGGCGCTTGACCTGCGAAACCAGGTGGTTAAGCAGTCGGCGCAGGTTCTTCCGGTCCTCGAAAAGGAGGTCGACTGGCTCGTCGTGTTGAACCAGATTTCCCAGTACATCCCCTCGTCCGCAACGTTGTCCAGCGTCAGCTTGGCCGCTGCTTCGAGCCCCGGTCAGCCCGCCACGGCCTCGACCGTCAAGGGTGTCTCGATCGGAACGATCACCACCGCCGTCGTCGCAAAGGCGCTGACCGACGTCACGACCTGGGGCCAGTCCATGGCGCAATCACCCATATTCAACAACGTGGATCTCACCTCGGGGGTTTCGCACGGCACGTCCACAAACTTCAGCGCGACGCTCAACATCCTCAACGGTGCGAGATCGCAACGAATCGCCGCGTACTCGGTACCGACCCGATGAACGCCGAGATCCTCGCCGTGATGCGGCAGCGCAAGGTGCTCATTGGTCTCGCCATCGGGTTGTTCGTACTGTTGATCTGGCTCGTTGCCGTGTTCACACCTGAGGGCCACAAGCTCGCCGCGGTGAACAGTCAAACCCAAGCAGCGCAGACTCAACAGACGGCACTGCAGGACCGCCTCGCCCGGTTGAAGACATATTCGAAAGAGTCGGCCGAATTCGAGGCACTGAGCCAGCGACTCACAGCAGCCGTTCCCGCCACGTCTGATGTGTACGACTACATCACTGCGCTCTCTAACGCTGCCGCTGCGACCGGCGTGGACGTCACCAGCGTCAGTCCGTCGAGTGCGGTAACCGGGGGGAACGTCGCCGTCGTTCCCGTCTCTCTTTCGGTGTCAGGGAGCTACGACCAGACGCTCGCATTCATCAAGGCGCTTTACGCGTTGCCCCGACTAACCATCATCACGCAAGTGAGCCTCACGGGCGGCGGTAACGGGACCGCCCGTTCGACCGGGCTAACCAGCGAATTCAGCCTCTATATCCTCGCCCAAACCTCGGCGCTGGCGGGATCGACTCCGACGACGACCGGTTAGCACGTGACCGCCCGCTCGCTTCGACCCAACAAAGTTGCGGCCCGCCTCCTAGGGGTCGCGCTCGTCGGCATTCTCGCAGCGGCCTGCGGGTCCGGCGGCGGTTCCGCTAACTCTCCACCCGTAGGCGCACCCGCGAGCGGTAGCGGTTCGACCACCACGACCACCACGCTTCCGAGTTCGACGGCAACTACGCTGCCGGCCTGCGGTGCCACCCGCGACCCACTCGACCCAACGAACGCCGGTCCGCCTGCAGGGTCTCCAGCCGACTGCTGATGGCGTTAGACGAGCGCTTTGATGGCTTCTCGTGAGGAGTCTGCACCTCGCCATTCCGCTTGCGCCGTCGCAGTGTCAGGTGCGGCGCGCGCCGGACGGGCTGAGATGACGACCAGCCCTAGCAGGATCACGACGGGTGCCCACCACTCCCACGGGCCGAGGTGCCGGTAGCTCCACCATGTGAGGCCGACGCTGGCCACGACAGCCAGCGCGAATCGCCATCTGCTCCGCACGACGAGGACGAACGCCAACGCGAGCGGCGGCCACAGGTAGTAGGGATTCATCACCGCTTCGAAGACGCACCGCAGGCTCAACGCGACGCAGCACAACCAAACGATCGTTTCGGGAGTCGGGCGGTGCCGGTACACCCAAATCCCGAGAAGCAAGCTCAAGCCGATCGCTATGAGCCTTCCCGGACCAGCTGCGACGGTATCGCCGTAGATCGAATGGACGACGCTGACGGTGAACTGCGTGCCACCGCTCGAGAGTGTGGACTCATGGATGTGTCCGGCGCTGACGGGATGGGACTTCGACAGGACGGGAGCCAGCGACAACCACGGCGTCGCGTGGTCGACGGTTGGGTAGTTTGGCTGCTTCAACAGTGCGGTGGTCGTCTGGTGCCAGGACTGCGCGAGGGGGATGGCAACCAACGCAGCACTCGGTAGGACGCTGCGGAGGGCGAACCTTGGCCACTCGCGTCGGGGCACCAGCGCGAAGACAATCGGGAGCATGAGCACAACGAGGGGCTGCATGACCAGGGCGAGGCCCCAAAACCAGCCGGTGGCTCGCCATCTTCCCCGCATCGCAGCCATCAGCCCCCAGAGCGCGAATGCCATCGCCAGCGAGTCCTCGGGATGGCCCCAGATCGCCAGCACCGGCCAAAGCACCACCGCTTCTGAGATCGACGAGGCCGCCCGCGCCCGCTGGCCGAGGCCGAGCTCCTCGGCAAGGCCATCGAGGGGAACCAGGACAATCGCTCCAAGGACCGTCGCATAGGGCCCCAGGACCAACCAATCGGTGGGGTGCGAAATAGCGATGGGGAACCCGATCGAAAGGCCGAGGTGGTTCAGGAGCAACGCCGCCGGAGCCAGGGCGACGCTGATCCCCGGGAGGCTCACCAGGCCCCCACCACTCGAATAGACGTTGCCGATGTCCCCCCAGGCCACGAACTGCGCTGTGCGGAACGTCCCCCACAGATCACCTGGGACGATCCAAAAGGAGTGGCGTGCGACCTCGGGCTCCCACATGAGGGTGTACGCCATCGTGGCCGCAACGGTCACCGCGATCAGCACGATTGGAACCAAACGTCGACGGAAGGCGGCCGCCAGGGAATGGGCAGAATCCCCCGAAAGGCGGGTGCTCTCGATCGCTACCGAGTGTTCGAGGATCTCGATCATGTGTTCGCCCCCTGTCCGAGCCGCCTGCATGCAACCAAACAGCGAGGAGGGTCTCGCATTTCGCGAGACCCTCCTCCGCTGACTCAAGCTCTCAATAGAGAGCAACCACAAGTGTTCGGTTTAGTAGTGGGTGGCCCACACAGACGTAGCCGGAACCGCACCAGCTGAGCACGTCCCGGTCCAGTGGCTGTACTGGACACCAGCAGCGGACGGGGTGTTCGCGATGCTGACTGTGGAACCTTCGTTGTCCTCGGCCGCCCAGCAGGTGTTGCTCTGCGATTGGCCGACCAACAGAAGCTGCTGTCCGTCAGTCGACGTGTTCACCGCAAGGTTGTTGGTACCAGATGTCGCGGCACCGTTCTCGAAGCTGATGTTCGGCTCGGCCGTAGTCAGCGCCGCAACCTCTGCAACTGACGCGGCGTAGGTGCCACCGTTTGCGTAGGCAGCCTTGGCAGACGTCAGCCCGTTGGTGAGGTTTGACTGAACCGCACGGTCCTGCGCACCGGTCTTGACCCCGAGGAACGTCGGGATGGCGATGGCAAGCAGGATGGCCATGATCAAGAGCACGACCATGAGCTCGATAAGGGTGAAGCCGGCTTCGGCGCCCTCAAGCTCGGTACGGCCCTTTTTCAGGTCATACGCCTTGCGAAAAGCGCTAACAAGGCGCGGTGTACTAGTGGTTTCCATGATCGGAATCCTCCCTGGTGGATACTGCTCCGTATATGGCAATTAATCGCGAGCCAATCGACTCGCGGTGAAGAACGTAACCCTTCCGACATCTGAATTCGCGGATGGTCGCGCCTTTCCTATTCATACCTTCTGACCAGGGATGATCGGCCGGCAATAACCACGAATTCCAGGTACCTGTCCGATACATTGCGTGTTAGGTCGACTTCTGCAGACTTCAGGTACGCCCGAGCCTGAGCATCTGCGCCAGGGTTGCCGACCGGCACGGAGGACGCCGCGGGGCAGGCGTCGGGAGGATTCAATCGATGTCGATGTATGACCTGCCGGTAGGCCGTCGTAGAGACGACCAAACGGATCTCGTCCAACCCGCCAGCATCTCGTCGGCCCCACCTTGGGACTCCGTTCTGGAGCGGCTGGCCAATTTGGAGAGGTCGCACGCAGACCTAGCTCGGATGGTGACCAGCATCCACGAGGCGCTGCCACCCGAGATCGCAGCCGCCACGGGTCGGGGCCTGGCGCTCGGTTCGCCGATCGACTCGATCAGCCCCCCCACCCAGTGGGGCTCTGCTTCCCCCATAATCGGCACGCCGCCGCCCCCGCTCCCCGAGCGCATCGAGGCACCCGCCTCTCCGACGGTTGAGCCATTCGGGCGCGCATTCGAGGCACCGGACCCGTGGGCCGCCCCGACACTGACTGGTGAGTCGTTCTTCCAGTCAGCCCAGTCGACGGAACTGGTCTTCAGCGACACCTCGACCAAGCCCAAGCGGCGCCTGCTGCGCGGTCGAAAGGCGGCCAAGGAGGCCCAAGCCCGCATCGCGGCCGAGTTCGCGGCCCCGCCGCCTCCCCCGGGCTTCTACTCGTCTGGCGCGCCGACGTTTGGTGACGTGCCGCCGCCTCCCTCCGGGTTCGGGAGCGAAGGCCCGAGCCAGGACTTCGGGATGCCCACCGCGTGGAGCGACACCCCGGGCTGGTTCGGATCGGCAGCCGAGGGGGCGACGGTGCCCCCGCCACCCCCGGCCGGCTTCGCAAGCGACCTCGCTGAGCCGGCAATTGCCGAGACTTCCTGGGGCACAGCACCAGGCGGGGGGCCGCAGAGCGACTTTGTCTTCGACGAGCCGGCCGTGCCCCCGCCCCCCGGCTTCGGACCGTTGGGTCACGAGGGCCTGAGCGCGGTGCCGCC
>PLWZ01000051.1:109934-173287 GCA_003151235.1 Acidimicrobiaceae bacterium
TCCTCCGCCCCCGCCCGGCTTCGGTGCCGACGCCATGGGCGGACCACCCCCACCTCCCCCACCTGGGTTCGGACCACCATCGGACCACGGCGCCCCGCCTGCGCCGCCCGGATACGGCAACCCGACGCTCGTGACGAGCTCGGCGGAGACGTTCAACGATGTCCAGGACGTGAACTCGCTCGGCATGCCACAGGCGTATGAGGCCCCGCCCGAACCGCTCGAGGACGAGCGGTTCCTGGCCGGGACGGGGACCGATCGCACCAGCTACGCGTCGGTGCCCCCGATCACCCCGGACTTCTTCGCTCGTTCGGCTTCGCGGGGCAGCCGGCGCTAGGTCGGCCCGGATTGCCGGCTCGGCTCAGTCAGTGAGCTCGGCCGGCTGGGCCCGTTGCCAGTGGCCCGACCGACCACCGGACTTCTCCCACAGGGCCACGGCGTCCACCGTCATGGTGCGGTCGGCCGACTTGCACATGTCATAGACGGTGAGTGCAGCAACGGCGCACGCCGTCATCGCCTCCATCTCGACCCCGGTCCGGTCGACGGTTTCGACGCTGGTCTCAATCTCGACGTAGTCGTCCCCGATCGAGAAGTTGATCGCCACCGAACCCACCAACACCGGGTGGCACATCGGGATGAGTTCGGCGGTCCGCTTGGCCGCCTGGATCCCGGCGATGCGGGCCGCCGCCAGCACGTCTCCCTTGGTGATGGCGTTGTTGGCCACCTTGGCGGTGGTCTCGGGCATCATGCAGACCCGGCATCGGGCCAACGCACGCCGATGCGTGGGCTCCCTCGGGCTGACGTCGACCATCCGTGCGCCGCCGAGAGGGTCGAGGTTGATCAGGCTCCGGTCGGCCACGCCGAGATTCTACGACGTGCCGGAGCAGGCTCTTTCGAAGGAGGCCATTACAGTACGATTGGCAGTCACCTTCTTTGAGTGCCAACCGGGTGGAGGGCCCTAAATGCCGACCTACGAGTACGCCTGCACATCGTGCGGTCACCGCATGGAAGCGGTGCAGTCGTTCTCCGACCATGCCCTCACCACCTGCCCGGTGTGCCACGGCGCGTTGCGGAAGGTCTTCGGCAACGTCGGCATCGTGCTCAAGGGAAGCGGCTTCTACAAGAACGACAGCCGGAGCTCCGGTCGATCGAACGGCTCCGCCCCCAAAGAGGCTTCCAAGGAGACGGAGTCCAGCTCGTCCAGCGATTCCGCCTCGAAGGACTCCAGCTCCAGCGATTCCGCCTCGAAGGACTCCAGCTCCAGCGATTCCGCCTCGAAGGACTCCAGCTCCAGCAAGGAAGCCTCGAAGCCAAGCTCGTCGTCGTCTGACAGTTCGTCCAAGACCGCCGCGCCGTCCAAGTAGCCCATGCTCTCTGTATCTATAGGCCGGGCGCGGAGCTCGCCGACCGGTTCTCGGCGGATCAGCTGCCGCTGAGCTGCATGTCCCCGATCGCCAGAGTCTGGCCGGCCGCGATCCCCGGAAGCCACTCGATGTCCACGCCGACATGGAGCACCGACTGGAGCATCCGCTGCAGGCTCGAGGCGACCGTGACCTCCCGGACGGGCTCGGCAAGCCCGCCGTCCCGCACCATCAGGCCCTCGACCCCGACCGAGAAGTCGCCGCTCACCGGGTTGACCCCAGAGTGCACCCCCGTGACGGACTGGACGTAGAGGCCCTCCCCGACGACGGCCAGGATGGCCTGCTGGTCGTGGCGGCCGGGTTGGAGCACCAGTGCGCGGCAGCCCGCCCCGGGCGTCCCCGAGTAGCCGCCCCGAACCGCCGAACCGGTGGATGACGTCCCGGCACGCCTGGCCGAGACGGTGTCGTAGAAGAAACCGGCCAGGGTTCCCGAGTCGATCAGCACCGTCCGCCGGCAGGCCAGGCCCTCGGCGTCATGGGCCGCCGCCGCGAAGGCACGAGGATCGGTCGGGTCATCGACCAACGTGAACGAGCCGGTGGCCACCTTCTCACCCATGCGCCCGGCGAAGAACGACCGGCCCTTGACCACGGCCTCGCCGGAGAGGGCCGAAGAGATGATCGACAGAAGCGTCGAGACGACACGGCGATCGAACACGACGGTCAGCCGATCCGATGGCACCTTGGTCGCGCCGAGCATCCGGGTCGACCGCTCGACCGCGTCGACGCCGGCCCGGTCCAGATCGAGACCCGCGAAGCCCCTGGCCACGCTGAACCCGGTCCCGGTGTGGCTGTCGGACCCCTCGCCCGCAATAGCGGACACCGACAAGAAGGCGGCGGTCCGCTGGGTGAACGACCGGATCCCGGTGGTTGACGCGAGTGCCACCTCCACGCGCTCGTCCCCGTAGTCGGCCGAGGACACCTGACGGATACGGGGGTCGGCCGCCCGGACCCGCCGCTCGAGCTCCAACGCGATCGCGACCTTCTCGTCGGTGGCCGTGTCGGCGACGCTCTGGTCCCAGAGGTCGAGCTCGGTGGCCGGCACACCATCGGGCGTGGCGAAGGCCACGTCGGGGTCGGGCGTGGCGAATGTCGCGTTGTCCCGGGCTTCGTCGACCGCAGACTCGACGACCTCGTCGTCCAGGGAACCGGCCCATGCGAACCCGAGCCTGGCTCCCTCCGAGCCGTTCGCCACGAGCACCCGGACGCCGATGCCGCCGGTCGTGGCCGACGACAGCGACTCGACCTCGCCGTCATACGCGCGCACCTCGATGTCGTGTCCTCGAGCGACGTAGGCCTCGATCTCCTCCCCCGCCTTGGCCTTGGCGACGATTCTCTCGGCCAGCGCGACGAGATCGCTCACGCGGCCGTCCCACCGATGGTGATCCCGCCGATGCGCAGGGTTGCCTGACCACAGCCGACCGGGACGCTCTGACCGTCCTTGCCACAGGTCCCGGGCATCATGGCGAAGTCGTCGGCCACCGCGTCGATCCTGCGCAACACCTCGGGGCCGTTGCCGATGAGGTTGGCGTCCCGGAGCGGGGACGTGATCTTGCCGTCCTCGATCAGATAGGCCTCGGACGTGCCGAACACGAAGTCGCCGGTGGCCGTGTTGACCTGACCACCCCCCAGCTTGGCCACGTAGACACCCTTGGGTGTCTGCGCCACCAGCTCGTCGGGGTTCTCCTTCCCGGCCAACAGGAAGGTGTTGGTCATGCGGACCATCGGAAGGTGCTGGTAGCTCTGCCGGCGCCCGTTGCCGGAGGACGGCCGGCCCTCTTTGCGGGCCCGGAGCCAGTCCCAGAGGTAGTCGGTGAGCACACCGTTCTCGATCAGCACGTTGCGAGCGGCCGCCTTGCCCTCGTCGTCGACGGCATAGTTGCCCCACTCGCCACCGACGGTCCCGTCGTCGACGAGGGTCACGAGGGCGCTCGCCACCTGCTCGCCGACCTGGCCGACGTAGACCGAGGCGTCCTTCACGATGTGGTCGGCCTCCAGGCCGTGGCCGCAGGCCTCGTGGAAGAGGATCCCGCCGCTACCGCCGGCGAGGACCACCGGCAGCTCGCCCGACGGGGCCGGGCGGGCGTCGAGCTTCCCGAGCGCGCGTGTGGCGGCGATCCGTGCGATCTCCTCGACGGCGAAGCGACCGAACACCTCGAACCCCTCGGTCCGCGCGATGCTCTCGAACCCCGTCTGCATCCCGGTGTCGCCCGTTGCGACGCATGACACGTTGAAGCGGG
The DNA here is from genome assembly GCA_003151235.1 of Acidimicrobiaceae bacterium. GTDB lineage: Bacteria > Actinomycetota > Acidimicrobiia > Acidimicrobiales > RAAP-2 > Palsa-461. The sequence continues at coordinate 113,590 of PLWZ01000051.1, forward strand.
TCCGGATCTGGTCGTCCTCCGAGTGCATCCCCTCGGAGCTCGCGATCAAGACCCGCCGGCGGCTGTCGCCATAGCCAACCTGGACCTGGGTGATCGCCGCGCCCGCCGAGCGGGCGGCATCGTCTGCCCGCGAGAGAAGCTCGAGCTTGGCCGACTTCTCCACCTCGGACGGAAGCACGAAGTCATGCTCTGGGGCCGATTGGCGCGCCGGGAGGCCAACCGTCTCGGTCCGACCTCCGCCACGCCGGGCCACCGCGGCCGCCGCCTCGGCCGCCGCCAGGAGGCCGGACTCGGTGAGGTCGGCGGTGTGGGCGAATCCGGTCGTCTCGCCGATCACGACCCGGATGCCGGCGCCCCGCTCACGACCCGACGACAGCTCTTCGATTCGCCGGTCGTCGAGGATGGCCGAGCTGATCTGGCGGTCCTCGGCGAACACCTCGGCCATCTCACCCCCCTTGGCCAGGGAGGCGGTGAGAACCCGCTCGAGGACGTCCGAATCGATCAGGGGAGGAGCGGTCACGGGCGTCATCGTATCGACCGCATCGCTGCAGCCCGGTCGGCCCAGGTGGCGCAGGGTGACCTTGAGCGACCACTCCCGCAATCGGTCCGGCCCTCGTCGCGATTCTCAGCCGGTCCCCAGCCGGGCCCAATCGGGCTGGGAGACGGGACTTACAAGCTGGTGTCAATGCCAAACGACCCAGCACCTCAGCTATCCCCCGCGGCGGCTGCGTCGGTCGCCCGCCGGGATCGGGCACGACGCCGCGTCCGCAGGCTCACTGCGACGATCGGAGCGTCCAGCGTGGCCGCGACCGCCGCCCTGGCAATGCTGAGCGCGGCCGATTCCGGTATTGCCTCGGCGGCCAAAGCCACCACCGCGGACGTCGGCTCGTCTTCGACGCCCTCCACGGGTTCTTCGACGGCATCGGGCACGGGATCCGATGCCACGTCCTCGACCTCCGGATCGTCCGACGGCGCGCCAACCGCATCCACCGGCACTCCCGTTGCGACGTCGGGCGCGACATGAGTGTCGGTCCGGCCACCGGCGGATTCGCTGCCCTGGGCACCACCATCACGGTGGCCGTCGCCGATCCGGGGTCGCTCAGCACCGCAATGGCCCTCGTGCGCGACGACGTCGAGAGACTCGACCGTGCAGCGAGTCGATTCCGCGACGACAGCGAACTCGCCGCTCTCAACCGCTCGGATGGCCTGCCCGTCGAGATCTCGGACACGTTGTTCGTCGCGTTGAGCGAAGCCGTCGCAGTGGCGGAGCAGACCTCCGGCTTGATCGATCCGACCGTGGGTGAGGCGCTGGAACGCTGCGGTTACGACCGCGACTTTGCATCGATCCCCCCGAGCGGTCCCCCGGTGCTCCACTTCCAGCGCGTGCCCGGCTGGAAGGGCATCCACCTCGACCGGTTTCGCCGGACAGCGAGCGTTCCGGCAGGCGTCCGCATCGACCTCGGTGCGACGTCAAAGGCCGGGTGCGCCGACCGATCGGCGCGGGCCGTGGCCCTGGCGGCCCGATGTGGTGTGCTCGTCAACCTGGGCGGCGACATCGCCGTCGCCGGCCCACCTCCCTCGGGCGGCTGGGTGGTCCGGGTGGCCGATCGCCACGATGCCGCGCCGGGTGACCCCGGCGTGACCGTCGCGATCCGCTCCGGCGGCATGGCCACCTCGGGCACCGCCCAACGGCGGTGGCGGCGAGGGGGCCTCGTCCTCCACCACCTCATCGACCCGTCGACCGGTGCCCCCGCTCGGCCGTGCTGGCGGACCGTGACCGTCACCGCCGAGAGTTGCCTCGCTGCCAACGTGGCTTCAACGGCCGCCGTGATCCTCGGACCGGCCGCTCCCGGTTGGCTGGCCCGTCGCCGATGCCATGCACGCCTGGTCGGCGAGGACGGGAGCGTCGTCGGGGTGGGGTCGTGGCCGACCGAGGCGCTCGAGCCCGATGGGGGCGGGACGCCGGTGCTCGCCCGAGCAGCGCCGTGCTGATCGCCGTCGAGACCCCGAGGTTCGTCTGGTACCTGATGCGCGGCAGCGGATTCGTCGCGCTCGCGCTCTTCACACTCACCGTCGCCCTGGGCGTAGTGGGGGTCACCCGGCTGCAGTCGCCACGTTGGTCGAGGCTCGTGACCGGGGAGCTGCACCGAAACCTGGCGCTCCTCGCGACCTGCTTCCTCTCCATCCACGTCGCCACCGCGTTGTTGGACAGCTGGGTCGGGCTCGGGTGGATCGGCGCCGTGGTCCCGTTCCACGCCATGTACCGACCGCTCTGGTTGGGGTTCGGGGTGATGGCGTTCGACCTGTTCCTCGCCATCTTGATCAGCAGCCTGCTCCGTCGCCGGATCGGCCCTCGGATCTGGCGTCTCATCCACTGGGGGACCTGGGCCATGTGGCCACTGGCGCTGTCCCACGCCCTTGGCTCGGGCACCGATACGACCAAGGGGTGGGGCCTCGCCATCTGCGTCGGCTGCATCGCCACCGTGGCCACGGCCCTCGGGTGGCGGATCCGTTGGGCGCTGAAGCCCAAGCCGAGCCGCCAACCGAGCCCGACACCGGCGACGGCCGCCGGCGTCCCTGGCGCCATTGCGCGTGCCGAGACGAAGGTCCCCGCCAATGCCTAGCTGAGGGCCGCGAAGACGGCGCACCCGCTGGATCGGGGTCGGCAACGGGTCCTCAGGACTCGTCGAGGCCCAGTCGCACGGCCCGAGGGGCCCAGCGACGGCAGGTAGCCTGGCCACCGGCCCCCCGGCCATCCACCACGGAGATAGCCCCGACCGGATGATCCTTCCCACCATCGAGACCCCTGCCGATCTTCGGCCCCTCGACTACCAGCAGCTCTCCGAGCTGGCCACCGAGATCCGGGCGTTCATCGTCGAGAGCGTGACCACGACGGGTGGGCACCTGGGCTCGAACCTGGGTGCCGTCGAGTTGACCCTGGCGCTCCACCGGGTGTTCGACTCGCCGCGCGACGCCATCTTGTGGGACACCGGGCACCAGGCCTACATCCACAAGCTCATCACCGGCCGGCGCCGCCGCTTCGCCGACCTCAAGAAGGAGGGTGGGCTGTCCGGCTATCCGAACCGGGCCGAGTCCGACCACGACTGGATCGAGAACAGCCACGCGTCGACGGCCCTGTCCTATGCCCACGGGATCGCGTCGGCGTTCGAGCTCGGCGGCGAGCTGGTCGGGTCGGGCGGCAACCGCCGGGTGATCGCGGTCGTCGGCGACGGCGCGCTGACCGGGGGAATGGCGTACGAGGCCCTCAACAACCTCGGGCATTCGGGCCGGCGGGTGGTGATCGTGCTGAACGACAACGGCCGCTCCTACGCGCCCACCATCTCGCACCTGTCGCAGAGCCTGACCAGCCTCCGGCTGAACCGGACCTACGTCCAGACCCGCCAACGGGTCGGGCGACGCATCCGCAACATCCCGGCCGTCGGGGAAATGGCGGCGACCGGGGTGCTCGGCCTGACCAGCGCGTTGCGCGAGATCGTGGCCCCGCACGTGTTCTTCGAGGCACTCGGGGTCCGCTACGCCGGCCCGATCGACGGCCACGACATCCCCCAGATGGAGCAGGCCTTCGCGAACGCCGCCGAGTGGGACGGCCCGATCGTCGTCCACGTCTTGACCCAGAAGGGCCGGGGGTATGCGCCCGCCGAGGACGACGAGATCCAGCGGCTCCACGACGTGAAGGCCATCCGGGTCCCCTCGCTCGAGGGGGCGACGGAGGGCTCGCCGCCCGAACCACCGATCGACCGGGCGATCGGGTCCGGCATCCCCGCGGCCAGCTACACCGACGCGTTCACCCACGCCCTGATCGCGGAAGCCGACAAGGACCCCGACATCGTCGCCCTGACGGCGGCCATGCCCGGCCCGACCGGTCTCCTGCCGTTCCAGAATCGGTTCCCCGACCGGTTCTTCGACGTCGGCATCGCAGAACAGCACGAGGTCACCGCGGCGGCCGGACTCGCGATGGGCGGGCGACGCCCCATCGTCGCCGTGTACTCCACCTTCTTCTCGCGCGCCTTCGACCAGGCCAACCTCGATGTCGGGCTGCATCGACTCCCGGTCGTCTTCGTCCTGGACCGGGCCGGGATCACGGGACCCGACGGGCCGAGCCACCACGGCATCTTGGACATGGCGCTCGCGCTGTCGGTGCCGAACATGACCGTGTTCGCGCCTTCCTCGGCCGAGGAGGTCGGGGTCATGCTCGCCGAGGCCCTCACGCTCGACGGGCCGTCCACGATCAGGTTCGCGAGGACCGCCCCGCGACACGTCGCACCGGACCAGGTCGGGCACGGCCTCAGCGCGCGCCGGGTCCGCGAGGGTGACGGGTCCGTCTGCATCCTGGGCGTCGGCAAGTTGCTCGAAGCCTGCGAGGCCGCGGCGGCCGAGCTCGCGCTTGAGGGTCTCGCCGCGACGGTCTGGGACCCGCGCGTGGTCAGCCCGCCGGACCCCGAGATGCTGGCCGACGCGGCCGCCCACCGGTTGGTGGTCACGGCCGAGGACGGCGTCCGCTTCGGCGGGGCCGGTATGTTCCTCACCGACGCGCTCTCGTCGTGGGCTCGTGGGGAGGGAACCGAAGCGCCGCCCGTCACCAACCTCGGCGTCCCGCGCACCTATGTGACCCAGGGGAACCCCGACGAACTGTTGGCCGAACTGGGCCTCGACGGCCCGGGCATCGCGGCGTCGATCCGCCAATTGGTCGATCGTGATGTGGGTCGTGCCGGCCGGACCGGGAAGGCGTCGCTCGGGGCCGACGAGGACCGGTCAACGAGCTGACCCACCGCCTTTCCGGCCGCCTAGTGGTTCAGCCCTTGTTGGCCCCGTGGGCCCGCACGAAGTCGTTGACCGCGTAGTACGCGTCGATCGACTCGCCGGCGTCGCCCCAGAAGCCTTCGAGCACGTCGTATTGGAGCACGCCGAGCGACGCATAGTGGTTGTTCACGTCGGTGATCTCGAGTTCGTTGCGCGCCGAGGGGATGAGGGTCGGGATCACCGAGAACACCTGGGCGTCGTAGCAGTAGACGCCGGTCACCGCGTACGCGCTCGGGGGCTCCTCGGGCTTCTCCAGGATCCGGACCACCCGGCCGTCCGGACCGATCTCGGGCACCCCCAGGTGCCGGAGGTGCTCGGGTCGCTCGACGGGGCTCAAGAGGATGCGGGCCCCGGTCGGCTCGGCCCGGAACGCGTTGACCATCGGCGCGATCGACCGTTCGATGACGTTGTCGGCCAGCATGACGAGCACGGGCTCGTTCTCGGCGAAGCGCTCCGCCAGCCCGAGCGCCTGGGCGATGCCGCCCGGGCCGTCCTGGTATGCGTAGGAGAGCCGATCGAGGCCGACGTCGTTGCCGTTGCCGAGAAGGCGCAGGAAGTCGCCGGCGTGCGCCCCGCCGGTCACCAGCATCACCTCGGTGATTCCCGCCTTGACCACGGCCTCGATGGCCCACTGGATCATCGGTCTGTCGTAGATGGGCAGCAGGTGCTTGTTGGTGATCTGGGTCAGTGGGTGCAGACGAGAGCCGGTGCCACCGGCGAGGACGACTCCCTTCACGGTCGAACACCCTACCCAGGCCGGTATCGTCCCTGTTCATGAACTGGAAACGCCGTCGGAGAGAGAGGACCGAGCACATGCCCCGAGAGGTCGAACTCAGCGATGAGGAGTGGCGGGAGCGCCTGAGGCCCGAGCAGTTCGAGGTCCTCCGCAAGAGCGCCACCGAGCCCGCCTGGTCGGGCGATTTGCTCCACGTCGATTCGGAGGGAGTGTTCCGGTGCGCCGGCTGCGAGGCCGAGCTGTTCTCGACCGACAACAAGTTCGAGTCGGGCTCCGGATGGCCGAGTTTCGATCGGGCCATGAAAGACGGCACCATCGAGCAGCACACGGACCGGTCCTTCGGGATGGCCCGGACCGAGATCCTCTGCGCGCGCTGCGGCGGCCATCTCGGCCACGTCTTCAACGACGGGCCCACCGAGACTGGCGAGCGCTTCTGCGTCAACTCCCTGTCGCTGTCGTTCTCGCCGGAGGGCGACAAGAGCTAACCGCGGCCGTCGGTCACCCCACGACGCGACGTTCGACGAGCTCGAACACCCACGCCAGCTCGAGCGCCGCGCGGGTGTCGCCTGTCCGAACAAGCGCCTGGTGGGCCAACGCGAGCCGCCCGCACACGTCGAACACCTCCTCGCGCGAGAGCTCGATGACGTCCCGGAAGCGGCGCTGTGCGGGCCCGGGCACCCCGGCCGGCCCTGGACCCGAGCGATCACGGGTGCACGCACGCTTCACCTGCGTGCTCGACGCGCCGGTGCACCCGCCTTGGCGTCGGGCCCGGTGACCACCGGCTCCTCGTGCTGGTCGTCGACATCGGTGCTCTTGCGCTCGGTCCGTTGCACCTCGGCGGTCGCGAAGCGGAGGCTCGGCCCGAGGTCGTCGGCGACCACCTCGACCTTGGATCGATGCTCACCCTCTTCGGTGTCCCACGTGCGGTGCTCGAGTCGCCCGGTCACGACCACGCGCATGCCCTTCACCAGACTGAGGGCCGCGTTCTCGGCCAGCTCGCGCCAGCACACGACGTCGAAGAACGATGTCGACTCCTCCCATTCCCGAGTGGTGCGGTCCTGCCACCGCCGGTTGACCGCGACGCCGAGTGACGTTGTCGCCTGGCCTTCGCGGGTGTATCTGATCTCGGGCTCCCGGGTGAGGTTGCCAATGAGGGTGATCGTGGTGGTCATCTCGCTCCTGGGCTCGCCGCCGGCCCGCGGTCGGGCTCGGGCTCGATGAGCCTGGACCACCGACCTGGGCCGAAACCTCGCCGTCGACCTGGCTGGTCGGCTCCTCGGACTACCCCCGCCCGACCACCAGGCGCAGTCCGGTGTCGAGCTCGTCGAGGTCGTTCAGGTAGCCGTATCGCTCCGCCCACGCTCCCGACGCCAGGTCCGCCTCGAGACGGCGGAGCCCCCGCTCGACCGCTAACTGGTCGATGAGCGAGAACCCCGATGTCGCCCGGCGGACCCGGGGGTCCAAGAAGGCCTCGGGCCTTCTCCAGTACGCCATGATGAAACCGTCGGTGCAGTCCCAGGGGATCGGGACGGTCACGACGTCGGTGGCCCCGATGCCGTCGGCCACCTCGGCGGCCGAGAACCCCGGGCGTCGATGGTCGAGCTGCGCTATCTCGGGGACGTAGTCCTCGACGATCCACTGCCTGTTGTGCACCTCGGGCTCGTAGGTGAACACCACCCGCAGCGGCGCGACCCGGCACAGCTCTGCGTAGCCCGCCCGACGGTCCACCCAGTGGTGGACCGTCAGCATGGCCATCACGGCATCGAATGCGTCGTCTCGGAACGGCAGCCGCTCCGCCACCGCGCGAATGGGCGGACCCACCTCGAACGATCGCTGGCCCATCATCGCCATCGAGGGATCGACCGCCACGACCGTCCGGTCGACCGGCTCGTACGAGCCGGCTCCCGCGCCGACGTTGAGTACGCTCTTCGCCCCGCCCAGGGCCTCGACAATCCTCGATGCGATACGCGGGTCGGGGTGCCGCTTGTCGGCATAGCCGACGCCGATGGCGTCGTAGGTTGGGCTCTCCGTCGATCCCGTTTGGGCTCCGTCGGGCATCGTCAAAGTTCTAGCCCGCCCTCGACATGGGCGGTGCCGGACGTGACGCGGTCATGTTACCGTTCCGCGATCGCCAACCCAGGGGGTGCCCACCGGTGATCGAAGATCGAACCATCACGACCGACGAGGGCGAGTTGACCGTGGTGGTGAGCCATCCCGACGGAGATGGTCCGTTCCCGGTGGTGCTGTCCTTCCACCACGGTCCCGGACTCGACGACGGCTCCAGGCAGGCGATCCAGCGGATCAGCGACGCGGGCTACTACGTCATCTCGCCGGACCGCTACTACCGCCACGGGAAGCTCATAGTGATGGACATGCGCAAGATGGCGGCGCCCGACACCGACCCCAAGGAACGTGAGCGGGTCCAGGAGATCTTCATGGGGACGACCGACGACCACGTCGAGCGCGACGTCCAGGCGGTGCTCGGGTACCTGAAGACGGACCCGGCGGCGCGCCCAGCCCCGATGGGCTGCATCGGTTACTGCATCGGCGCCCGTTCCGTGTTGCGGACGCTCGAGCACCACGGAGACGTGTTCAGGGTGGGCATCCTCCTGCACCCCTCGTTCTGTGTGACCCAGGACGACGACTCCCCCCACAAGGTGACCGAGGGCTTCTCCGGCTACATCTACGTCGGAATCGGTTCCGAGGACCAGATGCAGTCGGCCGCCATGAACCAGCCGCTCAGCGACGCCGTCAACGCGCTGGGCGACCGGGGCAACGCCGAGGTCCACGAAGGTGCCAACCACGGGTTCGCCGTCCCGGGCGGCGCCTACCACGAGGCCGCCGCCGCTCGCTCCTACGAGGCGCTATCGATGTTCGCGAAGGGGCTCGCCTGACGCAGATCGGGGTCGCTCTGGCCTCGAGACCCTTGCGACGCTTCAAGCCGCTGAGGTAGGGACGCGAGAAACGGGCCCCGAGGGGCCCGTTTCTCGATTCGACTGAGCTGACTGCCGGTTACCCGGCCGCGACCGCTCCCGCCATGGCAGTGAGCGTCGAGAAGAACAGCGCCAGCGAGCCACCGAGGGGCTGGATGGTCTGGATGTTTCCGACCGCGCCGAGCCCGTCGATACCGGCGGCACTCCCCCCCTGGTTGAGGAAGCCGGTCAACGGCGCGCCCACGGTCGACGGGTTCTCGGTGAGGAGAAGCGGCGTCGTGTGGCCGTTGGCCGCCAAGACGGCGCCCGCCAAAGCGTCGGAGAAGAAGTCCCCGCGGGCAACCAGGATCACATGACCCCAGGCGGTGCTCCAACCAAGTCCGGCATTGGACGTTGTCGACTGGAGCTCGAGGGTGGCGAGTTCCTGTGCCGTGTCGGTGGCGTCGGCCCCGGCGACCCGGATGACCGAAATGCCCATTCCTTGGATTGATGTGACATCGGCGGCTGAAACGGCCAGTGTTCCACCGAGCACGATCACCTGCTGGATTCCCAACGCTGAAAGAGTGGTCTGCGCCTGGGTCGACAGGGCATTGGGATCGGTCAACACCATCGGGAACTGGTTGTTGAAGGCGAGCACGCTGGCCCCAGCAGCATCTTGGAAGCTCGCGCCCGTTGCCACGATCGCCGTGCGAAGTGCGCCGGAGGTGACGGGTGAGCTGGACTCGTTGCCCGCCGTGTTGTTGTACTGGCCCGAGTACGCCCCCGACAGGTTGAAGGAGTGCACGCTGCCGGCGCCCGGGAATGCGGCGATCTGCTGCGCAGTGTCGTACTGGGTCTGCCCGAACAGCGTCTGGACGACGGCGATGTGGGAACCCGTCAGCGTTCCGGCGGACACACCGCCGCAGGTGTAGGCCGGGGTTGCGTTCACCTGGCTGATCGTGTTGGCGCTGATCGCCAGGGTCCCACCGACCACGTAGACCGAGGTGACGCCTTCATTCTGAAGGGCGGTCTGGGTCTCCGCGGAGAGGTTGGCCTGCGGCGTCAGCAGGATCCCGGTGCCCAAGTGGCCGGCCAGGTAGCTGGCAGCCAAGGCGTCGGGGAAGCTTTGATCGGTCGCGAGCACAACCGCGTGGCTAGCCGGGCAGTTCGACGGAGGCGGGTAGGAGGTCGCCATCTCGGCGATGGCCGTTGCGTCCGCGTCGGTACCGGCAATTGCCGGGCTCAGGGTCGGCGCAACGCCGAACACGACCAGGCCCGAGGCGACTCCTGTGACGGCCGAACCGCAGCCACTTCCGCCGCTCGTGATGACGACCGCAGCGGGACCGGTGATCCCACCCGAGGTGGCCACCGTGGCCCCGGTGATGGTGAAGATTCCAGCGGTGGCCGAAGGGGTCGTGATGAGAACCTGAAGGGATGTTCCGCCAATAATGGACGACGCGCCCACGACTGCACCGGTGCCACCGCTAAAGGTGGTGGTTCCGACTCCGGTGAAGGTGAAGGTGGTCGGGGTCAACGGCGTGGTGGCCGGAACGATGCACAGCGATCCGGTTACGGCCGCGGCCGAAACCTCGGTGATCACGATGTTGCTAATCGTCCCAGTCCCGCCGCCGTTGGTGACGGTCGCGACCGGGTTGTTAGCAGTCGCCGTGGCCGACCGGGCTACAACCGAAGCGTCCGAGGGAGGCGAGGTGTTGCCCGTCGGAACGCCGGTCACGCTGAAGTAGGTGGTCGTCGTAGCTGAAGCCGTCGCGGCTGAGATGCCGATGTTGATCGTGCCGGGATCGGCGGCAGCGCCGACATTGTATGCGAGCAGCGAAATCGTGACCGTGAACGGCCCGGTGCCCCCGTTGTTGGTCACGTGCAGGACCATGACGTCCTTGAGGGAGGAGCAGGCGGGTGGATCCGACGCGGCCGTCGAAAAACTCGTGGTGAAGGTCGGGGCATTGGTGCCCGTGGCGTTGGCCGCGATGGGGCCCGTGTTGTTGAATCCAACGAAGTCCGAGGCACTGGTGGCGCAGTTGCCACTCGAGTGCGGTGCGACCTGGAGCGTGATCGTGTCGCCGGTCGTGACAGCGCTCGGGATCGAGAACGAGATGTTCGAACCAGCTTGGTTAACCGTGTTCGTCGCAAACGGAGCGTTCAGAGTCCCGACGGCGAAGCCCGATATGGCTGAGACACCGTCGGCCGCTGCGGCCGCTGGGGTGATGGCAAGAAAAAGGCCGCTGGCCGACGCCAACAGGGTGGCGAATCCAGCGGCAGCGATGCTGCGCAAACTGAAATGCACGGGGCGGAGTTTCAATGGGGGGAGCCTCCTTGAGTGGCTTGCGAGGAGCCGTTCCGATGCCGACGGCGGCGACCTTGTTCTGGCCTACCCGGTACGTCTCCTGCGAAAACGCTAGGACTTTGGGTGGCCGGGGTCGTGGATGGTCGGACCCACCGCACCCAGTCGCAGCCGACCACCGTCAGTGGTCGGCTGGATCAGACGTCGAGGAAGCGACGAATGGCGACGGCCGAGCCGACCGTGCCGATGAGCGCACCGATCACGATCACGATGGCGTCGGTGCCGAAGATCTCCCAACCGGTCAGGCGCATCTGGGCCAGCACGGAGGTCGAGTTGTTGCTCAGGCTGTTCAGCACCTCGTGCAGCCCGAAGACGACGGAGGCGGCCACGATCGACCCCACCAGGCCCTGGACGAGGCCCTCGGACATGAACGGCAGGCGGATGAACCAGTTGGTCGCCCCGACCAGCTTCATGACCGATACCTCGCGCCGTCGGGCGAAGATCGCCATTCGAATCGTGTTCAGGATCAGGACGCCGGCGGACAAGAGCAACACCAGCGCCACGGCGACGAACACCCACTGCAAGACGGTGATCGTCTCTTCCATGGTGTGGATCTGTTGGAGCGGCGCTCCGACCTTGAGCACCCCTGGCTGACCCTTGAACCGGTTGACCACGAACTGGGCGTCTTGAGGCTGATTGGGTGTGCACCGGTAGGACGCGGGGGTCGTCTTCGGCGTCAGCGCCGAGAACTCGGAGGTCGTGAGCAGCTTCTGGGCCTCGTGGTAGTCCGAAAGCTGGGAGTGGAAGCTGCACGCGTGCACATAGGGGAGCTGCGCCAGCTCGTTGCTGATCGCGTGGTTCTCCGACGGGCTCGAGGTTGGGTTCATCCACACCTCGACCTGGGTCCCCCGCTGCCACTCCACCTCGGCGTTGGCGGCCCCCTGCTTGAGCACCAGGGCGGCCCCGACCAGGGCCAGGGACACCGCCACCGTCAACACGGCGGCGACCGTCATCAGCCGGTTCCGCCAAAGGTTGGTCGCCGTCTCCCTGGCGATGTAGTCGGCGGAAAGGGGCACTTCAGGAGGTCCGGCGGGCGCCGACTTCGGTCCGTGCAATGGACCCGCTGGTGGCGTCGATGCCGTACACACCCCGGGCCTGGTCGCGAACGATGGTGCCCTGGTCGAGCTCGACGACCCGGCGACGCATCCAGTCGACGAGCGCGGCGTCGTGGGTGGCGATCACGACAGTGGTGCCGGTCCGGTTGATCCGGTCGAGGAGGCGCATGATCCCTTGGCTGGTGGCGGGGTCGAGGTTCCCCGTCGGCTCGTCAGCCAGCAGGATCAGCGGGCGGTTCACGAACGCGCGAGCCACTGCGACGCGCTGCTGCTCGCCACCGGAGAGCTCGCTCGGCAGGTTGTCGCGCTTCTTGGCCAGACCGACCAGCTCGAGAACCTGTGGGACCTGGGTCTCGACGACGTTCTTGGGCCGTCCGATGACCTCGAGAGCGAATGCGACGTTTTGGAAGACCGTCTTGTTGGGAAGAAGTCGATAGTCCTGGAAGACGCACCCGACGTTGCGTCGGAGATAGGGAACGCGCCACTTCGGCATGTGGATGATCTCGCGCCCGGCCACCCAGATCCGCCCGCGGTCCGGAAGCTCCTCACGCAGGAGCATCCGTATGCAGGTGGTCTTTCCGGACCCTGACGGGCCGACCAGGAAGACGAACTCACCCTTTTGGATATCGAGGGAGACGTTCCGGACCGCGACGGTGCCGTTTTTGTAGACCTTTGTGACGTTGTCGAATCGAATCATGTGAAGGTCGCCGTCAGAACGAGTGAGACCGGTGCACTGGGCAGGTCATCGAACACAAAGGGCGGTCGAGCAGGCATCTGACTGGCCAAGCCTACCTAGTCGAGGTCGCCAGCGTGGGCAGGCCGAGCCGGGGCTCGGTGTTGCATCAACGCCTCGCGTTGATGACAACCGCGGTGGCGGTCCCGACAACCCCCGATTGACCTGGGGTTTCTCGGAACCCTGTGGACACCGAACAGGTCATTGCAGTTTTTGTCAGAAAACGCGCGGGCCTGCAACAGAACCGCAGTCCGTGACTGCCGCTCAGAAGAGGTCGACCGCACCGCGCAACGAAGAGAAGATGTCGTCGACGAATCCCTCGCTCGATCGACACCACTGGGCGACATATCCGGCGCTCTGGCGACCCAGCACCTCGGACACGGGCGGCGTCAACAACGCGTCGGTGGCGCGGAGGAACTCGGTAGGGCCGTCGAACCACAGGCCGCAGCGGCCGAGCTGGGCATGCTCGCGGCCCCGGGTCGCAGCGGGAACCAGTACCGGCGTGCCGTGGACCAGCGACTGAAGGCAGCGGCGCGCGTAGACGGGGCCCGGGCGCAGGTCGACCGTTGCAGTGGCCCATGCCATCAAGCGCAGCAGGTCGGTTCCGCGGCCCACGGACTCGGAGACCCGGGCGGCACCATCACCGAACACGCCGAGCGCGTCGGTCGCGCAGACGGCGATTACGTGATCGGGGAACCGCGACACGAGGAGCATGGCCTGGCTCGCCGAGGAGCTCGGTGCGTGCAACGGAGCGCCGGTGACGACGGCGATGTAGTGCCGCTCCCCCACCTGTTCGTGCGGAGCGCGCAGGACGCTCGCATTCGAGGCGATTGGAAGCGCGACCCGGGCGACGGGGATGTCGGTCACACCCTCGACCACCCGCCGCTCGTCTTCGGTGAACACGAGGGCGAGCCGGGCCTCCTTGAACGTGCCCGCGAATGACGGGACGAGCGCCGACGCACCGGACGGAACCAGCGGGAGCACGACGACCGGGGTGCCCGGCCACAGGGACGCAGCCAAACGAGCGGCCCCCATCTGCTGGTAGTCGGCCAAGACGACCAAGTCCGGCTGGGCCTCGGCCACCAATGACTCGGCTCGCGACCAGTGCTCGAGCGCATCCCGGCCGACCAACGTGGCCAGACGCCCCGGCTCCGACCCGATCCCGGCGATCAGTGATCGAGCTTGCGCCCGGCTGGCCAGGTACTCCAAGCCGGCCAGCTTCCGTTCGGATTCGGTCCGCTCATCGGAGTCCGTACCGAGCTCGACGACCGAGAAGACCCCGTCGGTGAATCGGCGGACCTCGGGGCCCTGGGAGGCATACACGGTGACGTCGGCCCTCACCGAGAGGGCGCCGGCCACCATCCGAGTCGCCCACGATCCTTCGCCGTCGCCGCCCCAACGTCGACACAGGACCGCTACCCGAGGACGAACCGTCGCGTGCGAAATGGAAGGCGGGATCTGATCAGCCGCCCTGGCCACCGGCATCCCGGTCCGCCCGGGCACCGGGTGGTCGCGTGGAGTCGATCCACTCGACCAGCCGCACCCCGTTCTCCCCCTCCGCCCGCTCGCGATCGGCAATGACGCTCGACAGCTCGTCACAGCGGGCGGCCAGCGCGTTGCAGACTTGGACCAGTCGAGCGAGCAGCTCACGCTCCTCGGTCAGGTAGGGGTGGAGAACCGAGAACGTGAGGCGGCCGACGAGACGTCGTACAGTGCCACGCAACCCACGGCCCGATGGCACGGTGGTTGGCCCGCCCGGCAGGACCCAGTGACCGTTCAGGTAGGCGAGGGCCTCTTGGTCACGGAGGGGACGCTGGCGCCATGAGGCCGCGACACCCGAAGGAGGCAGCGGTGCCCAAGAGAGGTCGGGATGCTCCGAACGGAGGCGCTCGAGCAGCTCAGCGGGGTCGATCGCGTCCTCACTCACGGCGAGAATGCTAGGACATCCTCCTCCAGGTCGTGACTGGCACAACCATCTTCGAGACCGTGAATACCCTGACCAGACGGCGTGACTGACCACGACATGAGCCCCGATCGCGACGAAGGCGACGAACTGGACGCGCTCGTGTGCTGGGCGGCCGACGAGGTGGGTGGCCTGGCCGAGGTCGGCCCATCCCGAGACCGTCGACCACCGTGGGGCCTCAACGCCACCGAAGATGTCGCGGCGTATCGCGAGTGGTGGAGGATCCACAACGAAAACGGGTCCGCCGCCGAGCCGACCGGGCGCCTGCGGTTCACGATCGTGGTGAGCCTCGTCGATGCTCGGACCGAGGAACTTCGGGCGTGCGTCGAGTCCATCCGCCGACAGACCGTGGCCGAATGGAGCCTGGTGCTCTTCGGAGCGCCGACCGGCGGCGCTGAGCCCGATCTTGTGTCGACGATCAATCCAAGCGAGCGGATCAACCTGGTCGATTCGCGAACCGATGATGCGCCGTGGACGATCGCAGGGCCGGCGATGAAGAAGTCGGACACCGCCTATGCCGTGTTTGTCGACCCGGGAGTGACGCTGCGTCCCGACGCGCTGGCACGGATCGACGCGTCGACGGGCTCTGGGATCGACGTCATCTACTCGGACGAGGACGAGGTCGCGTCGGACGGCTCCCACTGTCGGCCGGTGTTCAAGCCGGACTGGGCGCCGGATCTCTTGTTGTCCTCGCCCTACCTCGGCGGCGTCCTCGTCGTGTCACGCCCGGTCGTCGAGGCGTTGGGTGAGTCCGACACCGATGAGCTCGGGAACCGCGACTACGAGCTCATGCTCCGATCGACCGAGCTGGCCGACCGGGTCGTCCACGTCCCACACGTCCTCTTCCATCGCCGGGCCGGTTCGGCCACCGGCTTGCCCCTGAGCGATGAAGGCGAGAGGCGCGCTCTCGAGAGTGCGCTGGCACGCCGTGACCTCGACGCGTCCGTGGAACCGAGCCAGCTCCCGTGTGCTTGGCGCGTGCGACGGACGATTCGCAACGCGCCCAGTGTCGGCATCGTGATCCCGTTTCGCGATCAGGCGGCGCTGCTAGCCAAATGCGTCACGTCGATCCAGGGCAGCCCCGGACACGACAACTTCGAGATCGTCCTGGTCGACAACGGCAGCGTCGAACCCGAAACCTCCGCGCTGTGCACCCGGCTCGCCGAGAGGCACGGCGCCAAGGTCGTCCATTACCCGGGCGCCTTCAACTGGTCGGCGATCAACAACGCCGGTGCCGCCGCCTCGACATCGGAGTTCTTGTTGTTCTTGAACAACGACATCGAAGCCACCGGTCGGGATTGGCTGCGGGCGTTGGTCGAACAGGGACAACGTCGCGAGGTGGGCGTGGTCGGGGCCAGGCTCCTGTACCCGGACGGGACGCTCCAGCACGCCGGCATCGTGATCGGGACGGGCGTCATCGGGTGGCACATCTTCATGGGCTTGCCGCCGAATGAAACGGGCTACCTCGGTTGGGACCGGGTCGTCCGCCCCTACGGCGCGGTCACGGGAGCGTGCCTCCTCACTCGGCGCGACGTCTTCGACGAGCTCGGCGGGTTCGACGAGTCCCTGGAGGTCGCGTTCAACGACGTCGACTACTGCCTCCGGGCCCGGGACGCCGGCTACGAGGTCGTGTACACGCCGGACGCGGTGCTGGTCCACGACGAGGCGATGACGCGCGGGCTGTCCGGCTACCGGGACGACGGCCGGATCTTCCTGGCCAAGTGGGATCGGTCGCGGCTGCGCGAGGACCCGTTCTTCAACAAGAACCTGTCCAGGTTCGATGCCTGGTGCCCGCTCCGCCAACCCGGCGAGGACGAGCGGTGGGAGGCCTACGTCGACGATTTGGCCAGCCCTCGCTCCTGACCCCTCGGCTGCCCAGACTGGCATGAGGTGGCGGGAGCGACAATCGTTGCGTGGTGCGGCCGCCCGGAGAGTTGGAAGCCCAGGAGGCTCCCCCCGGCCAGACCCTTGAAGAGCGCCGGGTAGCGCAGCCGGCAGGCCGGCGGGGGCGTCGGGGACGCAAGGCGCTCATCGCCGTTCTCTTCTTGATCTTCGGCGTGGTCGAGCTGTGGTCCCCGATAGTCCACAGCGGCTGGTACCTGCCCTCCGACATCGGCCAGCTCTTCTCACTGACCCATATCCCGGGGCATCCGCCGACGCCGAAAAACACCCTCACCTCGGACGTCTACGTGATGATCGCCCCGTTCTTGCACTTCGACCTCCAACAGGTCGGGGCGGGGCACCTTCCGACGTGGAGCGACACCCAGGGGAACGGCCTGCCGCTGCTCGCCAACGGGCAATCCGTGGTGTTCTCCCCGTTCACGCTGTTCTTCTACCTGCTGCCGTTCCGCCTCGCCCTGATCGCGGCGGCTCTGGCGCGGTTGTGGGTCCTCGGTTTCTTCACCTACCTGTTCTTGTCCCGGCATCGCCTCCACGACCTTGCGGCCATCGTGGGCGGGATCGTCTTCGCATACGCCGGCTACCACCTCGTCTGGCTCGACTACCAGACGATCGTGAGCGTCTCGGCATGGCTGCCGGTTTCGCTGTGGTGCGCCAAGGTGGCGATCGACGCCGATCCGGACACCGGCATCCGACGCAAACGAGCGGCGTTGTTGGGCCTTTCGGGCGCCGTTGCGGCGATCCTCGTCGCCGGCAACCCGGAGACGGGCGCGTTCGATCTCCTGGTGCTCGCGGCCTACGTGGTGATGGCGCTCGGGATGGCGCGGGGCGGGTTTCGCCGCGCCGGCCGACAACTGATCGGCTTCGGTGTCGCGGCGGTCCTCGGGGTCGGGCTATCGGCCATCCAGCTCCTGCCGTTCCTCCAGTACGCGTCGATCTCGACGCGCACCGCCGGCATCCGCGCCAACCCGGCCGTCGTGATCCCGGGGTTCACGTTCAACTCGACACCGGTAGTCGCGTTCCCGAACCTCTTCGGTGGTCCGCAGTACTCGTACCAGGACGCGGCGTTCTACGCGTGGCTCCACCCCCCGACCAACTACGCCGAGCTGAACGGCAACTCCGTCGGCCTCCTCACCCTGTGCGCGGTTCCCCTGGGCCTCCTCGCCCTGCGCCGACGACGGCGCCAGGTGCTGGGTTGGTTCGGTCTCGGTGCAGCGGTGGTGGGGACGCTCCTGCTCTACAGCCACACTGCGGGCCACCTGTGGACCCATATCCCGCTCCTGCACTCCGTGGTCCTCAATCGGAGCCAGGACGTGGAACTGCTCGGGTTCGCCGTGCTGGCCGCGCTCGGTGTGGACTGGCTCATCGGCTCGAGACCGGCCGCACAAGCCGGCGTGGTGCGGCTGCTCGGCCGGCCGGTGACCGCCGTGGCCGTCTTCGCAGTGGTCGGGACCGGATTCACCCTTGGGGCGATCGCACTCCGACATCACGTGAACGGCATCTTCGGCAACCCGTCGGCGGCGGGCAACGCCCTTGTGAACGATCAACTGGCCGCCGAGATCCTGCTCGCCGCGGCATTCATCGCGGTACTGGCGGCGTTCTGTGTCCTGGCGCGGCACCACCGGGCCCGGATCGTTGTCGGCGGCGCGGTGGTCGTCGTGGTCTTCGCGTCGACGGGGTTGATGTTCCGGTCGTACAACCCGACCGTCGGGTCGTGGGCCGCCTATCCGGTCACCCCGTCGATTGCCAAGCTCACCCAGGTGGTCGGGTCCGGGGAAGCGCTGTTCGCCGGGGGCTCGTTCCCCTCGCCATCCACCGCCCGCTGGTTCGGCATCCGGGAGGTGGGTGCGTACGACGCCATCGGGCTCGAGTCCCACGACGATCTCTACCGGGCCGTCTTCCACGTGCCCGCGACGGGTGAGACCATGCCCGACTGCGTGAACGGCCTGCGGCTGTTCGGCGTCACGACCGTCGTCGGTGGCAGCGGCGCGTTCGCCGGTGCCGCCAAGGCGGCGCTCCCGGCATCCGGGACGATCAACGGCGCCCCCTATTACCGGGTCGCGAATAGCTCGCACTTCTCGGTGGTCGGGCGGAGCATCGCCGCCCCGGGCGACGCGGCGGCGCTCCGGCTCGTCGGCAGCTGCGCGTTCGACTCGCGCACGACCGTCGTGCTCGACCCGACGGCGTATGACCCAGCCGACCGCGCTGCGCTCGGTCCGGCGACCGGTGCCTCGGCCGCCGGGGCCACGGTGAGCCACACCACCCAAGATGGTGCGACCGCGAGTGCGGTCGTCGACACGCCGCACGCAGCCTGGCTGGTCGTCCGCGAGTCATGGGTGCCGGGCTGGCGGGCCACCGTCGACGGCCACCCGGCCGCCGTGCAGCGTGCCGATGTCGCGTTCCAGGCCGTCCGGGTGCCGGCGGGGCGCCACGTCGTGCGCCTCTTCTATGACCCCGGGACGCTGACCTTTGGCGGGGTGGTCTCGTCGGTGGCGCTCGGCTGCCTCCTGGCCCTGGCCCTGCTCACGATGTTCCCGTCCCTCGCTCTCGCACTCCGGCGCCGGTCGGACTCATCGGCCAAGGGGACCGCCGCCTAATCGAGGGTCGGGGCGGCGGACCCGGGCGGTTGCCCCGATCCACGACGCGCCCTCACGACCTCTCCGTAGAGCGAGGCGATCTCGGCCATCTCGTCATCGACCGAGCGGATCATCGGCCGCGAGGCCGCCGCCCCCGCCGTCAGGCGTTCGAGGAGCGCCCGGTCGTCGAGGACCCGGCAGATGGCCCGGGCCAGTCCGTCGGGTTGGCCCCGGTCATAGACGAGCCCGTTCCGGCCGCCGGCGACCAGGTCCCAGTTCCCGAACGTGGGGTTGGCCACCACCGGCAGCCCCGCGAGCAGGTACTCGCGCGTGACGCGATCGGACGTCGCGAACAGCGACGTCGACAGGCCGACATCGGCGGTGGCCAGATGGGCAGGCAGGCCCTTCGGCTCGTAGGGGCCGACGACCTCTACGCGGGGGTTGGAGGAGAGGAGCGGGGCCAGCGCCGCCGGATCGGTCGCCCCGAGGAATCGGAGCCGGTAGTCGTCCCGGTCGGCGAGCTCGGGCCGGCTGAATGCCCGGACCGCGTCGAGATGACCCCTTGCCGGATCGGCCGAGCCGGCGAGCGCGAACACCACCGGCTCGCCGGGTCCCTTCGCGATCCGGGCGGTCGGGTGCCGCCACGGGGTCATGTCCAAGCCCATCTCGATCGTCTCGACGCGGTCGGGGTCGAGCGGAAGGGTCTCTTCGAAGTAGTGCCGCCACGCCCCATTCGAGAAGACCAGCCGTTCGAAGACCGAGCCGAACTGGCGTTCTGCTTCGGCGCGCTTGAACCTCAGGCACTCGAGAAGCACGTCCTTGGTCTCCGGACTCGATCCGCCGGCGACGAGGCACGACGCGCACTGCTCGGGCGACAGGGGTGCGGTGCAGAAACCCGTCGGACCCGAGGCCGGCGACACGGGAGGGTCCAACGCGCAGAGATCGTCGTTCGAGACGACCGTCCGGAGCACCGGGATGCCAGCCTCCCTGGCCAGGTCGGGCCAGTCGAGCGGCAGGTACACGTTGTCGATGACGTGCACCAGGTCGGGCCGGGTGCGACGCAGGGTGTCGACGAAGAACCGGGTGGCCTCGCTCTTCGGGTCCCGCCTGTCGGACGCCGCCAGCAGGCGCCACGTCTCGACCCGGGTGGGAGGGACGGCGACCCGGTGGAACCACTCTCCGGGTTCCTGCGTGTCGACGACGTCCCCCCAGGTGGCCACCGAGGGGTCGGCCGAGATGACGGTGGTCTTCCATCCTCGGTCGGATGCCCGCTTGGCGTACGCGTGCGCGATCAGGGGTGGGCCGGAGAACTCGCACGGCGGCAGCGCGTGCACGAGATAGAGCACCCGAAGCGGACCCATGAGGTCGGAGAGCATGACCGAACGACGCTAGCGATCCCGGGCGATCGCCCGCGGGCCGCCCGATCGGTGCACGGTGTCGGGCTAACCGCCCGACCGGCGCCGGCGAAGCTCGGCCTCGATGAAGGCGTCGATGTCGCCGTCGAGCACCGCGTCGACGTTGCCGGTCTCAACGCCCGTCCGCACGTCCTTGACCAACTGGAACGGTGCCAGCGTGTAGGAGCGGATCTGGCTCCCCCAGGCGTTGTCGGCCCGCTCGCCACCGATCTTGTCGATCTCGGCCTGGCGCTCCTCGCGCTCGCGCTGGGCGAGCTTGGCCGTCAGGATCTGCATCGCCTTGGCCTTGTTCTGGTGCTGGCTCCGCTCGTTCTGGCACGACACGACGATCCCGGTCGGGAGGTGGGTGAGCCGGACGGCCGAGTCGGTCTTGTTGACGTGTTGGCCCCCCGCCCCCGACGATCGGTAGAGGTCGATCCGGAGGTCCTTCTCGTCGATCTCCACCTCCCCCGTGAGCTCATCGAGGAACGGGACGGCATCGAGCGAGGCGAAGCTGGTCTGGCGCCGATGCTGGGAGTCGAACGGCGAGATCCGGACCAGCCGGTGCACCCCCCGTTCGGCCGACAGGAGGCCGTACGCAAAGCGCCCCCGGACGATGAAGGTGGCCGAGAGGAGCCCGGCCTCCTTGCCCTCGGTCGCCTCATCGATCTCGATGCCGAAGCCGCGCCGCTCGGCCCACCGCGTGTACATGCGCAGGAGCATCTCGGCCCAGTCCTGCGCGTCGGTCCCGCCGGCACCGGCATGGACCTCGGCCACCGCATCGCGGTCGTCGTACTCGCCCGAGAGCAGCGACTGGAGCTCGAGCCGGGCCACCCGGGTCTCGAGATCGCCGAGTGCCTCCTCAAGCTCCTTGGCCAATTCCGCTTCTGGCGAGCCACCCGCCTCGGCCTCGGTGACCAACTCGTCGAGCACACGCGCGTCGTCGAGACTCGTGATCAGCTCCTCGAACTTGGCCAGGTCGTCGGAGACCCGGCCGAGCTCGGTCGTCACCGCGCGGCCGCGGTCGGCGTCGTCCCACAGATCGGGCTGCGCGGCCTCGGCCTCAAGCTCGTCCCGGCGGCTACGTAGCGTGTCGATGTCGAGGTAGCCCTCGGCCTCGGCGATCCGCCCGCTCAGCCCTTCGAGCTCGGCGGTGAGATCACGACGTTCGCCGCTCCCCGCGACCTCAGGCGGCGCCATGGCACAGCTTGAACTTCTTGCCGCTGCCGCACCAGCACGGCTCGTTGCGACCGATCTTCTCGTGCGGAGCCTTGACCGTCGGGACCATCGTCTGCTCGTCGCCCGGCAGCGGCTGGGCGGCGCGCTGGCCACCCCCGGCCCCGTTGCCCGACGGAGGCGCCGCCACATTGAGCGCGTCCACCGTCGGATCGACTTCGGTGCCGCGGTCGGCGAGCAGCTGGGATGTCAGCGCGAGCGTGCCCGCGACCGGATCGTCCGCGGCTTCGTACACGGCCCGGGCCATGTCCGGTTCGACGGCCGGATTGACGATGGCCTCCACGTGGAGCACGTAGCGCAGGTAGTCGTCGTCGATGGCGTCCATGAGTTGCCCGAACATCGAGAAACCCTCACGTTGCCACGCCACCAGTGGGTCCTGTTGGCCCATCGCGCGCAGGTTGATCCCCTCGCGGAGGTAGTCCATCTCGGCCAGGTGGTCCCGCCAGCGCTGGTCGATGATCTGCAGCATGACGTCGCGCTCGATCTGGCGGGCCGTCTCCTCGCCATCGGGCATCGCGGCGGACCGGGTCTCGTAGTACTCGACCGCCTCGGTGACCACGCTCTCGATGATCTGGGCGGAGTTGGTCGCCTCGGCCAGGTCGGCCGTCGTGAACTGGGTCGGGTAGTACTGCGACAGCTCGGCGACCAGATGCTCGAGGTCCCACTCCTCTGGGTACTCGGTCGGGCATGACGACTGCACGAGGGACTCGATGGCCTCCTCCAGGAGCTCGACCGTCTGGTCGTGCAGGTCCTCGCCCTCGATGATCCCGAGCCGGTGCGCGTAGATCACCTTTCGCTGCTCGTTCATCACCTCGTCGTACTTCAAGACCTCCTTGCGGACCTCGGAGTTGCGGCCCTCGACGGTGTTCTGGGCCCGCTCGATGGCCTTCGTGACCATCTTCGCCTCGATCGGCACGTCCTCGGGGAGGGCCTTGCCCATCACCCAACTCATCGCTCCGGTCGCGAACAGCCGCATCAGGTCGTCTTCCAGGCTCAGGAAGAAGCGGCTCTCCCCCGGGTCGCCCTGGCGGCCCGAGCGACCACGGAGCTGGTTGTCGATGCGCCGGCTCTCGTGGCGCTCGCTGCCGAGCACATAGAGCCCGCCGAGCTCGCGGACCCGCTCCCCCTCACTCTTGCATCGGGTGTCGATCTCGTCTGCGACCTTGGCCAGCGTCGACACACCCTCGTCCGACTCGAGATCCACGCCGCGCGCTGCGACCTCGTGGCGGGCCAGCAGCTCGGGGTTACCCCCGAGGATGATGTCGACGCCACGGCCGGCCATGTTGGTGGCCACGGTCACACCGCCGAGCCGGCCGGCCTGGGCCACCACCTCGGCCTCCCGGAAATGCTGCTTCGCGTTCAGCACCTGGTGGTCGACGCCCCGCTGGGACAACAACCGCGACAAGAGCTCGGACTTCGCGACCGACGCGGTGCCGACCAATACCGGCTGACCACGTTCGTTGCGGTCGACGATGTCGTCGACGACGGCCGCGAACTTGGCCGCCTCGCTCTTGAACACGAGGTCGGGCTCGTCGGCCCGCACGAGCTCGCGGTTGGTCGGGATCGGCACGACGGGCAAGGAATAGGTGCCCGCGAACTCGCTGGCCTCGGTCTCGGCGGTTCCGGTCATCCCGGCCAACTTCTCGTAGAGGCGGAAGAAGTTCTGGAGGGTCACGGTCGCCCAGGTGTGGTTCTCCTCCTTGATCCGGACCCGCTCCTTGGCCTCGACGGCCTGATGCAGGCCATCAGACCACCGGCGGCCGTCGAGGGTGCGGCCGGTGAACTCGTCGACGATCTTCACCTCGCCCTGGTCGACCAGGTAGTCCTTGTCCCGGTGGTAGAGCTCCTTCGCCCGGAGCGCCTGGTTCAGCTGATGCACGTAGTTGACCGCGACCGCGTCGTAGAGGTTGTCGATGCCGATGGCGCGCTCCACCTTCTCGATGCCCGCCTCGAGGGGGACGACGATCTTCTTCTCCTCGTCGACCTCGTAGTCGTCGTCACGGTTGAGCGTGCGAACGACGCTCGCGAACTGGTAGTAGAGCTTGGCCGCCTCGTCGGCCGGCCCCGAGATGATGAGCGGGGTCCTGGCCTCGTCGATGAGGATCGAGTCGACCTCGTCGATGATGGCGTAGGGATGACCGCGCTGGACCATGGTCTCCTTCGAGCGGGCCATGTTGTCGCGCAGGTAGTCGAAACCGAACTCGGTGTTGGTCCCATACGTGATGTCCGAGTAGTAGGCGGCCCGCTTCTCGTCGGGATCGTCGACGTCGGGTCCGACCCGGCCGACGGTGAGGCCGAACCAGCGGTGAAGTCGGCCCATCCACGCCGCGTCACGGGTGGCCAGGTAGTCGTTCACGGTGACCAGGTGCACGCCCTTGCCGCCCAGGGCGTTCAGGTACACCGGCAGCGTCGAGACCAGGGTCTTGCCCTCGCCGGTCTTCATCTCGGCGATCCAGCCGAAGTGCAGGGCCATGCCACCCATCAGCTGCACGTCGAACGGGCGCTGTCCGAGCACCCGCCAGGCACCCTCACGCACCGCCGCGAACGCCTCGATCAAGAGGTCGTCGAGGGTCTCGCCCTGGTCGAGGCGCTCCTTGAACTCGACCGTCTTGTGCCGAAGGGCGTCGTCGTCCAGCGCCTCCATCTCGTCCTCGAGCGCGTTGATCAGCGGGACGAGCTCGGCCAGGCGCCGAACCTTCTTGCCCTCGCCGGCGCGAAGGACCTTGGAAAACATGCTCATGTCGTGAGGATCCTAACGGTCGGTCCCCTGCGGACCCGTCCTAGAAGCGCGTTTTTGGGTCGGGCTGCGTGCGGCTGACCTGGTCTTTGACCCCACACTCGCCTGCTGCGGGGGTGACGGCCCCGGCGTCGGCGGTCTTGCGACCCTTCGACCCCGGATCTGGCTCGCATCGCCTCGTCTCCGTTACCCCCCGAGGATCGGAGGGACGGGCAGGACTTACCTCTAAGTCGCACCATGCTCAGCAACCAGAAGTTGCCTTACGTGGGTCGTTTTGCCTGCGACTGGCATCGACTTTCAACCACAGACCCGCACACAGCCCGATCCAATATTACGCCCCCCTCACCTGGCCGCAGGTTCGGGTACTGGTCAACTTGATTTGTCACAACCGCAGTCCAGGCTCTATCTCAATTACAACCGTCGGTCCCTCGGTAGGAGGGGGCGTGAAACTGCTCTCCGGAGCTTCCGACGTAAGGCTCAATGTGCGCGGAGGGTTGAAAAAGACCCACTACCCGGCTCCTGAAGGTCTACTCGGGCCTTCGGGCGATGAAGCGGAAGTCGTACTCACCTCGATCGACGGCAACATCCGTGAATCCGATGGCGCTTAGTCGAACGGGAAGCGCCTCCGGGTCGAGCGGAACGAACACATCGTCAACGTGGTGGAGGCGGGTTCCCTCGTTGTAGTAGCCGTCGGATGCCACAAGCACCCCGCCCGGACGAAGCACCCGGAGGATCTCACGGAAGATCTGGTCCTGGAGGTCGACCGAGGGCACGTGATGCAGCATGGCGAAGCAAGCTGCCGCCGAGAACCGCCCGTCCGGGAACCCCGTGCTAGCCGCACTCCCGTTGATTACGACGACGTTCGTGCCGGCCAGCCGTTCGGTGAGACGCTCGGCCATAACCGGGTCGATCTCCACCGCGGTGAGCCTGGCCGTGCGTGCCCGTAGCAGGTCTGTCGTGAGTCCCGGCCCCGGTCCGACCTCGAGCACATCGTCACCGAGATCGGCCACGTTGGTCACCCAGGGGAGCAGATCCCGCTCCAGCATTTCGGCCCAGTGTGGACTGGACAGCATCTCAATATGGAACTCGTTCATCGACCTCGGTGACCTCCCCGTCGGCCTTTAGTCTCCGTAGACAACGATCTCCGATCGCATGTGTCTGTCCGGGCCCACGCGGCCAAGATAGTGATGGCACCGAGCAACCGGCGATGGCTACGGGGAAATGCCGAGCGCGTCTGGTCAGTGTGGGAGACCGCTGGGCTGCTCGACTAGTGGTCGGACGATTGGCGAGAGCCGGCCATGGTCCTGCGAGCCAGGATCGCTGACCAGATCGCGAGGAGCCGTACGCCCAGCCCGAGTGCCGCCAGCGGGAGGAGCACCCGCTTCGGCCCCGACGTGGTGCGGGAGGCAAACCGCAACGCGGAGCGGTGGTGGGCCAGCGCCATGCCGTAGGGATGTCGGCGCCGGGACACCCCCTCGTAGTGGGTCACCGCGGCGCTCGGTTCGAAGCCGACCCGCCAGCCCGCCCGCTTGACCCGCCAGCACAGGTCCATTTCCTCGGCGAACATGAAGTAACCCTCGTCGAACCCGCCCACCTCGTCGAGGACGCTGCGACGGGCGAGGAAGCACGCGCCCGACACCCAGTCGACCTCGGTCGGTCGGTCGGGTAGGTCGGGGGTCCGGTACCGGCGGGTGAACGAGTTGTTCGGGAACACCGCGCCGAGCAACGCGTGGCCGGCCGCCACCCACAGGGCCGGGAAGCGTCGGGCCGACGGGTAGGTCGCACCCTCGGGCGTCAGGATGCGCGGGCCCACGATCGCCCACTCCGCATGGGCGTCGAGCGCCGCACCGAGCCGGTCGAGGCCGCCCTCGTGGACGACCAGGTCGGGGTTGCAGATAAGGACGTGCTCGCCCCGCTCGATCGCGGCCAAGCCCCGGTTGGCCCCGGCCCCGTACCCGAGGTTGCGGCCGGTCGCGAGCAGCGGTGTGCCCTCCAGCCCGTGTGCGGCCAGGGTCGCCCGGGCCGCGTCGGCGTCCCCGTTCTCGACGACGATCAGCTCGGCCAGGCCCTGGTTGTCGAGTGAGCGAACGCAGTCGGCCAAGAACGGGCCGGCGTCGTAGTCGACGATGACGGCCGAGCGCCGCGCCCTCGTGTCCCGATCCGTCATGTGTTCCCGTTCAACTGGGCGACGAGCCGCGTCAGCCCGTCCCGCCATGGCGGCAACGGTGCGTAGCCCGCACTCTCGAACGCCGAGCTGTCCAACACCGAGTAGGCCGGCCGGGCCGCCGGTCTCGGGGGGTCGAGCTCCCGGGTCGGGATCGGATGGACGCGACCGGGGTCGGCCCCGGCGACCGCCAGGGTCTCTCGAGCGAGCTCGAACCGGCTGGCCTCGCCCCGGTTGGTCACGTGGAAGCAGCCGGCACGGCGGTCCATCGCGAGTGCCGCCACCGCCGGGGCCAGGTCAGAGGTGAAGGTCGGAGAGCCGCGCTGATCGTCGACGAAGGGCAGCTCGCCCGACCGTTCGCCAAGGCGGAGCACGGTGCGGACGAAATTGGCGCCGTGGGCTCCGCTGAGCCACGACGTCCGCACGATGGTGGCCGACTCGGGGCACAACAGCTCCCCGGCCAGCTTGCTCGAGCCGTACACGGAGATCGGATTGGTCGGATCCGATTCGCGATAGGGGCGCGAGCCGCGCCCGTCGAACACATAGTCGGTGGAGACATAGACGAGGTGGGCTCCGGTTTTGTCGGCGGCTTGGGTGACGTGGCCGGTCCCGAGAACGTTCACCGCCTTGGCCCGTTCCGGATCGGTCTCGCAGCCGTCGACGTCGGTGAACGCGGCGGTGTGGATGACCACGTCGGGACGAACGGAGTCGAAGAGCTCGTCGACCGCGGCCCGGTCCTCGACGGCCAACGAGTCGTGACCGGCCGCCGTCACCTCGGCCATCTCGAGGGAGCGCAGCGCCGAGACGATGTCGCGACCGAGTTGGCCGGCCGCACCGGTGACGAGCACTCTCACCGAGCCGAGCCGCCCCGGTGGTGGGCGAGCCGACTGACGCTCACCGAACGACGGGACCGGTCCCGCCGTTGGCCCAGGCGTGCTCGTCGACCGAGGCCTTCTCCAAGAGCGGTTCCCACCACGACCGGTTGGCGCCGAACCAGGCCACGGTCTCGGCGATGCCCAAACGCAGGGGGATCTCGGGGGCCCATCCGAGCTCTGTGCGGAGCTTCGCCGAGTCGAGCAGGTACCGGGTGTCGTGGCCGGGCCGGTCCTTGACGATCTCCTTCAGCGTCGCCGGCTTCCCGGCGGCGTCGAGCACGAGGTCGGCCATCTCCTCGATCGTCGCCTCGACGCCGCTCCCGACAAGGTAGGTGTCACCGATCCGGCCCTTCAGGAGGACCGCCTCGATGGCCTTGCAGTGGTCCGAGACGTGCAGCCACTCGCGCTTGTTGCCGAGCGACGAGTAGAGCGGGAGCGGGCGATCGTCAAGCGCCCGGGTCGCGCACAGTGCCACCAGCTTCTCGGGGAACTGATAGGGGCCGTAGTTGTTTGCGCAGTTGGTGATGGTCACCGGCAGGCCGAAGGTCTCCGCGTACGCCCGCACGGCGTGGTCGGCGCCCGCCTTCGAGGCGCTGTACGGGGTCCGGGGCCGATAAGGGCTGTCCTCCTTGAACGGGTCCGGCGCGTCGAGGGCCATCTCGCCGTACACCTCGCAGGTCGAGATGTGATGGAAGCGGCGCACCTCGTTACGACGGGCGGCTTCCAGGAGGGTCTGGGTCCCGATCACGTTGGTCCGGAAGAAGAGGCCGGGGTCGAGCGTCGCCCGGCTGTTGTGGGACTCCGCAGCGAAGTGGACCACCACGTCGATGCGCTGCTCTCGAAGGGTCCGATCGACCGTCTCGAAGTCGCAGATGTCGGCGTGGACGAAGTCGAGGCCCTCGAAACCGGCCAGGCTGGCCCGGTTCCCGGCGTAGGTGAGAGCGTCGTAGACGACCACATGGTCGTTCGGATGCTCGCGGGCCCAATGGCGGACGAAGTTCGACCCGATGAACCCCGCCCCTCCAGTGACGAGGAGCCGCATAGACGGCCAGCCTACCCGGGCCGATTCGACGCCCCGGAGGGGCCCAACCCGATCAGCGCAGGTGAACGACGTCGGCGGCCGAGACGACGCGGCGCTCGCCGCCCGCCTCGACCACCAGCTGCCCCCGGTCGTCGAGCCCGACCGCGGTCCCCGAGAAGGTCTCCTGAGCCAGCTCGACCCTGACCAGGCGGCCGACCGTGACCGTGCACCGCTCGAGCTCCTTGACCAGCCCGGCCCGCCCTGCGGCGTCCTCCAGCTCCGGCAGCCTCGCTTCGGCCGAGTCGAGGAGCGCCTCCAAGAGCCCCTCTCGGTCGGTCGGTCCGCCGGCCAGGGAATCGAGGCACACGGCGTGCAACTCGGCTGCGGCGGGCCCGGGCATCGGCCACCTCAGGTTGATGCCGATGCCGACCACGACCGCTAGATCGTCGGTTCCGATCCCGCGGGTCTCCGAGAGCACGCCGGCCAGCTTGGCGTCGTCGACGACCAGGTCGTTCGGCCACTTGGCACCCGCGTCGACACCGGTCTGCGAGGCGATGGCCTCACGGGCGGCCAGGGTCACCAACGCCCCGACCGAGAAGAGCTCGGCGGGTTCGATCCGGGGCCGGAACAGCAGGGAGACGAGCAGCCCGGACCCGGGGGCCGACTCCCACACCCGTCCGAGGCGCCCCCGCCCGGCCGACTGCCGGTCGGCAACGGCCACGGTTCCCTGGGCGACCCCCGACGACGCGGCATGCAGGAGCCACGTATTGGTGGAGTCGAGCTCGCTGAACCAGTGGATGTCGGTGAAGGTGCGCCTCTGGTCGTTCATCGATCGCTCCGACTGGCCACGGGCCGTTGGTGTTCTCCTCGCCGAGGTCCACATGGCGACCACCCTGAGCGCCGTGTCAGTGTATTTGGCGGGATCGACCAGGTCGGGGCGACCAGCCGGCGTTCCCGGACGCCGAGCCGCCGAGGGGAACGAGTGCTGAACAAGGTACTGATCGCGAACCGGGGGGAGATCGCCGTCCGCATCATGCGGACCTGCCGCGAGCTCGGCGTGGAGACGGTCGCCGTCTACTCGGAGCTCGACCGGGACGCACTGCACGTCCGCATGGCCGACGAGGCGTACGCGCTGGGTGGCCAGACCGCCGCCGAGAGCTACCTCAACGTCGAGGCGATCCTCTCCGCAATCGAGACCAGCGGTGCCGACGCGGTCCACCCCGGCTACGGGTTCTTCTCCGAGAACGCCGACTTCGCGCGCTCGATCGTCGCCAAGGGCGTCTCCTTCATCGGCCCGCCGCCCGAGGCGATCGAGACCATGGGCGACAAGATCAGCGCACGGCTGGCCGCAGAACGCGCCGAGGTGGCGGGCGTCCCGGGCCGCTCGCAGGCGGTCGTCGACGCTGCCGAGATCGTGGCGTTCGGGTCCGAGTTCGGCTGGCCGGTCGCGATCAAGGCCGCCTTCGGCGGCGGCGGCCGCGGCATGAAGGTGGTCGCGGGTCCCGACGACGCCGCCGATGCGATGGCCTCGGCACAGCGGGAGGCACTGGCCTCGTTCGGCCGCGACGAGATCTATCTGGAGCGCTACCTCGAGTGGCCCCGCCACATCGAGATGCAGGTCCTGGCGGACGGCCACGGCAACGTGCTCTGGCTGGGCGAGCGCGACTGCTCGTGCCAGCGCCGCCATCAAAAGCTGATCGAGGAGAGCCCGGCCCCCGACTTCCCGAACGAGATCCGCGTTGCCATGGGCGAGGCGTCGGTCAAGGTCGCCCGCGCATGCGGCTACACGAACGCCGGCACGGTCGAGTTCCTCTACCAGGACGGCGAGTTCTACTTCTTGGAGATGAACACGCGCCTCCAGGTCGAGCACCCCATCACCGAGCTGGTGACCGGCCTCGACCTCGTCGCGTGGCAGTTGAAGATCGCGAGCGGCGAGGCGCTCACCTTCGGCCAGGACGACGTCCGGCGCAACGGCCACGCGATCGAGGTCCGGCTCAACGCCGAGGACCCGAGCGGGGGCCGCTTCCTCCCCTCCCCCGGGAAGATCACCCGCTTCAAGGCCCCGGCCGGGCCCGGGGTCCGTTTCGACACCGGCTACGAGGCCGGCGACACGGTCAGCCAGCACTACGACAACCTCATGGCCAAGTTGTCTGTGTGGGCCGAAGACCGTGAGACGGCACGCCGACGCATGCTGCGGGCGCTCGAGGAGACCGTCATCGAGGGGGTGTCGAGCACCATCCCCGCCGACGTGGCGATCCTCAGCCACCCCGATTTCGTCGAGGCCAAGCACTCCACCCGCTGGGTCGAGGACCGCCTGGACCTGTCCGGGGTCTCGAGCCCGGGCGCGCCCGCCGACCCCGAGCCGGCCGAACACGACAAGGTCCTCCGTGAGGTGACCGCCGAGGTGGACGGCCGCCTCTACCGGGTGAAGATGTGGGTGCCCGCGACCGAGGTCACGACCCGGGGCGCCCCGGCCGGCCAGGCCCGCCGCCGATCCCGGGCCTCGGCCCCGGTCGCGATCGGCAGCGGGACCGTCACCGTGCCGATGCAGGGGACCATCGTGCGGGTGCTGGTGGCCCCCGGTGACACCGTCGAGATCGGACAGACCATCTGCGTGCTCGAGGCGATGAAGATGGAGAACGCCATCGGGGCCGACAAGGCGGGCACCGTCACCGAGGTGCGGGTGAGCGAGGGCGCGTCGGTCGGTGGTGGCGACGTGGTCGCCGTCATCGAGTAGACCTGCCGTCGTGGGCTCGGTGGACATCGGCGCAGCCAAGGAACGGGCCAAGGGCGCGCTGGACGGCCGGCTGGCCGATCTGGTCGAGCTCAGCCACGACATCCACTCGAGGCCCGAGACAGCGTTCGAGGAGCACTACGCCGCCGAGCGGCTGGCCGGAGTCCTGAGCGACAGCGGCATGGCGGTCGAGTCGGGCGTCTGCGACCTCCCGACGGCGTTCTCGGCCCGCATCGGCGACGGCCCGCTCGTCGTCGCGATCTGCGCCGAGTACGACGCCCTGCCCGGGGTCGGCCACGCGTGCGGACACAACATCATCGCGGCGTCGTCCATCGGGGCCGCGCTGGCGCTCAGCGAGGTCGCCGACGAGGTCGGGCTGAGCGTGCTCGTCCTCGGGACGCCGGCCGAGGAGGGCGGCGGCGGGAAGGTCATCATGCTCGAGCGGGGCGCCTTCGACGACGCGCACCTCGCGATGATGGTGCACCCGTGGCCGACCGAACGCCTGACCGCGGCTTGCCTCGCCGTGTCGCACTTCGACGTTCACTTTACGGGCAAGGAGGCCCATGCGGCGGCGGCCCCCTACGAGGGGATCAACGCCGGCGACGCGATGGCCGTCTCCCAGGTCGCGATCGGCCTGCTGCGCCAGCAGCTGCGGCCCGGTGACCAGGTGCACGGGATCGTGCTCAACGGCGGCCTCGCCCCCAACATCATCCCGGCCAAGGTGACCGGCCGGTTCATGTGCCGGGCCCGCTCCCTCGACGGCCTGGCGTTCCTGGAACCCCGGGTGCGGCGGTGCTTCGAGGCCGGCGCCCTGGCCACCGGCTGCAGCGTCTCGTTCGAGTCCCTGTCGGCCGTCTACTCGCACATGGAGCCCGACGCCGATCTCCTGGCGTCATACCGGGCCAACGCCGAGGCGCTCGGCCGAACCTTCGCCGCCGACGACGCCGGCGAGGACCTGCCGACGGCCTCGACCGACATGGCCAACGTGTCCCTCGCAGTGCCGACCATTCACCCGCTGATCGGGATCGAGTCGCACGGTGCGGTCAACCACCAGCCGGAGTTCGCCTCGGCCTGCGTGTCGGCGTCGGCCGACGCCGCGGTGCACGACGGTGCCCTGGCATTGGCGTGGACGGCGATCGACGCCGCGTCGACGCCGGTGCTTCGCGACCGGCTGCTCGCCCGGTCGTCCTCCTGATCGCAACCGAGATAACTGCTAACCAAGAAGCAAATAGCAGGAAATAAGTACTACGAGCGTGTAATACCGGGAGTCCTCACACCGAACCCCGAACCGTGGCACGAGTCTCCTGAATGAGCCCGCCTACACCGGTTCGTAGGCGCCGAATTCGGCGCGGAGAACGTCGGACACCTCCCCGAGCGTCGCCATCGCGCTCAGGGCAGCCTTCATCGGCACGAGAAGATTCTCGGTGCCCCGCGCCGCTGCGCTGACACGCTGGAGCGCAGCATCGACGGCCGCCTGATCCCGCTCGGCCCGCACCCGCTTCGTCCGCTCGATCTGGGAGCGCTGGAGCCCGATGTCGATCGGGAAAACCTCGGTCGGCTCGTGCAGCTCCTCGACGAACCGGTTCACCCCGACCACGACCTTCTCTCCGTCCTCGACCGCCTTCGCGTCGGCATAGGCGGCCTGCTCGATCTCGTCCTGCATGAAGCGGGCCTCGATCGCCGCCACCGCGCCGCCGAGCCGATCGATCCGCTCCAGATACTCGAGCGCACCCCGCTCGACCGCGTCGGTCAGGGACTCGACGTAGTAGGAGCCGGCTAGCGGGTCGACGGTGTCGGCCACGCCGGACTCGAACCCGATCACCTGCTGGGTCCGCAGCGCGATCTTGGCCGCCCGCTCGGTGGGCAGGCCGAGGGCCTCGTCGAAGCCGTTGGTGTGCAGGCTCTGGGTCCCCCCGAGCGCGGCGCTGAGAGCCTGGATGGATACGCGCACGATGTTGTTCTCGGGCTGCTGCGCCGTGAGCGTGGAACCGCCCGTCTGGGTGTGGAACCGGAGGGCCTTCGAACGAGGGTCCTTGGCCCCGAACCGCTCCGTCATGATGCGCGCCCACATGCGGCGCGCGGCCCGGAACTTCGCCACCTCCTCGAACAGGTTGTTGTGGGCGTTCCAGAAGAACGAGAGCCGGGGGGCGAACGCGTCGACGGCCAGACCCGCCGCGATGGCCGCCTCCACGTACGCGATCCCGTTGGCGAGCGTGAACGCGAGCTCCTGGACCGCCGTCGAGCCGGCCTCGCGGATGTGGTAGCCCGAGATCGAGATCGTGTTCCAGTTCGCCATGTGCTCGGCGCAGTAAGTGAACGTGTCGGTGATGAGGCGCATCGATGGGCGGGGCGGGTAGATATAGGTGCCCCGCGCCACGTACTCCTTCAAGATGTCGTTCTGGATCGTCCCGCCGAGCTGGTCCCCGGGGACCCCCTGCTCCTCGGCCACCAACTGGTAGAGGAGCAGCAGGATCGACGCCGTGGAGTTGATGGTCATCGAGGTCGTGACCTTGTCGAGCGGCAGGTCGGCCAGCAGCAGCCGCATGTCGGCCAGGGAGTCGATCGCGACGCCGACCTTGCCGACCTCGCCCTCCGACTTCTCGTGGTCGGAGTCGTAGCCCATCTGGGTGGGCAGGTCGAAGGCGCACGAGAGCCCGGTCTGGCCGGCCGAGAGCAGGAACTTGAACCGGTTGTTGGTCGACTCTGCCGTCCCGAACCCGGCGTACTGACGCATGGTCCACAGCCGGCTCCGGTACATGTCGGGGTGCACGCCCCGGGTGTAGGGCTCCTGCCCGGGCTCGCCGAGGCTGACGGCCGGGTCCCAGCCTTCGAGGTCGGCGGGCCCGTAGACGGGCCGGATCTCGATGCCCGAGTCCGTGCGCCGCTCGTAGCTCTGGTTCCCCTCGGGGCTCACAAGATGAAGGTTAGAGCCCTCGGCTGAAGCACTGCCTCAATGGGGGTGGGGCATGCACAGCTCGTCGTACTCCGCGATGACGATCGGCCCGGCGTTGGGCCCGCAGGCGGGGCACTCGGGGTCCCGGCGCACCTTGAAGGCGCGGAACGACTCGTCGAGCGCGTCGAACGACAGCAGCCGGCCCACCAGCGGGTCGCCCAGGTCGAGCAGCATCTTGATCGCCTCGAGTGCCTGGATCGACCCGACGATCCCGGGCAGGACGCCGAGCACGCCGGCCTCCGAGCACGACGGGGCCAACTCCGCCGGCGGCGGCTCGGGGATGAGGCACCGGTAGCAGGGCCCGTTGTAGGGATCGAAGACGGTGACCTGGCCCTCGAACCGGAAGATCGACCCGTGCACGACCGGGATCCGCTTCAGCAGCGACGCGTCGTTGACCAGGTAGCGGGTCGGGAAGTTGTCGGTCCCATCGACGATCAGGTCGTAGCCGTCGATGATGTCCAAGATGTTGTCGGCGCCCAGGCGGACGTCGTAGGTGGACACGTTGACGTCGGGGTTGATGGCGGTGAGCGTCTTCTTGGCCGAGTCGACCTTGCGCTCGCCGATGCGGTCCATGTTGTGCAGGATCTGTCGCTGCAGGTTGGACTCGTCGACGACGTCCATGTCGATGATGCCGAGGGTGCCCACACCGGCGGCGGCCAGGTAGAGCGCCGCCGGGGAACCGAGCCCGCCCGCTCCGAGCAGGAGCACCTTCGAGGCGAGCAGCTTCAGCTGGCCGGATTCACCGACCTCTGGGAGGAGCAGGTGGCGCTGGTAGCGGTTGCGCTGGTCGGGCGTCAGAGTCTGGGGCGTCGACCACGGACGGCCCTCGTCCTTCCACCGGTTGAAGCCCCCGATGAGCGAGACCGCGTCCTTGTAGCCGAGCTCGGCCATGGTGTCGGCGGCGAAGGCCGACCGGACGCCGCCGGCGCAGTAGACGACCACCGGGGCGTCCTTGTCGGGCAGCTTTCCCTCGACCTGGAACTCCAGGTTGCCCCTGGGTAGGTGGATGGCGCCGGGGATCGC
This sequence comes from Acidimicrobiaceae bacterium, assembly GCA_003151235.1. GTDB lineage: Bacteria > Actinomycetota > Acidimicrobiia > Acidimicrobiales > RAAP-2 > Palsa-461. The sequence goes on from PLWZ01000051.1 coordinate 148,784, forward strand.
GCCCTGGTCGTACTCCTCGGGCTCGCGCACGTCGAGGAAGATCGATTTGTTGAGTCTGGTCGCAGCCTCGTCGGGCTCGACCTCGGTGATTCTGGCCTTGGCTGCATTCAACAGTTCTCGAGCACTAGGCATAGCGCTACTCCCACCTCGGACGGGTCTATCTGGGAGTAAAACCCTACCAGCGCACTCAACATTCCCGGTTGGCCACCCTCCGGCCGGTGCAGTCGTGAAAGGAACAACGATGGAGCTCACCGAGGCGATCCGGCAACGGCGGATGGTGCGCAGCTTCGCTGCCGACCCGATCGACGCAGACCTGGTCGAGCGGCTGTTGGACGACTCGCTGCGGGGCCCGACGGCCGGGAACACCCGAGGCGTGGCCTGGGTGGTGCTCCGAGGTCCCGACACGGCCATCTACTGGGAGTACGCGACGACGGCCGGGTGGCGCAGCGGCTCGGAGCGCTACCCGGGCATGTCCCGGGCTCCGGTCGTAGCCCTTTCACTCTGCTCGCCCACCGCGTATGTGGAGCGCTACGGAGAGCCCGACAAGGAGGGCTCGGGCCTCGGGCCGAGCCAGCACGGCGACGGCACCGGGTCGTGGCCCATCCCCTACTGGTTTGGCGACGCGGGCTGCTCGATCATGCTCCTGCTCCTGGGCGCCACCGCGGCCGGTCTCGGAGCGGCCTTCTTGGGGAACTTCCGCGGCGAGGGCGAGCTCCTCGACGCGCTGGGAGTACCTGCGGGTTGGCGGCTATTCGGAGCGGTCCTCATCGGCACACCCGACGGCAAGGACCACCCGTCGGAGTCACGAGGGCGGCGACCGACGACCGGCGCAGGGGTAGTCCACCGGTCGCGCTGGTGAGCTGATCCGGCCAGGCGATCCCCGCCAGGGAGTCCTCAGCGGTTGAACACCCCGAATACCCCCTTCGCCTGCAGCGCCTCCCAGAACTCGGGCTCGTAGGCGTGCTCGGGGTCCGCACGGACCTCGCCGTCGAGCTTCTCGGCGTCCTCGCCGACGAGGATGCGCCACCGGTTCGCGCGCACTCCCTCGAGGATGATCGTCGCGGCCTGCTTGCTGGTGGTCGGGGCGTTGTCGCGGAAGCCCTCGGCCATCATCTGGGCACCCTTGCGCAGGTCCTCGTCGGAAATGGCTTCGCCGGGCAGGCCCCGGGCGGTCAGCTGCAGGCGCATCCGGGACAGGGCTTCGGCATCCAGCAACTCCGGGGTCCGCCCGTGAGCCCTGCCCGAGTTGATGACGATCGAGGTCCCGATGTGTCCCGGCATGACGACCGACACCCGAATGTGGGGCGCGTTCAGCCGGAAGTCGGTGATGAGGGCCTCGCTGAATCCTCGAACCGCGAACTTGGCGGCGCTGTATGAGGTGTGCGGGGTGGTCGGGCCGATCGACGCCCACAGCCCGTTGACGCTGCTGGTGTTGACGACGTGGCCCTCGTCGGCTGCCAAGAGCATCGGAAGGAAGGTGCGGGTGCCGTTGTAAACGCCACCCCAGTCGACCCCGAAGGTCCGCTCCCACTCGACCCGGTCGTCATTGACCATGCTGCCGCCACCACCGATGCCGGCGTTGTTGAAGAGAAGGTTGATGTGGTCCGTCCCGTGCTGGGTCTTCACCGACTCGCGGAAGGCGACCACTTGGGCCTCGTCGGAGACGTCGGCAAGAAACGTCGTCACCCTGGTCCCGTCCGGCGCGTCCTCGAGGGCGAGCCGCTTGGTCTCCTCCATGTCGGCTTCGGACACGTCGCACGTCGCGACGTGGCATCCGTCGGCGGCGAGCTGGCGAACCAGCTCTCGACCCATCCCGGTCCCGCCGCCAGTCACGACGGCAATACGACCCTCGAATCGCTCCATGGAGATACCCCTTTCCCGACTGCCCGCACCCTAAGCGAGCCGGGCCCGATGTGGTCGGGCCGCTGAACGAGCCCTAGTGACGACCGAAGAAGTCCGTCAACGAGGCGGCCAACTCGGCGGCCCGCTCGAACGGAACGAAGTGACCACAGTCGAGCTCGACGAGCTCGGCGTTTTTGATGGAATCTGCGAGCACGACCGAATGCTCGAACGGGACGACGAGGTCTCGCCGTGCCCCGAGCACCAGCGTCGGCGAGCTGATCACAGCCAGGCGGTCCGCTATGTCGACCCGCTGGTCGAGCTCCATGTGCCGGGCCGCTCCACTCGAGATACCGGCTCCCGCCTCTAGCACCGCCTCGACGGCGTCGCCCGTCTCGGCGAACCATGCCGGCGTGAAGCCGATCTGAAACAGGTATCGCCCGAACAGCTCCGGGGTCTCGGCCATCAACCGGAGCCACAGGTCGAACGCGAAGCGCATGTAGGCGTCGGACTGGGCCCAGCCGCAGATGAGCGCCGCCGATCGCACGCGCTCGGGGGACCTGGCGGCGGTCGCGGCGGCGATAACCGCACCGAGGGACCACCCGGCGAGGTGGAACCGGTCCAGATTTTCGGCGTCGGCGACCCCGAGGACCTGATCGACCAGGCCATCGACGTCGAGGGGGCCGCCGGCGTCGGTCGTCTCCCCGCCGCCCGAGTACTCCATCAGCACGAGCCGGTTTCGCTCCACCATCGCCGGGGCGGTGAACATCCAATGGGCGCGGCTGCCCGCGGATCCGTGCACCATGATCACCGGATCGCCGTCGCCCTGGACCTCGTAGGCGACCGCTGCTTCCCCGACCTCGACAACGCTCACCATCGACCCCCAGGTCCTCGACTCGGAGCGAGTCTGGCACCGCACCGGTCCCGCTGCTCTCGCTCAGGCAAGGTTGCTCGCAAGGTCCCCGCCTGAGAATCTGACCATGGCGATCCCTTCACTCACCCCGGCACTCACTCCGGCGCCCGCAGCGCCCGCCCGCATGCTCGAGGTCCTGGCCTTGACGGAATCTCAACCCGAAGCCCCCTGCGTCGACCCGCGCTCGCACTACGCCGAGAGCTTCTGGCTGCCCGTCCTCGGACCGTCGGCGACCTGGCTGCTTCGTCGTCTGGTTGATCGGCTCGATGTCCAGCCGGACGGGTTCGGAGTGGATCTGGATGAGCTTGCCGAGACCCTCGGGTTGGGTGACCGGTCCAGCCGGCATTCCCCACTGCTCCGGGCGGTCGAGAGATGCGTGCACTTCGGCGTGGCCAAGTGGATGGGCATCGACGAGATAGCGGTCCGGACGCGACTCCCACTAGTCGCGCGCCACCAATTGCTCCGGCTGCCGATCGCGCTCCAAGCGCAGCATCGGGAGTGGGAGACGGCAGAGCCGGAGCCGAACGAGTCGGTGCGGCTGCGCCGGCGGGCCCGGCTGGTCGCCCTCGATCTTCGCGACCTCGGGGTCGACGACGCATGCATCGAGCGCCACCTTCTCCGGCGCGGTGTCCACCCGGCCACCGCGTTCGAGGCGGCGAGGTGGGTGTGGTCGCCGGAGGCCGCGGGCGATCGGCCCTATGGGGCCTCGGGCGGATGACCCGGCCGAGGCTCCGAAGGAGCCGCCCTACGACTGCCGGTACGACGCCAGCAGGCCGAGCAGCGTCCGTACGCCGAACGCCGTCGCACCCTTAGTGAGGTAGCCCGACGACTCACCCGAGCGGGCCGGACCCGCGATGTCGAGGTGCGCCCACGGCACGTCGCCGACGAACCGGGCCAGGAGCAGCGCCGCCGCGATCGACCCCGCCTCGCCGGCCTTGCCCATGTTCTTCATGTCGGCCACCTCGGAGTCGATGTGGTCCGCGTACTCGTCGGGAAGCGGCATCGGCCACATCGGTTCGCCGGCCGACGCGCCCGCCTGCCGCACCCGGTCGATCAGGTCCTGGTCGGTCCCGAACAGGGCGCAGATCCCGCGACCGAGCGCGACCACCGCGGCGCCGGTCAGCGTGGCCACGTCGATGATCGCGTCGGGCTCGAGCTCGGCGGCCAGGGACAGGCCGTCGGCGAGGACGAGGCGCCCCTCCGCGTCGGTGTTGAGGACCTCGATGGTGGCCCCGTTGCGCGCCCGGAACACGTCGCCGGGCTTCACGGCGTTCGGGCCCGGCATGTTCTCGGTCACCGGGGCGATCGCGGTCACCTTGACGCCGACGTCGAGCTCGCCGCACGCGGAGATCGTCGCCAACACGATGGCGGCACCGCTCATATCGGTCTTCATGGTGGTCATGCCGTCGGGTGTCTTGAGGGACAGACCGCCCGAGTCGAAGGTGATGCCCTTGCCGACCAGCACGACGTGGGGGACCCGCCCGTCGATCTCCACGGGGTCGGCAGGTTCATAGCGAGCGATGACCAGCCGGGGCGGCTGAACCGACCCGCGGGCGACGGCGAGCAGGCCCCCCAGTCTCTCGGCCTCGACCTTGTCGGCGTCCCAGACCTCGACGGTGGTACCCGCTCGGCCGGTCAGTCGCTCGGTCGCCTGGTCGGCCAGCTGGGTCGGATTGAGGTCGCTCGGCGGCGTGTTGACCAGGTCCCGGGCGAAGCACACCGCGTCCGCGGCGACAACACCGGCTTGGGTCGTCTCGCGGACCGCGTCGGAGTCGGTGACGATGAGCAGCCGGCCGAGCGCGGAGGGCGAGGGCTTGGAGCGGTAGGTGTCGAACCGGTATGCCGCCAACACCGCTCCCTCGGCCAGCGCCGCGCCGGGCGCGTCGGGAGGGACCACGAGGGCCGCTTCGCCGGCCTCGCCGGCCGACCGGATGAGGGCGGCCGCGCCGCGGCGCCAGCGTTCGGCATCCACGCCGTCGGCCTTTCCGAGCCCGATCACAAAGATGCGCGGATCGACCGAACCGGCAAGCTTCAGCACCTGGCCGACCTTGCCGTGGAAACCCTCCCGCGCGCACTCGGCGGCGTCGAGCTCGCTCGGCAGACCCAGTTCGGCGCGAAGGGCGGGAAGGCCCGGGGCAAGGGTGGGGTTCCCCTCACCCCGCGCGGCGAACGCGAACACCGCCACGATCGGGGTCTCGCCCAACCGATCTGGCTCGACGACCTCGATGGACAGGCTCATGGGTGCTCCTTCGTTCCGGTTTCCTCCGAGCGCGCTTCGAGGTGCTCGTTGCCCTCCTGCCAGCGAGCCATCGTCCAGACCAGATCGGACAGCCTGTTGAGGTAGGTGACTACGAGGGAGCCCTCGATCGGCTCGGATACCGCCACCCGTTCGGCGCGCCGCACGGCGGTGCGAGCCACATCGAGGGTCGCCGAACGGCGGTTCGCCCCCGGGATGACGAACTCGGTCGGCATCGTCGTCCGCTCGGACAACTGGTCGATCCGGGTCTCCAACGCATCGACCATCTCGCTGGTGACCTGCGATGTGCCCGGCTTCAACTTGGGCCGGTTCTTGGTCGCCGTCGCGACCTCGGCCATCAGGACGTAGAGGTCCCGCTCGAGGCCGATCAGGATCTCGTCGAGCTCGGAACCCGGGCTTGCCTCGGCCCGGGCGACCCCCAGTGCCGCCTGGGCCTCGTCGACGGCGCCGTTGGTCTCAATGCGTGACGAGTTCTTGGTCACTCGTCCGCCAAAGAGCAACCCGGTCGTGCCGTCGTCCCCTTTGCGCGTGTATATGCGCATGCGTGCAGATGCTACCGGGGTCCGCCGGTATCCTTGGAGGTCCATGACCGCTTCCGACGTGCCCTTGGGCCGCCTGGACCCGGCCTCCTCGAGCTACCTGACCGCCCTCCGGGAGCGCGTCGTGGTGTTCGACGGCGCCGCGGGGACCAACCTCCAGCACCTCGGCCTCGAGGCCGAGGCGTTCGGCGGCCCTCAGCTCGAGGGCTGTTATGAGGTGCTGGCGCTCAGCGCGCCCGATCTGATCGAGCAGCTTCACCGCTCGTTCCTCGATGTCGGCGTCGACGTCATCGAGACGAACACATTCGGTGCCTTCTCGGTGGTGCTCGCCGAGTATCAGATCTCCGACCGGGCGACCGAGATCAACCTGGCCGCAGCCAAGCTGGCGAGGCGGGTGGCGCAGGAGTACGCGACGCCCGAGCGGCCTATCTGGGTCGCCGGGAGCATGGGCCCCGGCACGAAGTTCGCCACGCTCGGCCAGATCTCGTACGCCAACCTGCGCGACGCGTACGAGGAGCAGGCGCTGGCGCTGCTCGAGGGCGGCGTCGACCTGCTCGTCATCGAGACCGTCTACGACCTCCTCGGCGCCAAGGCGGCCATCAACGGTGCCCGACGGGCCATGGCCGCGCAGAATCGCCAGGTCCCGCTGCAGGTCCAGGTCACCATCGAGCTGACCGGGCGCATGCTGCCCGGGACCGAGGTCGCAGCGGCCCTCACGACGCTCGACGCGATGCAGGTCGACGTGGTCGGACTCAACTGCGCCACCGGGCCGGCCGAGATGGGCGAGGCCCTCCGGTACCTGTCAGCCAACAGCACCGTCCCGATCTCTTGCCAGCCCAACGCGGGCCTGCCGAGCGTGGTCGACGGGGCCATGCACTACGACCTCACCCCCGAGCAGCTGGCCGACTACCACCACCGGTTCATCACGGAGTTCGGCGTGCGGGCCGTCGGCGGGTGCTGCGGCACCACTCCGGCCCACCTGGCCGCGGTGGTCGAGCGGTGTGCGAAGGCGAAGCCGGCCGTTCGCACGCCGGAGCCCGAGCCCGCGGCGGCGTCCATCTACTCCTCCATGCCGTTCCACCAAGACACGTCCTTCCTCGTCGTCGGCGAGCGGGCCAACGCCAACGGATCGCGCCAGTTCCGCGAGGCGATGCTCGCCGCCGACTGGGACACCTGCGTCGCCATCGCGCGGGACCAGGTCAAGGAGGGCTCGCACCTCATCGACGTGTGCGTCGACTACACCGGCGAGGACGGCGTCGCCGACATGGGCGAGCTCATCAGCCGGCTGGCCACCCAATCGAGCGTGCCGATCATGGTCGACACCACCGAGGGCCCCGTTGCCGAGACGGCGCTGCACTGGCTGGGCGGGCGGGCGATGCTCAACTCGGTCAACCTGGAGGACGGCGACGGCCCGGGAACCCGGCTCGACACCTTCCTGCGGCTGGCCCGCACCTTCGGCGCAGCCGTGGTGTGCACCTGCATCGACGAGGAGGGACAGGCCCGCACGGCTGATTGGAAGGTCCGGGCGGCCAAGGCGATCGCGACCATCGCGGTCGACCGGTACGGGCTCGCGCCCGAGGACCTCTTCTTCGACCCGCTGGCGTTGCCGCTGTCGACCGGGATGGAGGAGAGCCGCCGCGACGGCATCGAGACAATCGAGGGGATCCGACGCATCAAGGCGGAGCTGCCGGGCGTCTCCACCATCCTCGGCCTCTCCAACGTCTCGTTCGGCTTGAACCCGGCGGCCCGCCAGACCCTGAACTCGGTCTTCCTGCACGAATGCGTGGAGGCCGGGCTGGATGCCGCGATCGTGCACGCGTCGAAGATCCTCCCGCTGTCCAAGATCGACGAGCACGCCCGAGAGGTCTGCCTCGACCTCGTCTATGACCGTCGCCGGGACGGGTACGACCCGCTCCAGGAACTCCTCGGGTTGTTCGAGGGGGTCTCGATCAAGTCCGCCAGTGTCGAGGAGTACCTGGACTGGCCGGTCGATCGCCGCCTCGAACAGAGGATCGTGGACGGAAACCGCACCGGGCTCGAGTCGGACCTCGAGGAGGCGCTCGAGGCCGGCTTCGAGCCCCTGGTGGTCATCAACGAGTTCCTGTTGGCCGGGATGCGGACGGTCGGCGAGCTGTTCGCCTCCGGCGAGATGCAGCTCCCGTTTGTCCTGTCGTCCGCCGAGACGATGAAGGGCGCGGTCGCGTACCTCGAGCCGCACATGGAGAAAAACGACCAGGGTGGCAAGGGGACGATCGTGCTCGCCACGGTCAAGGGCGACGTCCACGACATCGGCAAGAACCTGGTCGACATCATCTTCACCAACAACGGCTACGAGGTCGTCAACCTCGGCATCAAGGTCGGCATCGGCGAGATGATCACCGCGGCCGAGGAGTGCCACGCCGACGCGATCGGCATGAGCGGCCTGCTGGTGAAGTCCACCCTCATCATGCGCGACAACCTCGAGGAGCTGAACGACCGGCGCCTGGCCCACATCCCGGTGCTCCTGGGCGGTGCCGCGCTCACCCGCACCTACGTCGAACGGGACCTCCGCACCGTCTACACCGGCCGGGTCTTCTACGGGCGCGACGCCTTCGAGGGGCTCCGGACCATGGAGCGGTTGATGGAGATCAAGGACGGTGCCGAGGACCCGACGTTCGGCCGGGAGATCTCAGAGCGCAAGGTCCCGGCCCGCTCGGGCCTGACCGTCAAGCCGCGCCCGGAGAACGCGCCGGAGCGCTCGCCCGAGGTGGCCACCGACAACCCGGTGTTCAAGCCCCCGTTCATCGGCAGCCGGGTGGCCAAGGGCATCTCGGTCGACGAGATCGCGAAGTACCTCAACCTGACGTCGCTGTTCAGGAACCAGTGGGGCTTCCGTCCGGACAAGGGCAGCGAGGAGAAGGACCCCGAATTCAAAGAGCGCGTTTCGGCGGTTCTGCGCGAGCAGTTGGCCAAGGCCAAGGAGGCCGACCTCCTCGTCCCGCAGGTGGTGTGGGGCCACTTCCCCGCCAACGCACGGGGGGACGATCTCGTCGTCTACGAGGACGAGGGCCGGGACAACGAGATCATGCGGTTCACGTTCCCCCGGCAGGGGAAGGAGCCGTGGCTGTGCATCGCCGACTTCTTCCGGTCGGAGGGCTCGGGCGAGCCGGACTGGGCGAGCTTCCAGCTGGTCACCATGGGCCGCCAGGTCTCGGAGGAGGCGGCCAAGCTGTTCGGCGAGAACGAGTACCAGAACTACCTGTTCCTGCACGGCCTCGGGGTCGAGATGACCGAGGCGTTGGCCGAGTACTGGCACCGCCGGATCCGCGAGGAGCTCGGCTACGCCGACGAGGACGGCCCGACCCTCACCGGCCTGTTCCGCCAGCAGTACCGGGGTGGCCGGTATTCCTGGGGCTATCCGGCCTGTCCGGACCTGGGCGACAACGCCAAGGTAGTCGAGCTCCTGGGTGCCGATCGCATCGGGGTCGCGATGAGCGAGAACTCCCAACTGGAACCCGAACAGACCACCGACGCCATCATCTGCCCGCACCCCCAGGCCAAGTACTTCATCGCGTAGCGCGCTTGCGTGCGCGCACCCGGGAAGCGGTGCCCGGATATCCCCGTTTGGCCGGGGTCGGGGCGATACCGTTCGGTTCGTGGGAACGCACAAGACAACGGTGCTCGCGGCCCTTGGCAGCAGCACAAAGATGATCGAAGTCCTGATCCTTGCCGTCGTGGTCATCCTCCTCGGGACCATCCTCGTGCTGTACCGGCGCAACAGCAGGCCCGCCAAGGCGGGGGCCGGACACGCGGCGACCTCCCCGTCGGCGGCCTCGTACTACAGCGACGTCGGAACGCTTCAGGCACCCGGCTCCATGGGTGGACAGGGATTCGGAGGCGCACCGGCCCAGCCCGACCCGTTCGCGGGGTTCGGGGGCCAGATGGCACCGGCGCCTCCCCCTCCGCCGCCCGCACCCGCAGCGCCCTCGATGCCGCCTCCGGGCACGCCAGCCAGCTGGCTACCCGACCCGGCCGGCGCCCCGGACACGTTGCGGTACTGGGACGGCGCCGGCTGGACCCAGCACGTCGCCAAGCGCAACTGATCTGAACCACCGATCGGCCTGACGCCGCGCTCCGGCGCGGCCGTCGGTCAGCCCGGTACCACCTCGAGCGATCGCTCGGGCTTTGCGCGCACCGCGTCTGCGGCGTCGCGGGCGTGGTACGAGGACCGTGTCAGCGGCGAGGACTCCACGTGGTCGAGTCCGACGTCGCGTCCGGCCGTCGCCAGGGCGTCGAACTCCTCGGGGCTCCACCACCGCGCCACCGGGAGGTGGGCCGAGCTCGGCCGCAGGTATTGGCCGATCGTCGCGATGCGCACCCCCACCGAGGCCAGGTCGGCCAGCGTCGCCACCACCTCGTCGTCGCTCTCACCGAGGCCGACCATCAGGCCTGATTTGACGACCAGGCCCGCGTCGGCGGCCCGGGCCAGAACGGCCAGGCTGCGCGCGTAGCCGGCCGACGGACGGACGGCCCGCTGGAGTCGGGCCACCGTCTCGATGTTGTGGTTCAAGACGTCGGGCCGCGCCGCGAAGACGAGCTCGAGCGAACGACCGTCACCCTTGCAGTCCGAGATCAGCGTCTCGACCGTGGTCCCGGGGCGGTGGCGCCTGATCGCGTCGACGGTCGCAGCGATCGCACCGGCCCCGCCGTCTCCGAGGTCGTCACGGGCAACGCACGTCACCACCGCGTGGGCGAGGTTCATCCGCGCCACCGCCTGCCCGACCCGGTCGGGCTCGCCGGGGTCGAGCGGGAGCGGGTGTCGGGTGTCGACCTGGCAGAAACCACAGGCCCGCGTGCAACGGGACCCGTTGACCATGAAGGTCGCGGTGCCGTCGTTCCAGCATTCGAAGATGTTGGGGCAACCGGCCTCCTCGCACACGGTGACGAGCGAGAGCGAGCCGATCGTCTTTTTGACCGAGCGGAAGTCGTCACCCATCCGGGCCGGGACCCGCAGCCACGGCGGCTTGCGCACCGCGACCGGCATGCCGGCGGACGGGTCGACCCCGGCCTGTCGGAGCCGCCGCATGGGCGCTCGCTCCTCGGGGGTCGAGACCAGAGCCACCGGCTGGCCGGTCCGCCTCGGGATGGTCACCGCGCGGTCATCCACGCCCGAAGCACCCCACACCGCCACGGCCCGCTCGACCAGCGCGTCAACCGTTTCGGCCATCGAGAGTGCGTGCCCCGACGCCGCGAGCGACGTGACCGGTCGGTCGCTGATGCCGCACGGCACGATCTGGGCGAACATCGAGAGGTCGCAGTCGACGTTCAGGGCCACGCCGTGGAGCGTCCGGCGGCGGCCGTCGCCGACCCGGACGGTGCGCACCCCGACCGCCGCGACCTTGGCCGGTTCGGCCGAGCCGGGGTCGAGCCAGATGCCGGGGTAGCCCTCCAGACGACCGACCCGCTCGACGCCGAGGGAGCCGAGCGCGTCGATCACGACCTGCTCGAGGCGGTGCACGTGATCGCGCCCGGCCGAGAGGTGGTCGGAGACGGTCAGGACCGGGTACACGACGAGCTGGCCGGGTCCGTGGTAGGTGACATCGCCGCCACGATCGGTCCGCACGAGATCCGCGCCGAGCGCCTCGGGGTCACCGAGGACGTTGGCCGGGTCGGCCCGCACCCCGAGGGTGAACACGTGCGGGTGCTCGAGCACGAGCAGGTAGTCGTCGCGGGCCCGCTCCGACAGGGCCCGCTGGAGCGCGTAGGCCTCGTCGTAGGGGACGGTCCCGAGCCTTCGGACCCGCAGCATCGGTCGGATCAGAGCTCGGCGGACCAGTCGCGGGTGCCCAAGAGGTCCCCGACCCGGCGCAGGTACGCGGAGACATAGGCCCCGTCGACGGCGCGGTGGTCCCAGGACATGCCGAGGACGCCGACCGAGTGGATGGCGATCGACTCGCTCCCGTCCGCGGCCACGACCACAACCGGCTTCCGCTTCACCCCGTCAGTCGCGAGGATGGCCACCTGGGGCTGGTTGATGATCGGCACGGTGAAGTACGTGCCGAACGGGCCGTCGTTGGTGATCGAGAACGTGCCGCCGGCGATGTCGTCCGCACTCAACTGGCGCGTGCGGGCCCGGTCGGCGAGGTCGCGGACCCGGCGCGCGATCCCCCGGAGGGTGACCTCTTCGGCCCGGTGCACCACCGGCACGATGAGGCCCTCAAAATCAAGATCGACGGCGATCCCGAGGTTGATCTCGGCGTGCACGACCAATGCGTCCTCCGACACCGAGGCGTTCAGGTTCGGGTACTCGCGCAGCGCCTCGACGGCCGCACGCGCGACGAACGGGAGGTAGGTGAGCGAGAAACCCTCCTCGGCCCGGAACCGGGCCCCGTGGGAGCGCCGGACCCGTTCTACATTCTCGAAGTCGGTCTCCGCAGCGATGAAGGCATGCGGGGAGGTCGACTTCGAACGAACCATGTGCTCGGCCGTGCGACGGCGCACGTTGGAGAACGGGACCACCCGATCGCCCGCAGAGGGCACCACGGCCCGTGAGGCGGCGGCGGCCGGGAGCGGGGCCGCCGGCTGGGGCGGCTCGGCCTGGGTGGCCATGGGCGCCTCCGCGGCGGGAGCCGACGGGACCCGTGGGTGGCCGTTCGCGTGTTGTGCGTCGATGAGCGCCAGCACGTCCTCTCGGGTGATCCGGCCCCCGAGGCCGGTGCCCCGCACCTGGCTGGGATTGATCCCGTTGTCGGACAAGAGGCGCCGGACGATCGGCGACAGCAACAACGACTCGTCTTGCGCGTTCGCGGCGGGAGCTTCCGCTGGTCCGGCGGCGAAGGCCGGCGGGACCGGCGGCGGGCTGGCCGTGGGCGGGATGACCTCCGCGACCGCCGGGTGCGGGCTGCTCGGCTCCGGTGTGGCCTCGGGCGGAGCGGGGGTTGCCGCGCCCGCGTCTGCTGGTGTGGCCTCGGGCGAAGCGGGGGTTGCCGCGCCCGCGTCTGCTGGTGTGGCCTGACCGTCACCGATCACGGCCAGCCGGGTTCCGACGTCCACGGTCTCGCCCTCTGGCACCAGGATCTCCGAGAGCACGCCGGCGGCCGGGGAGGGGACCTCGGTGTCGACCTTGTCCGTCGACACCTCGAACAGCGGCTCGTCACGCTCGACCTGGTCCCCGATCGCCTTCATCCACTTGGTGATGGTGCCCTCGGTCACCGTCTCGCCGAGCTGCGGCATGGTCACGTCAGCCAACGTGGAGTCCCCTTCCGGTCAGAGCCTGCACGGTCTCACCGAAGGTCTCGGAGAGCGACGGATGCGGCTGGATGAACTGCGCGACCTCGCTCGGGGTGGCCTCCCAGTTGACCGCGAGATAGCCGGCCCCCAGCTGTTCGGTGACCCATGGGCCGACCATGTGGACCCCGAGGATCGCTCCCTCCGCCCCGTCGGCGCGCCGCTCGACCACGACCTTCACGAGACCCTCGGTGTCACCGATGATCTGGGCCCGACTGTTGCCTCCGAACGGGTCCTTCTTGACCATCACGTCCAGGCCGCGGGCCTTCGCCTGCTCCTCGGTCAGTCCCGCGAACGCGACCTCGGGGTGGCAGTAGATGGCCCACGGCACACGCTCGTAGTCGACCGGGGAGGCTGGCTCACCGAGCATGCAGTGGACCGCGACGATCGCTTCGGCGAAACCGACGTGGGCGAGCTGGGGGGTGTCGGCGACGACGTCGCCGACCGCCCACACGCTCGGCTCATGGGTGCGCTGGTAACCGTCTGCGACCACGAAGCCCCGCTCGTCGATCACGACCGCGGTGCCGTCCGCGACCAGTCCCTCGGTCCGGGCCCGTCGACCCACCGATACGACGACCATCTCGGTTTCGATCTCGGGACCATCGGCCAGGTGCAGCACCCCGCCCACCCCGTCGGGGTTCGACACGAAGCCCTTTACCTGGGCCCCGGTGTGCAGCTCGATGCCCCGCTTCTTGAACGACCGGTTGACGACGGCTGCGACGTCGGCGTCGCAGCCGGCCAGGATCGTGTCCACCGCCTCGACGACCGAGACGCGTGCGCCCAGGTCGGACAGGAGCGAGGCGAACTCGCACCCGATGGCACCCCCGCCGATCACGACCGCCGACTCCGGGAGGTGGTCCAGGTCCAAGAACTCGTCCGATGTGACGACGGTCCTCCCGTCGACCGGGAGGCCGGGCAGCGTGCGCGGGACCGACCCTGCGGCCAGCACGACGTTGCGACCCGTGACCTCGGTGCCGGCGTCCGGCCCGTCACTCACCCGCACGAGCCGGCCCGGTAGCAACGTCCCGGTCCCGGACAGCACGGTCACCTTTCGCCCCTTCAAGAGCCCGGAGAGGCCGCGGAAGAGACGATCGACCACCGCGTTCTTCCGGCTCTGGCTGACCGCGAAGTCGACGGTCGGATCCCCGCTCTCGATACCGAACTCCGCCGAGCCCTTGACGGTGCGATAGACGGCGGCAGTCTCGAGGAACTCCTTCGCCGGGACGCACCCGCGGTGCAGACAGGTCCCCCCGACCTTGTCTCGCTCGACGATGGCCACCGAGAGGCCGGCGGCCGCCCCGTAGAGGGCGGTCGCATAGCCACCCGGGCCGCCTCCGATGACGACGACATCGAACTGCGTCCCCGTTGTCGTCACCGCATCAGCTCCTCTGGTCGGTTTCTTTCGGCTTCGCCCCTCCCCGAGCGGAGCCCGGTCGCTGCGGTTCGCAACCCCAGCGGGACCCCTAGCAACCGAATCGGTCGATCGCGACCACCCTATCGGCGGTGACCGGCGACTCCTACCTCTACGCGCGCAACCCATGGGCGACGCCGCGGACCCGCTCACCGAATCGGCCGGCGGCGCGCTTGGCGAGACTGCCGACCGCCGCGGCGCCCCGGACCGGGGCATAGGCGTCCGACGCCGCGGTGAGCTCCGCATCCTCGTCGTCGGTCAGCTCGAGTTCGGCCGCCGCGGCGTTGGACTCCGCCTGGGCGACCGATGACGCGCCCGGGATCACGATGACGTTCGGGCGGCGGAGACACCAGGCCAGCGCGACCTGGGCCGGGGAGGCTTCGTGGGCCTGCGCGACACTCCGCAAAACCTCGAGCAGCGGCTCGATCCGGCGGAGGTTCTCGGGCAGGAAGTCCGACGTGTTGGCCCGGAAGCCCTTGGGCAGGTTGTCGGGGCCATAGCGTCCCGAGAGCAGGCCCTGCTGGAGCGGGCTGTAGGCGAGGATCAGCCGATCGTGCTCCTGGGCCCACGGCAGGGTATCGCGCTCGATCCGCCGGTCGACCAGGTTGTAGCGGACCTGATTGCTGAGCACCGGTCCGCCGAGCAGCTGTTCCGCAGACTGCCAGCGGGCCAGCTGGAAGTTGCTCACCCCGATGTGGCGGATGAGGCCGTCGCGTTGGAGCCGGGACAGCGGGCCCATGGTCGCGGACAACGGCACCACCGGATTCGGCCAGTGGACCTGGTACAGGTCGATCACCTCGACACCGAGCCTGGCCGCGCTTCCCCGGGCGCGACGGGTCACGACCGGGTCGAACGGTGCGACCGGGAAGAGCTTGGTCGCGATGAACGCCTCGTCGCGACGCTCAGCCAACGCCTCCCCGACGATGCGTTCGGAGCGCCCGAACCCGTAGATCTCGGCCGTGTCGACGAGGTTCACACCGAGATCGAGCGAGCCGCCGACGACCTCGGGTGCGATGCCCTGTGCGTAGACGGGCCCGTACCCCCACTCACGCGATCCGAACTGCCATGTTCCCAGTCCAACGGACGACAGCCGGACCCCTCCGACCTCCCGGAACTTCATCGGCCGACCATCGTCGAGTCGATCATTTCGGCGGCATCCGGATGCCGCCGTCGAGGCGGATGACCTCGGCGTTCAGGTACCGGTTGCCGACGATGTCGACGACCAGCTGACCGTACTGGGACGGCATCCCGAGGACCTTCGGGAACAGCACCGACTCCCCGAGGGCCTTGCGTTGCGGCTCGGGCAGCGAAGCCAGCAGGGGGGTGTCGAAGAGGCCGGGGGCGATCGTGAGCACGCGGATGCCGACGACCGACAGGTCGCGGGCTGCCGGCAGGGTCATGCCGACCACGGCCCCCTTGGACGCTGAATATGCGAGCTGGCCGATCTGGCCGTCGAACGCGGCCACAGAGGCGGTGTTCACGATCACGCCGCGCTCCCCGTCCTCGGTGGGCTCGGTCTTGGCGATCGCGGCGGCGGCCCGCGTCATGACGTTGAACGTCCCGATCACGTTGAGCTTCAAGAGGAACTCGAACCCCCCGGGGCTGTGCGGCGTTCCGTCACGATTGATGACCCGCTCGGCCCAACCGGTGCCGGCACAGTTGACGGCGACCCGCAGGTTGCCGGCGTTCGCGGCCAGGTCGACGGCCTTCTGGCAGTCGTCGGTGTCGGTGACGTCCCCACCGACGTAGTCCCCGCCGACCTCGGCGGCGACCTGCTTGGCGCCGTCCTCGTTGCGGTCGAACACGACCACCCGGGCGCCTCGCTCAGACAGGGCCCGGGCGGTCGCCGCGCCGAGGCCCGAGGCACCTCCGGTGACGATCGCCGAGGTGTTGCTGTTCAGTTCCATGGGCCGATGGTACGGCGCTGTGCGCCCGGGTCACCACTCCCGCTCCGGGCTCGCTCAGGAGGAGCCGCGGGCCTCGGTGGCTGCGGCGACGGCCAGCTCGTCCACGAAGTCGTTCCAACGGTCACCGCTGTGCCCCTTCACCCACCTGAAAACGATCTCGCGGCCAGAATCGAGCGCCAGCTCGAGGAGCGGTTCCCACAGGTCCCGGTTGGCGACCGGCTGCCGCTGGGAGTTCTTCCAGTCCCGGCGCAGCCAGCCCTCCCACCACCGGTCCTGGAAGCACTTCACGACATAGGTGGAGTCACTGATCACCGTGATCGGGGCGGCACCATCGTTCTTGCCGATTGTGCGGAGCGCCTCGATCACAGCCGTGATCTCCATGCGCTGGTTGGTGGTTCGTGGCTCACCCCCGTTCGCGTACGGACCGTCGGGGATCGCCCAGGCCCAGCCCCCCGGGCCCGGGTTCCCGAGGCACGAGCCGTCGGTGTAGACGACGACCGGTTCGTTACTCACCGGTTATTAGTAACACGTCGAACCCTCCGATCGGCTCATGACAGACGGTGTTCACAGGGCATCGCGTGGGTGGGATCATGGGCCGTGCTCTTTGACGGCATCTCACACCAGATCCCCGACATCGATCCGGCGGAAACGGCCGAATGGTTGGACTCGTTCGGTGCGGTGGTCGACGTACACGGACGAACGAGGGCCCGGTTCCTGCTCATGAAGCTGCTCGAGCGCGCCCGGAGTTTGCAGGTCGACTTCCCGGCGACCGTGTCGACGCCGTACGTGAACAGCATCTCGGCCTCCGACGAGCCGTGGTTCCCCGGCGACGAGCATCTCGAACGGCGCATACGGGCGTTCATCCGGTGGAACGCGGCGGTCATGGTGACGCGTGCCAACGCGAGGACCGAAGGGATCGGCGGCCACCTGTCGACCTACGCCAGCTCGGCGTCGCTGTACGAGGTCGGGTTCAACCACTTCTTCCGCGGCAAGGCGAACGGCGGTGCGGGAGACCAGGTGTTCATCCAGGGCCACGCGTCGCCCGGCATCTATGCCCGCGCGTACGTCGAGGGGCGACTGAGCGAAGAGCAGCTCGACAACTTCCGCCACGAAGTCGGAGGCAACGGGCTGCCGAGCTACCCGCACCCACGACTCCTGCCCGACTTCTGGGAGTTCCCGACGGTGTCCATGGGCCTCGGCCCGATCATCGCCATCTACCAGGCCCACATCAACCGCTACCTCCACCTGCGCGAACTGGTCGACACGAGCGACAGCCGCGTGTGGTGCTTCGTCGGCGACGGGGAGATGGACGAACCCGAGTCGATCGGTGCCCTGGGAGTAGCCGGGCGCGAACACCTCGACAACCTCGTGTTCGTCGTCAACTGCAACCTGCAGCGCCTCGACGGGCCGGTGCGAGGGAACGGCAAGATCATCCAGGAGCTCGAGGCCGTGTTCCGCGGCGCCGGGTGGAACGTCATCAAGGTCATCTGGGGTTCACGCTGGGACGAGCTGCTCGCCCGCGACGTGGACGGCGTCCTTCTCGACCGGATGAACACCACCGTCGACGGTGAGTTCCAGAAGTACGCGACCGAGTCCGGCTCGTACATCCGGGAGAACTTCTTCGGGCCCGACCCGCGCCTGCGCCGGCTGGTCGAGCACCTGAGCGACGACGAGCTTCGGACGCTCCCCCGAGGCGGGCACGACTACCGGAAGCTCTACGCCGCTTACAAGCTGGCCACCGAACAGCGCGGTGCCCCGACGGTCATCTTGGCCAAGACCATCAAGGGGTGGACCCTCGGGCCCGAGATCGAGGCCCGCAACGCCACCCACCAGATCAAGAAGATGACCAAGGCCCAGCTGCTGGCCCTGCGGAACCGGCTGTACCTTGCCGAGGAGATCCCGGACTCGCTGCTCGAGGCGGACCTGCCGCCGTACTACCGGCCGCCGGACGGCTCCGAGGCCCACCAGTACCTCATGGCTCGGCGCACCGTGCTGAGCGGCCCGGTCCCGACGCGGGTCGTCCGCCCCGCCGCCCCGGCGCTCCCGGACCCCAAGGTCTACGCCGACCTGCTGGCCGGGTCGGGCGGCCAGGCCGTGTCGACGACCATGGCCTTCGCGAGGCTGCTTCGGAACCTGGTGCGGGACCCGGCGATCGGGCATTCGATCGCGCCGATCGTCGCCGACGAGGCACGCACGTTCGGCCTCGAGGCGATCATCGCCGAGTCGAAGATCTTCGCTCCCGAGGGCCAGCGCTACACCCCGGTCGATGCCGATCTCCCGCTCCGGTACGTCGAGAGCACCTCGGGGCAGGTCCTCCAGGAGGGCATCACCGAGGCCGGCGCGCTCGCGAGCTTCATCGCCCTCGCCACCTCGTACGCGACGTGGGCGAAGCCGATGATGCCGGTTTTCCTCTTCTATTCGATGTTCGGGTTCCAGCGAGTCGGGGACCTGGCCTGGGCGCTCGGTGACATGCGCGGCCGCGGGATCCTGGCCGCTTGCACGGCTGGGCGCACCACCCTCCAGGGCGAGGGGCTCCAGCACGACGACGGCCAGTCCCCCCTCATCGCCTCGACCAACCCCGCCGCCCGGATCTACGACCCCGCGTTCGCCTACGAGCTCGCTGTCGTCGTCGAAGAGGCCGTGGCCAAGACGATCGGCCCCGACGTCGAGGACCGTTTCTTCTACATCACCTTGTACAACGAGAACTACCCGATGCCGGCGCTGCCCGAGGGGGTCGACGGCGACGCCATCAGGGCCGGGGTGTTGCGGGGCCTCTATCGCTTCCAAGAGGGCGACACCGCACTGTCGCGCCGAGCCTCCATCTGTTTCTCCGGCCCCATGTGGCGGGCCGCCGACGAGGCCAGGAGCTTGCTTGCGGAGCATTGGGGGGTGGGCTGCGATACCTGGTCGGCGACCTCCTGGTCGACGCTGCGCGCCGATGCCATCTCGGTCGAGCGCTGGAACCGGCTGCACCCCTCTGAGGAGCCTCGGCGCCCGTTCGTGACCACGGCGCTCGGGTCCGGAAGCGCACCGGTCGTCGCGGTTACCGACTACATGCGCGCCGTCCCGGACCAGATCTCCCGGTGGGTACAGCGCCCATTTCTCTCCCTCGGAACCGACGGTTTCGGCCGATCCGACGCTCGCCCGGCCCTGCGGCACCACTTCGAGATCGACACCGGACACCTGGTGGTCGCCGTGCTCTCCTCGCTCGCCCGGACGGGCGAAGCCAGCCCCGACGAGGTCACCGACGCGATCCGTCGCTTCGGGATCGATCCGGACGTGCCCGAACCGTTCACCTGTTGAAACAACGGCCGTGTCGACCTGCTCATTCTGGGCAGTGGGTCACTTTCGACCCTACGCAGCGATGACACGGATGGCCCGACACCCGCTCAGCGCTCCTGACCCCGGTCTAACGTCCACGGTGCCCAAGGGGCTCGAGCGCCCCTCACCGGAGCCTCGGCACGCTGTCCGGCTGCTTGTTTGGGCGTTCGACCGATGAACCGCGCCTTGACTTGAAACGGACCCACATGCTGCGACAACGACGAGGGCGCTCTCGGCGGGTCCTGTTCCTCGTCCACGCGCTCCCGCCTGCCGAGAACACTGGAACACCCCTGGTCGCGGCCGGCTATGCCGCCGCCGCCGAGCAGTTGGGATGGAAGGCAACGGTCGTCTACGCGGACCCGACCCGTGCGTCTTGGGATCACATCCGCGGGTCCAAGGATCCGGCGGGGTTCACACGCTACGGGGTGCCCGCCGAGTGTTTCGGAACGTGGGCGATCACCGCCGCCTCGGCGCCATCTGACCCAAAGTCTCCGGCCTCGCGGTTCTTCGCCGAGCTCCTCCGCCACGTAAAGCCCGATGTCGTCCACGTCGTCGACAACGTGCACCTCCCGCTCGATTGGCCCGAGCTCGCCGCCGCATCAGGGATCCCAGTGATCCGGACGGTGAGCGCGCCCGAAGACATCTGCGGGCTCACCGGCCCCGTCTCCCCGCTCTCGGGACCTCGCGGGTTCTGCCAGGCGCCACTCACCGCGGAGCGCTGCGCTGCCTGCCTCGCCGCGGCGCTCGGCGGGACATACGCACCCGATGACGGCTCGGCGTATCAGCCCCACATCTTGGACCAGCTTCTCGCCAAGCGGTCCCGGGCCGAACACCAGTTCCAGACCGTGTTCGACAAGATCGTCTTTGCCACCCCTGGTTACCGGGGCTACTTCGAGGAGACGATCCCGCTCGATCCCGGCCGGGTCCGGGTGATCGAGATGGGCCTCGACATCGAGCGCTGGCACGTCTCGGATATGCGGACGATCGACGCGTTCGCAAACCCAATCGTGTTCGTGCTCGCGGGGTCGCTACATCCGGCCCGCGGACAACAAGACGCGGTGCAGGCGTTCAGCCGACCCGCGCTGGTCGGTCGTGACGACTACCGCCTCCACATCATGGGCAACGGCGACGAGTCCATCGTCGCTCCCCTGCTCCAGGTGAACGCCAACGTCTCGTCGCTCGGCACCTTTACGCCCGACGACCTTCCCTCACTGCTTGCCCAGGCCCACGTCGGCATCTCGACGTCCCTCTTCGAGACCTTCCACCGCGTCACCCGGGAGTACTTCTTGGCCGGACTGCCGATCGTGGCCAACCCGACGTTCGGCATCGAGCATCTGGTCGCCGACGGGGTCAACGGACTCCTCTATGACCGGACCGACCCCGCCGGGCTCGCCGATGCCGTGTCCAGGCTGCTCGACGACCGTCCGTTGCTCGACCGGCTTGCCCGAGGCGCTCGGGCAAGCGCGCTGCAGATCCGATCGGTCGATCAGGAGATGGAGACGCTCGTCGCCCTCTACGAAGAGGTCGCCGGACAAGCGCCGGGCAGGAGCCGACGGTCAGTGCTGGGCCGGGGGCGATGACGGCACCTCGGAGCGGCCAAACGAGCCTCCGGCCAGGATCTTCTAAACTTCCCGGGTGATTTCCCACCACCCGACGACGCGCCGCAGGCGGCGCTCGACGTGTGCCCGGTGAGCAAATCGGGCGACTTCGAAGAGGTTGCCGACCGGGTCCTCGTGCACCGTCAGGCCATCCTCGACGTCGAAAGGTTCGAGGCGGGGCCGGGAACGGTCATCAACGCCCACGCGCGGGTCTTCGGCACTGCGGTCCACATCGGTAGGGAAGGGTGGATCGATGAGTACGCGACCATCGGCGGCGGAAGCGCGTATGACCCCGGGGCATATCTGACGGCCGGCCGTTGGTGCGCCCTGGGCAACTACAGCCAGGTCAACCTGGCTCGCGGCGTCACCCTCGGCGACGAGGTGGGAGTCGGGATCGGCTCCCGGATCTTCACGCACGGCGCGTACCTGTCCGAATGGGAGGGGTTCCCAGTCTCCTTTGCACCGGTGAGCGTCGGGTCGCGCGTCTGGCTGCCCAACGCCCAGGTGAACCCCGGGGTCACGATCGGCGACGACGTGGTCGCGGCCGCGGGCGCAATCATCACGAAGGATGTCCCGGCGAACTCGCTCGTGGTCGGCGCCCCGGCGACCGTGCGGGGCGCGGCCAAGAAGCCCGTGCTGAGTGAGGCGGAACGGCTGGGGGTGCTCACGACCATCGCGGCGGAGATCGAGGACCTGACCGCCAAGAAGGCGATGCTCGACGCCGGCCGCGGCACGATCCAGGTGGACGGAGCCACTTTCGACCTCGACGAGCGGTTCGTCACCGGCCCGGCCACCAAGGTCACCGAGACGGCCAGGAACCAACTGCGCCGCCGGGGGATCCGGTTCGCAGTCGAGGTGCACGACGGCGCGTACCGGCCCTGGCCCGAGCTGGCCGGGTGAGCGCATTCGGTTCGGGGCTCAGCGCTCTTGCCATCGGCGCCCACCCGGATGACGTGGAATTCGGGTGTTTCGGATCGCTGCAGCGCTTCGACACCCGCCGGATCGTCGTGATGTCGGCAGGCGAGGCGGGTGGCCCCCAGGAGCAGCGGCGAGCCGAGGCGGACGAGGCCGCCGGCGCAATCGACGCGGAGCTCACGGTTCTTGGCCTCGCCGACACTCAGCTCTCGGTCCCAGCGGTGATCGACGAGATCACCGCTGCGATCGAGCGGACGAATCCCGATGTGATCTTCACCCTGTCGGCACTCGACACCCATCAGGACCACGCAGCAGTCGGCCGCGCCGCGCTCGTGGCATTGCGCCGGTTCCGAGGGCTGGTATTCGCGTACCCGTCGCCGTCGCTGGCGCCGGCCAACTTTGCGCCGCAGACCTTCCTCGAGGTCGACGAGGCCAGCCAGGCCAAGAAGATGTTGGCCCTTGACGCCCACCGCTCCCAGGCCCATCGCCACTACCTCGGCACCGACTACCTCGAAACCGTGTCCCGCTACTGGGCCCACCAGGCCGGAGCGGGGTTCGAGTGGTGCGAACCCTTCGAGCTCGTGCGCTGGACGGCCGGGCGCGAATAGCCGGTCTCGGGCCTCGCTCCGCTCGCTCGACCCGCCGCCGGATCGTTAGTCTCTGATTCACATGCTCTGTCTCGCCCAGGAACCGGACGCCGATGCGCTGCTTACTGAGAACCCCCTCGCGCTCCTGATCGGCATGGTGCTCGACCAGTACACGCCATACTCTCAATAGGTAGCTAAGCTGGGGGTGTGTCCCCTGCCGCCGCCATCTATGCCAGACGAAGCCTCAAGCAAGAGGAAGACAAGTCCGTTAGGGACCAGATAGACACCTGTCTGACCAAAGCTGTTGAGCTTGGCTACGAAGTCGGTCCCGACGATGTGTACTCAGACCCGGACATCAGCGGCTGGAAGGACAAGAAGCGTCCCGCCCTGAACGCAATGCTTCAGGCCGTTGAGGCGGGCAAGTACGGCGCGGTCATCTTCTGGAA
Organism: Acidimicrobiaceae bacterium; assembly: GCA_003151235.1. Classification (GTDB taxonomy): domain Bacteria; phylum Actinomycetota; class Acidimicrobiia; order Acidimicrobiales; family RAAP-2; genus Palsa-461. The sequence goes on from PLWZ01000051.1 coordinate 171,783, forward strand.
GTCGGACCGGCTTGTCAGGCACTATTACCGGGGCAACGAGATCGCCAACAGGATCAGTTCCAAGGCACGGCTGATCAGTGTCACCGAGCAGATCGATACCAGCACTCCCATCGGCCAAGCGTTGCTTGGCTTTGTACTGGCGCAAGCACAGCAGGAAGCTGAAAATACATCGCTGCGCACCAGGCAGGCAGCCGTACGTGAAGCAGCCAAGGGTGTGCCTGGCTTCGGCGGCAACCGAACCTTTGGCTACCGCAAGGGAACCACTGCTGATGGGCCAACCTTGGAACTTGAGCCAAAAGAAGCAAAGGTTGCAAGGCAGATCGTGAAACGCATCCTCGATGGTGAGTCTCTGCGATCAGCGGCGAAGTGGCTGAATGCCGCCGGCCACACCACCACCACCGGCAAGCTGTGGAGTCACCAGGTACTTCGGCAATGGCTACGTAGTCCTACTGTTGCCGGCCTTCGGGAACTGCCAAGCGGAGACGTGTTCGAGGGTAAGTGGCCAGCCCTCATCACGAGCGATGAACGTGAAGCACTGTTGATTCGGTTGGCGAATAACAGAACGAACGTCGCCAAGATAGTTGCCCCGAGCCGGCACCTGCTGTCTGGGTTGTTGCGTTGCGGTGACTGCGGGGGGCCGATGTACGTAACCACTTATAAGGCGATAGGTCAGGCCGGGAGGTACACCTGCTACAAGGAGCCTGGCAAGCCTTGGTGCGGCAAGTTGTCAGCCTTTGCGCAGCCATTAGAAGCCTGCGTTACGGATCAAGTGCTTACGTTTCTCTCCGGCGTCAAGATTCGTCCGCTACCTACGCAGGTGGACCCCAGCAGCTTGCGGCAGTCGCTAGTGGCGATCGAACAGCGGGTGAAGGAGGTCAACAGGCGGCACCTAGTAACGGGTGAGTTGACACGTGAAGAGTGGCAACCGGCGCGTGACGAACTGGTGCAACAGCTGAACGCCACTCGTGATGCGCTTGAAGCTGCAGAACGGCAACCAACTAGTGAGCTGCGGCCCGGCAGCCGTGACGACCTAGATGCATGGTGGGTGGTTGCTGATAACAACGTCAAGCGTCAGGCGTTAGCAAGTACGTGTGAGCTATTACAGCTGTGCAGAGCCAATCCAAAGGCACCGCGACGGTTCGATCCTTCACGAGTGCAGATCACCTGGAACTGGGGAGCGTACGAACGCGCCGGATATGCCGAGCCGGACCTCAAGGTGGATGCCAAGAAATATTCCGAGCAATATGGCGTAACCGAAGATGTGATCGAGGCCATAACCTCCGCCGACAACGCACGCCTACGAAGGACGATGCAAACTGCCCCAGCTAAGGTCGTAGCTGCAGCCGCCAAAGCTGATGAGGAACCAGCACCAAGGGTAAGCGCTCGAAGGGCCGAAGCGAGCACCAATGCACGCGAACGAGCGCCAGCCAAGTCGCGGAAGAACTGAGACGGCCCGTCGGACTCAGGAGCCTCGGCCTTCCGGCGGCTGTGAGCGCATCAGCCAC
>PLWZ01000074.1 GCA_003151235.1 Acidimicrobiaceae bacterium
AGCTCCACCACGTGGGCGTCGGACGAGAGCATCGAGGCAAGCGGGTGTTGGTCCTCGTGGCCGACCTCGACGTCCGCGTGATCGACGAGGACGGGGTCATGATCCGACACCTCGAGCTCGACCCGTCGGTCGACTACCAGCGACACGGCTGAGTTATCTTCTGCAGGTTCGTCTGTCCCAGAAAATCTGAGACATCACACCGGTGGGCGCTAGAGGACTCGAACCTCCGACCTCAGCCGTGTGAAGGCTGCGCTCTAACCAACTGAGCTAAGCGCCCGGCGCTTGGACTGACCGGCAGAACCAAGACTTCGGATTCGAAACGCTACCCCCATCTTCCTCAGGTACCGCCTCGACCCGCGACTTAACAGGTCGACGACGGTGCTGAGATCCCATCACCGCTCTCCGGATCCTCCACGACTCCTTGGTCCGCACTTCGTTCTACTGCACCCAGATGCACCACATACCAACCACCTCGCCACGAGATCATCGAAGCGATCCCGAAGGACCGAGTCTGTCCGCCTTGTTCGTAGACGAGCCTCGAGTTGGCCACCTCGTAATACCCGATCGAGTTCTCCCACGTCCCCGGTGGAACCCAGTGCGCATACTGCTGTGGAACCAGGACCTCGACCAGGCTGGCGCATCCCGCATCCGAACCAAGGAGCTGGTGCGCAGCACCCAAGTCGAATCCGAACTCGGCGACAAGTCGGTCCGAGTAGTCGGACTCCGGGGACGAGATGTCCTTGACTTGGACGTACGCGCCCTCAGGAAAGAACGCCGGCAATGCCGTCTGCACTGAGTTCGTGACAACGCCACTCCATAGCGCTGCCATCTCCTCCTGAAAACATCGGGGTCGAGCTCGGCGGCAGTTCGTCAGTCTGGGGGAGCGACCCCGGATCTTCGGTGGTGGTCGTAGCCGGCGGTGCAGTCGAGGTCGTTGTCGACGTTGGCGGTGTCGCCACGGTCCGTGACAACGGCGCGTCGTGACCCGTTGACCTGGGTCTATTCCGCGCGACTGCCGCAACCAGCCCTGCAACTGCGAGAACGAGTGCGACTACTAAGCCAGTGATGGCCAGACGTCGCCGTCTCGAGGTAAACGAGCGCGACAACCTGGTCGGACGTGCGTGGGTCGGTCTCACAATGCCGCAGGCTCTCGGGTATCCGGCGCTGGAAACCGCCGCCGATGTCGGCTCACCTTGGGGATCGTCCCATCGATGCCCTCCGAGGCGCCACAGAAACCATGCAGCGGGCCGAGCTTTTCGGTGACCTGGCCAGGGCCGTTACCCTGGGTACCGCCGTGGCCAAGGACACCGAGAACAACGAAGAGCCTGAGACAGGCTGGCGGGCCACCGTCAACCGTTTGTCGCCGATGTACCTGAGGCCCGCCAAACCCAAGGGTGACCCCGACTCGACGGTCGAACCTGCCGTGGCGGTGACCGACGAGGACAAGCGTCGGGCGATCGTGGGTCTGGATCCCCTCGAGCGCAAAATCGGACTTCTCGGGGCCGCGCTGGCCACGCTGATCGCGGTCACCACGACCCTCCCGTTCGTCTTGAACCCCAAGACGGCGGTCAACCAGAGCCTTGCTCCCGTCAAGGCTCACATCTGCGCCAACAAGGCCTTCACCTACGACAAGGCCACGAACAAGTGCAACGGCAAGGTCGTGTACTCGCTGGAGCACTGGGTATTCGCCCTGGTCCTGCTCCTCGTGTTCGCACTCGCCCTATTCGTCACAGTGCGCATCGGACGAAGGGCCCCGGTCGGCTTCACCGCCCTGATGACCGGTCTCGCCTACGAGACCCAGGTCGGAGTGCTCGGTCTCCCCTTCATCGCCGCCGGCGGCTGGCTGCTCATTCGGGCCCTGCGGGTCCAGCGCTACGGCTCCCCCACCGCCACCAAGGCCAACCCGACCGGGGAGAAGCGACCACCGCCAACCAGGGCCGAACGGCCGACCCGGCAGAAGAAGAAAAGGGCGGCAGCTCCGACAGGACCGGCGCCCAACAAGCGTTACACCCCGAAGACGCCGCAACGGAAGCGGCCGGTCAGCCCTCCACCGGAGTCATAAGAGCAGAGCGAAGCAGCCCGAGGACGTCGGCCCGGCGACGGACCAAGGATCGTGCTGTCGGCTCCTCCCCCATCGCTCGGAACACCTCGACCTCGGTCACCATCCCAATCACGGTCGAGTAGATCGCAAGGAGTAAAAGCCTCGGGTCGTGGCGCCGCATTCGCCCCGCCTCCATCTCGGCCTCGAGGAAGATGTTGGCCCGCTGCACCAGCGGGTCGAGCGCCGCCACCATCTGGGTGGCTGCCGGAGGCCCGAGCCGAGCCACCTCGCGCAGCAGGCCGAGCAGTTCGGGTCGGCGGGCGGCGAGGCGAAACACCGCCCGGACGATGGCGGCGACCTTGTCCCAACCCTCCCCCGAACCCTCGAGGCCGGCCTCGAGGGCCAGAGAGAGCTCTGCGGCACTCCGTTCGATTAGCGCCGAGAGCACCGCCTCCTTGTTTGGGAACCAGTAGAGGATGGTCTGCTTGCGGATGTCGAGCGCCCCGGCCAGCGCGTCGAGCGAGGTGGCGTCGTAGCCACGGGTCCCGAACGAGATCAAGGCCGTGTCCAGGATCCGATCCGCCGTGCTGCTGCTCACCTACCACATGGTAGACAAATCCTCTACCAAATGGTAGACAACCGGGGTGGGCATCGCCGAGAGCCTCACCGCGCGCCGCTTCTTCGTGACCGGGGGAACCGGATTCCTGGGCACGGCGTTGATCGAGCGGATCCTCCGCACCATCCCCGACGCCGAGATCGTCGCGCTCGTGCGACCAGGCCGCCGCGGTGATCCCAACGAGCGGGTCGCCCGGGACATCGTCCGAAACGACTGCTTCGCCCGACTCCGGTCCGAGCTCGGCGAGAAGTTCGACGACGAGATCGCCCGACGGCTGCACGCGGTTGCGGGCGACGTCTCGACGGATGGACTTGGTCTCGACGAGGAAGGCCTGGCCACCCTCGCCTCATGCGACATCGTGATCCACTCGGCCGCCACGGTGAGTTTCGATGCGCCGCTTGACCAAGCGGTCGAGGTCAACTTGCTCGGACCGTCCCGGGTCGCGGCGGCGGTTGCCAACGCCCGTGCCGGTGGGGGCGGACCGTCGCATCTGATCGCGGTGTCGACCGCGTATGTGTCGGGGGCCCATCAGGGTGAGACGAGCGAGAAGCTGCTGTCGGAGGACCGCTTCAGCCTCGCCGTCGACTGGGAGGCCGAAGTGGCGAGCTCCCGAAGACTCCGCAACGACGTCCAGGACGCGTCTCGACACCCGGACCAGTTGCGCGAGTTCACCAAGAGGGCTCATTCCGAGCAGGGGGCCTCGGGGACACACCTCCTGGCCGCCCGCGCCGAGAGGTTCCGCGAGGACTGGGTCAAACGCCAGCTGGTGGACGCCGGATCGGCCCGGGCCCAGTCGCTGGGTTGGCCGGACGCCTACGCGTTCACCAAGGCGTTGGGCGAGCGGGCACTCGTGTCACAACACGGACCCGACGGCGCCAACCCGGTCCCGCTCAGCATCGTCCGGCCGTCGATCATCGAGTCGGCACTGTCCGAACCGAGGCCCGGGTGGATCCGCGGCTTCCGGATGGCCGAGCCGATCATCATCTCCTACGCCCGCGGATTGCTTCGGGAGTTCCCCGGTGTCGCCGAGGGCATCATCGACGTCATCCCGGTTGATCTCGTTGTGGCAGCGATCATCGCCGTCGCTGCGAAAGGCCCCGAGCAAACCCACCCCGACGTGTTCCACGTCGCCTCGGGGGTGCGGAACCCCCTCGCATATGGCCTCCTGGTCGACCTCGCCCAGGACTGGTTCGGTCGCCACCCGCTCTACGACGAACGTGGCCAGCCAATCTCGGTGCCCGCGTGGTCGTTCCCCGGACGCGGGCGGGTGCAGCGACAGCTCCGCCAGGCGACCAAGGTCATGGGCGCCGCCGAACGCGGTCTCACCATGGTCCCGTTCCGGCGCAAGCAGGCCGAATGGGCGGCGGCACTGGAAGAGAAACAGACCCTCGCCGAACGGGCGCTCGGATACGTCGAGCTCTACGGCGCCTACACCGAGACCGAGGCCCGCTACCGGGTCGACCACCTACTCACGCTCTTCGAGACGCTCGACGCCGAGGACCAGGCAACGTTCTGCTTCGATCCGGCCGTCATCGACTGGGTCCACTACGTCTCCGAGGTCCACTTCCCCTCGGTGGTCGAGCGGGGCCGCGTCCGCACCTCACCCACCAAGCAGACGGGTCCCGACCGGGAGACCCGGATGCGAACGGCGGTCTTGGCCCCCGAACGCCACCTGGCCGTCTTCGACCTAGAGCACACGCTCATCGCATCCAACGTCGTCGACTCGTATGCCTGGTTGGCCAGTCGCCACCTCGACGCCGACAAGCGAGTCGGGTTTGTCGCCGACCTGGTCGGCGCGGCGCCGCGGTGGTTGGCCCTCGATCGCCGGGACCGGGGCGACTTCCTCCGCTCCTTCTACCGTCGCTACGAGGGCGCCCCGGTCGACGAGGTCAAGCGCGACGCCTGGGACCTCTTCCACGAGTTCCTCCTTCCCCGCTCGTTCCCGGCCGGGCTGGCCCGGGTGCGCCATCACCGGCGGCTCGGGCACCGCACGCTGCTCATCACCGGAGCCCTCGACCTGGTTGTGGAGCCGCTGGCTCCGCTCTTCGACGATGTCGTTTGTGCGCGGCTCTCCGAAAGCGACGGCAAGTTCACCGGTCGCCTCGCCGAGCTCCCCCCGATCGGCGAGGCGAGGGCGCTACTCCTCGACCGCTACGCCGACGAGCATGGCTTGAAGCTCGATCAGTCGGTCGCCTATGCCGACTCCTCGAGCGACCTGGCCATGCTGGAGGCGGTCGGCTACCCGGTCGCCGTGAACCCCGACGCCCGGCTGGCAACCATTGCCAGAAGGCGGGGCTGGTTGGTCGAGCACTGGAAACGGGCGTCGGGCGGGACCGATCGTCTCCTGCCTCTGGGATCGCTCGATGTGAAGTCGCTCGTCGGTGAGGCCGGCTCCGGTGACTCCCGATGAAGGCGCTCCTGTTCGAGCGGAGCCTGCCCCGTTTCGCCGCGTCCAGAATCGCGTCCGGCCTGGGTTCGGGACGCGGTGCCAGGGTGGCGCCCCTTCGGCTCGTCGACACCGAGGCCCCCGATCTCCCCGGCGAGGGCTGGCACCGGGTCTCGCCGATCCTCTCGGGCATCTGCGGGTCGGATCTCGCGACGCTCGACGGCCGGAGCTCCCGGTATTTCGAGCCCCTGGTCAGCTTCCCGTTCGTCCCCGGCCACGAGGTCGTCGGCACACTCGAGGCTCCGGCGACCGCCGCCGACGGATCCTCACTCGATGCCGGTCATCGGGTGGTGATCCAGCCGGTGCTCGGCTGTGCGGCACGAGGGATAGAGCCACCGTGTCCGTCGTGCTCGGCCGGCCACAGCGGGGACTGCGAGCACGTCGCGTTCGGTCACATCTCGCCCGGGATCCAGACCGGCTTCTGCTCGGACACCGGCGGCGGTTGGTCGACCGCCGGGCTGGTCGCGCACGAGAGCCAACTCCATGCGGTCCCCGAGAACCTGAGCGACAACGACGCAGTGACAATCGAACCGGTCGCGTGCGCGCTGCACTCGGTGCTGCGAGCGGGTCTCGGTGAGGACCAGGTCGTCGCGGTACTGGGCGCGGGGACCCTCGGGCTCGCCACCGTGGCCGCGCTCACCCACCTCAGTTCGCAGGGGATCATCCCACTCCCCCGGGCCGTGCTGGTCGGGGCCCGCTACGCCAACCAGCGCACGCTGGCCGACGATCTCGGCGCGACCACCGCGTTGCCGCCCGATCAGCTCTCGAGGGCGGTCCGTCGGCACAGCCGGTCCATGACCATGGGCGGGGCGTCGAGCGCACGACTCACCGGAGGAGCCGACCTGGTCTTCGACTGCGTCGGCTCCGCCGACTCGATCGGCCAATCACTTGAGATGGTGCGGCCCCGCGGCACCGTCGTGCTGGTCGGGATGCCCGGGCGGGTCAGCGTCGACCTGGCGTCGCTGTGGCACCGTGAAGTTCGCCTCGTGGGCGCCTACGCGTATGGCAATGAATCGGTGCTCGGCCAAGAACAATCGACGTTCTCCCTCGCCATCGACGCCGTGGCCGCGATGCACACCGGCCGGTTCGTCTCGGCCACCTACCCGCTCGATCGATTCGAAGAGGCGGTCGCCCACGCCGGGGCCGCCGGCAGAAGGGGCGCCGTGAAGATCGCCTTCGACCTGCAGGCAACCGCCCGAGGAGGCCACCGATGACAGCCCGACCGGGATTCGTATTGGAGGTGGACGGTTCCACGCCGCCCACCCTGTTCTGGAAGGGCGAGGGCTTCACCCTGGAGCGGCTGCCCGAGGGCAGCCGGGTCATCTACGCGCCCGAGCCGCTCGACGCGTTGAAGGATCCGGTCGCCGCCATCCGTCACGCGTTGGAGCACCCGACCGGGGACTCGGAACCGCTGAGCGCGCTGCTGCGACCCGGGATGAAGCTGACCATCTGCTTCGACGACGTGTCGCTCCCGTTGCCCCCCATGCAGGCGCCCGACGTGCGCCAGATGGTCATCGAGGAGGTACTCGACATGGCCGCCGCGGCGGGCCTCGACGACGTGGTGCTGGTCGCTGCCCTGGCCCTGCACCGCCGGATGACCGAGCCCGAGCTCCGCCACGCGCTGGGCGACCGCATCTACGAGGCCTTCGCCCCCCACGGGCTCCTGACCCAGCACGACGCCGAGGACCCCGAGAACCTGATCCACCTCGGCAAGACCGACGAGGGCGAGGACGTCGAGATCAACAAGCGGGCCGCGACAAGCGACCTGCTCGTCTACGTGAACATCAGCCTGGTGGCGATGGACGGGGGCCACAAGAGCGTCGCCACCGGCCTGGCCAGCTACAAGAGCCTGCGTCACCACCACAACCCGCGGACCATGCGGCACTCGAAGTCGTTCATGGACGCGCCGTCCTCGGAGCTGCACACGGCCAACTGGCGCATGGGCCGGCTCATCGCCGACAGCGGGGTCAAGATCTTCCAGATCGAGACCACGCTCAACACCGACACGTTCCCCTCCCAGTTCGCGTTCCTGCAGCGCCGGGAGTGGGAGTGGAACCTCCGCGATCGAGCGACGTACGCCGCCACCGCAACGGCGCTGGATGCGACGCCGGACAAGCTGGCCCGCCAGATCTTCCACTCGATCCGAGCCCCCCACGCCATGACCTCGGTGCACGCCGGCGAGGTCGAGGCGGTCCACGAGGAGACGCTGTCCAACGTGTGGCGCCAGCAGGGCGTCGTGGTCGAGGGTCAGACCGACATCTTGACCATGGGGCTCCCCTACATCTGCCCCTACAACGTGAACTCGATCATGAACCCGATCCTGGTGGCGTGCCTCGGGCTCGGGTACTTCTTCAACCTCTACCGGGGCAAGCCGCTCGTGCGCGAGGGCGGGGTGCTGATCATGCAGCACCCGACCAAGCCCGACTTCGACCCGGCGTTCCACCCGAGCTACATCGACTTCTTCGAGCAGGTGCTAACCGAGACGACCGACCCCGCAGAGATGCACAAGGTCTTCGAGGAGTCCTTCGCCACCGACCCGTGGTACATCCACCTGTACCGGACCGGCCACGCCTACCACGGCGTCCACCCCTTCTACATGTGGTACTGGTGCGCGCACGCGTTGGAGCATCTCGGCCGCGTCATCGTCCTCGGCGGTGACCCGACAGCGGTCCGGCGGATGGGCTTCTCCCCCGCCTCGACCATGGCCGACGCGCTCGAGATGGCCAAGGACGTGGTCGGGCCGTCGCCGACGCTGACCCACCTGCACTCCCCGCCGATCATGCTGGCCGACGTGCAGTGAAGGTCGCGAACGCGTTCCGCTCGCTCGGCCGGGCCCGCTTCCCGCTCGCCGCGCCGAACTGGCCGACCGGGGTCGACCGGCCGCCCCCCGAGCGCAAGATCGGCCTCGACTACGACCACGAGTGGTCCCGCCGCTACCCGGCCCGGCTGGTCCGGGCGGCCGTGATCGACAACGTCACCCGACCGCTGGCCCACTTCGTCGCACCGACGACGATCCGGGGCGACGAGTACCTCCGCCACGTGGAGACCCCGGTCATCTTCGTGGCCAACCACGCCAGCCACCTCGACACCCCCTTGCTCTTGACCACGCTGCCGCTGCGCTTCCGGCACCGCACCGTCGTCGGCGCGGCCTCGGACTACTTCTTCGACCGCCGTTGGAAGGCCGCGCTGTGGTCGCTCACCCTCGCCGCGATCCCGATCGAGCGGTCCCGGGTCAACCGGCGCTCGGCCGACGTGGCCGCCGAGCTCCTGGAGGACAACTGGAACCTGGTGATCTTCCCCGAGGGCGGCCGCTCGCCCGACGGCTGGGCCCAGGAGTTCCGCGGCGGGGCCGCCTACCTGTCGCTCCGGACCGGGAAGCCGGTGGTCCCGGTGTACCTGCACGGGACGAGAAGGATCCTGCCCAAGCACGACGACGACCATCCCGGCGGGTCGGGCACCGAGAACAAGGGCCGCCTGCTCCGGCGCGCCCAGGTCACCGTGATGTTCGGCGCTCCCCTCACCGCGAACGAGGGAGAGAACGCTCGGCGCTTCGGCGCCCGCATCGAGCGGGCCGTTGAGCTCCTGGCCAAAGAGGTGGCTACCGACTGGTGGACGGCCAGGCAACCGACCGACGAGGCCGCCAGCGCGCTGCACGGCCCCGAGGGCGTGGCCTGGCGGCGGGCGTGGGCGCTCGGACCCCCGGGGGGGATCGGCGAGGACCGGTCCTGGCCGACCGTCGGAATGGCGAAGCTGACCAGGCGACCCCGACGGCGCCGGGCCATGACCAGGCGAACCTGGACGGGGTCGAGCGTCGGCTGAACGCTCGTGCGCTCATAGAGTGCGTGCATGCCCATCGATGGAGAGTACGAACCCAGCCCGTTCGGTTGGGTCAGGAACCAGATCGCCGAGTACGAGGCCTCCGGTGGTGCGCGTGCCAACACGTTGCGCGACACCGGGTTGCCCGTCATCATCGTCACGACCCGGGGCAACAAGAGCGGGAAGGTCCGCAAGACCGCGCTCATGAGAGTTGAGCACGACGGCGAGTACGCCCTCGTCGCCTCGATGGGCGGTTCCCCGAACCACCCGGTCTGGTATCACAACCTGGTCGCCGACCCGACGGCCGTCATCATCCAGGACGGCCCGGAACCCTTCGACGCCACGGTCCGCCAGTTGACCGGCGACGAGAAGGCGGCGTGGTGGGAGCGGGCCGTGACCGCGTACCCGCCCTATGCCGAGTACCAGGAACGGACCGAGCGCGAGATCCCGGTCTTCGTCGCTTCTCGCAACAACACCTGACGCTCGCGCAGATCGTTTCCACACCGCACTAGGGGTACCGTCATAGGAACACCGCCCGCGCCTCTGGCTGACCTTCAGTTCGGTGCGCTCGGCACACGGAGGTCGCCATGCGCGTCATCATTTCGCTGGTATTTCTGGTCTGGTTCGCCATCGGGGCGGGGGCGGCCGCCCAGCGCCACTACTTCAGCGGGTCGGTCACCAACTGTGCCAAGGCAGGGACGATCAGTGTCACGATCCTCGCCGGGGCGCTCAACTACACCGGGGTGAACCCCAAGATCTCCTGCCACGTCCCCCAACCGAGCAAGTAGCGCCGACGCGACCGTCCCGCCCGTAAATGGGCGGGACGGGTCAGCGATTCATTTCGGGTTGAGCTTCCTCAACCCGGTCCCGTAGCTAGGCGGGCATCTTTTGCGCGACCTTGTGGGTCACGTCGCTCGCCTGCTCGTGCGCAGACTTGCTGACGCTGTCGACGGCCTTCTGGACCTCCGGGCGCGCCCGGATGTCACGCACCTTGCGCTCCAGCTGCTCATAGGGCCGACGGCCCGACCTGGATCCAAGAATGAACCCGATCCCTGCTCCGATTACCAATAGCAACTTCTTCATGACTTCCTCCGGTCGATCTCCGTTTGTCCTACGTACCTACCCATTCGGGCGGCAACGTACCCATGGACACCTCGGACCGAATAAAAACACCCTACATGCTGGGAGAACACGGGTCCGACCGCCTCTGGCAGTGCAATTGCCAGGCTACGACGGTCTCGGTCTTCTCCTGTCTCAGCCCGGGCTGACCGGCGAGGAGTATCGGGGTCGGAGCCGGCTCGGTCAACGAACCCGTCTGCGGCCGCGAGCCGTTCTCCTGCCGAGCGCAGCCTCGAACCGCTCGGAACGAAGCGCCTGCTCCCGGTAGTCGTCCAGCGGCGCCAGCTCGTCCTCCCCGGTCGCCCACCGCAACAAAAGGTCGGCGAGGGCGGGATTCCGCGCCAGCGCCGGCCCGTGGAGGTAGGTGCCGACGACCCGCCCCGCCCACGCGCCGTCCGTGTAGTCGCCGTTGCCGACGCCGGTCCGGACCCGGCCAAGCGGTTGCGCACCCGGGCCGACCTCGGTCAACCCGCCGTGGTTCTCGAATCCGGTCAGCGCTCCGACACCAGGGAGGTCCGCGTCGACCACGATCTCGCCCACCGCACGGGGAGCGCGGCCCTTGACGGTGGCCACGTCGAGCAGTCCGAGCCCGGGGACCGGTGACCCGTCGGCCGCCGGAAACGTCGTGCCGATGATCTGGTAGCCCGCGCAGACCGCGAACACCACCGCTCCGTTCCGAACCGCGCGGGCGAGGGTCCCGTCCTCGTTCAGGCTCTCGGTCGCGCGCACCTGCGGGCCGTCCTCGCCACCCCCGAGCGTGTACACGTCGGCGACCGGGAGCGGGCCGTCGCTGGCCGCCTCGATGAGCTCGGCCGGAAAGCCGCGTCGCTCGGCCCGACGGGTCAGCACGAGCCCGTTGCCGCCGTCGCCGTAGGTGCCGAGCAGGTCGGGGTAGACCACCACGATCCGCAGTGAGCGGTTCACGAATGCAACCTCACGACGCCCGGTTGGCCCGCAATAGGTCGTGGAAGGCCGTGTAGTTCCCGATGAACTCGATCGTTTCCACTCCGCGGTCCCCGCCGAGTCGCGCCGCGACGGCCACCGCTTCGACGGGATCGGCCACCCGCTCATGCTCCACCCCGGCGTAGTGGAGCCGGACCGACAGGTCCGCACTCCGCTCCCCCGTCGCCACGACCGGTCGGCCGGACAGGCGTTCGAAGGGCACGTCCCACAGCCACGACGGGTCGCGACCATCGGCGATCCGGGCGTTGATGGCAACGACGACCGGGGAGGTGCCGGGAGCGACAAGGAAGAGCAGCTCCTCCCAGCCCGCCGGGTTCTTGGCCAGCAACAACCGCGTCGACACGCCACCGACGTCTTGCACCGAGAACCGGCCGGCCACCCCCTCGATCTGCCCCATCGCCTCGAACGCGTGATCGGCCGGAACACCGAGCACCTCCGCCGCCGCCGCCGCGAGCACGGCGTTGCGGTGGTTGAACAACCCCGGGATCAACAGCACCACCGGGAGCCGGCGCCCGTCGGCGAAGACCGCCGTCGTCCGGCCGTCCGGTTCGACCTCCACGTCCACGTCGGGCGTCGGTCGGGCAAATCCGCACTCGCACGACCACGAAACCTCGTCGAACCGGATGCGGCCACCGCAGGCCGGGCACCCGGCGGCGTCGGAACGCCATCGCATGCCCCCGGCCACCCACACAACCGAGGTGGCCGCCTGCGCCCCGAAGACCACCAGCGGGTCGTCGGCATTGGCGACGACCGTGCAGATCGTCTCGGCCAGTGCCTCGCGCCAGCGCGTGGCGACCATCCGGACCTCGTTGCTGCGATCGAGTTGGTCACGCGACAGGTTGAGGAGAACCAGGGCGTTTGGATGGAGCGCACCGATGATCGCGGGGAGGTAAGCCTCGTCGACCTCGAGGACGGCCGGTGCGTCGGCCGGTCCGCCCGCCAGGGCGGCGACATGGCCGGCCGGCATGTTGGACCCGGTGGCGTTGGTGAGCACGGGGACTCCCGTCGATTCCAGCGCCGCCGCCAACAGCCGGGTGGTGGTGGTCTTGCCGTTGGTCCCGCTCACGACGGCCGAGCGCCGGCCGGCGCCGAGTGTCTCGAGGAGGTTCGGCGCGATGGCAAGACCGATTCGACCCCCGGCCACGGTGCCGCTCCCCATGTGCAGACGGCGCGACAGCCCGTTGAGCGAGGCCGTCGCGAAGACGGCGACGCGCGTGCGCGTGGTCATCGGTCCGGGCGCTGTGTCTTCGACGACTTTCCGGTTGCGGACCGCTCTTCGGTTTGGGCACTCACAGGGAGCAGTGCCGAGATCGCAGCCATGATCGTCTTGGTGTCCGCGACCGCGTCCTTGTAACCCAGCTTGACCGCCGGCCCGATGCGGACCGCGACGTCGCGGATGCCGATGACGTTCGGGAGCTTGGCCTCGCGCGGCCACACCTTCTCGGTGCCCCAGAGCCCGATGGGGATGACGGGCGCATCGGCGGCCGCGGCGAGGCGGGCCGCGCCGGTGTGGCCGTGCAGCACCGGCGCGAGGGCCGCGTCACCCCGGGGGATGGTTCCCTCCGGCAGGATCGTCACGATCTCACCCGCCCGCAGCGATGCCTCGGCCGCCCGCATGGGCGCACCCGAGCCGCTGCCCCGGTCGACCGGGATCCCCCCGATGGCCTTCAGGAACCAGCCGATCCCGGCCACGTCGAACATCTCCCGCTTGGCCAGGTAGCGGACCGGGCGGTTGATCTCCTGCGCCACCAGGGCGAGGGTGAAGGCGTCGAAGTAGCTGCGGTGGTTGGACACCAGGATGACCCCGCCCGCCTTCGGGATCGTGTCGACGCCGTCGATGTCGAAGCGGGCGTAGGGGAAGGCGGGCTTGCGGATGACCATCCGCATGAGGTGGTACGGCTCGAGGCCGGCGATGGAGGGAACCCCGGGCGGACGGTCCCAGTACTCGACCGGCCACCGTCGGGCCAGGGCCAGCACATAGAGTCGCGGGTCCGGGTTGATCGCGTGCGGGTGGCCGACGGCGGCGAGCAGCGGGGCGTCGTAGATGCTGTCGGAGTAGGCGTGGCAGTCCGACAGCGACTCGCCGTTGGCCTCGGCCCACTGGCGGACGGCGTTCAGCTTGCCCAGCCCCCAGACGAACCCGCCGTCGACACGACCGGTGTACGTGCCGTCGCGCACGCCGTAGCGGGTCGCGACGACGTCGTCGAAGCCGAGCGTCCGCGCCAGCGGGGAGATCATGTCGAACGGGGTGGTGGTGGCGAGCACCAGCCGGTCACCGGCCTCGCGGTGGGCGTGGAGCGCCGCCGGCGCATACGGGCCGACGAGGGTGGCCAGCTCGTCGACGGCCTCCTCGCCGGCGGCCTTCACCTCGTCCTGGCTCCACCCACCCGCCAGTACCGCGGCGGCGCGGGCCAGGCCCATCGAGGCGAGGTTCTCGCCCCAGCGCCCGTAGATGGAATAGAGGAGGTTGGACCCGGGCAGGCTGTGCTCGCCCGGAACGACCCCGCGGCGACGGAGGGCCCGGTCGAGCACCGGCCCGCTCGGGCCGCGGAGAAGGGTTCGGTCGAGATCGACGAAAACGGCGGTCATCGGGAACCGAGGCTAATGGCGGCCCGGCCCCGGACGCGGTGACAAGGGCCCGGAGGCGGGGAGTTCAGAGGGCGGGCCGGTGAAATCGGCCCTGAACATAGTGAAGGGACCGCCGGGGGGGGCTGGCGATCCCTTCACTTTGACCTGCGTGGGAACAGAGGGGGGGGTTCCTGTACCCCTGCGGTCTTCAGCCATTGTGGAGCAAATCACATGATCTGTCAAGCAGCTAAAGGCGATACTTGCTATCTTGATCCCAGATGGAGATCCGGCACCTGCAGGCCCTGGTGGGCATCGCCGAGTATGGGAGCTTCTCCGCCGCCGCCGAGGCCCTCGGAACCGTCCAGTCCAACGTCTCGGCCCACGTCGCCCGCCTGGAGCGTGAGCTCGGGTCCCCCCTCGTCGACCGCTCATCGGGACACCTCACCGAGGAGGGCGAGATCGTGGTCTCCCGGGCCCGCCGCATGCTGGTCGAGATGGATGCGCTGGTCGCCGACGTCTCGGCGATGCGGCTCGAGGTCGTGGGCACGGTCCGGGCGGGCATGATCGGGACGACCGGGCGCTGGCTCGTCCCCCGTCTCTTCTCCTTGCTGCGCGAGCGGCACCCCCGCGTCCAGATGACGGTCGCCGACGGGACGAGCGCCAACCTCGAGCCCCGCCTGCTCAGCGGCCAGCTCGACTTCGCCATCGTCTCGCTCCCGGTGGACATCGACGAGCTCGTCGCCACTCCCCTCTTCGAGGAGGACCTGATGCTGGTGGTCCCGGTCGGCCATCCGTTGGCCACTGGGCCCATGCCGCTCCCCCTGGCCGCGCTCGCCGATCTCGACCTGGTCCTCCCGCTCCCGAACACGGCGCTGCGCGACGAGATCGACCGGGCGGTGCGGCGGGTCGGCGTGGTGCTCCAGCCGGCCATGGAGCTCGACGGGATCCGGATGATCGCCTCGCTGACCTTCGACGGCTACGGGCCGGCGATCCTGCCGGCGACCGCAGTCCCCCGCCATATGCGGGAGCGGTTCGCGCTGGTGCCCTTGGAGGGATTCCCGCGGCGCAAGGTGGGTGTCGCCCAACGGCGGCGGGGCCTGCCGTCGGCCCCGACCCGGGCCGTCATCGACCTCCTCGACACGGTGGCCAACGACCCCCACGACCGCCCCGACGGGCTCCACCCGGCGACGGACTGCGGCACCTGAGCGTTACTGTCGCCACACCTAGTGGAGGTTCGACATGCTCAGTGCCAAGGTGCCCCTGGAAGACCTGGGTGACGACCGCTCCGTCACCCCCACCTACGCCAGTCGGGGACTATCGGAGCCGGTCTCGCGCTACGAGATGCCCGAGCACTCCATGGACCCGGCATCGGCGTACCAGCTCATCCACGACGAGCTGACCCTCGACGGCAACCCGACCCTCAACCTGGCCACCTTCGTCACGACCTGGATGGACGAGCGGGCCGACCAGTTGATGGCCGAGACCATGAACAAGAACGCCATCGACTGGGATGAGTACCCCCAGACCGTCGAGCTCCAGGACCGCTGCGTGAACATGCTGGCCCGCCTCTTCGGGGCGCCCGAGCACCAGACGTCGATGGGCTGTGCGACCGTCGGGTCGTCCGAGGCCATCCACCTCGCCGGGCTGGCCATGAAATGGCGGTGGCGGGCCGCCCGTGAGGCCGCGGGCAAGCCGACCGACAAGCCGAACCTGGTCATGGGGGCCAACGTCCAGGTGTGCTGGGAGAAGTTCGCGCGGTACTTCGACGTCGAGCCTCGCTACGTGCCCCTCACCGAGAAGCGCTTCATCATCGGCGTCGACGAGGCGATGGCGCTGGTCGACGAGAACACGATCGGCGTCGTCGGGATCCTCGGCAGCACCTACACGGGCGAGTACGAGCCCATCGCGGCACTCTCGGCCGCCCTCGACGAGCGGTTCGCGAAGGACGGGGTCGACGTGCCGATCCATGTCGACGCGGCCAGCGGGGGCTTCGTGGCCCCGTTCCTCCAGCCCGACGTGGCGTGGGACTTCCGCCTCCCCCGGGTCCGCTCGATCAACGTGTCCGGCCACAAGTACGGGCTCGTCTATCCGGGTGTCGGCTGGGTCATCTGGCGCGACGAGGCCGACCTACCGAAGGAGCTCATCTTCGAGGTCGACTACCTCGGCGGGAGCCACGCCAACTTCAGCCTCAACTTCTCCCGTGGGGCCTCCCAGATCGTGGCGCAGTACTACAACTTCATCCGGCTCGGGAAGAGCGGCTACCGCGAGATCATGGAGTCGCTCGCCGCGACGGCCCGGTGGATCGGCGGCGAGCTGGCCAAGCGGAGCGACCTCTCCATGCTGGCCGCGGCGTCGGACCTCCCGGTCGTGTGCTTCGGCCTGGCCGGCAAACCCGGCTTCTCCGTCTTCGACCTCTCGGCGCTGCTCCGCCAGCGGGGCTGGATCGTCCCCGCCTACAAGATGGCCCCCGACGCCGAGCACATCGAGGTGCTCCGGGTCGTGGTTCGGGAGGGGTTGAGCCGGGACCTGGCCACAGAGTTGGTCCACGACATCGGCGCCGCCATCGACGAGCTCGCCGCCGGTCACAAGGTCGAGCAACCGACGGCGCCCGCCGGAGCCCCCGCGCCGGGGCATCGCCGCGGCGCGACACGGGTGTCCAAGCCGCGCACGGCCAAGAAGACCCGCGCCGTCTGCTGACCCCTCACCCTTACGGGTGGCCCAGATACGCCTTGGCCTGGGTGGCCACCAGCGACACGAAGTTGCCGAGCGACATGTTCACGTCGAGGAGATGCAGTCCCCATACCGGGCCGAGTTGCTGGGTCACCAGCGGTCGGGTGTCGCCTGGCGTCGTGATCGGGGTCACCTGCAGCCACGTCGCCCCGCCGACCGACATGCACTGGGCCGAATAGAGGCCAGGGTAGGTGAGCCACGGGGTCGTGGTGCCGCCCAAGAAGTACGGCTGGAGCATCCCCGAGCCACCACCCAATGCGGCCGGGTTGGTGCACAGGACCTGCAGCTTGGTGTTCGGCCCTTGGCCCGACAACAAGCTGACGCCCTGGCCGACCCGCCCGAACAGGCTGTTGGCCGGGGGCGGGTCGAGGAAGCTCGAGTAGGCGACGACGCAGCCGGTCTGGTCGTTGGCCTGGCACGCCGGGATGTGCTTGAAGTCACCGCCGACCGACTTGCCGATCGGCACCGTCACGTTCCCGCCTAAGAGGATCGCCGAGACGAGCAAGCGCCGGATCTTGGGGTTGGGGTCGACCTCGTTCTTCAGCAGCTGGATCAGGGTCGATGCGCCCTGGGAGTGGCCGATGAAGACGATCCCCCGGCCGTGGTTGTAGTGGGCCATGTAGTCCTTGAAGCCCGACAGCGCCGAGTCGTAGGCCTCGGTGAGGTTGGCCGCGGTGAGGTGCACGGTCCCGCCGATCGCATTCAGCGTGAGCTGCTTGTACATGGGGGCGTAGACCCTGCAGTCCTCCGAGAAGCGGGCCGCCTGGTCCCGCGCGACGCCGGTCTCGGACGCCTGGATGATCAGGTCGGAGTTGACCGTCGGCTCGCCGCTGACGGTCGGGTACACGTAGAAGCAATCGATCTTGGGGTTCTTGGCGTCGTTCACGTCCATGACCGCGCTCTGGCCGTTCGCCTTGACGACGGTGCTGTCGAGGGAGGTCTCGCAGGGGTCGGGCGTGGCACCGGGCCGACACAGCCACACGGTCTTCGTCGGCCCGGGGCTCGTGCTGCTCGATGCCGCTCCCGAGCTAACCGGTCCGATGAGCGCCGCTCCGATGAGAACGATCCCGACGACCGCCGCCCGGGCCGAGAAACTTGCTCGCCGCTTCGCCACGTCGCCCCCTCGATCCGGTCCCGGGGGAACCGCGACCAGGCACCCTATAGGTTGAGGCAATGGCCGCGACCTCACCCGAACCCCTCGAAATACCGGCCGGGCTGGCCGAATCGGTGCTCGACCGGGCCCGCCGGGCCGGCTGCTCGCACGCCGAGCTGCGGATAGAACGGATCCGGTCCCAGGCCGTCGCCCTGCGCGACGGGGAGCTCGAGACGGCCGCCGACGACACCGAGACCGGGATCGGGCTCCGGGTCGTCCACAACGGTTCGATCGGTTTCGCGGCCACCGTCGCGCACGACGCAACCGCGGCGGCGGACCTGGTCGACCAGGCCATCGAACTCGCCGGCGTCGCCGCCCGCGCGACCGGCCGCCGGGTGGAGTTGGCCGAGGAGTCGGGCCACGGGGAGATCGAGTGGACCTCGCCGCACGAGACCGACCCGGTCTCGGTGCCGCTCAGCGACAAGGTCGCGTTGCTCGCCGACTGGAGCGCCCGGGTGCTGGACGCCCCGGGAATCGACCACGTGTCGGCAGGCGTTCTCGCGGTCACCGAGGACAAGTTCTACGCCGACCTGGCCGGCACGGTGGCCCGCCAACGGAGGGTCCGCGTCCACCCCGAGCTCGAGGCGGTCGCCCTCGGCGATGGCGGAGACTTCGAGACCATGCACACGCTGGCGCCGCCGGCCGGCCGCGGCTGGGAGTACCTGCGCGGGGACGGCTGGGACTGGGAAACCGAGCTGGCCCGACTGCCGGGCCTGCTGCGCGACAAGCTGGCGTCGCCGTCGGTCGCCTCGGGCCGCTACGACCTCGTCATCGCACCGACCAACCTCTGGCTCACCATCCACGAGTCGATCGGGCATGCGACCGAGCTCGACCGGGCGCTCGGCTACGAGGCCGCCTATGCCGGTACCTCGTTCGCGACGTTCGACAAGCTCGGCACGCTCCGCTACGGCTCGGAACACCTGAACGTGACCGGGGACCGCACGGCGACCCACGGGCTGGCCACCGTCGCCATCGACGACGAGGGGGTAGAGGGCCAGAGCTTCGACCTCATCAGGGGCGGCACCCTCGTCGGCTACCAGCTCGACCGGGCGATCGCGTCGACGACCGGTCTCGGTCGCTCGAACGGGTGCGCCTACGCCGACTCGCCGCTCCACATCCCCATCCAGCGGATGGCCAACGTCTCGCTCGCCGCGGGTCCCGACGACGGCCCGACCACCGAGGCGTTGATCGGCCGGGTGTCCCGGGGCATCTTCATCGAGGGCAACAAGAGCTGGTCCATCGACATGCAGCGCTACAACTTCCAGTTCACCGGGCAGCGGTTCTTCGCCATCGAGAACGGGCAGCTGGCCGGGCAGCTGCGAGACGTCGCCTACCAGGCCACGACGACCGAGTTCTGGGGCTCGCTGGCCGAGGTCGGCGGGCAGAGCACCTATCTGTTGGGTGGCGCGTTCAACTGCGGGAAGGGCCAACCCGGCCAGGTCGCCTCGGTGAGCCATGGCTGCCCGGCCGTGATCGTGAGCGACGTCCGGATCCTGAACGCCAAGGAGGAGTCGGGCCGATGAGCCTCCCCCGACCGAACGAGGTCGTCGAGCGGGCGCTCGCCGCGGCCAACGGTGAGCCGTGCGTCGTCATCGTGGAGGAATCGGACCAGGCCGAGGTCCGGTTCGCCAACAACACCACGACGACCAACGGCAGGCGCCGCGACCGCCGGGTGATCGTCGTCCGGTTCCGCGACACGAAGGGTGGTGTGGCGGCGGGCGTGGCCAGCCGGAGCGGCGACGTCGACGTGGCCCAGATGGTCGAGGCGGCCGCCGCCGACGCGGCGAGCTCGCCGGCCAGTCCCGACGCCGCCCCGCTCGTCGATGGAGACGCCGACACGGACTTTGCCGAGGCCCCCGCGGAGGGCGACCTCTCGACCTTCGCCCCGATCCTCGACGATCTGTCCGGCGCGTTCGACTCGGCGCGCTCGAGCGATCGCGTGCTGGCCGGGTTCGTCGAGCACCAGACCGACACCATCTACCTCGGCACCTCGACGGGCCTGCGGCGCCGGCACAGCCAACCGACCGGCGCGGTGCACATGGTCGCCCGGAGCACCGACGGCACCCGTTCGGCGTGGGTCGCCGACGCGACGGGCGACTTCTCGACGGTCGACGTGCGGTCCATGGACGCGCGACTGGCCACCCGCCTCGAGTGGGCCAAGCGGACCATCGCCATGCCGGAGGGCCGCTACGAGGTCGTGCTCCCACCCGAGTCGGTCGCCGATCTGATGGTCGACGTGGTCAACTACGCGAGCGGCCAGGACGCCGAGGAGGGCCGCACCGTGTTCTCGGCGCCCGGCGGCCGCACGCGGCTCGGCGAGCAGCTGAGCCAGCTCCCCTTCAACCTCTTCGGCGACCCCGCCGAGCCCGGACTCGAGTGCGTGCCCTTCCTGACCGTCGGCGCATCGTCGAGCGATGCCTCGGTCTTCGACAACGGCATGCCGATCGAAAAGACGTCGTGGTTGGAGGACGGCCGGCTAGCCAACCTCGGCTACCACCGGGCCGGTGCGGCACGTTCGGGGACGCGGTTCGCGCCGCCGGTCGACAACCTGGTGCTCGAGCTCGACGGGGCCAGCGGCACGACCGAGGACCTTGTCGCGCGCACCGAACGCGGCCTGCTGTTGACCTGCCTCTGGTACATCCGCGAGGTCGACCCGTCGACACTGCTGTTGACGGGGCTCACCCGCGACGGCGTCTACCTCGTCGAAGGGGGCGAGATCACCGGCGCCGTCAACAACTTCCGCTTCAACGAGAGCCCCGTTGACCTGCTCGCACGCACCTTCGAGGTGGGCGCCAGCGTACGGGCCCTCGGACGCGAATTCGGCGAGTGGGTCAACCGGAGCCGCATGCCGCCACTGAGAGTGGCCGACTTCAACATGAGTTCCACCAGCGCAGCGAGCTAGGCGGCATCCCTCGGTTACTCGGGAGTCAGCCATCCCGCAAAAATTGTGTTACCGGGCGGTAAATTCTGCTGCACGCGCTCGAAATTGCTGCCCGTCTTGAAGCGACACACCGACGGCCCCGAACCGCCCCGCGAACCGGGTCAGCCCGACGCGGCCGGCGCCGGTAGAACGTTCTCACTCGGTCAGTCCAGGCACGCGCGGTGGATCGCCGCCATGGTGCTCTTCGTCGGACTCGGCGCGTCCGTCCTGGCCGCTCTCCAATGGCGCGGGTACATCAACGACCAACAGAACCGGCAGGTCCAGACGACCACTCTCACGGCCGGCGCGTCACTGTCCGCCGCCGTGCAGCGCGACGAGGACCTGGTCGAGACGCTGCGAGGAGTGGTCGCGAGCGGCGCCACCATCACCAACGCGGAGCTCCAGGAGCTCTACGAGAACGTCGGTAGGACCGACAACGCCGGGATCATCGGCCTCGCGTACATCGAGTCGGTCCCCTACTCCAACCTGAGCAACTTCGAGGCCCAGGTGGCCGCCGACCCGCCGCTCGGCTACGCGTCACACGGGCCGTCGGTGCTGCAGGCCGAGGGGGCGCGTCGCCAGTACTGCCTCATCCGGCTGGCCGCCGGCAGCGCCACCGGAGCGAAGGATCTCTCGCCTCAAGGGGCCAAGGAGCTCGCGACCGAGCTCTCGAGCAACTACGACTACTGCTCGGGCCAATACGGGAGCGCCCTCGACCAGGCGTCGGCCACGGGCCAGCAGAGCGTGGCGTCGCTGAGCGAGATGCTCGCATCCGCACACGGCCAACAGATGTCCGGGGTCGCACAGAACAAGCTGCTCGACCTCATCGTCCCCATCTACCAGCCCGGCCTCCCCGTCAACACGGCCGCCGAGCGGGCCAATGCGCTCCTCGGCTGGGCCGACGGCCTCTTCTCCCCGCTCCCGGCGCTGGCACCGGTGATCGGCGGCTCACCGGATCTCTCCATCACGATGAGCTACCGGACCTCGGCCGGGATCACCCAGGTCGCGACCGCCGGGCGCACGCTCACCCACGCCTTCCACCGGACGATCCGGCTGAGCGCGGACGGCCATTGGGTCGCAGCCTTCTCGGTGATCCCGTCGAACGCGTCGGCGACCGTGCAGGGCGTGGGCGTCCTGGCCGACCTCTTCTTGATCGTGTTGCTCGTCGCCCTCATCTTGTCGTTGTTCCGTTCCCGCAACAAGGCCCTCGTCTCGATCGAGCACAAGAACCGGGAGCTGGAGCACCGCGCGTTGCACGACACGCTCACCGGGCTGCCCAACCGCGACCTCGTCCTCGACCGGGCGGCCGTCATGCTGGAGCGGGCCGAACGGGACCTGACGGCGGTGGCGGCGCTGCTCGTCGACCTCGACGGGTTCAACGGGGTCAACGACACCCATGGGCACCGCACCGGCGACGAGCTGCTCGACGCGGTGGCCCAGCGGTTGTTGGCCGAGCTCGGCCCGTCTGACACCCTCGGCCGCATGGGCGGCGACGAGTTCGTGATCCTCGCCGAGGGGCCGTCCATCGCCGCCGGTGCCGACCACCTGGCGGCGCGGTTGCTCGACGCGCTCTCGGCCCCCTTCGAGATCTCGGGCCCCGATGTGGTCGTTCGCCAGAGCGCATGCATCGGCATCGCGATCGGCCCCGGTCGCAGCGCCGAGGACATGCTCCGTGACGCCGACACGGCGCTCAACGAGGCCAAGTCGAGCGGCAAGGGCCGCTTCACCGTGTTCGAGCCGGCCATGCACACAGCCGCCCGGTCGCGTCTCAGCCTCCAGGTGGAATTGCGGGCTGCGATGGAGCACGAGCAGTTCTTCCTCGTCTATCAGCCGGTGTTCCGTCTGTCCGACATCGTCCCGGTCGGCGTCGAGGCGCTGCTTCGCTGGCGCCACCCGCTCCGCGGCGTCGTCCCGCCACTCGACTTCATCCCGTTGCTCGAGGAGACCGGGATGATCATCGATGTCGGCCGGGACGTGCTGCGGCTGGCCTGCGAGCAGGCCAAGGAGTGGGAACGCCGCGGCCTGCCGATCTTCGTCGCCGTCAACGCCTCGGCAATCCAGCTCGAGTCCGAGGAGTTCTCGGGCGACGTGCACCGGGTGCTGGCCGAGACCGGCCTCGATCCGTCCCGGCTCACCATCGAGATCACCGAGAGCGCCCTCATGCGCGACGCCCACGATACGGCCCGCCGGCTGGCCACCCTGAAGGCCCAGGGCGTCCGGCTCGCCGTCGACGACTTCGGGACCGGGTACTCCTCGCTCGCCTACCTGCGCCAGTTCCCGGTCGACATCTTGAAGATCGACCGCTCCTTCGTGACCTCCATGACCACCTCGAGCGGCGGCATGGCGCTCGTCCGGACGATGCTCGAGCTGGCCCGGGCCCTGAACCTCGAAACCGTGGCCGAGGGCATCGAGGAGGAGGCGCAGCTGACCGCGCTCGGCATGGAGCACTGCCGCTCGGGCCAGGGCTTCCTGCTCGCGAAGCCCCTCGACCCGAGCCAGATCGAGCTCTTCTTCGACAACGCGCGGCCGCGCAAGATCGGGGCGACGGTCGGCGCCACCTGAGGCCACAATGTCGGTGTGCTCCGAGAGGCCTGGGATGCCAACGCGCGCGCCTGGATCGCCTGGGCCCGGGAACCGGGCCACGACAGCTACTGGCGCTTCCACCGCGACGCCTTCGTGCCCCTCGTCCCCGCACCGGGGCGACTGACCCTCGACATCGGCTGCGGCGAGGGTCGGGTCGGGCGGGATCTCGGCCGCCTCGGTCACCGTGTCCTCGGCCTGGACGGGTCGGCTGCGATGGCCGGGGCCGGTCGTGATCGGCGATGCGGCCCTGCTCCCGCTCTCCGACGCGGAGGCCGACTGCGTCGTGGCCTTCATGAGCCTCCAGGACGTCGACGATCTTGAGTCCGCGATCGCCGAGGCGGCCCGGGTCCTCGTCCCCGGTGGGCGCCTCGCGATGGCGATCACCCACCAGGCCAACACCGCCGGGCACTTCGCACCCGGGCCCGACGACGGCGCCCGGCCGTTCGTGATCGAGGGCTCGTGGTTCGAGCGAAAGGCCCTCTCGGACACCTGCGGGCGCGATGGATTGGTCATGACCTTCCATTCCGAGCATCGGCCGCTGCACGACTACGTCGACGCCCTGGCCGACGCCGGGTTCCTCGTCGAGCGGCTTCGGGAGGTCGGCGAACCCGATCCGGAGAGCAAGTGGTACCGGATCCCGCTGTTCCTGCACATCCTCGCTGTGCGCAGCTGACCCGGGCCCCCGGGAGTTGCGGGCCATGGGGGCCGCGGCGACACTGACCCGGTGGCCACCAGCGCCGAGATCACCATCGATACCGACGACGGCGCGATGCCGGCGTTCGAGGCGATCCCCGATTCCGAACCGAGAGGGGCGATCGTCGTCATCCAGGAGGCGTTCGGCGTCACCACCCACATCTGTGACGTTGCGGTGCGGCTCGCCGACGACGGGTGGCGGGCCGTCGCACCGTCGTTCTTCCACCGGGAGGGCTCGCCGATCTTCGCCTACGACGACCTGGCCTCGGTGATCCCCGTGATCGGAAGGCTCGACGCCGACGGGACGCGGACCGACCTCGAGGCCGCGCTCGACTATCTCGGCACCGCCAACGAGGAGACCGGCGTGGTCGGGTTCTGCATGGGCGGCACCCTGTCGTTCTACGCGGCCACACTGCGACCGCTCGGGGCCGCCGTCACCTTCTACGGGGGCGGGGTGGAGAAGGGTCGCTTCGGCCTGCCCTCGCTGATCGAGCTCGCCCCCAGCCTCCAGAGCCCGTGGCTGGGCTGTTACGCCGACAAGGACGCCAACATCTCGGTCGACTCGGTGGAGCGGCTGCGCGAGGCGGCGACCCATTCGGTGGTCGCGACCGAGGTGGTCCGCTACGAGGACGCTGACCATGGCTTCCACTGCGACGACCGCCCGAACGTCTTTCACCCGTCGGCCGCCCACGACGCCTGGCAGCGCACCCTCTCATGGTTCGACCACCACCTCGGGGTTTGACCGGCCCCTACGACCTGAGCCGCCGCGACCTGGACGCGCTGCTCGACGGCGAGCCGGCGTTCCGGGCCCGCCAGGTCTGGGACGCCCTGTACAAGCGGGCCGCGTGGCCGGGCGAGATGACCGAGCTCCCGGGCCCGCTACGCGACCGGCTGTCGACCGAGATCGCACCCGCACTCACGGTCGTCGACCGGCGGCTCGCCGACGACGGCGAGACGGTCAAGTGGGCCTTCGACGCCGGCGCGGGGGCGGTGGTCGAGACGGTGCTCATGGCCTACCCCGACCGGGTGACCGTCTGCGTGTCCACCCAGGCCGGGTGCGCGATGGCGTGCCCGTTCTGCGCCACCGGCCAGGGCGGGTTCAAACGGCACCTGCGGGCCGGCGAGATCGTCGAGCAGGTCGCGTGGGCGATGCGCGAGCGGCCGGTCACCCACGTCGTCTTCATGGGCATGGGCGAGCCTTTGGCAAACTACGACCAGACCATCGGGGCGGTCCGCCGCATCCACGATGACATGGGGATCTCGGCCCGCCGCCTCACCCTCTCGACCGTCGGGATCGTCCCGGGCATCCGGCGGCTGGCCGACGAGGGGATCCCGGTCACGCTCGCGGTGTCGCTCCATGCGGCCAATGACGAGCTGCGTAACGAGCTCATCCCGATCAACCGCCGCTATCCCCTGGCCATGCTGGCGGAGGCCTGCGCGCTCTACGTGGCCAAGACCGGCCGGCGGCTGTCGCTCGAGTGGGCGGTGATCGGCGGGGTCAACGACCGGGTCCGCGACGCCGACGAGCTGGCCGCGTTCGCGAGGCCGCTCGGCGCGCACGTGAACCTGATCCCCCTGAACGAGACCGACGGCTACCACGCCCCGGGCCGGCCCCGGGCGGCCGAGTTCCGGGCGCGGCTGACTTCACTGGGTGTGAATGCGACGGTGCGGGTGACCCGCGGTGCCGAGATCGCGGCGGCGTGCGGCCAGCTGGCCGGGACGCCGAGGCCGGCCTAGCTCCGGGGGACGTCCTTCCAGGGAAGTTCCTTGTCGGTCCGGGGCTCGCCCGGGAGGCCGAGGACCCGCTCGCCCAGGATGTTGCGCATGACCTCGGAGGTGCCGCCCTCGATGGAGTTGGCCCGGGTGCGCAGGAACTGCTTGTGCGGGTCGGGCCCGCCCATGCCGACCCCGGCCGGCCGGATCTTCGGGTAGTTGTTCGAGTGCAGCATTCCCTCGGCCCCCATCAGGTCGACCGACAGCTCGGTGATGAGCTTGTTCTGCTCGGCGAAGGCCAGCTTCCCGACCGAGCCCTCCGGCCCCGGCGTGCCCTTGCGGCGCAGGTCGGCGGCCCGCTGGTTGGTGAGCCGGGTCGCCTCGCTGATCACCCACAGCTGCATGAGGCGGTCCCGCAGCGCCCGCGAGTGCGGCGAGGGGTCGCCGGCCCAACGCTCCTTGTAGAGGCGGATGGCCTGGTCGATCGGGCCGAGGCCGCGGCGCGAGACGTTGCCGCCGATCGACACCCGCTCGTTCATCAGCGTCGTGATGCCGACCCGCCAGCCCTCGCCCTCGCCGCCCAGGCGATCGAATTCGGGGACGCGGGCGTCAGTGAAGAAGACCTCGTTGAACTCGGCCTCGCCGGTGATCTGGTGCAGCGGCCGGACGTCGACACCGGGGCCGTGCATGTCGACCAGGAAGCAGGTGATGCCCTGGTGCTTGGGCAGGTCGGGGTTGGTGCGGGCGAGCAGGAGGCCCCGCGAGGACAGATGGGCGACGGTCGTCCAGACCTTCTCGCCGTTCACGATCCACTCGTCGCCGTCGCGCACCGCCCGGGTGGAGAGGCTGGCCACGTCCGAGCCCGAACCGGGCTCGCTGAACAGCTGGCACCACACCTCTTCGCCGGTGAAGAGCGGCTTCAGATACCGCGCCTTTTGCTCATCGGTGCCGTGCTCGGCGATGGTCGGGGCGACCATGCCGTAGCCGATGACGTTGCGCATGGCCGCCGACGGCGCGCCGCCCTCGATGAGGCGCATGCTGATGCGCTGGTGCAGCGACGGGCTCAGCCCGAGGCCGCCGGCACCCTCGGGGAAGTGCACCCACGCGAGACCGCGGTCGAACTGCTCGCCCAAGAAGGCGGTCGGGTCGGTCTCTGCTGGCGGGTGCTCGGCCAGCAACTCGTCGACCAGGCTGTCGACTCGCTCTGTTTCTGTCTGGACGATCGTCACGGCGTTTCCCCTCTCGTTACGCCTAATACCCTACCGTTGGCTCGTGAGCAGGGCCTTCGGCGTGGCACTGGCGGCGGCGGGGGCCGCCTTCTCGTGGTGGGAGGGCGGCCTGCACCAGTACTCGACCGCCGCCCACTGGAGCATCGCCGTTGTGATTGCCCTGGTCCTCTCCTCCGCGGTGGCGTTCGGGTGGGGCCGCCAGGCCGCCACCGCCGGCGCGTGGGTGCGCGGCCCGCTGCCGGTCCGGCGCCACCTGGCCGAGCGCCGCTACGCCACCGTGGGCGTCCTCGTCTGGATCGTGCTGGTGCTCGCCGTGGTCGGCTGGGACCTCAACAGCTTCGTGCACCAGAGCCACAACCTCCCGACGCTCAGCTCGATCGTCGGGCACGTGACGTCCAGCCGGGCCGGCCGCGCCGCCACCGTCGCCGTGTGGTTGGCGCTCGGCGCGGCGCTGTCCGTCGGGTGGAGGCGCAGGCGGTGACGCCGGGCGGCTACGTCTGGATCGGGATCGGGGCGGCGCTGGCGATCTGGATCGTCGCGAGCGCGCTTCGCCGCGACATCCCCGGACCGATCGCCGTCGTCCGGTGGTTCGCCCAGTCGTGGCTGGGCCGGACCCTCGCCCTATGCGCCTGGGCCGGGGCCGGCTGGCATCTGTTCTGCCAACGCCCCTAGCGCGGCCTCGACGGCCCGGTGGAAGGTCGGATACGCGTAGATCATCCCCCGCAGCGTCGAGATCGGGACCTCGGCGTGCACGGCCAGGGTGAGCATCGACAGCACCTCCCCGCCGACGGGGCCGGCCGACGTCGCGCCGACCAGCACCTGGCGATCGATGTCGGCTATGAGCTTGATGAGCCCGGCGTTGCCGGCCTTGTGGATCCAGCCCCGCGCTGACGACGCGACGTCGGTGGTCCCGACTGCGACCTTGATCCCCTTCTCACGCGCCTCCGCCTCGCTCAGGCCGACCGAGCCCACCTCGGGGTCGGTGAAGGTCACCCGGGGCAACCCCCGGTAGTCGGCACTCGGTCCGGGCCGGCCCAGGATGTCGGCGACCGCGATGGCGGCCTGGTACATCGAGATGTGGGTGAACGCGCCGACGCCGGTCACGTCGCCGATCGCCCACACGCGCTCGGCCGCCCGCATCCGGTCGTCGACGGTGATCGATCGCGCCTCCTCGTCGAGGCCGATCGCGCCGACGCCGAGGCGGGCCAGGTCGGGGCGGCGCCCGGTCGCCATGAGCAGCCGCTCCGCCACCACGTCGGGAACGCCCTCGACCGCCACCGTGAATCCCTTGGCGTCGTGGCGGACCCCGGTGATGTTCGCCCCCGTGTGCACGGTCATTCCCTCGTCGGTGAGGACCTTCGTGATGAGCTCGGAGGACTCGGGCTCCTCCAACACCAAGAGCCGCGGCGCGGCCTCGATCGTCGTCACCGCGGAGCCGAAGCGCAGGAAGACCTGGCCTAGCTCGAGGCCGATCGCGCCGCCGCCGATGACGATCAGGCTCTTCGGCACCGTCTCGGTCTCGATGGCATCGCGGTTGGTCCAGTACGGCGTGTCGGCCAAGCCGTCGATGGGCGGCGCCCAGGCCCGCGTCCCGGGGTTGAGGACGATCGCCTTGGTCGCCTCGAAGAGCTCGTCTCGGACCGAGACCTTTCCCCCACCCTCCAACCTGGCCCAGCCCCGCACGAAGGTGACGCCCTTGCCGACCAGGCGGTCGACGGCCACCTTGTCGTCCCAGCTGTCGGTCGCCTCGTCGCGGATGCGCTTGGCCACCGGGGCGAAGTCGGCCGACACACGGGCGTGGCCCGCCATCTCCTCGATGCGGCCGGCCTCGGCCAAAAGGTTGGCCGCACGGATCATCATCTTGGAGGGGACGCACCCCCAATAGGGGCACTCGCCCCCGACGAGCTCGGCGTCGATGCCGACCACGTCCAATCCGGCCTCGGACAACTTCCCCGCGGCATCCTCGCCACCCGGGCCCAACCCGACCACGACCACGTCGACTGTTCGCATGGCGGCGATCGTAGGTCGGTCGTTCAGTCGTTCAGTCCTTCAGCCAGGCCCGGAGGTCCTTGGCCCTGGTCCGCTCCCAGCGGGTGGTCCACTCCCGCCACCACGCCGCCTCGGCGCACCGGGCCCGCTCGAGCAGCTGGCCGGACAACAGGTCCCAACTGACCGTCGGCGTGCCGGCGGCGTGGCGCAGCCACCCCTGGGCGAGCGAGGCCTCCTGGAGCGCGTCGATCGCGTCGCGCAGCCCACCCAGGCTCTCCGCCCACCGCGCTCCGGCCTTCGCGAGCTCGGCCCCGTGGCGGACCCGGTCGACCCCCATGGCCAGCCGGTGCAGGTCCTGGTCGCCCGGCGAGTCGCCGACGGAGGAGACGACCACCTTCAAGGACCGCCATTCGTGCTGCACCGTCTTGGCCAGCTCGGCCGGGGGGTGGAAGGGGCGGGCCAGGTCCCGGATCATCCGCTCGTAGCGGGCCGAGTCGAGGAGCGCGACCAGCCGGCGATGGGCCCGCGAGCGCTCGCGGGACAGCTCGGCCACCAGGTCGGCCCGCGCCTTCTCGTCGCGGTCGTCGAGCTCCTGGCGGCTGACCCAGCACATGAGCGCGTCGGCGTCGGCAACGTCGCCGATCGACTGCTCGACCCAGCGCAGCTCGCGGCGCAACAGCCATACCCAGTCGGCGTCGAAGCGGTCGGTGGCGAGACCCAACTGGGCCCGGACCCGCCGTACCGCCACCCGGGCCTTGCGGGCCTGGCTGACGTCCTCGTCGCGGAGCTTGGCCTCGAAGCGGGCGATCCCGCGCGACATCATTCGAGTGCGCCCTCATACGCGTGCCATGACGCGTCCAGCGCGTCGTTGCCCGGTCCCCCGCTGGTCGGGCTCTCGGGATGCACGTCGGCACCGAGGAACGCCCCGAGGCTTGCCGTGACCGACGCCCGCAACGCCGGAAGGTTGTAGCCGCCCTCCAGGAACACGACGATGTTGGACGACCCGTAGGAGCGGATTGTCCGGGCCAGGTCGGCGAAGTCCCCCGCGCTCAGCTCCAGGTTGGCCAGCGGGTCGTCGCGGTGGGCGTCGAAGCCGGCCGAGACGAGGACCCAGGTCGGCGCGAAGCGTTCGATCACCGGGCCCGCGACCTCCTCCAGCGCCCGGCGGACCACGTCACCCGTCGTTCCAGGCGGGACCGGGAGGTTGATCGTGGTCCCGAGCGCGTTCGGCCCGCCGACCTCCTCGGGGTGTCCGGTCCCCGGGTAGAGCGGCGACTGGTGCACCGAGAGATAGAGCACGTCGGGGTCGTCCCAGAAGATCTCCTGGGTCCCGTTGCCGTGGTGCACGTCCCAGTCGACGATGAGCACGCGCTCGCCCTCCGCCACGAGCTCGGCCGCCGACACGGCGGCGTTGTTGAGGAGGCAGAAGCCCATCGCCCGGTGGCTCTCGGCGTGGTGGCCGGGCGGGCGGACCGGGACGAAGGCGACCCCGCCCCCGCTCGCCCGCACCTCCTCGATGGCGCCGAGACCGGCCCCGGCGGCCCGGCGGGCCGTCTCCCACGAGTCGGGGGTCATGTAGGTGTCGGCGTCGAGGTGTCCCGGGCCCTGCACGGCCAGCAACTCCAGGAAGTCGCGATCGTGCACCCGGGCCAGCTGATCCATCCCGGCCGGTTTCAGTTCGACCGAGATGAGGTCAGTGCCGAGGTGGAGGTCGTCGACACCTTCCATCACGGCACCGAGGCGCCCGGGGTGTTCCGGGTGTCTCCCGGGATCGTGCTCGCTCGCCCCGACCGGGCCGGCCACGATCAACATCAGAGCGTGGAGAGTCCCCCGTCGACCGGGATCACCACGCCCGTGAGATACGAGCCCGCCCTCGAGGCGAGGAAGATCGCGGTGCCGGCCATGTCGTCGGGACGCCCGATGCGCTTGAGCGGCGCCGAGGCGGCGATCTCTGTCCCGAAGTCGGCCAGCGTCTGGGCCATCATCTTGGACTCGAAGGGCCCCGGGGCGATCGCGTTGACGGTGATGCTCGGGGCCAACTTGCCCGCCAGGTGCCGGGTCAGCATGTGCACGGCCGCCTTGGACGCCGAGTACGAGTAGGTGTCCATGCGCGGCGCCCGCAGCCCGTCGATCGACCCGATGTTGATCACCCGGGCCGGGTCCTCGGGCTTGGCCGCCGCCTTCAGCTGCGGCAGCAGGAACCGGGTCATGTGGAAGACGCCCCGCACGTTGACCGAGAGCGCCCGCTCCCACGCCGCGTCCCCGAAATCCTCGATCGGGACGGCCCAGGTCGCGCCGGCGTTGTTGACGAGGATGTCGAGCGTGTCCTCGCGGCTCGCGATCTCATCGGCCAGGCCGCGACAGCCCGCCTCGCTCGAGAGGTCCGCCTCGAACGCGACGCACTCGCCGATCTTGGACAGCTCGGCCGCCGTCTCCAGGCTGGCCGCGTGCTTGCGGGCCGCGATGTACACCTTCGCCCCGGCCTCGACGAAGCCGGTCGCGATCATCTTTCCGATGCCGCGGGACCCCCCGGTGACCAGCGCGGTCTTTCCTTCGATCGAGAAGAGCACGCCATAGTTTGGCAGGTCCGGACCTACGCCAATCTGGCCCTGCCTCGCCTGGGTGCCCGCGAACCGGCTTGGCCGGGGCGGTCAGGTCGTGAGCAGGCCCCCGTCGACCGGCAACACGATCCCGGTGATGTAGGACGCCGCGTCGCTGGCCAGGAAGACCACGGCGGTCGCGCACTCCTCGAGCTCACCGGGGCGGCCGATCGGGACCCGGCGCTCGATCATCCCCTCCATGTAGCCGGGCGGGAACTGCTCGGTCATCTCGGTCGGGAAGTAGCCGGGGGCGATCGCGTTGACCCGGATCCCCTTGCGCCCCGTCCATTGCTGGGCCAGATCCCGGGTCAGGCCGATGATCGCCGCCTTGGACGACGAGTAGGCGGCCTGGGGCAGCTCGGCCGTCGTCGACCCGAGGACGCTGCCGAGGTTGATGATCGACGAACCCGGCTTCATGACCCGCGCGCAGGCCTGGGCCATATAGAAGGAGCCGAACACGTTCACGTCGACGACCTTGCGGAACTCGGCCGGGTCCTCCCGGGTCGCCGGGACGGCGGTGCCGACGCCGGCGTTGTTCACGAGGATGTCGACTCGACCGAAGTGCTCCACCGCTGCGGCCACGAGTTGTGTGCACTGCTCTGGCGACGTCACGTCCGTCGCGACGACGAGCGCCTTCGCGCCGGCCTCCTCGACCACCTTCTGTGTCGCCTCGAGGCCGTCGGTCCTTCGGGCCCCGAGGACGACATTGGCGCCCGCTTCGGCCAGCGCTCGTGCGAACGCGACGCCGAGCCCGGAGGAGGCACCGGTGACGATGGCCACCTTGTCATTCAGGCTGAACTTCTCGGCAATCGACACGATCGTCTCCTATTTCTGCTCAACAGTTTTCTGCTCAGCCGTCGATCGGTCGGCCGTCTCTCGGCTGGCCGAAGCGTACCGGCCCCGATCCTCCCGACGCATGGGGAAGGGCTATGCGAAGCTCCGCTTGTAGGGGTCGTCGAGGGAAGAGGGGACGCAATGCTCAACGGTTTCAAGAAGTTCATCCTGCGCGGCAACGTGATCGACCTGGCCATCGCGGTGGTCATCGGACTGGCGTTCAACGCGGTCATCCACGCGCTGGTCGCGGACATCGTCACACCGCTGATAGCTGCGGTCGTGGGCAAGCCCAACTTCGAGACGCTCACCTTCACGATCAACCACAGCCGGTTCCTCTATGGGGACCTGATCAACAATGCGATCGCATTCATCTCGGTGGCGGTGGCCATCTACTTCATCGTCGTGGCACCGATGAACGCCGCACAGACACGCCGCCGGGGGGCCGGCGAACCCGAGCCCGAGGTTTCAGAGGAGATCGGGCTCCTGACCGAGATAAGGGACCTCCTCGCGCGGCCGTCGGACTGGACGCCGCCGCTGTAGCGATCGTCGCCCGGGATCTCGCCCGGACCATGCCGCCCCGGGCGGGTGGGACAATGGAAAGATGACCGCCAGTGCCGACTCCGGCGCGGCCCCGCGTCCCGATCACCTGGGCCGAGCCGAGAACGAGGCGCTCGCCGAGCGTCTCGGTGTCCTCGCTCTCAGCCTGACCGTCGAGCGGGCCGATGACCTCACTGCATCCTGCCGCCGGCTGCGGCTGGCCGGCGAGGATCTTGCCGCGCTCGAACCCCTGGCCGGCCAGGACCTCATGATCTCGCTCGACACCGACGGCGATCGCACTCGGCGGCGGCGCTACACAATCCGCCACTTCGACCGCGCCGGGCGCAGCGTCGATCTCGACATCGCCCTCCACGGCGACGGCCCTGGCATGCGCTGGGCCGCCGCGGCCGAGCCCGGAACCGGTGTCGAGGCCATCGGCCCTCGGGGCAAGGTCAGCGTCGCGCAAGATGCGGAGTGGCACCTCTTCATCGGCGACGACTCTTTCGCCCCCGCAGCCCTGAACATGGCCGAGGCGGTCCCCTCTGAGCAGACCGTCGTCCTCGCCATCGAGATCGACGGCCCCGGCCACGAACAGCCCTCCAATGTCCGGGCCGCGGTGCTCGGGCCCCGCTGGGTGCACCGCAACAGCGCGTCGCCGGGCGACCCGGCACCGCTGCTGGACGCGCTCGCAGCGACCGAACTCCCTCCCGGACGCGGCCACGCCTACATCGGCGGTGAGCACGCCCTCGTCACGGCGCTGCGCGACGCCGTGATCGAACGCGGGATGGAACCGGACTCGATCAACCACAAGCCCTATTGGCGGCTCGGCAGGCAGAACGCCGCCAACGGCGAGCCGGACCGGGGCTGAACCGAACCCTGCGCCGGGCCGGCACCCGATGAGCACGGCCGACCAGCCCCACCATTGGTCGGGACACCTCCCGCCCGGGACCGCGGCCGCCGACATCGACCTCACCGCGGGCGTCAGCCTCCCGGTCGCCTGGTCGACCCGCTGGCGCGCCGCACCGTCGGAACGGGTCCTGCGCGATCCGGGGGGCGGCTGGATGACCGGCGGGGAGCTCCTGGACGCCACCGCCTCGGTGGCCGGCCGCCTCGCCGCAGCGGGCGCACAAGCCGGCGATCGGGTGGTGGTCACCGGGGTCTCCTCCACCGCGCTCGTGGTGGCCCACTGCGCGGCGCTGCGAGCCGGCATGGTGGTGGTCCCGCTCAACCCGGCCGCCTCGCGCCGGGAGCTGGAATCGGTCATCGCCGACGCCCGCCCGACCGTCGCCGTCGTCGGACCAGAGCACGTGGCCGGTTGGGCGACCGAGGCCGACCATGACCTCGTCGTCACCACGCTCGACGTCCCGCTCCCCGAGGGCCCCGCGCCAGAGCTCGACGCAGGCGGCCCCGGCGACCCCGCAATGGTGATGTACACGTCGGGAACGACCGGCGCGCCGAAGGGTGCCGTGCTCTCGCACCAGAACCTGCTGGCCGGGGCCGAGTCGGCCCGGCTCGCGTGGGGGTGGACCCCTGAGGACCGGCTGATCCTGGCCCTCCCGCTCTGCCACATCCACGGCCTCGGCGTCGGGCTGCACGGGGCGCTGCTCTCGGGTGGCTCGGCCGAGCTGCAAGACCGGTTCGACGTCGAATCGGTCCTCGGCGCGGCGACCGACGGGGCGACCATGTTCTTCGGGGTCCCGACCATGTACGAACGGCTGGCCCAGGCCGAGAGGGTGGCGCGCTTCGGTGCCCTCCGTTTGTGCGTGTCCGGCTCGGCACCGCTCAACGCCGACCTGCACGCTCGCATCGCCGAGCGGAGCGGCCAGGTCGTCCTCGAGCGCTACGGGATGACCGAGACGCTCATGCTCGTCTCCAACCCACTCAACGGTGAGCGCCGCGCCGGAACCGTCGGCTTCCCGATGCCCGGTGTCGACCTCCGCCTCGACGAGGAGACGGGCGAGATCCTGGTGCGCGGTCCGAGCGTGTTCGCGGGATACCGCGACCTCCCCGATGTCAACGCGACTGCGTTCACCGACGGGTGGTTCCGGACCGGCGACATCGGCGAGGTCGACGGCGGCTACCTCCGCATCGTCGGTCGGGCCAAGGAGCTGATCATCACCGGCGGCTACAACGTCTACCCACGCGAGGTGGAGGACGTCCTCCGGGCTTTTGCGGGCGTGCGCGATGCGGCCGTCGTGGGCACGCCGTCGGACGAGTGGGGCGAGACCGTCACCGCGTACGTCGAGGGACCCGAGCAACTGGACCTCGACGCGCTCAGTGTCTGGGCGGCCGGCGAGCTCACCGCGTACAAGCGGCCCCGGCTCGTGTACCGGGTCGACGAGCTGCCCCGGAACCTGCTGGGCAAGGTGGTGAAGGGGCCGCTGGCCCCGCCGGGCTAGAAGTCGACGACGATCGGTCGCCCGGTCACGGGGTGGCTGAAGTGGAACGGCAGGAGCCGGGGCGGTTCGGCGTCGCGGGCCTCGGTCGGCGGGATGTCGGCGCTCACGCCCTTGCTCCGGAACCACGCCCGGTCGAAGCCCGGCAGCGGCCAGTACAAGGTGGGGTTCCAGCACAACCGCTTGATGAGCCACACCCCGTCGCGCTTCACGTACTCGTTCTCGTACAGGCCCTCGGAGAGCAGGGCGTGGGGGTGCCCGTGGGCGTTGGTGCCGCCGACGATCAGGAGGGCCCGCCAGCGCCCGGCGGCCGTCGTCGCGTCGTCGCCGAGGGTCACGATGCCCTGGAGCTGGAGGTGGTTGAGCACCTCGCCGACCGCGACCCCCCGCTTGTTCTCCCCGAGCAGCTCGACGAAGAACGGCTCGACGGCCGCCCGGCCACGGTAGACGCCCCGGCTGCCGATCTCGACCTCGCCGGCGTCGGCGAACAGGTCGACGATCTCGGCCATCATCAGGTTGTCGAGGAAGTAGCCATAGGTGCGCTGGAGTCGCTCGATCTGACGAACGTCATCGTGCTCGCCCACCCTGCGTTCCAATTCTTCGACACGCGCTTGGAGGCCAGTCAGGTCGGTCATGGCGCACATTGAAGCCCAGATCGGGCACCTATGCGGCTCCGCCGCGCCCAGTTGGGGAGGCCGGTTCGGTATCGTCGGAGCCCATGGCCAGGTCTCTCCGCCAGCTGGCCGTCATGCCGCCGAAGGCCTTTTCGCTCGCCGGATGGGCCCTGCTGCCCTTGCGGGCGTTTCTGGGCGTCACGTTCTGCTTCGCCGGGCTCCAGAAGCTGGCCAATCCGAACTTCTTCAGGTCGGCCGACCCCGCCGGGATCTACGCCCAGCTGGTCGCGTCCGAGCGAATCAGCCCGCTGCACTCGCTGCTCGGACACCTGCTCCGATTCTCCACGCCGATCGGGTTCCTCATCGCGTTGGCCGAAATCGCGGTCGGGCTCGGGGTGTTGCTCGGGCTATGGACGCGTCTCGCCGCGTTGGGCGGCGCCATCCTCTCGCTCACGTTGTTCCTGACGGTGAGCTACCACTCCTCCCCGTACTACACCGGCGCCGACATCGTGTTCTTCTTCGCCTGGCTCCCGCTCGTCCTGGCCGGTGCCGGGGGCGTGCTGTCGGTTGACGCGGTGATCGCGGCGCGGGTGCGACACGAACACGGGATGCGCGCCGGCCCGCCGGTGGTGGTGCCGTTCTCGGTCATCCAGAGAGTCTGTGGAAAATATGAACGCGGCCGATGCCAGGCGATGGGCGGATCTCCGTGCGAACCAGGCCCGTGCCCGTTCCTGGCCGCAGGAGGCCAACCGAGCCACGGTGCCAAACAGGGTGACATGACCCGCCGGGAACTGGTGCTCGGCGGTGCCGCCGTGGCGGGGGTCGGCGTGGCCGGCCTCGTCGCCGCCGGCGCGGCAGCCGGTATCGGCCGCGCCGTCGGGGGGGCGAAGCCGTTGCAACAAGCCGTGCAGCTATCCCCCACCAAGCCATCGCAGACGACCACGACGACGACGAGCGGATCGCAAACACCCCCGTCGACGACCACGCCGACGCACCCACCGGGTCATGCCATCGGGCCGGCGAAAGATGTCCCGGTCGGAAGTGCCGCCGCGTTCACGGATCCGACAACCCGCACACCTTCCCTGGTGATCCAACTCACGAAGGGCCAGTTCGTCGCCTACGACGCCATCTGCCCCCACGCCGGCTGCACGGTCAGCTTCTTGGCGTCGCAACAGATCATCGCCTGCCCCTGCCACGGTTCGGAGTTCAACCCGGACAACGGCGATGTGGTGCAGGGGCCCGCGCCCCGGGGGCTCAATCGGCTAACGGTCGCCGAAGGCTCCGACGGCCAGCTCTACGTCGAGGGGTAGCAACCCCGGCGATCGACTGTTGGCCGACCGGCCACTCGACCTCTCAGGCCCCGTTCGAGGATCGGCCCGTTGGATCCCGGGGTCGGCCTGCCCGATCGCCCGGGGGCCAGCGAATCAGAGGATGTTGACCGCGCGGGAGATGACGAGACCGACCGTCAACAAGGACGCGAGCGACTGGACCATCATCAGCACCTTGGCCCAAGCCGTCAGCGGCATGGTGTCGGTCGGGCTGAACGCGGTCACGTTGGTGAACGATGTGTAGAAGTAGTCGAGGAAGGTCGGCGACCAGTCCTCGCGCGTGCTTCCGGGCGCGTTCATCTGCGGGAACAAGAAGTCCGGCGCCTTGCGCACGCGCTGGACCCGTCGGGCCGGCCCACCGCGATCGAGCTCCCAATACCAGAGCGAGAACACGATGATGTTGGTGAGCCACACTGGCACCGACGAGTAGATCAGCGTCTTGCCGCCGACCGGGTGCGGAACCACGAGTGCGTGCACGAGGTATCCGAGCGACACCAGATTGGCGAAGTTGATCAGTGCGATCAAGGAAATCGACAACGCTCGGATCCTGTTCGACTCGCGGGTGCGCCGTTGGGGGCTGGCCACGAACAAGGCCAGCCCGAGTGCACCCTCGAGGCTCGGGAGGACCCAGCGGGGCCCGAGCACCAGGCGGTGCGGCAGGACGACCTGAAGCCCTATCGCAGCGACCACGGCAACCGTCGCCGGCCAGCGCGGCTCCGAGCGGGCCTGCTCGCCCCACTGGGCCTCGTACTCCTCGTTCGGCGCCGGTTCGCGTTCGGTCACGGTCAGTCCACCGACGGGGTCAGGCCGACGAGCACTTCGTGGACGTCCTTCAAGTGGTGGATCCCCTCGTGCACCGTGTGCCGGCCCATCCACCCGAGGTCCCGGACCACCGGTGTCGGGAAGTTGTAGATGATCTGCCTCGTCAGGGCGTCGTCACCCAGCCCCTCGAACACCAACGCGCACAGCTCGCACGCCATGGCCAGCTGATCCAGCACGTCGGCCATCGACTGGGCGTCGTAGCGGCAGATCGCAACCCGTTCGTCGCGCGACATCGGCACGGGCTGGGGGCACTCGACTACGTGGGCGAGCACCACCCGGTCCCGCTGGACCAACAGCACGTCGCGGATATGACACGTGTACTCGAGCGCCGACCAGACCGTCGGCTCGGGCCGCTTCGACGCCACCGCCTGATCGATCCCCTCGAGGGCCTCCCGGTAGCTCCCGGCGAACGCGCGCATCGACGGCGGCA
This sequence comes from Acidimicrobiaceae bacterium, assembly GCA_003151235.1. Taxonomy (GTDB): domain Bacteria; phylum Actinomycetota; class Acidimicrobiia; order Acidimicrobiales; family RAAP-2; genus Palsa-461. The sequence goes on from PLWZ01000074.1 coordinate 38,141, forward strand.
CCGCATCGAGGGGCAGGCCCTCGTAGACGAAACTGCACTCCGGGCACTCGGTCATGGCCACAACGCTAGGTCGTGGGTCAGTTTTTAATCCCATTCGGCGTTACACCCTGGCCATACCTTCGGCCCGTGTCCCGCTCTCGGACCTACAAGTTCCTGCTTCAGCCGACGAGCCGGCAACTGGCCGCGATCGAGTGCCTGCGCGAACTCCAGCGAGAGCTCTACAACGCCGCCCTGGAAGAACGCCGAGGGTCCTGGAAGTGGAACCAGCGTTCGGTGTCCTACTTCGACCAGACCAAGGAGCTGGCCCAACTTCGCTCGGTCCGCCCCGACATCTTGAGGTTCGGGGTGACGGTCTGCCGAGGAACCCTCAAGCGACTGGACCGGGCATTCCAGGGGTTCTTCCGGAGATGCAAGGCCGGGGAGAAGCCCGGGTTCCCACGGTTCAAGGGACCCGGCTCCTTTGTCTCGCTTTAATGGGCCGACAGGAGCGGCTGGGCCCTCGATGAGGCCACCGGGCGCCTCCGCCTCTACGGAATCGGGAACGTGAAGGCGCACCTGCACCGGCCAATCAAGGGAACCCCCAAGGCCATCACGATCCGGCGGGAAGGCAGGCGCTACTGGGTGAGCGTGCAGTGCGTGGATGTCCCGGCCGAGCCCCTGCCGGCAACCGGGAAGAGCATCGGGATCGACCTGGGCGTCGACTTCCTGGTCGCGACCAGCGACGGTGAGTTGATCCAGGGTCCCCGTTCGGCAAACGCGGCCACGCGGGCCTGGAGAAGGCCCAGCGGGACCTGGCCACCAAGATCCCCGGTTCCAAGAACCGGGAAAAGGCCAAGCAGCGGGTGGCCGCCCACGACCGCAAGATCGCCAACCGACGCCGGGACTTCGCCCACCGGCTGTCCCGTCGGCTGGTCAACGATCACGACCTCATCGTCTACGAGGACCTCAAGATCACCAACATGACGAGGCGACCCAAGCCTCGTCCCGACCATCAGGGGGGTTACGAACCAAACGGAG
>PLWZ01000011.1 GCA_003151235.1 Acidimicrobiaceae bacterium
AGCCTTTGTTCAACAGGCTCCTAGGCCAGGGTGGCCAGGATCTCGCCCACCATCTCGAGGCTGGTGTCGGGGTGCAGGAACGCGAACCGGCCGACGGGCCGGCCCTCCCAGCTGGTCGGCGTCACGAAGCCGATCTGGTCGTTCAGCAGCTGGACCGACCAGGCGTCGTAGTCGGCCCGCTCCCATCCGGGCCGGCTGAACAGGACCACCGACAGCTCGGGCTGGCGGACCAGCTCGACGTGCTCGGTCTCCTCGATCAGCGCCGCACTCAGCCGGGCGGTCGTGAGCACCTGCTCGACGGCGTCGCGGTAGGCGTCGGTGCCGTAGACGGCGAGGGAGAACCACAGCGGCAACCCCCGGGCCCGACGGGTCAGGTGATAGGCGTAGTCGCTCGGGTTGAACTCCTCGGTGTCGTGGAACACGTCCAGGTACTCGGCCTGCTGGGAGTGGACTGGCCTGGCCAACGCGGGGTCCCGGTACAAGATCGCCGCACAGTCGAACGGTGCGTACAGCCACTTGTGCGGGTCGATGACCAATGAGTCCGCCTGCTCGATCCCGGCGAACCGGTCCCGGACCGACGGTGCGAAGAGGGCCGCCCCGCCGTAGGCGCCGTCGACGTGAAGCCAGATGTCCCGACGTCGGGTGACCTCAGAGATCGTGACCAGGTCGTCGACGAGGCCGGCATTCGTGGTGCCGGCCGTTGCCACGACGGCGACGACAGACTCGGCGGCGCCGGGTTCCGACAATGCGTGGTCGATGGCCGCCCCGGTCAGCCGGTGGTCCCGGTGCGGAACGATCAACGGTTCCACGCCGATGATGTTCAGTGCCTTGGCCACCGACGAGTGGGTCTCGTCGCTGACGACGACCCTCGGCCGGGAAGGCTTGACGCCATCCAGGCGGCTCGGGGCGGTGTCACGCGCCACGACCAGCGCCGAGAGGTTGCCCATCGAACCGCCCGAGACGAAGCACCCACCCGCCGACGCCGGAAGACCGGCCAGGTCGGCCAGCACGCGGAGTGCCTGGTTCTCGGCCAGCACCGCGCCGGCGGCCTCCAGCCATGACGTGCCCTGCAAGCACGAGCACGAGACGATCATGTCGAACAGGAGCGAGGCCTTCGTCGGCACCGCCGGGATGAAGGACAAGAAGCGGGGGCTGTCCGCCGAGACGATGGCGGTGGCCAGATGTTCCGAGAAAACCGAGAGGATCTTCTCGGGGTCGTTGGGCTTTGCCCCGATCAGCCCGGCCAGCAGATCCTTGGAGAGCCCGGGGGCCTGTCCGCCGAAGTCGAGCGGGACGGGTTCGAGCGACAGGCGCCTCCGGCAGTAGTCGAAGACCAGGTTGGCGAGCGTCTCGTCGTATTGGAACATCGGGTTGCGGGTGGGGGAGGGCTCGGTCACGCCCATCAGGATCGCACCGCCAGAGCCCCGGTGCCGCAACGGATCTGGTCCCTTTGGCCGGATGCGGCCCCTGTAGCTTCTTGGCGTGGTCGACGTCCCGCTCCATCAGCTCGACCCCGATCTTCCGGTCCCTGCCTACGCACGTCCGGGCGACGCCGGCGCCGATCTCTTTGCTCGGGAGGACGTGCACCTGCCGGCGCGTGGCGGGCGGGCTCTGGTGCCGACCGGCGTGGTCCTCGCCCTTCCTCTCGGATTCGGCGGCTTCGTCCTGCCCCGGAGCGGTCTGGCGCTCCGCCACGGGGTGACGTGTCTCAACACCCCGGGCCTGGTGGACCCCGGCTATCGAGGCGAGCTGTCGGTGCTCCTCGTCAACACCGACGCCGCCGAGGACTATGAGGTGAAGAGAGGCGACCGGATCGCCCAACTGGTCATTCAGGCGGTCGAGCAGGCCGAGTTCACGCTCGTCGATCGAGACTCGCTGCCGGCCTCCGAGCGGGGCGAAGGCGGCTTCGGGCATTCCGGTCGCTGAGAACCAGGTCGCCTAAGGCCCGGGGTAACCTGGCCCCCCACGCGGACGTGGCTCAGTGGTAGAGCATCACCTTGCCATGGTGAGGGTCGCGGGTTCGAATCCCGTCGTCCGCTCCAGATGACCTTGACCCCGAAGGGTGGACCGCGCTTGTGGCAACTTGGTCCCGTCCCGGCAGGAGCCAGACACGCCCAGGCACTACCCAGCGGAGCTTCGTCGTCGAACCTGTGAGCGGATCCTCGCCGGCGAGCCGGTCAAGGACCTCTACGAAGTGCAGGTGTGCGCCGTCGGCCACTCGACATCCGTAGGGGGATAGCCATCTGATACCTCTTAGATGAGGTCCCCAAGGTGGCTGCATTCAACATCGGCCTTGGCGCCAGCCCTGCGGGTTGGTTCGATATCAGCAGCGCAAGGCGATTGGTCGCCGGGTGCGGCGCGCGTACTCCAGGCTGGCGGGTACTTCTACGACGGCCAGGCAAGTCCCAACTGGATGTCAAACGTCGTGGAACGGTTCGAGGTTCGAGTAACGCCCGCCAGGATCAAGCTGCATTAGCGAATCCGGGGGATGGCAAAAGGGGAAACGGTTGGGGTGAGAAAGGGATTCACAGGTCCCCTTTTGTCATTGGAGGCGAGCACAGCTATCCGTCACCCGGTTCGGTCGGGATAGCGAAGCGACAGCAGAAACCGAGCCAAAAATCCTGTCGTCCCATGGATGTGCCCACCTAAGGCGCCGGACCAACCAGCGCACAAGCTAAAAGACGTGGCGCCGGCCACCGATGGCGTGTCCCAGTGCTCCAAAGATCATGAAGACCAGGCCAATCAAAAGGACGATGACTCCGATCGACCAAATGATAGGTACGGCGGCGATGAACCCAATGATGAGAAGGACTATGCCGAGGATGATCATGGCGTAATCGCTACCTCCGAGGTGCGTGGCCGGCACAAGCCGACCTGTCGAACCCACACTGTCGAAGGTGGACTCGACGCTACACCCCTTTCCCGAGCGAGCGGTCTCGTTGATCACCAGATGTTCGCGACTGCGCGCGCTTCGCGTTCCACCGCTACGTCGTCTTCGATCACCCAGGCGACAGCTCCGTGTCAGCCGACAGTTCTCAAACTTCCGCAGGTGAGTGCGTCGGGCTGGGTCGCGCTCAAGAGGATCGAGGTTGGCCGGTCTTTGGTCTCGCGCCCGTATCGACGAAGTCGATGGAATCCCCGGCTGCCTGCTCTTTCTCGGCTCAGGATCGTGCAGACGGTCATCCGTAAACGCCGCCCAAGCAGGTTGATAAGAGGTGTAGGGTCGAGTCCACTTCGACAGTGAGGGTTTGGGAAGGGTCGGCCTGTGCCGACCGTTGCGCCTCGGAGGCTACGACTTCGTGTCGAGTTCCTCACTGTCGAACAAGAACAGTCGCTCCGTTTCCTTGCTGGGCACGCTCTCGGACGCCGATCGGCCACTCCGTGATCGCCCAGAGGGCGCAGCAGCGTCGACCCCTCCCGGACCCGCGGTCGTGCCTGAGGTGAGGATCGTTCTCGCCGGCTTGGCCGACGACCAAGCCGTGCTCACCGTTCGAGGTGAGGTCGACTTCAAATCAGCACCCCAGCTTGACGTCCTTTTCGACGCGGTGACCGCCAGCGCGTACCCGTCGGTCGTTTTGGACCCGACTGGCATGGACTCCATCGATCCCGCCGGGCTGACGGTGATCGTCACCGCTGCGAGCAGCCTCATCGCCTCGGGAGATCAGCTGACGATTCGGTCCTCATTGAGCGAGATTGCCCGGGTCCTCGACAGCAGCTGGCTCGCCGGATTGATCAGCTTGGAGCTTCCTGGTCCGAGCCTGGAGCGCCTGGGACCCGAGCAGGCGATACCCGATTCCGCGATATCTCTCAGGGTGGCACTCCCCGACGTGGCGCAGCACCTGAGCAGGGCCAAAGTGGTCCCCGCCAACGACGGCGCAATAGACGGCGCTCTCCGCCTGGCGGTGGCGCTGGCTCGAACCATGGTCGACGGCACCGACGGGGCCAGCGTGACGCTTCGACGCGATGGCCGCCTCGGCACTGTCGCAGCCAGCGACCAGACCGTCTCAGACATGGATGCCAATCAGTATGCGACTGGCGAAGGGCCCTGTGTCGACGCCGCGATTGAGGGACGTAGGTTCCATGCCCAGTCCCTCGAAGAAGAGACGCGCTGGCCGGCGTTCACGCCCAGGGCTCGAGCGTTGGGGATCAGCGCCATACTCTCTTCCCCCCTCCTGGCCGAGGGCCAACCGGTCGGGGCCCTCAACATCTACTCGCGTACCGCGGCTGCCTTCGGGGCCAAGGAGCAGGAGCTCGCCTCGGTGTTCGCAACCGAGGCATCGAACATCCTGAGCGACGCCGGGGTGCAAATGAACGACGATCAAATGACCGGCCGATTCGAAGGGGCCCTGCGAACTCGAGAGATCATCGCTGAGACCCAAGGGGTGATCATTGAGCGCCAGGACGTCGGAGAGGACGACGCCTTCGACATCCTGCGACGCTTCTCGCAGCGCTCCGGCAGACCACTTTCGCGAGCGGGCAGAGGACGTGATGGGCTCGGCTCGGCAGTCCTTGCCGGGTCTCGCCCCAGCCATGAGAGGTCACCATGACTCCGGGGCCAAGTGACGTGCTCGATCGATCCCGCCAAGATGCCGACCTCTCGCATGGGGAGGGCGTCTTGATACCGGTTCCGGTCGGCGCATGCCTTGCGAGGAGAAGCGGGGCAGCACATCGGCGCGGATCGATTGGTAGGACAACGAGACGGAGGTATCAGAATGGGTTTGACAGGAATGGGCTTCAGCATCGTCGCAATGGCGGTTGGTGCTGTCATGTATTGGGCGGTGACCGCTCAAGGTCACGGGTTCCGGCTATCGACGGTTGGGATCATTCTCATGATCGTCGGGGCAGTCGGGCTCGTAATCTCGACGATCGTCTTCGGCGCGTCCCGTCGTTCGACTGGCAGTCGTCGTCATCGCACCTACGACCGACAAGTCACCGACGCGCAGGGCCGTTCGGCAGCCGTGCACGAAGAAGTGCGCTAACGGGTCTGGCTGAGCCCAACACAGCGGCTTCAGCTGCGGGGCGGACTGCTAGGTGCACTGGGCGCATCGGGTCTATCTCGCGGCGGTCCTCGTCACCATGACTGGGCGGAGTTCTCACCCAGACCTTCATCCCCATATTCCATCCATCAATTCAAGGAGCGTGTCATGTTCATCATTCTCGGCCTGATCATTCTGGTCGCTGCGGTAGTTGTCGGCGTGGCCGGCGTGCTGACCAACCATGGCAGCGCGCACGTGCTCACCCATCGGTTCGGCGTCTTCGGTTACCACGTCACGGGCTCCACCGGCAGGCTGTTCCTCTACGGCATCATCGTCGGAGCAGTGGCCATGTTCGGGTTAAGCCTGCTCCTGACCGGTGCACGCCGCACCTCTCGGCTTGGAAGCGCGGCGCGCCAAGGGCTCAAGCAGTCGCGCGGCGAAACGGCCGCTGCCAGGGAAGATCGCGACAACCTGGCGAAACAGCATGCGGCCGCCCCCGCGCAGACCGCGAACGTCGCGAGCAATAGCTCACCCGACGCCAGCGGCCAACCCGACAATGACGCCTCTAAGCGGAGCTTGCTGCACCCACTTGGGCAAGGTACGCCACAGGAAGTCACCGTCCCGCCTGCAGATCGCTGATTGGCCAGCTCGGCACTGAGCTCGCCTAGGGAACACAGGACTTCATATCGAGTCTGAACAAGGAGCTTGGAGTGACCCGGGTCTGATGGACACCGTGGACCCCGGGTCACTCCAAGCTCCAACCCCCTCTCCCATATCAAACGAGGAACCAAACCATGGCAACGACTGACAAGGCAAAGAACACCACGCAGCAAGCAAAGGGCAAGGTCAAGGAGGCTGCTGGCAAGGTCAGCGGCAACGACAAGCTTCAAGCCAAGGGCAAGGCCGACCAAACGAAGGGCAACCTCAAGCAGGCCGGTGAAAAGGTCAAGGATGCTTTCACGAAGTAGCGCGAATCAAGCCTTCAGCGCGCTCGAAAAGACATCGGTGGGTGTTGCCACCTGGCCAAAGCGGAATGACAACTACGACGATCGAAGAGCGAGTCCTAACGTCCTGCCAATGGGCGTGAGATGCCAATGACTGTCCGTCAGAGCGATCCCCTCGGGCCCGAAAAGTCCGAAGGACAGGAAGACCAAGAAGCTGAGGAGCGTTTTGCTGACGAGAGTCCAGCCGATGATCCAAGTCCCCAGTTGAGTGACCCAGACGACAGTCCGGAGCAACCAACGACGAGACCTTGAGGGGAGAGTCGGGGATCGCGCCGTCGGTAGGATCCTCCTCCGAACCGCTTTCGCAGGTTGGCATCGCTACCCCAGAGTATCTAGGGGCACGGTCCAGCACCGAAGCTCAGCGCGTTGTTTGATGGCCACCGACGAGCGATCGGGGGTGGTCGACGAGAATCTGCGCTCGTTCGCCGTCCCAAATCTCTTCATCACTGACGGCAGTATTCTGCCGACACAAGGAAGTGCCAA
>PLWZ01000034.1 GCA_003151235.1 Acidimicrobiaceae bacterium
TTGTCTCGACGTGCGCCTGCGCTGATCAAGCTGGCTGGCAGGAAAGCGAGCACGGCTTCATATCCAAAATGCCGTTAGATCGCCTTGCGGCTGTGGCGTTCTCATTCTCACGTACGTCGACGCCAGTGCACTCGTCGACCCGAGCCCCTTCCCTGAGGCGCGTCGCTGGGTGCGGTCCGTTGCACGGGCCGGAGAGCCATGGGCCTTCGGCCTCGACCCGCAGGATGCCAGCAGTTACTTCGCGGAGCGGGGATTCCGTCTGATTCGGGATGTGTCGACGCTCGAGGCCGGGCGGGCATGGATGATGGAGCAAGGCCGTACCGAGCTTGGTTCGGGCCTCTACCGGATTACCGTCATAGAGCCGGATTAGGAAACCACTTCGCCGGGTGTGGGTGAGACTGGGTCGTGCTTCTCATCGATGCAGCGAATGTGGTTGGGTCTCGGCCGACGGGGTGGTGGCGCGATCGACCAGGAGCTGCCCGATTGTTCGTGGAACGAGTTCGTGCTGCGGTGGCAGCGGGTCGGCTCACCGAACCCACTGTTGTAGTCCTCGAAGGAGCTGCTCGCAGCGGTGTAGAGGCGGGCATCTCCGGCGGCGTGACAGTCCTCCATGCGCAGCGCAGTGGTGACGACACGCTCATTGCCGTGACTGCCGACGCCACCAGTCAAGTGACGCTGGTATCGGCAGATCGTGCACTCAGGCAGCGAGCCGAGGCTCTGGGAGCCGACGTGGCTAGTCCGGGATGGCTCATCGACCTACTCGACGGGTGATGCCGAACAATCAGGGTGGGATCCGCGGACCCTTATCTGTAGCGGGGGGCTCGTCAAGAGCAGGAGTTTTCCCTGTCTCTTTCACGCTGCTCAGGACCACACTGAGGACACGATCCATCTGGTGCGGCTGTTTGTTAGTCAGCCGCGGCCAGCCGAGAAGGATTGGTCAGTCCGAGGGACGTGCGCAACGCGATATACCGGCACTTATGGAACACCCTCGGACCCGTCCGCTATCTGACGCGTTCAGGATCGACCGTCGCCGAACCATCGTGGCTTGCGGCGGCCAAGCAGGACGTGACCGCTGGTCGGGCAGCTACTGCCCCGTTATCCGGTGGCGCAACTCGACGTAGATCTCGGTGCCGACGATCGCCTCCAACTCCGCGCCCAGCGAGTCGACCACCGGCCGTTCGCCTACGTAGGCCAACGAACCCTCAGTACAGCACCACGCCATTGTCTCGCCCTCTGCGCCCCAGTCGCGGCGCGTCCAGCCGCGCACAGTCGCCACCTCGGTATCGTCAGCACCCGCCACCCAGTCAACCTTGATGGGCAGCTGCCAGCACACCGACGGCTTCCAATCGATGGGTGGCTCGCCGGCATCGATGGCCGCCAAGTGCAGCGCGCAGCCCGCGCCGCCGACGAATCCGGGGCGGTTGAGAAAGATACATGCTCCGTCGACAACGCGGGTATGGGTGCGTTCGTCGTCGCTGAAGATGCCACCCTCACCGGCCTCGGCGTGATGCTCGAAGCGTCCCGGGGCCAGCATGGCCGCGAGCGCGGCGATCATTCGGGCTTCGTCCGCATCGCCCAGGTCAGCGCCGATGGAGCAGCAGCCGAGGCCGAGATGCTCGGCCGGCTCGGGACCGATGCCCTGGCAACCTCGACCCCACAGGCAAGTCCACCTCGACGTCAGGAAGGCCCGATCGAAGCGCCAGACCGTGTCACCGTCGTGGATCTCCTCGATCCCGGAGTCCATGGCGACGACCCTAATGGGGGTGGTCCAGCGCTTCGGTCAGCGAAGGGGACCAGGGGCCGTTGGGACCGACGGGTCTGTCGGCGCCCTGGTGGCCGAAGCAGTCCGCATCGTCCGCGCGAGTGGCCTCCCCAATGAGACGAACGCCATGTTCACAAACATCGAGGGCGAGTGGGACGAGATCATGGCCGTCATCAAGGAGTGCGTCGACACGATGACGCAAGCTGCGCCGCGCGTTTCCGTCGTGGTGAAGGTGGACCACTGCCTGGGCGAACTGAGCGGCCGTATGAGTCGAAAGGTGGAGTCTGTCGAGCAGGGGTAGACCGAAGACGGTCGCATTCGAAGCCGAGCTGACCTCCGCGTAGGGGTTTCTCCTCGGGACTTGGCAGGTCGCACGTTCGGAGTGTCGCCAGCTCGTCGGAAATGACCCGACAACGTTACGGTGTCCTCATGGATCGGATCGGGGATGATGCAAGACATCCGCGCTGAGCACACCGTCGTACCGATCAACTCCAGACAGTTAGATCAGGGGGGACGGCTCCGCACTCCGGGCAGAGCAGGTGAGCCCAGCAGGCTGGTTCAACGAGCTGCCTCCGTGGACCCATCAAGCCAACGGTCGGACCACCAAAATGCCACTGCCCTGGCTCGCACGATGCGACAGCGGCGGCGGCCTCGGTCGGCGAACGGTGTACCGCCTCGCGTGCGGGAGCCGACAGATGAGCCGTGATCCGTTCGTGTCGTATGCGCAGAACCAGGAGGATGTGGTGCTTGCCCGCGCCCTACGCCCTGACGACCACGAGGGCTTCTGGGTGGACGTTGGTGCCGGTGATCCCGTATTGGATTCGGTCACTGCGGCGTTCGCCGAGCGAGGATGGCGGGGCGTGAACGTGGAACCGCTCCCGCGCGAACACGAGCGGCTCTGCGCGGCACGGCCGGCTGACACGAATCTGCGGGTCGCGCTCGGTGCCACGGCCGGGCAGGGGAAGTTGTTCGTCGAACCGACTGAGAAGCGGGAGTGGCCGGGGCCCGATGCTCCGATCGACCGCGGCGCGTCCACGATGGTGCCCGAGATCGCTGAGCGCTACCGGGCCGACGGCCAGGAGTTCGCTCCGATCGAGGTGCCCATCTGGACGCTCGCGCAGGTTGTGGCCGACTACGTTCCGGGTCCCGTCGACTTCCTCAAGGTGGACGTAGAGGGTCTCGAGCGCGAGGTGCTCGCTGGGGCCGACTGGGACAGCTTCCGGCCCCGGGTCGTGGTCGTGGAAGCGACCGTGCCAAAGTCCAACGAACCGGCCCACGAGGCCTGGGAACCGATACTCCTTGAAGCGGGTTACCGGCTCGCCCTCTTCGACGGGCTCAATCGCTTCTATGCCCGCGCGGACGAGCCGGAACTCTTGCAGACGCTCGCGACTCCCGCCAACGTGTTCGACAACTTCGTCCCGTACGCGTGGACGCGCCAAGTCGACCAGGCACAACAGTGGGCACACAGCATGGAGCAAGCTCTCACCGACGCGCAACAGGAACGCGACGACCTCTACGAGAGTGTGGCACGCGCAACCGCGACTGCCCGCGACGCGCAGGACCAGGCTGCGATCGCCGACGAGAGCACGGCACGAGCGCTTGCCACGGCTCACCGTCTTCGCACAGCGCTGCGCGAGCTGAGGGCGACCCGCACCTTCAGGTACACCGCGCCGCTACGAAGTATCTACGCCACCCTACGCCGTCGTTCGTCCGGACTGGCCCCGAGGCGGTCGCTCATCAACAGGCGGGGCTGAGCGCGCTGGACCGGCCGGATTTGCTGCGGCGCGGTCCATTACCCTGATGTCGCCAGGCTCTGCCTTGGGCGGCTGTTGATGTAACAGCCCCGCCGCTCGGTCCTCCGGCTGTCTAGGTAACATCCCTCGGCCGTTGTGGCTGAGAGTAGCCCTATGTCAACCTCCGGCCTCAGCGACGCGTTGATAGCCCCGGTGCTGGGCTGGGTCATAGGGCGTCCGATCCTGCCAACAGCGCCAGATGATCTGGGTCCAAGATCGGGCGAGTATCCGCTCCGCGTGTTGGTGCCGCTTGCCGGCGGCCCGCAATGCGCGATAGCGCTGCTCCGCCCAGGCGTTGCCTCGCCAGGAGTCTCCGGCGAAGTCGCAGAGCGCGTCACGCAACTTCTTGTCGGCGGTCCAGCGGAACGTGACGACGTGGTGGCGACCCGATCGCCTGGTCGAGGGCACTACGCCGGCCAGGCAGGCGAGCGACTCGGCGTCGGGGAAGCGGGCCCGACAGTCGCCGATCTCGGCCAGCAGCGTCGCCGCCCGCACCGTGCCGACACGCGGCAGCGATGTGAAGATCGCCCGGTCGGGGTGCCGCTCCAAGAGCTCGGCCATGCCCGCCTCGAGGCCGTTGATCTCTGCCACCAGGGTCGAAAGCACGGCGACCAACGACGTCGTCACCGCGCCGCGGACGTCCCCTTCTTCACCACCGAGGCCTCGAGGCGCCTCGGCCAATCGCCGATAGAGCACGGCGGCGTCCTTGCCGCCCGAGTAGTGCTGGGTCCCGAGCCAGGCGCCGAGCCGACGTTCCGAAAGCCAGGCCGCCTTGGTGGCCGAGGGGAAGCGCGCCAAGAAGCGGAGGCTGATGGGGCTGTCGAGGTGGCTGAAAAGTCCCACCGCACCAGGGAAGACCACTCGTAGATGGGCCCGCAGCTGGTTGGCGACAGATACCCGGGTGATCACCAGGTCCTTCCTCGCCCGCACGTGGGCCCGCAGCGTTACCGTGGACGGCGAGTCCGGTTCGAGGTTCCGCCAGCGGTGCCCATCGGTGCGCAGACAGTCGGCCAGCACGTAGGCGTCGGATCGGTCCGACTTGTTGCCGGCCAGTCCATAGCGCTCCCGCAGCGCTTTGACCGACCGGCTGGCCACGACAACCATCTCGAGGTTGGCCTCGAGCAGTGCGTCGACGACGGGTCCGTCAGGTCGCTCGATGGCGACGCGGTCGACGCCGTGTTTGCGCAGGTGTCGGCCGAGCTCGTCGAGCCCCTCGGCGCTGTGATCGACGTCGAACTCGTCGATCAAGTGTCCGTCGCCGTCGACGACCGCCACGGCATGCGCGTCGGTCGCCCAGTCAACACCGCCAAAGCAGACGGTGGGATCCTTCATGTCAGCCTCCTCGCTGTTAGCCCAGTGGGGAAGCACCCGGTGGTCCAGGGACGTGTCAGCCGGTCGCTCACTGATCGGCGCTCTGGGGCGCTCAGCCCTATAGCCAGTCGGCACGTCCTGGGCCGCCGGCCCTCGCTTCACTCTCAGAGGCGATCAAGTCGCAAGCGCATGAGGCGATGGACCAACGGACACCAGGGTGCATCGAAAGCATGGCTTCCGATCTACTCAATGGTGAACCAGTGAGCGCATCAGCCACGACCCGGACTGTTGGCGTCCCCTGAAGTGGTGTA
>PLWZ01000087.1 GCA_003151235.1 Acidimicrobiaceae bacterium
TGTCCAACGAACCGGGGCCGCAACAGGCCCTGAGTCACATAGCGCCGCCAGCTTCCCGGAGAGTGCAGCGGTCTCCGGAAGGGCGGAGTTGGTTGACGATCGCCGAGGGTGGTCGGCAGGCACGACCCAAATGGCGTCCCGATAGGTCTGATCGGTGGGTGCTGATTACCACCCGCTAGGTTCGTGCTGGCGAACCAGTCAGAGCTGGGAGTTCCACGCGCATGCTTCTTTCGATGACTATCGCTGTGGTTGGGCGAATTGGGCGTCGTTCCGAATAGACCTCGAGCCCGGCAGGCGTTAGCTCCATCCCAAGCCGATCGGCGAGAATGCTTGCGACCGTCTGGTCGTGTCGATGTCCACGTACTCTCGAGTCAGAGGACACCCGGCCGGATCGGTTCCACTTTACATCGCCGTAGTCGTGCCAATCCTCGAGCTTTTCCGCGATTCCCCGGAATGGGACTTCCTTTCGTGCGGCCTCGTGCCAAGCGTCGAGGAACTCGACACCGATCGCACAACGAAGGTCCAACCCGATCGCGGCGGCACGGATTTCAGGAACGGCCAAGGCCCGCTCTCGAGACAGCCCAAACTCGCATAATGCGGCGTCGCTGGCCCACTCCCCGACCACATTCGATCCATTCTTGAACAGCAAGTAGCCATTCGTCTCGATCGCTTCGAAAATCAGCTCGAGGGATCTGATAACCAAGCAGGAGGAATCCAGCCACAAAAGCGTCTTGCGTCCATGGGACCGCGCCTCGGCGAGACAGAAGGGCTTGAATGCGAAGGGTACCTCTAGGTGTGCCGGGCAACCAGGTGGGAAGTTGCCCGGGGACCAGAAGCGACACTCACCCCCGAAACCGATCTGGTCAAGTGTCTTTCGAAGCCTGATCAGGCCCAACGGGAAGGCCTTTCGGTCCGTCGCAAGGCTGACGATGCAGCGGCTCGTATCGGGACGTATCAATCAATGCCTCGCCTCAACGGCCGACCACCCGACGGAGCGAGGCGCTCGCCCGCTTGCGTCGTGGTCCGTCATTGTCCATGCCTGGAATTGTTGCCTTGGTGTGTCGGTTCTAGCAGTCCCCAACACGGGACACCTGCCCCGGCCGACCCCAGTGCTCGCAGGCCGCTCCAGCTCGGCAGAAGCGTTCTGCCATTCGCGTGGCCCGATGGCGTCGCTCTAGCGAGGCGATCGTGTGCCGCTACCAAGCGTGCGTGGGTGACCAGGATGTCTGCATAGATCCCAGGTCCCGCGGAAATCTGGAGCACGCCCCGGACTGGAGCTATCCACGTCGTTCGACGTGTCCGGCCCTACCATATTCCGACCAGTCAGGGAACAGCCGATGGTCGACGGTGGCCCAGGGCACGGGACTTGGTAGGCAAGCCTCCGTTCACTCCGCCGTTGAGCCATTGGTGGATCTGACCCTCCTAGGGGGGCGGCATGGCAGACAGCGAGCCGTACCAAGGTAGGGATTTCCCAGCGTCCTACGTCGGCATCTTGATCGCGTATCTGCGCAATCGGGCTCCTGCGGGCAAGCTCGATGAAGTGTTGACGACGGCCGGAGAGTCTCGGTCGGTCGAGCAAATCATGGAACCGAGCGCCTGGACCTCCTATTTGGAGTTCCGTCGACTCTTGGAGGCGACGGGTCAGGTGCTCGGGCCCGATGCCCTCGAAGCGGCCGCAACCCACTCGATGGATGTACGTGACTATCCGGGTGCCGCCGACATGATCTTGTCGTTCGGCTCGCCAGGCGCGGTGCTGGCCGACATAGGCCGACAGAGCTCGACCTTCGCTCCCATCATTGAAATGGAAACGAGGGAAGCGGGTCCGACGGAGTGGATCGTCACGATGAGGCTCAAAGATGGATTCGAACCCTTCCCGGAGCTCTGCCGGTTCTCGTTGGCCCTCCTACCGGCGCTGCCGCGGCTCTTCGGTTACCAGTCGACGATCGCGGCGGACGAAAGCTGTCAGTGCGACGGAGCCGACGCTTGCGTGCGGCGGGTTCGTTGGGAAGCGACCGGCGAGCAAGAACGTTTGACCGACCAAGAGCGCTACCGCTCCCAGATGGCCGAGGCTCGGCTCGAAGGACTGCAAAGCACACTGAGGGACCTCATCTTCGGGCAGGGGGTCGAGTACCTGCTGCCGCGAATCGTGGCCGCGGCTGCCCGAGCGGTGCAAGCTTCGTCCTACGTGTTGAGCATCGTTGATCCGACAACGGCCCAACGCCACATGTACTGCGACGGCATTGATCCGCAGGACACGCCGCCGTACATCGAGTTGGCGAATAGTGAAGGGGAACTCGAACCGAACGTCCTCGCAGTGAAGGTGGCGTCCGAGAGGCGCGACTATGGCTATTTGGTTGCGATCCGCCCGCGCGATGGATGCTTCTTCCCCCAGGATGTTTCCAGCCTGGAGGCCTACTCGAAGCTGGCCGCGGTCGCGCTCGATTCGGCGTCTGCCGTCGACGACGCTCGCCGTCAGGCGAGTACCGCAACGGCCCTATTGAATTTGTCGAATGCCCTCGTGCATTCGAAAGGGATCGGAGATCTCGCCGAGCGGCTAGTGCGAGCGGTGCCGATGGTCATCGATTGCGACCGGGCAATCGTGACATTGGTCGATCCAACGGGAACAACCGCCCACCCCTTTGCAATGTTCGGCTACGAAACCGAGATCGAAGCGCGACTTCGCGACAGCGATATCGGTACCCGAGTTGAGTCAACGAACGGACGACCTCTCCTTTCGAACTCAAAGCAGCGATGGGTACGATCCGACGGCAACCCTCCGGCGAGAGAGTGGGTCGATCCTCACCGCCAGCTTTCCCATCAGGATGGAAGACGAGTTCTTGGGTTGGATCACGGTGGACGTGACAGAGCGTCCCGAGCGCCTGCGATCTTCCGCAGATCTGGAGTTGAGGCTCCGGGGTTTGGCGGGCCAGGCAGCAATCGCCATCACCAACGCGCGGCTCGTTGACGAGATCCGCCACCAGGCCCTCCACGATCACCTGACCGGGTTGCCCAATCGCGTCCTTGTGCTGGATCGGGCCGAACGGATGCTGGCCAATGCGCACCGTCATTCGACGGATATCGCTCTGATGTTCGTCGACCTGGACGGGTTCAAGGACGTGAACGACGGCCTCGGCCATCATGTGGGCGACGAAATTCTGCGAGCAGTCGCCACTCGCTTCAGTGCCGTGATCCGGGAGACGGACACGGTCGGACGGATCGGGGGGGACGAGTTCGTCGTGTTGACGGAGTGTGTGGGGCTCTCGGCGGGGCCCGACATGGTCGCCGAACGGCTGCTCAA
Organism: Acidimicrobiaceae bacterium; assembly: GCA_003151235.1. Taxonomy (GTDB): domain Bacteria; phylum Actinomycetota; class Acidimicrobiia; order Acidimicrobiales; family RAAP-2; genus Palsa-461. The sequence continues at coordinate 3,299 of PLWZ01000087.1, forward strand.
CGCCCTCTTCCTCCCCTTTGTACTCGGCGGAGAAGGTATGTCCCCGATCTCGATCTCGGCGAGTATCGGGATTGCAATCGGCAGACGCGAGAGTGCGGAGGAACTTCTCGCTGATGCGGACATTGCCCTCTACGCAGCCAAGGCCGCAGGAAAGAGGTGTTCGGCGATATTCGAGCCGAGCATGCGAGAGGCAGTTCAGCGCCGTCATGAGCTCGCAGCTGGCACCTCGTCGACGGGTCAATCTTCGATCTCGCAAGGATGACGCTGCTCAGGCTTGCCGGCCGCTGACCTGGCTGCGGCCGTAAGGTCGATCGGCTCGCGCTCCAGGGAATTCACCGCGGCTCAGTTCAGAGATAGGCCGACCCATCGGATCTGGATCGCGGCGTGGCGATGGTGTCGACGTCGCCACGGAGGCGATACAGCTCAGCAAGTGTGCACTCTCGAGGAGGCGTCTTGCCGGCCCCAGCCAACCACTCTGCGGCTTGTGCCCGCGTGAACAAGGTGAACTGAACATCGGCGAGGCAGCGGCCAGGTCGTACGACCGCCGGGTGCAGCCGATGCACGGGCTCGTTGGAGGTAAGGAGCAGCAGCACCCGCATGCCATGGCCGAGAATGCCGTCGGTCAGGTTGAGCAGGCGCCCGAGCGATGCTCCCGTCGATCGGCGCGCATCAGCTCTGATCAGCTCATCGGCGTCCTCCACCACCAGGACCTTCCAGTGGTCGGGGTTGGAGGTGCTCCGCTCCCACCACTGATCCTCCGCTGTCACCACGTGCATCAGGTAGTCCGGGCCCGCGAAGAATTCCTCGGGATCGAGCACGAAGTGAAAGTCGGCCCAGCTCATCCACTCGCGGGCCAGAGCGCGTATGGCTGTGGTCTTGCCGGTCCCGGGCTCGCCGTACCAGAGGATGAGGCGGCCGCCCCGCTCGGCGGCCTGCTCCATGGACATGACCTGAGTAAGAGCCCGGCCAACCTCGGCCGGATAGTTCTGCGCAATGCCCGACCAGCGAGGTGCTTCCATCCAACGCCGGTAACGCGTCGGTGATCCGGCACTGCCGGCGCTCCACAAGCTCACTCGCGCCTGTTCTCCGGGTTCGCCGGGGCTGGGCATGGCACCGCGGATCTCCGCGAGCACCTTCTGGGCCAGCTCAGCTGACTCGGCGGTTACCAGCACCTGGACCTCGGGCCGGCGCCGGATGAGGAGCAGGTGGACCCGCCAGCCATCCCCATGAAGCAGCTGGTGGTGTTCCCCCCCATCCTGGTCGTACTCCCAATCGAGCACGGCGCCTTCGGGTACGAAGGGTTCGATCGAGTCGAAATCGGAGAACGACGCCTGGCGGGCGAAGGGCTGCTGCCCGGCGACGAAGGGGAGCAGGGCCAGGTCGATCAGGCGCTGTCCGAGTCCCCGGTCCGACAGGGGCCAAACCGGGCGAACGAGAGAAAAGGGGTCAATCGGCGCGGTCATGCGAGAGAGGATACGAGGCAGCCCATCCCAACCACATCCCCAGCGCGGGTCGGCCCCGCGGCCCCGGATTCCGCCCCAGGCATGCCCGACGCTCGGGATCAAGGCATCAACCGACGTTGTGGTCAATTCCGCACCACCACACCCACGAAGGCCGGTGAGCGCTGGCCCGCCTGCTCGCGGAGGTCGGTTTCTGGGGTGCGGAAACGGGTCGAGCCGCCACCCCCGGGACCGGCGACTACGGCGTACCCTCACTCGTTGCAGGGTCCCAGCCGCCGGCGATCGGCTGTACCCCCCGCCGACCGATGGCCAGACAGTGGGAGGAACATGAGCGAGCTTCCGAGTTACGACGAACTGCCCCCGGCCCCCGAGGGAGGGCGGAGCGGTTGGGGCCTGTTCGGACCCGATGACAACCTCGGACTGATCAACCTGATTACTCCGGAGCGGGTGCTCGACGCAGCGAGATTGATCCGCAGGGGAGCGCTCTTTCCGTTGGACGCGCCCCTCAACGCGTTCACTCCGCCGATCGCCTCCACGCGGGGGATCCCTCGCCATCACATCGTGCACACTCCCGGGGACATCGGGTTCGACGACGTCTACGACAACTTCTTTCCGCAGGGTTCAAGCCAGTGGGACTCCCTCGGCCACGTCGGCTATGCCCCGGATACCTTTTACAACGGTGCCACCGAAGACGAGGTGGCGACCGGACGCCGCAACACCATCGAGCACTGGGCGCGGCACGGGCTCGCTGGCCGGGGCGTGATGCTCGACATGGTGCGCACCCTGGCCGAAGCGGGGCGCCCATACGACCCGGGATCCGGCACGGCATTCAGCGTCGAAGACCTCGAGCTGGCCCGAGCGCGATCGGGCGTGGAATTCCGCCCTGGCGACATCCTCCTCCTGCACACCGGCTTCGCCGCTTGGTATCTCGATCAGCCGAGGAGCGCGCGCCTAGGAGTGGCCCGTTCCCTGACCACCCCTGGGATCGCCTCGGGTGAGGAGATGTGCCGCTACCTCTGGGACGCCCACGTGGTGGCCGTGGCATCGGACACCTTCGCTGTCGAAGCATTCCCCCCGCAGCGCAATAGTCCGACCGGCTTCCTGCACCGCATCTTGATCGGTCAGTTCGGGATGGCGCTGGGCGAGCTCTGGTGGACAGAGGATCTGGCCGCCGCCTGCGCCGAGGACGGGATCAACGAGGTGTTCTTGGTCAGTGTTCCGCTCAATGCACCCGGAGGCATCGGCTCCCCACCGAATGCGCTGGCGATCAAGTAGGACTCGAGCGCGGACTGTCGGTGTCGGCGGCTACGCCCGAACCCGATAGAGCAGCAGACCCTCCTCAAAATCGGACAGGACCTGTCGCACGACGCCGTCCAGGTGATCAGGAGGCTCCGTCAAGACGTGGCGGGGCTCAATCGCCGCCGATTCAAATTCACCGAACATGTGTCGGGCCGCCGCCTCATCGGTGAATCCGTGGTCGACCCGGGTCGCGACCCGTTTGACGCAGGTCTCGATCGACGGCATCAACACCGCGTAGTGCAATGCGTCCAGCCCAGTAGCCACGGCGAACGTCTGCAGGAACCACGGCCCGACGATCCCGTCGAAGATCGTGACGTATCCCGCCGATGCGAACTGACCGGCCGCGCTAGCCGCCACACGAATCACGCTGTCGTTCTGGTCGTGTGCTTCGGGGAGCCAAGGGGCGATCGCGCCGGAGGAAAGGAAACCGAAGAAGGCATCCCCCTCGACCAAGGCGCTCTTGTCGAAGGTCTGGGCGACCGATCTCGCCACGGTCGTCTTGCCGGCGCCCGGTGGGCCCGTGATCACCAAGAGCGGTGCCATAACGCCCCCATTTCGGCCGAGCCGGCTTCGTTGGGTGACGGCTCACCTCGGTGCCAGAACATCATCGGCTGCCGTTGGCTTCGGCCGCTCGGTCGACACCACCAGCCCGGTGCTCGTGCTTCGCGACATGGGATGGACGGTGCAGGAGAGTAGGTCCGATGGTCGTCACACGATCTGTGCCCCTCTCCCACGGTCCTGACCACAGATCGAGACTAGGACGAGCCCCGACTCCACCATCGGCGTAACGTCATGGAACCCGGGAAGCGGCTTGCATGTCGGGTCGAGCGAGGAGTTCTCGATGACGGAAATGGATACCGGCACGGCGGACCTGTTGGGTCGGATCGATCAAGGGGTCGCGGTGCTGACGATGAACCGTCCGGAGCGCCGCAACGCACTGTCTGGGGCGATGACCGAGGCGCTTGCTCGGGTCTTGGCCAAGCTCGAGGTCGATGACGACGTGGGCTGCATTGTACTGACCGGTGCGGGCGGCGCATTCTGCTCCGGCGGCGACGTCAAGGCCATGGCGGACCGACCCCAAGACGGCGGCCAAGGCGCGATCCGGGGCCCGACGCTCGACGAGAGAATCCATCTGCAGCGACTCAACCAGCGCGCGACGTCGGGCCGACTGCATGAGATGCCGAAGCCGACGATCGCAGCGCTCCCCGGGGCCGCTGCGGGAGCAGGCCTCTCCCTTGCGCTTGCCTGTGATCTTCGGTATGCAGCAGAAGGCGCAGTTCTCACAACGGCGTTCGCAAGGGTTGGCTTCGCCGGGGACTACGGCGGCACTTGGTTCCTGACCCGATTGGTGGGTCCCTCCCGGGCGCGGGAGCTCTACTACCTGTCGACTCGAATCGGCGCCGCTGAGGCCGAGGCGCTCGGGATCGTCAACGCCGTGTTCCCCGCGGACAAGCTGGACGGCGAGGTGATGGCCATCGCGCAGCGGCTCGCCAACGGCCCGAGGGTGGCGTTCCGCTACATGAAGGAGAACCTGAACAGGGCGATCTTTGGAGAACTCGGCGAGTGCCTGGACATGGAGGCCGCGCACCACATCCGTACCGGGCTCACGGAAGATCACCGGGAGGCCGCCGCGGCGTTCGTCGAAAAGCGCGAGCCGACCTTCCGGGGGAGGTAGGCGCGAGTGACGGCTGTCAGACTTCGCCAGGTCGCCCTTGTCGCTCTAGATCTTGAGCCCGTGGTCGGTGACCTCCGGCGGGAGTTGGGCCTGGAGGAGACCGAACCGTTCCGAGATCCGGGCATCATCGCGTTTGGGCTCCAGAACGCAGTCATGGCGGTCGGCGATACCTTCCTCGAAGTTGTGTCTCCCGTGCAGCCGGAAACGACGGCAGGTCGTTACCTTAAACGCCGGGGTGGCGATGGCGGGTACATGGCGATCTTCCAGGTCGCCGACCTAACGGCGGCCCGCGCGAGGATCGCGGCCAGCGGGGTGCGGGTGGTCTGGCAGTCCGATCATCCGGACATCGCCGGCACGCACCTCCATCCGAAGGACGTGCTGGGCGCGCTCGTCTCGATCGATTGGGCGTCTCCGGCGGGCTCGTGGCGTTGGGCGGGCCCGTACTGGACGGCCGCCGTCCCCGATCATCGCCCGGGTGGGATCGTCGGGGTCACCGTGCAGTCGGAACGCCCGATGGAGGTGGCTCGCCGATGGGGTGAGGTTCTCGGTTGTGAGTCCCGTAACCTCGATGGCGGCGCCGCGATCGATGTCGACGGTGGCGTCGTGCATTTCGTTCCGCTGCGCGATGAGCGCGGCGAGGGGATCTGTGGATTTGAGGTCGCCATCCCGGGGGCTCAGTCACGTGAGATGGATGTGGGAGGCGTGCGCGTCGTGGTGGAGCCCACCCGGGCCTGACCGGCGGAGCCGCCGGGCGAGCCGGGTCGAGTTCAGTGCGCACAAGTTGGAAGGGTAGAGCGATGTCCAGTCGAACCACGGGGAAGCCGGACGACACCGACGACTTCTCGGTCGAGGCCTTGGTCAAGTCGGAGTTCGCCTCCGAAGTCGTATATCTCGACACGGCGTCGCTCGGTCTTCCGGCACGGCGGTCGCTGGACGCGCTCGAGGGCGCATTGGAGGCGTGGAGAGTGGGTCGGGCGAGCCCGGCCGACTACGACGCTTCGGTCGCCGAGTCGCGCAAATCTTATGCGTCCTTCGTCGGCGTGGAGCTGAAGACGGTCGCGCTGGCGAATCAGGTCAGCGTCTTTGCGGGACTCGTTGCAGCGGCACTTCCGGACGACAGCGAGGTGCTCGTGGTCAACGGCGAGTTCACGAGCATCGTCTTCCCCTTCATGGCTCAAGGAAGGGGGATCGAGGTGAAGGAGGTGCCTTTCGAGCGTCTGGCCGATTCGATCACGGAGCGAACGACCCTTGTGGCGGTGGCCGCGGTGCAATCGGCCGATGGTCGTCTGGTCGACCTGGAAGCCCTTGTAGACGCCACGGGAGCGACCGACACCAAGGTTCTGCTCGACCTCACCCAAGCGGTCGGCTGGCTTCCGGTCGACGCAAGCCGATTCGCGTACACGGTGTGCGCCGGCTACAAGTGGCTGCTGTCTCCTCGTGGCACCTGCTTCTTCACGGTGCGACCCGAGTTCGTCGACGGGTTGGTGCCCAACAATGCCGGTTGGTACGCGGGCGAATATCCCTGGGACAGCATCTACGGCGGGCCCATCCGCCTGGCCAGCGACGCTCGTCGGTTCGACATTTCTCCGGCGTGGCACTCATGGGTCGCCCAAGCTCCCGCGCTGGACCTGCTCACCGAGGTGGGGCCGAAGGCGCTCCATGCCCATGCGGTCGGCCTGGCCAACCGGTTCCGCGCCGGAGTCGCCTGGGAGCCGAGCGACTCGGCGATTGTGAGTCTCGGCACGGACGCCGACGTCGGTGAACGACTGGCGCGGGCCGGCATCGTTGGCAGTACACGCGTCGGCCGTTTGCGCCTCTCATTCCACCTCAACAACACACTCGACGACGCGGACAAGGCCGCCGAAGCTCTCTCGGGCCTGGTGCACGCATGAGCGGGAGACTCCCGGCTCAGGCCTCGACGTTCTGACATTTTCCCCATGGCCGAGCGATAAGAGTGCGGCGGAAGAGCGGCACGGCGACTCCGTTCGGCGCGTCCCCATGGCGAGGTGACGTCGGAGCGTAACAGCGCTTGTCTTGGAACTCTCGGGCGGTGGATCTCGATTGATCTACCGGTCGGTGGGTTCGCTCTTGACGTCGGTGGGTGCGGCCAAGCCGAAGTGCTCCGAAACCAACGACAGTGACTGCACGCGGGCATCGTAGGAATGCACGCGGGTCGAGATCATGAGCTCGTCGGCCCCGGTCCGCTGGGCGAGCCGGTTCATCCCGTCGACGACCGTCGCCGGGGCCCCGATCACGTGGGTGGACATCGTCTCTTCGATGATGGCCGAGTCGGATGCCGAGAACTCGTACCGGTCGGCCTCCTCGGGCGACGGAAGAAGTCCGAGCCGGCCAGTTCGGCGCTGAAGGATGCTGAGTGCCGATGACCCGGCGAGCCAGCGGGCTTCCCCGTCGCTCGGGGCGCAGATCACTGAGACGGCGACCATGGCCCGCGATTCGGCGAGAAGCTGCGATGGCCGAAACGTCTCGCGATAGGCGTCGAGCGCCGCGTCGACGGGCCCGGGACTGAAGTGGTAGGCGAACGAGAACGGCAGGCCCAAAAGGCCTGCGAGCTGCGCGCTGAAGAGAGACGAGCCGAGCAGCCAGACCTCGGGTAGATAGCCGGTACCCGGGTTGGCGGAAGGATGGCCGGGTGGTCCGTCGCTCGGTGCCAAATACCTGATGAGCTCGACCACATCGTCCGGGAAGTGGTCAGCGCCGAGGTCCCGGGTGCGGCGCAACGCTCGCGCCGTCTGGTGGTCGGTCCCTGGTGCTCGCCCCAATCCCAGGTCAATGCGACCGGGGTGGAGTGCCTCGAGGGTGCCGAACTGCTCCGCCACGACAAGCGGTGAGTGGTTCGGCAGCATGACCCCACCCGAGCCCACCCGGAGCGTGGATGTGGCGCTAGCCAGGTGGGCGATCAGGACGGCCGGAGCCGAGCTCGCTACGGCGGGCATGCCGTGGTGCTCGGCAACCCAAAGCCGGTGGTAGCCGAGTCGCTCCGCCTCGCCGGCCAGCTTCGTCGTTTCGGCCAGGGCCCTCGCTGGGGTGGAACCGGTCGCGACCGTCGCGAGATCGAGCACTGAGAGCGGCACCATGGTCTGTTCAACGCTACGACCGGCCCACCGCTTCCCCGGCCCGGGCAATGGTGACCCGTGGATGCCAGGATTGTGCCGTGATCGCGGCGGAATCGGCCCCGATCGGGGGGATCTGTGCGCCGGGTTTCGAGGCGGTCAGCGACGCCTTCGTCACCAATTTCGCGGAGCGTGGTGAGGTCGGCGCGGCCGTGTGCGTGGTTGTGCGGGGTTCGGTGGTTGTCGACCTGTGGGGTGGCTGGGCCGGTCCTCGCGGCGGCACACCCTGGCAAGGAGACACATTGGTCAACGTGTTCTCGGTCGGAAAGGCGTTTGCGGCGCTCTGCGCGGCCCGGCTGGTGGACCAGGGGCTTCTCGAGGTTGACGAAACGGTGGGTGCGTACTGGCCGGGGTTCGCCGCAGCCGGGAAGCGCGGCATCACGGTCGGCCAGCTGCTCTCGCACCAGGCGGGCCTGCCGGCGGTGCGTCGGCGCCTGCCTCCCGGAGCGATGCTTAACCACGAGCTGATGTGCGCGGCGTTGGAGGAACAGGAGCCCTGGTGGGACCCGGGTTCCGCCCATGGGTACCACACGAACACCTTCGGCTACCTGGTCGGAGAATTGGTCCGCCGAATCGACGGACGTTCGCTCGGCACGGTCCTGCGGGAGGACATCGCGGCGCCGCTGGCCGCCGATGCCTACATTGGCCTGCCCGAAGAGCTCCTCGATCGGGTTGCCGAGTTCCAATGGCTCCGCGAGCCGCCACCCGAAGTCGAGCCCGAGAACCTCTCGGAATCCGAGTTGATGGAGCACAACGGATACTTCAACCCGTCGGGTCTGTCGGGCGCCGGTGCGGTGAACACCCGGGAATGGCGCATGGCCGAGATCCCGTCCACCAATGGTCACGCGTCGGCGAGAGCCGTCGCCCGCATCTACGAGGCACTCGCCGCCGGAGGTGAGGCAGGCGGCGTCCGAGTAGTGGACCGGGGCACGCTCGACTTGTTCACCACGGAACGCTCGGCCGGGATGGACTTGATCCTCCATCGGCCGTCCCGATTCGGGCTCGGCTTTCAGCTCACCCAACCCGAGCGGCCCCTCGGTCCCGGGCCTCGAGCCTTCGGTCACTTCGGTGCAGGTGGCTCGCTCGGGTTCTGCGATCCGGACGCCGGGGTCGCCTTCGGCTACGTGATCAACTCCATGGGCCCACGCTGGCAGAATCCGCTCAATCGCTCACTCATCGACGCGGTGTTCGCGTCACTCGGGTGAACGGCTGCCAACCTCAGCCCGCCTCGACCACTTGCTTTGCCCAGGAGTAGTCCGGCTTGCCGGTGGCGGTTCTGTGGACGTGGTCCACGCGCACGATCGTCTTCGGAGCCTTGTAGCGCGCCAGGTGCTCCCTGGCGGTGGCTCGGAGCGCCTCGTCGGTCACCGTCGATCCCGTAGAGAGTTCGACGACCGCTGCGACCTCCTGGCCCCATCGGTCGCTGCGCCGGCCGACCACCAGGACGTCGAGAACGTCGGGATGAGCCATCAAGGCCTGCTCGACTTCTTCCGCAAAGATTTTCTCGCCCCCCGAGTTGATCGTCATGGACTCGCGGCCGACCAGTTCGACGAGTCCGTCCGTGCGCAGCTTCGCCCGGTCTCCCGGTACCACCATGCGCCTGCCCTCCACCACGGGGAAGGTCGCGTTCGTCTTGGCTTCGTCGTGGAGGTAACCGAGCGGGATCGGCCCGTCATGGGCCAGCCAGCCGATGCCTTCGTGACCCGGTCCGAGGATGCGGGTGCGGTCCTCGTCCAGCACGAACGTCGACGCACTGGGAAGGAACAGCCCGCTTGTCGGGTCACCGCCGGCCCCGCTCACGTTGCTCAGCTGCGGCCCGGTCTCAGAGGCCCCACCGGAGTCGATCAGGAGGGTAGCGGGGAGCATCGCGTGAAGCCGGGACTTGGTCCCAACGCTGACCGCGGCGCCCCCGCTCACGATCGCCGCGAGGGAGCTCATGTCTCGGGGCCGCTCCTCGAGCTCATCGCACAGCGGTCGGGCGAAGGCATCCCCGACGATTGCAAGTATCTCGACCCGTTGGCGTTCGATCGCGTCGAGAATCGAGACCGGATCGAATTGAGTCACTACGTCGGGGAAGACCACGGTGCCACCGCCGAGCAACATACCGAGTGCAATCCACTGACCGGCCCCGTGCATGAGCGGCGGCGCAGGGAGTGCGCGGCGCTCGCTGCTCGCTTGCACGCTTCGCTCGAGCGCCTCGATGCTCGATGCGTCCCCACCACCGGTGGCGATCAACCCGTTGAGCGTCGTGTCGAAGATGTCGGATTGACGCCAGAGCGTTCCCTTGGGGCTACCGGTGGTGCCGCCGGTGTAGAGCACGTAGAGATCGTCGGGTGATAGATCGACGTCGGGCATTCGCCCCGAAGCCTGAGCGAGTGCGTCCTCGTAGTCGAGCGCCCCGGGAAGTAGGTCGTTTGCACTCTCGTCGGCCACCTGCAACAGGAGCGGGGTCCTTTCCAGCCGACCGAGAACCGTGGCGAGAACGGGTGCGAACGCGGCGTGGTACACGATCGCGGCGACGCTGGCGTCGTTGAAGAGGTTGACCAGCTCGGCCTCGACGTAGCGATAGTTGACGTTGAACGAGACGGCGCGGGCGAGAAGCGACCCGAGCATTCCCTCCATGTACTCGTTGCCGTTGTAGAGATACAGCGCGACGTGGTCCTGCCCGGACTCCCAACCCTTCAGCCCGGCGCGTTCGTGCTGCAGCGTGATCCCATGGTCCTCGAGGATGCTGGCGAAGCGGACCGAGCGGTCGGATAACGATGCAAAGGACAGCCGACGGTCTCGAAAAACGAGCGCCTCCCGTTCGGGTACGGCCCGAACGACGCCCATGAACGCATCCGCGTGGTTGAGTCCCATGCCGACGGGTCTATGCCGGATCCGGTCGGGAGCCTGGCGGGCAGAATGGCTTGTCTCGAACCGGATGCACGTGCCTCCCGCTAAGGATCTTGGCTGCTCGGGGCACCCTAGAGCTTGAAGGCGCAGCCGCCCAGTAGGCGACCGGGTGGCGTCTCGAGCGTCCCCGGAGCTCGATGACCAGCTTGTGGGGTCGCCCACTCGGCCCGCCGCTGAATCGGTCCCGGACGCCGTTTCCGTCGACCGATTCGAATTCTGCCTCGTCGACCGGAATCTCGGTCGTGACGTCGAGGAGTGTTAGCGCTCCGGTGAAGCACCGGTGCCGGTGCGCGGTGACGAACGCGGTGCCTCCGTGATCTTTGACGAAGCCCCGGGCTTCATCGGAGATGACAAGATTCACCGGATCATTCTGGGAGGTCGAGGCCGAGCAGGCCGTGCGTGATCGGCGCCGATCTGATCCCACATGCACGCACGACTGGGCTATGTCGTTGCGCCGGACCGTCCCGCCATCGGGGGACCGCCCGTGTTGTGGTCGGGCCCGGCAGATCTGAGAACGGGGTCCGGGACCGAATTTGAGTATGGCCGTACTCATGCACTCCTTGCGACCGGCCTTCAGACTCGGGGTGAAGGCAACGACGGAGTTGCCGCGAGCTCGGATCCGGGTGATCCCGCTCAAGGGCAGGAGACCAACACGGTCCCCGGCTCCACACCCCACACACCCAGTGGGATGTGGGGTGTGGGCCTGTTCCACCCGGGTAATCGCCTAGCCGACCAGGTGCCGATCGGCTTTAGTTGAGCCGGTACCCTCTGGCGTATGTCCGACTACGTCATCCCTGAACCAGAACCGAAGCCGGTCGACGAGACACTGTCGATGGAACTACAGATTCTCGCCTCAAACGCCGTGCTCCGAGGTCGGCCTTCGGGGGCCGAGCAGTGCCACAACTGTCGGTACTACCTCGACGAGACGGCTGACTTCTCGTATTGCTGGCATCCGAAGATCCGCATTCTCGTGGGTGACAATTGGTGGTGCCAATGGTGGGAGGAAATTCCGGAGGGCTAGACATCACGCGGTGTTCGGTGGACATCGGCGCCGTTCGCGCGCGGCGACGTGGCGGTGGCGGCCTCGCCGAACCGGTGGAAGGATGCGGGCCATGAACAGCGAGCGCATGGAAGTCCAACGCACCATCCCGACGGACCCAGCCACAATTTTCCAGTTGTTGTGTGATCCGCAGGGCCATGTGGCAATCGACAGCTCCGGGATGCTCATGGACGCCACTGGCAAACCGGCCTCTGCGGTCGGGGACAGTTTTGTGGTTCACATGGACCGAGAGGCACTCAACGACTATCCGCTGGGCCTTTACGACGTGACCGTCTCAATCACGACATTTGTCCAGGACCGCGAGATCGCGTGGACGATCCTCGGGCAGATCCGGCCTCCGATCGGTCACATCTACGGCTACACACTCGAGCCCACCGACGGTGGCACGCTCGTCACGTCCTACTACGACTGGTCTTCCATTGATCCTGTTTGGAAGGAACGAGCAATCTTCCCGGTCATCTCGGAAGGTGCGTTGCGAGCGACGCTGGGCATCCTGGCCCGGACGATCGCACGGGATGGCGCCTCGGCCTAACGCCGACTCAGGTGCCTGAGTCTCGTCGATCCCGGCTGCGCTGGCGACCGCGAATCGCCTGGTCGAGGACCACCTTTCGAAGCCGTACTGTCTTGGGGGTCACCTCGACGCACTCGTCGTCGACGATGAACTCGAGCGCCTGCTCGAGCGACAGTTGCAGGTGTGGGCTAAGACGCTCGAGCTCGTCGGCCGTTGAAGATCGAACATTGGTCAGCTTCTTTTCCTTCGTCGGGTTGACGTTCATCTCTTCTGATCGAGCGTTCTCTCCCACGATCATCCCCTCGTACACCTCGGTCGCGGGACCGACGAACAGCGCACCGCGTTGTTCGAGCGCCATAAGCGCGTACGTCGTCGTCGGCCCCCGCCGGTCAGCGACCATCGAGCCGTTTCGCTTCACGCGCAGGTCGCCGTGCCAAGGCTCCCATCCGTCAAAGATCGAATGCAGCACTCCCGTCCCGCGTGTCTCGATGAGGAACTCTGTGCGGAATCCGACAAGACCGCGAGCCGGAATGCGGTAGTCCAATCGCACCCAGCCGGAGCCGTGGTTGACCATCTCGGTCAATCGGCCCTGGCGGAGGGCGAGGAGTTGTGTGACCACGCCCATGTAGCTGTCGGGCGCGTCGATCGTCAGACGCTCCATCGGCTCGTGGAGCGAACCGTTGATCGTCCGGGTGACCACCTGCGGCTTGCCCACAGTGAGCTCGAAACCCTCACGCCGCATGGTCTCGACCAGAACGGCCAGCTGCAGCTCCCCTCGCCCCCGCACCTCCCAGGTGTCGGGCCGTGCCGTCGGCAGGACGGCGATCGAGACGTTTCCCACCAGCTCGGTGTCGAGCCGGTTCTTCAACAGGCGCGCGGTCAGCTTCGTGCCCTCGGTCCCCGACAGCGGCGAGGAGTTGACGCCGATCGTGACCGCAAGGCTCGGCTCATCCACCAATATCGCTGGCAGGGGCCTCGGGTCGTCGGGGTCCGAGAGCGTCTCGCCGATCATCACCTCTTGGATCCCGGCAACGGCGACGATCTCACCGGGACCGGCCTCTTCGGTGTCGACGCGCTCAAGCGCCTTCGACGCGTACATCTCCGTGATCTTGGCCTTCTCCACTGAGCCGTCGATGCGACACCAAGCAACCGTGTCACCGCGTCGCAGCGTCCCGTTGTGGACCCGGCAGATCGCCAGGCGCCCGACGTACAGCGACGCGTCGAGGTTGGTGACGAGCGCCTGGAGGGGATGATCGGGTTCGTAGGAAGGGGCCGGAATGTGCTGCTCGATTGCCTCGAACAACGGCGTGAGGTCGGTCCCTTTCACATTCGGGTCGGTGCTGGCCCAGCCGGCGCGGGCATTGGCGTAGAGGACCGGGAAGCCGACCTGGTCCTCGTCGGCGTCTAGGTCCAAGAACAGCTCTTCGATCTCGTGCACCACCTCTTCGATGCGCGCGTCAGATCGATCGACCTTGTTCACGACCACCACGACGGGCAGACGGGCCTCGAGGGTTTTTCGCAAGACGAACCGAGTCTGCGGGAGCGGGCCTTCGGAGGCATCGACCAAGAGGAGTACTCCGTCGACCATGGCCAAGCCACGCTCGACCTCGCCGCCAAAATCGGCGTGTCCCGGGGTATCGACGATGGTGATCTTTACCGGACCTCGCTGGACGGCCGTGTGCTTGGCCAGGATGGTGATTCCCTTTTCACGTTCGAGATCCCCCGAATCGAGAACTCGGTCGGCGACGATCTGATTGCTTCGAAAAGCCCCCGTCTGGCGGAGCATGGCATCGACCAGCGTGGTTTTGCCGTGGTCGACGTGCGCCACGATTGCGACATTTCGGAGATCTTGACGAAGCACAGTCCATCCAGGTTAGCGACCCTGTGGGACCGCCCGAACTACCCGATGCCCGGTACTCGTCGCGCAGACACTTTCCGATCGGAATCTGAACGTCCGAGGCGCCGACACTCGCCAGAAACTCCATTTGCTGGGTGAATCGTCACCCTCTAGTGGCGCAATCCGCGTTCGCGAGAGCCGAGGAGGAAGCTAACGACCCCTCAAAGACTGAGCTTCGAACTGAACGACGGCGTCGTCGAGCGGCAGGACCATGTCGGGCTTCAGGTACACATGGTTGTCAGCGACGAGACGAACCGCCGTTCCCCAGGCGGTGAACCCGATGACGTGGCGCGCGAATCGCATCGGGCCCTCGGTGATCCTCACCCCGACGACACCTTGGGCCGACATGGCCAAGCCCGAGGCCTGCATTCGTTCCATCGCTGATTCCCGGGCCGAATAGAGGGCCTCGGTGAGATTGGTGAGTTCAATGTTCTGGCTTGACTGACGGATCGCGGTGGCCGCGTCTCGGCGTGGTGCGTAGATGAAGCTTGCGCCGAACGACAACCCCAGAGGAGACCACCCGGCGTTCGATAGCAGGACGAAGTCGCGTGCCGAGAGGTCCGAGACAAACGTCTGTCCAGGCTTCTTCCCTTCGACCGGCCGGACGGCCGTGCCGACCAGGTGGACGTCGACGTGGTGCGGGTTGACCTCGACGCTCACCTGGACGCCGACCACGCCGTGGCCGCCCGCCTTGGCGCACTCGCGCCCGAGCCGTTCTGCTGCGGTGTGGACGGCCAGATTGTGCGCGTCGGAGGCGGCGCCGATCTCTCCCCGTCCCCACGTCCACACACCGACGGGCACCGAGGTCACCGAGACTCCGAACACGAGCTCGACCGGTTCCCACCCGATCGAGTGCAACAGCAGCGCTTCGTCGATCGTGAGGTCCGAGGTGACTGCCCGACCGTTCGGGGCCGCACCCCCGTCGGCCAGCCAGGCTGCGGCGCTGCGCATCTCCGCTCGGACGTCGATCGGCAACGGGGAGTCTGGGCTCATGACAGCCGAACCGTCGGTCTCGGGGTGGGCATCGGGTCGAAGCCCTTGAACCGGCGAACCCGGGTGCCCCGGAGCGTGCACTCGAGCACCTGGTCTCCAGAGCCGACCTCTCGCTCGGCCGTGGTGATGGAAACGCCGTGGAGCATGTCAGACCCGAGCTGGCGGCGTACGTGTTCGCGGGCCAACGCGCGAGCCGCGAGATGACCCTCCGACACCTGTTCGATCTCTTGGGTGGATGTCGCTCCACCCCACCCGTAGGTGCCGACCCGACCCTCCATGAGGTATTCGGTCATGCAGTACGCCCAGACGCGGACCGATGCGATCCCGGCGATCACCGAGATCGGCATGAAACCGGCCTCGATGAGCTTGGCCAGACGTTGTCCGGCGAGATAGGTCGACCACGGATCGCCGCCCGGCGGAGCCGGGGCGTCTTCGACAACGACGGCGGTGCCGAGCATGTGGAACTCGGTCACGTTCATGTCGGCGAGGTTGTGCGAGGTATCCGTCACCCCGATGATGCCGTGCGCCCCGACCTCCTTCGCCTCCTCGATGAGGCGACCGTACGCAGAGCCAAAGCCCTGCAGCCATGCCGACTCAACCCACGTCTGCTCGTAGTTCTGTCCCCACGCCCGGTGCTCGGCAGAGACGAGGCCGTGGGGGCACCGCCAGCTCTGCGAATAGGCCCCTTGGCCACCGTCGCTGGTCCCGTATGGCGAGGTGCCCCGCATATATGGGGACCCGGCCCCGTACCAGGACCACTGCATGGCACAGAACCCCTGGACCAAGCCGACGGGCCGCAAGCCCATCTGAAGGCACGCGCCAAAGTCCGGGACGGTTAACCCCGATGAAAAGGACCCTGACTCGAGCCGTCTCGTCGCTGCTTCGGGGAGGTCACCCGGGCCGGTCATCAGTTGTCCAGCGAGATGATGACCGTCGGTCTGGGGAGGGTGACATCGCCGGCGGACTTGGTCACGGCTGTGCCGATGGCCAGGAACTCGATGGTGTGCGATCCCCACTGGTGCGACTTCTCCTCGAGGCGGACCCCGACGATCCCCGTCGCGCCGAGCGTGTTGCCCTCGTCCTGCATGCGTGTCATGGCCAACTCGCGGGCCTCGTAGAGGGCCTGGGTGAAGTTGGGGAGCTCGATGTTCTGTCCCACCGAGCCGAGCGTCTGGCCGAGTCCGCGGTGGGCGATGTGGTACACGCAGGTGCCCATCACGAGACCCTGAGGGACGTACCCCGTCTGCATGATCGTCCAGAAGTCCTGGCCGGACAGGTCCGAGGTGAACGGCTTCCCCTGCTTGTTGCGGTATGACTTCCCGTCTTCGGCTTTGACCGCAGTCCCAAGCGCGATGAACTCGGCGGCGTCGCTGCCCCACTCGTAGTAGTTCACGTCAAGTCGGACGCCGACGATCCCGTCGGCACCGAGCTCGTCGGCCTCCTCCTCCATACGAGTCATCGCGAGCTCTCTGGCGTTGTACATGGCTTCGGTGAGTTTCGAGAGCTCCTGGCTCTTGCTCCACCGCCGTCCCTGAATGCCGGTGTGGTAGATCGACGAGCCCATCACGAAGCCCAACGGGTGGAACCCCGTTTCCTTCACCAGCAGGAACTCGTTGACCGAGAGGTCAGACGTGAAGAACCCGTGTCCGAGTTCCGCCAGTCGGCTCTCGGCGTCCTTGGGTAGATCCGTGGGACTGCTCACTAAGTGCCTCCGATCATGATGTTCTCGAGTGCCAGCCGGGTGGTTTCCGACTGCGCCGCCTCGGCCTGGAGTGCCCCGAGGAGGCGCTTGAGCCATGTGCCCATGTCGACCTGCTCGCTGCGAATTCGGATCCCCCCGGACGAATGTCCTATCGTGCAGCGAACCGAGGCACCGTCGACCTCGGCTCTAAGGACGTCGTCCCCGAGCACGACTTGGACGGCCCTGATCTCTTCGGACCTCCGGCGCAGGCCCCCGGGCCGTTCGACCTGCAGGCGACCACTGAGTGCCGAAGCAAGCTCGCTTACGAGCAGCTTCAACATGATTCGAACATCGGTTGCGTTCGAGGCCAGCGCCGAGACGGCCAGTTCGAGGTTGAACCCGTCGTCGGAAGGCCCACTCACCGCGAGGGCGTCGTCGGTCATGGTGAGACCGTTCTGGAGCCTGCCGTCTTGGTCATTCGTGGTGCCGACAATCGTTCTCCCAGGTCGCCACCCACTGTAGAGGCATGCGCCGGAGCTTCCCAAGCGGCCCGAACATGGCGCATCCGGTGCGGGGCGGCGGATCGAACTCCTGTGGCGCTGGGCGGTCAGGTGAGGAGACGGCACCCGTCGGGAAGTCCGCGCACCTTGGCGGCGTGCCCGGTCGCCTCGATCTCGAGACGGGCACCGGCGAGGAAGAGGTTCTCGACGTTCAGGGTCCCGAACGCCTCGGGCACCGACGGGCAGCACGACACCACGCCGTCGGGGAGGCACGGTTCTAATCCGAGCAGGATGGTGCGGAGCAACCAGAACGGGGATGCCGAAGCCCATGCCTGCGGGGAGCAGGAAGCCGGGTACGGGACCGGGATGGGGAAGGTCTCGCGGTCGAAGCCGCAGAACAGCTCGGGCAGCCGCCCACCGAACGCATTCGCGGCTTGGAACAACCCCACCGTCACAGCTTCGGCTTGTTCCGTGAATCCATATTTCGCTAGTCCGGCGGCGCAGATCGCGCTGTCGTGGGGCCACACCGAGCCGTTGTGGTAGCTGACCGGGTTGTATCTCTTCATTGAACTGGCCAGCGTCCGGATTCCCCATCCCGTGAACATCTCGGGACCGCACAAGTGCTCGACCGTCCTCGGGGCTTTTGCTTCATCGATGATGCCGGACCAAAGGCAGTGGCCGATATTTGACGTCAGCGAGTCGATCGGGCGCTTCTCCCGGTCCAGCCCCATGGCGTAGTAACCGCGGTCCTCCAGCCAGAACCGCTCGTTGAATGACCCCTTCAGCCGCGCCGCCTTGGCAGCGTATTTGGAGGCGGTGTCGGCATCACCCAAATGTTGGGCGATCTCGGCCCGAGCCAGGAAGGCTGCGAAGACGTATCCCTGGACCTCGCAAAGGGCGATCGGCGGTTCGGCGAGCCATCCCTCGGCGAAGTTGACTCCGTCGAAGGAGTCCTTCCAGCCCTGGTTTGCCAATCCCCGGTCGGTCGCCCGCTGGTATTCGACGAAGCCGTCGCCGTCGGAGTCTCCGAACTCCTCGATCCATGCCAGCGCTCGGTCGGCGTGCGGTAGTAGCTGTGCCATGACCTTCTCGGATGCTCCCCACCGGTAGAGCTCGCCCAGAAGGACAACGAAGAGGGGAGTGGCGTCGATCGAGCCGAAGTAGATCGACCCGACCGGTGTATCGGCGACCGTCGTCAGCCCGCGACGCATCTCGTGAAGAATTTTCCCAGGCTGTTCCTCGGTGAGTTCGTCGATCTTCTCGCCCTGAAGGCGGGCCAGTGTGAGGAGCGTGTTGGTAGCCAGGCTCGGATCGACGTCCAGGGTCATCAGCGAGGTAATCAGTGAGTCTCGCCCGAAGAGCGTCATGAACCACGGAGCGCCCGCTGCGATCACCGTCCGGTCCGACTGTTCGGGATCGAAGATCTGCAGAGCGCCTAAGTCGGCGGCACTCCGCAGGAATGTCGCGTCGATGTCGCTGTGTCCAGTACGGATCCGGGGAGTGGTTTCCCCCCATGCACGGAGGCGTTCGACCGGGGCGGAGCGGCTGACGGGGTCGTCACCGGTGTAGCGAAGTTCAACGGGTGCTCCGTCCACCGCGAGCCGGAATTCGAGACTGGTTCGCCATTCGTCACCCGCCGGCACGACAACGTCAAGCCTGGCGAGGTGCGGAGTCACCTTGGCCTCCGGGGGGAATGCCACGTCAAGGCGGCGGGTCACCTCGCCGTTCTCGTATGAGAAGGCCATCACTGACGACGTCACATCGACGGAACGACGGCCTCGCAACTGGACCCGGTTCTCCTTCACGTCGAAGAGATGGGCAAAGTCCGCGTCGAGTTCGAAGGTGACGGAACAGGAGGTGGGCTCACGCCCCAAATTACGAATGACGATGTCTTCGCGCATGCCGTTTCCGACGTAGCGGCTCCGCTCAACGAGGACGGTACTGTCGGATTGGCCAGAACGGGGTTCCCCCCTGGACACGAACGTCGCCGCGAACGGATGACGAGTGATCACAGCGAGGTTCTGAAGCTCCTCGTCGTCCAGCCTGACTCTCCAGGTGGAGACGAACCGGGTGTCCTCGAAGAACACGCCTTGCGCGCTGCTTGGTTCGATGTCGCCGCTCGACGAGGAGATCGAGAATGAGGCTCCTTCGACCAAGGTGATCGAGCCTACGGATGTGTTCTTGACCGTCGGCTCGCCGGCGAAGGTCCAGGGATCGTTCACCGCCTGACGGCCATCGATGGATCGTTCAAGCCGCGCCGGTTGTTACGAGTTCGTAGGCCCTGGAGGTATCCAAAATCGCCCGCTCGTACACGTCGACGTGCTTGGCCACCATACGTTCCATCGAGAAGTCCCGTTCCACCCTCCGACGACAGGCCGCCCGGTCGATCTCTGGTATCCGGCCAAGCGCTTGCACCATGCTCGCGACGTCGGAGCGGAGGAATCCTACGACCCCGTCCTCGACGATTTCGGGGGCCGCGCCGAATCTGGTTGTCAGTACCGGAGTTCCGCACGCCAATGCCTCGATCATGACCATGCCGAACGGTTCGGGCCACGCGATTGGATTGATCAGGCATTCGGCTCCACCGAGGAGCTCCAGCTTGGCTTGACTGTCCGCCTCGTCCACGAAGGTGACGTCCTCGCAGAGGAGTGGGCGCACCATGGCCTCGAAATAGGCGCGCTCCTGCGGTTCGCTCATCTTGGCAGCGATCTTCAACGGCATGCCGGCCTGCCTGGCAATCCGGGCCGCGACGTGCGGGGCCTTGCCGGGGTGCATTCGCCCGAGGAACAGCGCGTAGCCGCCCCCGCCCCGGCCCACCGGGAACGCAGTGAGATCGACACCGTGATGGATGACATCGGTGATCAAGACGTCCCGGGCTGTCGAGGCCTGGTGATGGGAGATGGCAATGACCGGGACCCGGCCCGAAACGTTGCGATAGAGATCGATGAGGTCGGCGTTGAACGGCCCGTGGTTGGTGGTCACGACTGGCAAGCCCGGAAAATCCGCCGCATACATGGGGCCGACGAGTGTGTGGTCGTGCACGACGTCGACGTCGTCGAACCCGCCGTATGCGTGAGCTACGTGTCGGATCTCGTCGACGCTGCTCCCGGAGCCGACTCCTATGGAATGTTCGAAGACGTGGGTCCGCTCTACGGGACAGGTGCTGTCACCGGTGGTGCAGAGCAGAACATCGTGGCCCGCGCTCTTCAGGCCGCGGGCAAGCGTGTCAAGAACGTTCTCGGTGCCGCCGTAGGCGGGCGGCGGTACGGGCAACCACGGGGGTGCCACGATGGCGATGCGCATTATTGCCTTTCTCGAAGCAGGCGCGCGGCGGGCTGGATTCTCTGGGGAGAAGGCCGATCCAACAGGAGCAGCCGCCCGCCTCCGATCTAGCGGAGGCGCAAGTGACTCTGATGAGTCAGACCCAGCCTACGTGCTGAATGGCCGCTCCGGATCAGCGTGGCGCGGCGGCGCGAGCCGGATCGGCGCAGATTGTCGTCCTCAGGGTCGAGTTGGGCCCAGCTAGGAACGGATAGCGCTGCGGACCTGCCGTAAGAGCCGTTGCCTGTCGGTGGTCGTCCTCACCCGAAAGCGGACAAAATCGTCTTCATCACTGAGGCGCACGTCGGCGAACGGCCCGGTCGGATCCGAATGGAAGTGCAGGAACGCCCGCGAGCGACGATAGAAGGTCCCGGTCTTGCGCTCGGTAAGTCCGGGAAGCTTCCGAAGCTCGACGAGAAGGCCGTCCAGATCCTCGAAGGTCTCGGGCCCGGCATGTCTCATCCGCCGGATCGTATTCCCGTGGGCCAATTCGGGCTCCCGGAGCTCTCTTTCGGCCGGCTGGCCGGCCGGTGTGAATATCCGGCCCCGGGTTCAGCTTGACCGCCTGAGAGAATGGCGCGACACGACAGACGGGAGGGCCGCCGTGGGAAGGATCGTCGTATCGGAGTTCGTCTCGCTCGACGGGGTCATGGAAGATCCCGGCGGCAGCGAAAACACCAAGCACGGAGGCTGGACGTTCGCGTTCAACCGCGGCCCCGAGGGAGACAAGTTCAAGCTGGACGAGGCGATGGATTCGGAGGCCTTGCTCTTGGGCAGGGTGACCTACGAGGCTTTTGCCGCCGCTTGGCCCTCGATGGAAGGCGAGTTCGCGGACCGCTTCAACGGCATGCCAAAGTACGTCGTCTCGTCGACACTCGACTCGGCCACATGGAATAACACGACCGTGCTGAGCGGATCGGTAGCCGATGAGGTCTCGAAGCTGCGAGGTTCCCTCGACGGAGACATTGTCGTCCACGGCAGTGGCCGGTTGGTGAGCGCCCTCGTCGAGCACGACCTCGTCGACGAGCTGCGTCTGATGGTCTTTCCGATCTTCCTCGGAAGTGGCCGCCGACTCCTTGGTGATGTCACCGATCCCAAGCGTTTCCGGTTGGCCGACACTG
Organism: Acidimicrobiaceae bacterium; assembly: GCA_003151235.1. Classification (GTDB taxonomy): domain Bacteria; phylum Actinomycetota; class Acidimicrobiia; order Acidimicrobiales; family RAAP-2; genus Palsa-461. The sequence continues at coordinate 24,843 of PLWZ01000087.1, forward strand.
CGACCATCGGCGACGGAGTCGTAATCCTCACATACCAGCCGTAGGGATCTGGATAATCGCTCTTGTAGACGAGCCCGTTCCTTGGGCAATGTCAGCGGCCCTTGGCTACCGTTTGGGCCGTGAACGCCGACCAGAGCGCCGGGCCGGGCTCTCCGCCCGGGACCCAGTCCCCGACCGCGGTGGTTGAGGTCCACGCGGAGCCCGCGGGGACGGCGAGGATGACCGTGGGCCCACCGATCCCGGCGTGGGCCCGTGATTTTTCAGACCTCACATATGAGTGGCGTCGACTGTTTGGCGAAGTTATTGGCACCTTCTTCCTCGTTCTCGTGGCCGCCGGAGCGGGCGTCGTCAATGCCTCTACCGGGGGCTCGGTCGGACGGACCGCATCGGTGGTCGCGCCTGCGCTCATGGTCATGGCGATCATCCTCGCGACCGGCGCGGTGTCCGGCGCACACCTCAATCCGGTCGTGAGCATCGCCTTCGCCCTCAGACGAGAGTTCCCCTGGAGCCGTGTTCCCCTGTACGTCGTGTCCCAGGTCGTCGGCGGGCTGTTGGCCTGCCTGTTCCTGCGAGGGGTCTTCGGAACCGCCGGTGGGCTCGGTTCCACAATCCCCGGCCTCCACATCAGTGACCCGCATGCGGTGTTGATCGAAGCCGTGCTCACGTGTGGACTCGTCACGACGATCCTCGGCACCGCTTCGGGGGCCCAGAACGTCGGAACCTTTTCGGCCTTGGCGGTGGCCGGCTACATCGCCCTGGCGGGGCTGTGGGCCAGCCCGGCGAGCGGGGCCTCGATGAACCCTGTCCGGTCGTTCACGCCGGACGTGGTGTCGGGGAACTTCGGCCACCTGTGGGTCTATCTGGTCGGTCCGACGGCGGGGATGTTCGTGGCCGTCGGTATCGCGTTCGTCCTGCGCGGCCGCGGTGGTGACGTCGCGGCAGCGCGTGCCGCTCAGGGGTCGCTCGGCAACCTCATCGTCGAACGTGCCGAGACCAAAGCTCCGCCCACCGAAGCGTGACCCAGGGAAAGGGGCCTCCATGGCCAAGTCTGACCAGCCCAAGAACAAGAGCCTTCCGCCCGAGCACTGGAAGGACGAACCAGACGAGCACGACTACCCGGCCGCCGGCGACTATTTGAGTCTTCTGATGGATGAGGATCAGGTACAGGAAGCGATCAAGCGTCTTCACGATGCGCCCATAACCCGCCGAAAGGCAAAGGACCTCTTGCGGGCGAGCCGGCTCGGTCTCCTGCCCCCCGATAACGTCCACGTTGTCCGCGACTTGGAGAAGGTTCGCCACGGAGATCGCCTGTCGCCGATACTGCTCGTGCGGGGCAAGGCTGATCACGACATACCGCTCACCGTCGCCGACGGCTATCACCGGATCTGCGCCAGCTACCACATCGATGAGAATGCCGACATCCCCTGCCGAATCGCGTAGGCGTCGCAGGCACCCGGCGACAACTGGATCGGACCAAAACGCCGAGAGCTTTGGCCGCTAAAAGGTCCTGGTGACAAGCGGCTCGGCGAGCCGATCGGCCGTTCCTTCAGCACGTCGCGGGGCCGCGAGCGCAGGCTGCTCAACCAGCGTCTGATCCCTATTTCGTGACGCCTCGATCTGGCCCGAAAGACGCCCGTCGGCGCGCTTCCGGTGAAGCTGGGGTGAGCAAATCCCCTGGTCATCGACCAGTTCACGCGGGGTTTCTCTTAGTGAAAATTTAAGCGACTCACGGGGAATCCTACGAAATGAGGAAGACAATTCGCCGAAGCTGGGTGGAGGGACGCGCCCCCGAATCGGAGGCAACCGTTGAGAACCGTTTTGAGGATGATCCGACGCCACAAGGCGCGAGCCATCGGCGCTCTCGTGTTGGTCTTGGCGGGAGCTGGTGTTGGCACCTATTTCGCGACGAAGTCGAGCAGTGCCAAGTACGAGCTGACGGCCGCCGGTACGGGCACGGTGCAGCAGTCGGTTTCGGCGACTGCCACGATCGAAGCTGTCAATCAGGCCAGCGTGAACTTCTCTGTCGCTGGAAGGGTCGCGACGGTTGCCGTCAGCGTTGGGCAGACGGTCACTGCCGGCGAGGTGCTCGCCACGATCGACCCCTCGAGTCTGCAGGCGACGGCGGCCCAGGACCAAGCCATGGTGGCCACCGATCAGGCCAAGTTGGAGAGCGACGTGTCCGGTCAGTCGCTCAACAGTGCTCAACAAGCGATCACCACCGATCAGCAACAGGTGACGCTGGAGAACCAGCAGATCGTTTCCGATCAGACGGCGATCACGAACGACCAGACGAGTCTCACCGAGACCAACGACTCCAACGCGATTTCGCTGCTCCAGGCCCAGAACGCCGTGACCGACGCTCAGACCAAGCTCACGAACGACGAGAACACGTTGAGCACGGACGAGGCGAATCTAAACACTGCCGAGTCGCAGGAGAGCTTGGACTGCAGTTCGGCTCCGTCCGGCATGGCATGTAACACCACTGATCCAGCCGCAGTGAGCAAAGACCAGACCGCGGTCAATAGCGACTCTTCCGCTGTCACTCAGGATCAGCAATCGCTCCAGGTGGACCAGTTGTCGCTCCAAAGCACGCAGGTCAAGAATTCCCAGGCGGTCACATCGGCGAACCAGGCGATCACCAACGCCGAGCAGACGCTGGCCAATGCCCAGGTGACACTCCAAAACGACGAGCAGGATGTCACCACCGCCACCACCACGGTGGCCCTGGACAGGCAGAGCATCGGTGCCACAATCGAGGCCGACCAGGCGAGCGTCGAAGCGGCCAGCGTCTCACTCTCGTCGGCTGAGCTCAGCCTGTCCGAGGCAAGCCTGACCTCGCCGATCGCCGGCACGGTCACCTCAGTCAACGCGGCCGTCGGGAACCCGGTTAGTGCGGGATCAACCACCCTCGGCTCCTCGTCTTCCCCGTCATCGGGCTCGTCGGGCACAGGATCGTCGGCCACAGGCTCGTCAGCGAGCTCATCCGGTTCCACGGGCAGCAGTTCTTCGACCGCGCTCTTCGAGATCGTCAGCACAGGGGTGTTCGAGGCCCAGGCGAGTATCACCGGGTCAGACGTGAGCGAGGTGCAAGTCGGGGACCAGGTCGACCTCACATTGACCGGCTCGGCTACCCCGATCTACGGAACCGTGAGCTCGCTCGGGATCGTCGCCACGGTGAGCTCGGGTGTCGCCAGCTTCCCCGTCGTCGTTGTGGTCACCGGCGATCCCGCGGGGTTGTACTCGGGCATGAGTGCCGACGCCTCGATCATCGTCCTGGAGCGCGCGAACGTCCTCACCGTCCCGTCCAGCGCCGTCCACACGCTGGGAACGGCGAGCTTCGTCTACGAGCTCAAGGGCGGGAAGGAGGTGGAGCACACGGTCGGCGTCGGCGCGGTAGGAACGACGCTCACTCAGATCACCTCGGGCCTCAAGTCCGGCCAGGAGGTCGTGTTGGCGAACCTGTCGATCCCGCTTTCGACCGGAAGCTCGACCTCGGGCGGCCTGGGGAGTGGCTTCACCGGCACCGGCGGGCTCGGTGGCGGCGGGTTTGGTGGCGGCGGGCTCGGCAGATTCGGTGGCGGTGGACTTGGCGGTGGATGACATGAGCGAGCCCACCGGCCGCGTCCCGCGCGTCGAAGGCGGCGAGCCCACCGGCCGCATCCCTCGCGTCGATGTCGATGGTGACCCCACGCTGGCCGTGCGCAGCCCCGTCATCGACATGAAGCACCTTTGGAAGACCTATCGCCCCGGCTCGCTCGCCGTCCATGCATTGCGGGGCGTCACCCTCAACGTCGACAGGGGGGAGTTCGTAGCCGTCATGGGTCCGTCTGGCTCGGGCAAGTCGACCCTCATGCACATCATGGGGTGTCTCGACATACCGACGAGTGGAACCTATGAGCTGAGTGGCGAGGACGTGAGCGAGATGTCGGAGAATTCGCTGGCTCACATCCGAAACCGAGAGATCGGCTTCGTCTTCCAGCAGTACAACCTGCTGCCCCGACTGACGGCGTGGCGCAATGTCGAACTCCCTCTCATGTATGCCCGTGTTCCGGCCCCCGAGCGCCGGCGACGAGCGCTGGCATCCCTGCAGCAGGTTGGACTCGCCGAACGGGTTGATCATCGTCCGACCGAACTTTCCGGAGGGCAGCAGCAGCGGGTTGCCCTCGCTCGGGCGCTCGTGACCAACCCCGCGCTGCTGTTGGCCGACGAGCCGACGGGAAACCTCGACACGGCTTCGGCCCTCGAGATCTTGGGTCTCCTCCAAGACCTGCACCGCAGCGGCCGAACGGTCGTCCTCATCACGCACGAGCCAGATGTTGCGGCAGTGGCCGGTCGTGTGCTGCGGATCAGGGATGGTCAGATCGACTCCGAAGAGGTTGCGGCGTGAGGTGGCGAGACACCTTCCGCTCGGGGTTCGAGGCGATCCTCGGCCACGGTCTTCGCTCGCTGCTCACGATCCTTGGGATCATGATCGGGATTGCAGCCGTGATCCTGACGGTGGGCCTCGGGCAAGGTGCCCAGAGCACGGTCAACTCCGCCATCTCGGCGCTCGGGTCGAACCTCCTCGTGGTGACCCCGGGGAGCACCACCGGCTCGGGCGGGGTCCGGGGCGGCTTCGGGTCGGCGAGCACGCTGACGCTCGCAGATGCGAACGCGCTCGGTTCGAAGCGAGTCGCACCGAACGTGATCGCGGTCGCTCCCCAGGCAGAGACGGTTGAAGTGTTGACGGCAGGCTCGAGCAACTGGACGACGTCGGTCGTTGGGAGCACGGCATCGTGGGCCGAGGTTCGGGATCGCCAATTGCAAGAAGGCGGCTTCTTCACGAGGCAACAGGTGTCTGGCGCCGATGACGTCGCGGTGCTCGGTTCGACGACTGCCTCGGAGTTGTTCGGGGCCAAATCGCCAATCGACCAGACGGTCACAGTGAACGGCGTGGTTTTGACTGTGATCGGTGAACTGACCTCAGCCGGCTCATCGGGGTCCACGAACCTCGATGACATGGCGATCGTCCCCATCACCACCACCCAGCAGCAACTTTTCACCGGCACCTTCGCCACCTCGGTGTCGACGATCTATTGCGAGGCAAACTCGTCCTCGGGCCTGTCTGGTGCCTACCAAGAGATCGATGACGAGTTACTCGCCGCCCACCACATCGCCCAGCCGTCCGAGGCGGACTTCACCATCACCAGCCAGACCACCATCGCGTCGACCGCCAACTCGGTCAATCGCACCCTCACCGACCTTCTGGCGGGCATTGCCGGGATCTCGCTCCTCGTGGGAGGAATCGGAGTGATGAACATCATGCTCGTCTCGGTCACCGAACGGGTCCGCGAAATCGGGTTGCGCAAAGCTCTCGGAGCTCCCCCAACGGACATTCGTCGTCAGTTCCTGGTCGAAGCCTCGTCCCTCGGCTTGTTGGGAGGCATCGGTGGCGTCCTTGCGGGTCTTCTCGGGACAGTGATTCTCCCGCATTTGCAAAGCAACCCAGTCACCATCTCTCCTCTGGCGACCGCCGTCGCCATCGTCGTCGCCATCGCCATCGGCCTGGTCTTCGGCGTGTATCCGGCGACCCGAGCCGCCCGGTTGTCGCCCATCGACGCGCTTCGGAGTGAGTGAGTCAGATGATGACTCTCGAGTGCCCGGAACGCCTTCCCCCGGACGTCCGGGCGTAGAGCGAAACAGTCACCCAACAAGATGAAGGAGCAGAACTTGCCGGCTTTGATCGGAACAGGCTCGAGGAGTCCCCGGGCGAAGATCGTTCGAACGGCGACTCGTTCGAGATTGGCCGCCTTCGGGCTCGGCCTCGCCCTCGGGACCAGTTTCGTCAGCGTGGGGGGACCAGCCGACGCCGCGACCCACAAAAAGAGCACGACGACCACGACGGTACCTAGGCCGTCTGTTTCCTCTGCCTCCGGCACCATCGCTGCGGTCAACCCAGGAATCTCAATGGAGGTGCAGAACCCGACGAGCGGCCAGGTGACAGTGACTTGGACGGCGTCGACGCACTTCACACAGACGGTGACCTTTCCGTCGTCGGATCTCGCCGTTGGCGACTGCGTGACTGCGACGAGCATCGCGTCTTCGAAGACTTCGAAACCGTCTTCGACGCACTTCGCGGCGACGGTCGTGTCGCTGACCCAACCCAGCTCCACCGGGTCGTGCACCGGTGGAGGGGGATTCGGGGGTGCTGGTGGTGCGGGCGGCTTCGGCGGATTTCGACCCACCGGCGGCTCGGTCTCGAGGTTTCCACGAGGGTCGTTTCCCGGCGGCGGGACGGCCCGGCCCAGCGCATTCTCAAGCGCGTTCGGCAAGATCACATCGGTCTCAGGCTCGACCATCGTGGTCAAGGGAACAGTTCCAGTCTTGCCGACCAAGTCGTCAAAAAGCTCCACCAAGACGACGGTGAAACCCGGTTCAACGCCGCATTTGAAGACGACGACCAGGATTTCGAAGGTCACCTTCACATCCTCGACGTCGTTCACAAAGAGCGTTACCGCCACGTCGTCCGCCGTTGTCGTTGGTCAGTGTGCGACTGCGTTAGGGCCGGCTGACCAGACCGGGGCAATCACCGCCGCCTCTGTCACCATCCGAGCTCCCGCCTCCAGCGGCTGTGTCACGTCGGCGTTCGGGGGGTTCGGTCGAGGACTCGGCGGAGCCGCCGGTGGATGACCCGACGTGGCGTCGGTAAGGTTTGTCGCTCGCGCTGAAAACGAAGGAATCACCGTTGATGCGTCACCATGGCCGCCCCACCCAGTTGGTCGGCGATGCCAAGCTCGGGCAAGAGACGTGTGTCAGCGTGGCGAAACGGCACCGATGAGTTGGACGACCATCGAGACCGAGAGGTTGATTCTGCGCCACTGGCTGACCGCGGACAGCGAGCCATTCGCGGCGCTCAACGCCGATCCCCGGGTCATGGAGTTTTTCCCGTCCCCGCTGACCCGGAAACAGAGCGACGAGTTCATCGACCGAATCGCAGCTGGGTTCGTGTCGCATGGTTTTGGGCTGTGGGCGCTCGAGTTGAAAGCGACCGGCGACTTCATCGGGTTTACCGGCCTGTCGATCCCGCGCTTCGAGGCGGCCTTCATGCCGACGGTCGAGGTCGGCTGGCGGCTCGCCAAGAGCGCCTGGGGGAACGGCTACGCGACGGAGGCGGCGAGGGCGTCCATTCGGGAGGGCTTCGAACGCTACGACCTCCAAGAGATCGTCTCGTTCACCTACGAGGGCAACATGCCTTCGCGGGCCGTTATGGAGCGACTTCAGATGACACGCGAGCCGGGCGACGACTTCGTCCATCCGTCCCTCGTAGGCCACCGTCTCGCACCCCACGTCTTGTACCGGTTGCCCGCCGACCCCTGAACGGCGGGGGACCCGGTAACCACGGCTCAGTCGACCACCCGGAACACCGGGTGGTCCGGCGCGATCCGGAGCAACTGGTCGTCGGAGGCATCCGGCCCCGTGCCCTCGAAGAATGTGCCCACCTCGGCGCGCCACCGCTTGAGGTAGGCGCGGAGGATGGCGGGTTTCTCAGCGTCGGCGAGCTCCACGACCGTGATCGGCTCGATGCGCCGGCCGATCCGCAGTTCGCCGCCTCCGGCGGCACGGATGTTCCGGACCCACTGGGTCGTGCCCCTCGGCGCGACGAGGTAGCGCGTCCCACCGTCGGAAAGAACGTTCACCGGTGTCGTACGCCACTGGTTGGTCTTGCGGCCCCGCACCGCCAGCACGCGGGACCCCCAGACGCTGAGTCCGACCCGGGTCAACCCGGCGACGGCGCGGTTGAAGACGTTCCTCGTGAACCACCCGGGGGCGAGATATCGGTCGGCCATGCCGGCCACCCTAGGTTCGGGTGGCCTTCGGGGCGGCGCCGGGAGCGATCGGCGAGACTGGCCACCCAGGCGTGAGAGAGGAGGTCCGATGGCGCACGAGGTTCGGGCGGTGGTGGCGCGGCGGGTGAAGCAGCCGGTCGAGGTGGTCACCATCGAGGTGCCCGATCCCGGGCCCGGGGAAGCCCTGGTGAAGGTGCAGGCGTGCGGCGTGTGCCATACCGACCTCCACTATCGGGAGGGCGGCATCAACGACGACTTCCCGTTCCTTCTCGGGCACGAAGCGGCCGGTGTGGTCGAGTCGGTCGGCCCGGGGGTGACGTCGGTCGAGCCGGGGGACTTCGTGGTTTTGAACTGGCGGGCAGTGTGCGGACAGTGCCGGTCCTGTCGCCGCGGTCGACCCTGGTACTGCTTCTCCACCCACAACGCGACCCAGAAGATGACCCTCGACGGCGAGCCCCTGTCGCCCGCCCTCGGGATCGGGTCGTTCGCCGAGAAGACCCTCGTCGCGGCGGGCCAGTGCACGAAGGTCGACCCGGCGGCCAAGCCGGAGGTGGCGGGGCTGCTCGGGTGCGGCGTCATGGCCGGGCTGGGCGCGGCGCTCCTCACCGGTGAGGTCGGGCCCGGCGACAGTGTCGCCGTCTTCGGATGCGGAGGCGTCGGTGATGCCGCGATCGCCGGCGCCAAGCTGGCCGGGGCCACCACGATCGTCGCCGTGGACCTCGACCCGCGGAAGCTCGAGTGGGCGCGGGAGTTCGGAGCGACCCACCTCGTCGACGCCGCGGCCGAGGATCCCATCGAAGCGGTGCGGGCGGCCACCGACGGGAACGGGGCGGACGTCTGCATCGAGGCCGTCGGCAACCCGAAGGTCTTCGAGCAGGCATTCTTCGCGCGGGACCTGGCTGGCACTCTCGTCCAGGTGGGCGTGCCCACGCCCGACATGCGCATCGAGCTCCCGTTCATCGAGCTGTTCGGGCGCGGTGGCCGCATCAAGCCCAGCTGGTATGGGGATTGCCTGCCCAGCCGCGACTTCCCGTTGCTGATCGACCTGTACCTCCAGGGCCGGCTCCCGCTGGAGCGGTTCGTTTCCGAGACCATCGAGCTTGACGGGGTGGAGGAGGCGTTCCACAAGATGGAACGGGGTGAAGTGCTTCGATCCGTCGTCGTGTTCTAGGTCCGGGCGCTTCGGCCGACCGGGCGTTCCACCGACCGGGACCATCCTCGTGCGTGAGTTCACCAGAAGTTCGCGAAACGTTCGCGTTCGGATTACCCGAAGAAAGTCCCGGGATCACCTGCTGGTGCGAAGGTACCGGTGACCGGTTCGAGCCCAGGGGGTCGCGTGGAGAGTTCACCAGTGCAAGCCGCCAACGGTTCCGGGCCGGCTCTGCCCCCGAGCGGCCTGGTGGCTGCGGCAACGGTCAGCGACATGCTGAACGAGGCTCCGAGAAGTGGGTTCCACCGCCGAGCGGTGGTGATCTCGGGAATGGGGTTCTTCACCGACGCGTACGACCTCTTCGTCATCAGCACAGTTGCGGTCTTGGTGAAGAGCCAGTGGCACCTTTCGACCAGCAAGACGAGCTGGGTGGCCGGCTCCACGATCCTTGGCGCGTTCATCGGGGCGTTCTTGTTTGGCCGGATCGCCGACGTGCTCGGTCGAAAGAGCGTGTACGCGCTGGTCGCCGCGATCATGATCGTCGGCGCGCTGTCCTCGGCATTCGCAAACGGCTTTGAGTGGCTAGTCGTCACCCGATTCATCCTCGGGCTCGGCATCGGCGGTGACTACCCCGTGTCGGCGGTTCTCATGAGTGAGTACGCGAACCGAGACGACCGAGGTCGCCTCGTTGGCTTGGTGTTCTCGATGCAGGCGGTCGGGCTCATTGTCGGACCACTGGTCGGACTGGTCCTGCTGTCGTCGGGGATCGGCGACAACATGACCTGGCGGCTGCTGCTCGGACTGGGCGCCGTACCAGCGGCCGCCGTCGTCTATCTCCGCACCAAGATTCCCGAATCCCCCCGTTTTCAATCGAGCATGCGAGGAAAGAGTGATCAAGCGGCTCGCGAGCTGGCCAAGTTCTCGGCCGGCGTCATCCATGAACCGACCGCGGTGATTGAGACCCCGCGGGTCCCGCGGGTTTCCCTTCGCCAGATGCTGAGCGACCGCCGCATTCTGATGCTCCTGCTCGGAACGGCGGGGAGCTGGTTTCTCTTCGACTACGCCTACTACGGCAACACTCTGTCGCTCCCGGCGATCTTGAATGATGTGGCGCCCAACGCCACCTTGGTGACGAAGCTCGCGTGGTCGCTCGGCGTGTTCGTGTTGTTCGCCGCGCCGGGTTACCTGTTGGCGTTCACGAAGATGGACCGGATCGGACACCGCAGACTCCAGTTGATCGGCTTCGGCGTGATGTCTGTCGCGTTCTTGATGCTCGGCGCGATACCGGTTCTCACTAGCGTCGTGGCACCGTTCCTCATCATCTTCGGCTTGAGCTACTTCTTCATCGAGTTCGGGCCGAACACGACGACGTTCGTCCTGCCGTCGGAGCTCTTTCCTGTAAGCATGCGGACGACTGCACACGGCATCTCGGCCGGAATCGGGAAGTTGGGCGCATTCATCGGAGTGTTCTTGGTTCCCGTACTCCAGAGGACCATCGGACTTCGGGGGCTGTTGCTCGTCGCATCGGGGTCGGCCGTGCTCGGCTATCTCCTGACACTCGTGCTCCCAGAACCGGCCCGACGCTCCCTCGAAGAGGTCTCAGGGGAGGACCGTCCAACGCAACCCGCCGAGTACCGACGCGCCGAGGAAACGACGCCCGAAGCGCTCGAACCAGCAGCGCGCGAGCCCGAGCCGATCTCAACCGCCAACGTTTAGCGGCCGAGGCGGGGCTCATAGGCCGCATCCGGGCGCGGTACCCCACTGTCCCCATCCACCGCTCAACCAGATCTGGTAGTTGATCTGGTCCTGGACGGCCGGGGGTGCGTCACTCGGGAGTCCGGTGCCGCCGCTGGCGTCCCACGTCGACAGGGAATCCTGGTAGGCGCCGTAGTAGCCGTTGCCGGTATCGGTGCTGTAGTTGTCGCCGGACTCGTGATCCCGGATGCAGACGACGCCGGGGCTGGCTGCCCAAGCCGCCGCGCTCGAGCTGTCCACCGCCGGTGCGGTCACGGGTACCGGGGCAGGTGCTGGCGCGACAGGTTCCGTCGCGGTGACCACCGGAGCCGGAGCAACAACCGCCACCACCGGCACGGCGGGCGCCGGATCCTCCGCAGCCAGAAGCGCCTGACGCATCTCGCGCTCGACGAACGAGGTCAACTGTTGTTTGTGGGGGTTTGCGTTCGCAGCCTGTGATGTCGGGACCAATGCCAGTGACAGCACCAGGCCGGGCAACAAGATGACAGCAAACGGGAGTACGTGTTTCACGTGTTTGTTGTGCCACGGTCGCTGTTTTGTGAGCGACCTTGGCGTGAGGTCGATGCGGCGTATGTCCACGTCCGCTCCTTTCGTCGCCCAATAGGGCTGATCGGGGTTTGCGTGGGCTGATCGCCGTTTGGTGCTTCGCTCACCGGTCGTGTGTCCTCGACACGAAGGAGGACGCCGGGGCAGTTGGTCTGCCATGCCGATTACTGGGACGGAGATGTCGAAAGCCCGGGTACCTAGCCCAGCGGCGACGTCTGCATGTGGCTCGGGGAGCGGTCGATCGGTCGGCCACCGCGCTCATGTTGGCGAGTGGCTAGGACCCCGATACGCGCACCGGCGGCGACACGTGGGGCCCGCCGGGGCGCGCCGCAACGGATTCCCGGGGCACGTCCGGGCACGCGGGCAGAAGCGTCGACTTCAGTCTGGGGGGTGAGCATGGTTGGCCGGCCAGGGAGCAACCACGCGACCCATCACAATGTTGCAGTTGGGGGGTCCGGATCGGTGAACCAGTCGGCGTGCGCATCAGCGCTCGGCCAAACGTCGTCTCCCTGGCGGCTCGCAAACTATAGCGGAACCCAGAAGCCCTCCGAACAGGGCTTTTATCCCCGGGAAGGGCTTGATCCGGCTCCAGAGGCCTGTCCGGTGTCCGGCTCGGGGGCCCCGGAAGATGGCGTTTCGGCGAGCCTCGAGCGGCCCAACCAGAACGCGGCGGCGACCAGCAGGAGGGCGCACAGGGTCCACCCGAGCTCGACGGTGCCCACGCCGACGTACTTGAGCCCAGAGGCGAGGATCACGAACGTGATCACCGGGCGGATGAGCCGATCGGGAGCCCGCGAGGACACGAGGGAACCGACCAGCACTCCGGGCACCCCGCCCAGGACGAGCGAGCTCGTCACCGACAGTTCGACGTGACCGAACGCGACCGCGCCGAGAGCGGCCGCACAGGTCAACGGGACCGCTTGAGTGAGATCGGTGCCGACCAACTGCTTCGCGCCAATCTCGGGATAGACGAAGAGCAGCAGCACGATCATCAGCGAGCCCGAGCCCACCGAGGTGATGCCGACGACCAGTCCGCCCACGACCCCGATCACGATCGCGGCCACGGGCCGAACGGCCAGCTCGTGGACGACACCCTCTCGTCGCTGTTCGTTGCGTCGGTCGAGGATCTGGCGCGCCAACATCGCCGCGGCACCGAGAAGGAGGGCGGCCCCAAGGGCCCGCTGCACGTTGTCCTCGGCCGTCGCGCTGTTGCCGATCAGATGGAGGATGTAGGTCCCCAAGAACGCGGCGGGCACCGAGCCAACGACCATCCAACCCACCAGTCGGAGATTGACGGTGCGCTTGCCCAAGTGCACCACGGCACCGATCGGACGCATCACGACCGACGCCACCAGATCGCTGAAGATCGCCGTCGACGGCTTCACGTTGAAGAGCAGGACGAGCATCGGCGTCATGAGCGCGCCACCACCGGCTCCGGTCATTCCGACCAGGTAGCCCACGATGGCTCCACCGAGAACGATGTACGGGTCTATATGCAAGTCATTACCGGCGATCGGATCGCCCGACGATCGGTGAACCCTACGTGAACTTCATGCCCGGGCCCCTGGGTCCGAGGCCGACAGCCTTAGGAGAGCACCCCGGAAATGAGCTCATCGATCGATGGGGGAGTCTCGACGTCCTTGAATGACGCCAATCGCTCGTAGAGGAGGCTCGCCGCGACCGCCGCGCCGCCCGGCAGACCGGCATCCTCGAAGGTACGGGCGATCTCGGCCATCTCATCTATCCATCTCCAGGCACGCCCGGCGATCCTGCCCTCAGCGTCAGACCGGGCAAGGAGCGAGGGCTGCGCGCGGCCCCACAGGTCGACCAACGCGTCCTCGACCCCGTGGCGCCGGGCGACCGCCCTGATCGAGATGATCAGCGCCGACGTCCCCTTCGTCCACGACGCGTAACACATCTTGAGGGCGGAGGCGGCGGTCGCATCGGGGCCGATGTATGTCGCCACCAGCGCCTCGGTCGTGAGCTCGTGTGCCAGCGGCTCCGCTCCCGTGCCAGACAGAAGCAGGTCGGTACGTCGGCCGGGATGCGGTGGCCCACCGACGATCCCACCGTCGACATACGTGCCGCCGGCTCCCTCGATGGCTTCGGCAACCTCGCGAGCCCGGGGGGGAGAGATCGCGTTGGCGTCGATCACGACCGGATGGTTGTCGGTCCCGGCCATGGCGCTCGCAACCGCCGACGCGACCTCGACTGCGAAGGCCGGGGGCACGATCGACAGCACGACGTCGCTCTGTCGGACCAATTCCGTGAGGGAGCCCAGGTCTTCCAAACCGGCCGCCTCGGCCCGGGCTCGGGAGTGATCGCTCCGGGACTCCAGCGCGACGACGACGCGCGATCCGACGCCGACGAGACTCCGCCCGACCTCTGTGCCCATTGCTCCAGGACTGACTACGCCGATGCATCCGATCATGGCGCGGTCCTACCACCGATCACCGGAGCGCTCCCGTCAGGTGGCTCGGTGACCAGCCTCTCAAAAAGACTGATCGACTCCCATTAGGTGAGCCGGGAGATCGCGAGCGCCGTCGCGAACAGGACCACGCTCGCCGACATCGCGTTGAGTGCCCGCTCGAGCGGCGTGAGAAGGGCGGTCCGATCGATCTCCCGTTCGGCCCCATCGGCCATCGTCAGCGTGCCGGTCACGTGCAGGGTGCGACGTCGCAGCAGGCGGGCCGGCGTGGAGAGACTTCGCTGGGCGGCTGACAGCCCGAACGCCGCCAGGGCGGCCAGGATCGGCGCCCATTCCAGGCGTTGGGCTTGGGCGACGTACGCCGTGAGCACGGGGAAGGCACCCCAAGCGGCCGCGAAGACGATGTCCTTGTGGACGGCGCCGACATTGGTGTTGTAGGCGACGACCAGGACCGGCCCGATCACGATGAACGGGATCAGGGTCCAGCCGACCCGATTCACCCCGACAGCCCCGATGGCCACGGCGCCGCCAATCCCGAGCACGGCCACCGTGACCAGCCAGCGCGACGCGATCCTCGTCCCGAGCGGCCGCCCGTTCAGCTCGTCCAGCGCATGGGCGGCCACGCCGACGCCGAGGAAGAACGCAAGAACGGTGGCCACCAAGCGATCGACCCGCACCTCGGGGGCCAGGCATGCCCCGATGACCACATAGGAGAGGTGCCAGGCCGTATAGGGCGGATGGAGCAGCGTCCACCAGTCGCGCCAGCCGCCCGACCGGGCCGCGTAGTAGGCGGGGCGAAGGGTGCTCGAGGAGGCGGTCTCGGCCGACTGCGGCCCGTCAGCCACCGGCCTTGCGCCCCCACATGACCAGGCCGCCACCGAGGCTCATCTTGCGCACGCCGACATCCTCAAACCCGGCCGACTCCCAGGCGCGGACGGTCCAGGCGATCGGGTACTTCCGATAGTGGTTGGCAATGTTGGGTCCGAGGAACCGGCCGACCCGCCACCACTCCTTGCCGCCGGTCAGGAAACCGGCCGTCGGGAGGATCAAGCGGGTGTAGCACCACCAGGCGGCGCGCCAGAACGGGTTGGGCGGGGCCAAGAACTCGAGGCTGGCCACCGATCCGCCCGGTTTGACCACCCGAGCGAGCTCGGCCAGGGTGGCCGCCGGGTCATCGACGTAGCGCAACAGGTACGTGAACGTCAGCGCGTCGAACATCCGATCCGGAAAAGGGATCTCCTCGGCCCTCCCGACGACCATATCGATCCGATCGGTGAGGCCTGCCGCCTCGACCCGGTCGACCCCGTGGCGGAGCATCGAGAAGGTCAGGTCGTAGGCAAACACCTGGGCGCCGGTCCGACGGGCGAGCTGCTGGGCCACGCCTGCGGTGCCCGACGCCACGTCCAAGACCTTGGCGGGCCGCCCGTCGACCACATGGTCGACCATGCACCGTCGCCACCTGCGGTTTTGGCCCATGGAGAGGACCTCACACAGCAGGTCATAGCGGCTCGCGAGGGGAGAGAAGAGGTCTATGGCGAAGCCGTTCGAGATCTCGGAACCGGCCCGCCCCACCTCGACCACCTTAGGTTCACCCGGCGTTCCGGGCACGCGCGCCTTTCGGACACAAAAGTCCTGGTCCCAGCCTTGACGCATCCCCGAGTTGGGAGTCATCGGCCTCTAGTCTTTTTCCTGATCGGAGGCAGCTTCATTGGCGCCGACGAAAAGGCAAAACCTTCGTGAGAAGGCGACGCAAAGCCACGGGACTCTGGGAGTCAGCCGGGCCATCGAATCGGTCGCACCCCGCAGCCGAGTCGGAGGCTTTCCCAGGTCACAAATTCGGAGAGGAAAAGGGAAAGTCTGATGGCCAACCAGGACGCCTCGACCGTCACGTCGTGAGGACGATCGCCCACGCCCTGACCCGGTTGTGGTCCGCCATCCCCTTGTCCCAGGCGCGGCGGCGCGACGAAGGCTTCGCGATGCTCGACTGCATCGTCGCGATGGTGGTCCTTCTCGCGGTACTCCTCCCGACCGCGTACCTGTTCACCAATGTGCTCTCGCAGGCCGCATCGGCACGTCAGAGGCTGACGGCGCTGTCGGTGGCCGAGCAGTGGATCGAGAAGCTCAACACCCAGGGCCCCCCCGCCGACACCAACAGCCAGCCCGAGGTGGGGACGGCAATCTCGGAGACGTCGTCGGTGCTCTCGGGAATCACCTACAAGGTGAGCGCCCTGTTCAACTGGACGGACGCCACCGGCGGGTCGCCCGACTTCTGCAGCACCGACACCTCTCCCGTGCTCGGACTCCAGGTGACCGTCTCGTGGACGGCCAGCCAGAGCTTCACCGATCAGGCCATTCTCAACTTCCCGGCGTCGGGCAACCTGACCGACGGCTACCTCGCCATCCAGGTGAACGGCGACCCGGCGTTCAGTCTCGGCCCGCCGACCGTGACGCCGCCCGCCGACGTCTATGACAACGCGTGGGCTTCGGCTTCGCGGGTCCAGGCGATCCCCGTGCAGGTGTCGGGAACGAACCTCACCACGCCTTATTCCTTGAACCCGGACGCCCACGGGTGCACGTTCCTCCAGCTCGCCCCCGGCACGTACTCCGTTCAGGTCGGGCCCGGACCCAACTCGACCTACGTCGCCAACTACAACGAGGCGTCCTCGGAAACCCAGGCGCTCTCAAACCAGGCCGCCATCACGGTGAGCGATGCCGAGATCACTCAGGTGGTCTTCCAATACGACGAGGGTGCCAACATCGGGCTCACCTACCCGAGCTCCACCACGACCGACGACGGGATCTCGTGCCCGGCGACTGCGAGCCTGACCTGCCTGGCCATGGGTCAGTCGCCCACGAGCGTGACGTCACCAAACGCCTCGCCCATTGCGACCGGCATCGCAAAGACGAGCTCGGGTTGGTCGGTCGCGTCCTTCCCGACGTCCATGACCCGGATCGAACACGTGGCTTGCACAACGAGCGCCTGCATCGCCGTCGGCTACAGCTCGTCGGGAGCGGCCGCGGCGATATCGACCAATGGCACTACGTGGAACACCACGACCCTTCCCTCGGGGGTGACGCAGCTGACCGACATCGTCTGTCCAACGAGTGCGACGACCCCCGCATGCATCGCAATCGGCAACAGCGCGTCGGCGGGCGTCGTCCTGACCGCGACGATCTCGGGGTCGACCGCTACTTGGACGAACGACACGATTCCGGCGACGACCGCGCTCAGCCAGATCGTCTGCCGGAGCGCGACCGCACAGCCAATCTGCTTCGTTTCCGGGACCACCGCGACCGGGGCCACGATCTTCTCCAACACAGGGTCGTCGGCACCCGGGACCACGTGGACGGCCTTCACCCAAACCGGCATGACGATGATCACCATCGCGTCGGTGGTGTGCAACAGCACAACCTTCTGCATCGCGATGGGCACCGGCAAGGACCCAACAACGGTGGTTCCCCTCGTCATCTCTATTACGAGCATCAGTGGCAAGGTGGTCACATGGAAGCCGTTCACGGCGAGCGGCTTCACCATGAGCACCCTCACCTCCATCGCCTGCACGTCGTCGGGCTTCTTCTGCTGGGCGGGCGGTACCGGCCAGATCGGATCCGGATCGGTCGGGCCGATCATGATCTACTGCAACGCCACCGCCGGTTCGTTGTGCTCGTCCGGCAGCGGCGCGACGTTCAAAAACGACACGGTCCCGGCCGGCCTGACGTCGGTGGGCTCGATCACTTGTCCGAGCACCGCGATCCCGTGCTTCGCTCTTGATACGACGAGCACGAGCGCAGGCGTGTTGACGCTCGCCAGCGGCACGGCCTGGACCTCGGCGACGCTTCCGAGCGGCGTGGTGACCCTGACCCAGCTCACCTGTCCCACTACCACCGCGTGCTACGCCGTCGGCACCAACTCCACTTCGGCGATCATCCTGGTACTCAAGGCCGGGACCTGGAGCGCCGCAACCTTCAGTGGAACGACGGGGGGCAACCCGGTGTCCATCACCGGCCTTGTCTGTACCGCTGCGACCACGTGTGAGGCGGCCGGCGCGACCGAAACCGCCGCCGCGGTGCTCGACTACAACAACGCGTCCGTCTCCTTCTCTGGTTCGGGGACGCCGACCACCCTCGTCGGGATGTACCTGGACAACCCGCCGATCATGGTGTCCAACTCCAATCTGCAGCCGCAGACCACGATTGAGATGTCCGCCCCGACCTCCGCGAACGGCCCTCAGACTCAGGTGGGTCCGCTCTTCCCGTTCCAGAGCGGCTACTCGGTCGCGGCGGGCTACTGCGCATCGGAGCTTACGACGGGGTCGGCATCGGCATCGACGGTCCCCGGAGCGGCCACCGGTACGACCCCGGCCGAAGCCTCGGTCATCCTGCCGATGGGGATCCTCCCCATCGAGGCCACGACTTCGACCGGGGCGGTGCTCTCGGGTGCCACCATCACGATCGCGGACGCCTCGTGCACGTCGAGCGCAGAGCTGACCCCGCTGAGCAGTGGGTCGTACCCGGCCCTGTCCAACCCACCGACGAACCCGTCCAACCCGACGAGCTACTCCATGCCGACGACCGGGGTCGACGGTCTCAGCCGGATCGCTGTCATCTACGGCACCTACGTCGTCACCGTCACGTCCGGGGGCACTCACGCGACAACGACGGTCACCGTCAACCCGACCTCGATCGTAGTGGGCGGCGCGACGTACTACATGCCCGCCTTCGTGCCGGTCCCGGACTGATGAAGGGGTGTCTGCGTGTACAGGCTCGGCGGAGGGCGTCCCGGGCAGCCGACGAGGCGATCGCAAGGGACGAGGCCGGGGTCACCCTGGTGGAGTTGGCTGTGGCCACGGCAACCCTAATGATTCTCTTCGCCATGACGATTCCCATAGTCGACACGCTCTTTTCGACGGTGGCGCGGGTGAATAACACCTATACCAACGTCAATCAGCTCCTACCGGTCTCGACCAACCTGCAACGCTTCATGCGTTCGGCCGTCGAACCGGGTCCGACGAACAGCGGCGTCCCCGTTCCAGCCTTCGTCACGGGGGCGATCCTTCCGACCTCGTTGACCTTCTACACCAACATCGGAGATCCCAACGGGCCGGCACAGATCGTGGCGAGTTGCGCGTCGACCACCCCGAGCACGGGACTTTGCAACGCTGGGGGGACCTTCACGGTCACCGAGGCGACCGCCAAGAGCGGCACGTGTCCGCCCACCGGGTCCGGCGTGTGCACCTACAACAGCCCCCACACGCTCATCACGGTCAACGGTGTATCCAACTTCTCCGATAACGCACCGTTGTTCGTCTACACCCTCCTCCTCAACACATCGACGAGTTCGGGAACCACGTCGACGACCTCGCAGGTGGGGACCAGTTGCTCGGGCTCAACCGCGCCGTCGTGCTTCTACTCGAGCGACGTCTCGGCGTTCGCAAGCTGCACGAGCACCGGAAGTACGACCGGCAACGTGCTGCAGAATTGTCAACCGGCAGAGGTCTATGCGATCACGATCGACCTGCAGGTCAACGGGGTCTCGACCGGGCGCACCGCTGGTGGCCAATCCGAGGACAACACGACCGTGTACCTGCTCTCCCCGGTCTCTTCCAACTATCAGACAATGGTGGGCTGACGATGAGCGGCAGACGTGAGTGGCGGCCGGTGTACCACCTGGGCGACCGCAAGGCGGTGCGAGCGATGGAGCGGGCCCGCGAAGCGGGCCAGGCCGCCATGGGGATGGTCATCGGGCTGATCCTGCTGATCTCGCTGACCGCGGGGGCCCTCGCGGCCACTGCGATGCAGCACGATCCGCTGGTCTCCAACGACGTGGTCCAACATCTGGCCTACCGGGCCCTCCAGTCCGGGATCGACTCCTACCTGTCGGCGGTGAACCAGAATCCCAACCTGGTCAACTGCAACAGCTTGAACACGTCGTCATCGAGCACCGCGTGCCCGTCCTCTGAGCTTCCTGCCCTCGACACCTGGGAGACGGTCACAGGAAACGGGAACAACCCGATCACCGAGAAGTTCATGTGGACCAACCCATGGTTGTGCTTCAACACGGCATGCTCAGCCGTTGGGTCGACGGCCGGCCAGACGCTGGAGTACGTGAAGGAGCTCGTCTACGGCGCCGCCCAGAACGGCAAGAGGGTCTCGTTCCAGAGCTCGTACGTGAACTTCACGCCCGAGAACGGGTTCTTGACCCACATTTTCTGGAGCAACTACGAGTCAACCGTCCCGGCGTCCGGCCAGACCGCGAACTGCACGTACGACTGGAACGACAATTACGGGGGACCCGACATCAACAACCAAAACAACTTCAACAGCTCCAACTGTGGCGCCGTGTTCTTCGGTCCGGGGGACACGCTGTACGGGCCCGTGTACTCGAACGACTCCTTCTACGTGGACTCGTCCCCGAACTTCGGCTCCACGGCAGATCCCTCCACCATAACGACGCACGACCCCAACTGTCTGTTCGTCGATCCATTCGACAATCACGGGACGGCCGCAACATGCTCAGGCGCCAACACCGCCGACGTCGGTACCTACAACTCGGCAACCAGTTCTGACAATGCCCAGCTGGAGCCCTTGCCTACGACCGACACCGCGCTGGCGGCCATCGCAGCGCAGACGGGCTGCCTGTATTCGGGCCCGACAACAATTCAGCTCAGCAATAGCGGAACCACCGAAAACATGACCGTGTACAGCCCAAATACCCCGGTCTCGTCCAACAACGACGGAGATAATGTCTCGACGAACCCAAATCAGTGCGGCTACAACTCAACGAATGGATCGGTGGTCAACGTCTCGCCAGGGGTGACCGTGGCGGCGCCGGCCAATGGGGTCGTCTACGTCGAGAACACGCCGTCTTCGCAGACCTGCAACGCGTATGCCAACCCGTATGACGGGGTGAGTGGCACGGGTCTGTACTCGCAGCTCGGCCTCTACTACGGCCAGACGGCGACCCCGGACTGTGAAGGCGACGCCTTCGTCAGCGGGACCGTGAGCGGAGCGCTCACGATCGCGACCCAGAACGACATCATCGTCGACAACCCCATCACCTATGTCGACTGTGGGTCCTCATTCAATAGCCAGTTCGCCAACCAGTGCGCGTACAGCTCATCTGCCGGAATGCCGAACGACGCCCTCGGCCTCATCGCCTTTGCCTATGTCGATGTCAACCGCCCCCTCAAAACGGTCAGCGGCACCACGTCCGTGATGGCTTCGTGCGGCGGCACGGGCGCCCTGGCGGCCCCGCTGTGTGATCCTGGGGCCTCCGGTCTCACGATCGACGCTGCGATTCTCGCCCTGAACGACGGCTTCGGTGTGAACAACTACACGTTCGCCGGGAACGGGAACAACAGCGGGAACACCGAGGGAACGCTCGACGTCTACGGCTCGATCTCGGAGGACTACCGGCCGGCCGTCGGGACCTTCAGCAACGGTTCCGCGGCTACTGGGTACACGAAGTACTACATCTGGGACAGCCGGCTCGGGTACGTGAACGTCCCCGACTACCTGGATCCCGGGACGCCGCGCTGGTCGATCGCGTCGACGGCCGTCGCCCAGGGAGTCACGTGCACGACCTCGACCGCATTGCCCGGCTACTGGACCGCCAGCAACAGCTACGGCACCACGCCGCAGTCAACAGCCGAACCGAGCTGTGGCAGCGCCACCGGCTACCCGTAGATCGAGGGATTAGCTCTGTAGAGCGTCGACCGCCGGGACCCCGGGCTCGCCGGCGGGTCGGGCGGCCTGGATGACGTCTGTGATCTCGCTGCCGACGAGTTCGTCGCGGTCGAGCAGCGCGTCGCGCAGCGCCTCGACCACATGGCGGTTGTGCTCGAGCATCGAGCGAGCGTCGTCCTTCGAACGGGTGAGCAGGCGTTCCACCTCGTCACGTCCGGCGTCGGTCGACAGGACCTTGGCCGTGGCATCGGATGGACCGGTCAAGCTCATGGAGGTGTCGGCGATCAACGACGAGCCCATGCCGAGCACCCCGACCATTTGGCATGCCGTAGTCGTGGCCGTCGCCAGGTCGCCGGCGACGCCCGTGGACGTCTCCCCGAAGAACAACTCCTCGGCGGCCATTCCCCCCATGGCGATCTGGATCAGCGCCCGCATCTCGCTCTTGGTCCGGGTGAACCGCTCCTCTGCGTCCGAGTGGGCGAGCAGGCCGAGCGCCTCCTTGCGCTTCACGATGCTCAGCAGGTCGAGTGTCCGTCCGCGGCCGACCAACCAGGCCACCGTGGCGTGGCCGGACTCGTGTGTGGCGATCATTCGCCGCTCGGCCTCGGTGTAGAGGGCCCCGTTGGCGAGTCCGATCTCGTTGGTCATCTTGGCCCGGGTGATGTCGGCCCATGACATGGCGTGCGCGTCGCGGCGTAGTGCCCAGATCAGTGCCTCGTCCAAGAGGTGCTCGATCATCACCGGCGAGTAGCCCGCCGTCATGCCGGCGAGCGCCTCGCGCCGTCCGTCGTCGTCGAGCTCCGTCGTGTGTGCCTTTTTGCCGAGATAGAAGTCGATGATGTCTCGCCGTCCGGCTCTGGTCGGCAGGTCGAAGTAGATCGACCGGTCGAAGCGGCCAGGGCGCAAAAGTGCCGCGTCGAGGTCGGCGGCCCGGTTGGTGGCTCCGATCACGAGCATGTTGGCCGGCACCGAGCCCGGTTTGTGCAAGTGACGCTTCGTGGGCAGCCACTGATTGATGAAGTCAACCATCAAGCCGCGCAGCTTGGTGCTACCGGTCGGAGTCTCGAAGGACTGCAGTTGGATCAAGAGCTCGTTGACGACGCCCGCGACCCCTTCGCGGTGGCCGCCGAGGCCGGACCCCGAGCGCGATGCGCCGATGGCGTCGATCTCCTCGATGAAGCCGATCGCCCCACCCTCGCGGCGGGCGTGACGGCGCAATGCCTTGAAGTAGGAGCGGATCTTTCGGTTCGTCGCCCCGTAGTACATCGACTGGAACGCGGAAGAGGATACGAACAGGAACGGCACGCCGGCCTCGGCGGCGAGCGCCTTGGCCAGGTAGGTCTTTCCGGTGCCGGGCGGACCCTCGAACAGGACGGCCCGGCGGGGTGTGCCCCCCATGCGCTCGGCGAATATGCGGTGCGCGAGAAACAGGTTGAGGGTCTTGCGAACCTCTTCGACAACGGCGTCTGCGCCCCGGACGTCGTCGAAGTGGACGTCGATCTCACCGGGCCGGTACAGCACGTGGGGAGACCGAGCCGCTCCGACCACCGACGCCAGCATCATGCCAACGAGGACCGCGATAAGGGCGATCGCGGGGATATAGGGAACGAGCGAACTCGGGATGTGCGGGATCGAGAACGCCTGGTGGTGCCACACGAGCGCCCGCAGCAGTAGGGCAACGGCGACGGGCAGGAGCACGATCGCCAGGCGGGCGAATCGCCGCTGTCGGACCCGTTCCCGGGTCCGCCCGACATCGGCCCCGTCGGGGATCACGCCAGTGTCGGAAAGTGTGTCGAGGCCGGGATCGGGCACCGATGTTCCACTCGAGTCGCCGTCGATCGGCGTGCCAAGGCACGGCGGTGAGGCGATCGCGGAGCGGAGAGGGTCGCTGTCCGCCCATCCCTGGTGGGTGGGTTGGTCCGCCGGGCTCAACACACGTCCTCTCGGTTCGACATTCCGAAAGGGCGTCGGTTTCGCCACTCGCTCCCCGTCAGCCAGGCGACCATCTTTGCCTGACGGATCAATGCTCCGCCCTGGTGTCAACGGCTTCCGTAGGCACCGTCGACAGTGTGCACTGCACTACGTCTCACAAGCGTCCCACAAGTACCGCCACCTGGGAAATGTTTTTTCGAAAAGTTGCCGTCCCACCGACGCTCGGCGACGGCGGCCGAAGGTGTCGTTGCGCCTGAGCGTCGTTCATGGTGGGCTGCACCGGTGCCTCGTCCGAACACGACGCTGTCCGCTCCGAGCGGGCCGGGTCGCCGCCTGCGGAGAGCGGCTGTCGCTGCGCTTCCCGAGCCAGCGGTGCGTCGCATTCGGGCGATGCGAGGGCACCAAACGCCTCGGGTCGTGACGCTGGACGAGTTGGACGCCCAGCTCGAGGAGGCAGCGAAGCTGTTCGCAGTGTCCGAGGACGCGGCCCGCGAGTTCCTTCGCGGCTTCCGCATGGTTCCGCCGACCGACCGACCGGAGGACCCGTTCTCGGACGAGTACCGCAAATGGGTTTGGGCGCTCTACGAATCGGTCTCGGGCCGGTCCGACTACTCGATTGCCAACGAGGCCAGCCCGTTCGACCTCGAGGAGGCTGTCAGCGTCCCGTACCCGTTCTCGACCCGATCGACCAAGGTGGTTGGAGAGGAGTTGGTCGCCCGCGGGTTCATCGTCGCGACGCTCGGTCTCAACCCTCCGGCCCGCATCGTCGAGTTCGGGTCTGGCTGGGGCAATCTGACGATCGACCTCGCGACGATGGGTTTCGTGGTCACCGCGGTCGAGGTCGAAAGGCGGTTCTGCGACCTCACGCAACGGAGGAGCCGCGCCGGGGGTCGGCTGACGGTTGTGAACGGGGGCATGCTCGAGTTCACCACCGACACGCGATTCGACGCGGCGATCTTTTACGAGTCCTTCCACCACTGCTCGGATCACGTGGCGATGCTTGGCCACCTGGCCGACATCGTCGAGCCGGATGGCAAGGTCCTGTGGGCAGGCGAGCCGATCGCCCCGATGAGCTATCCGTGGGGCCTACGTCTGGACGGCTACTCGCTCTGGTCGACTCGCACCCACGGGTGGTTGGAGCTGGGTTTTGACGAGGGGTACTTCGCCGACGTGTTAGCCCGTACCGGCTGGAAGGGCGTGCGGACACGGCTTTCGGCCGGGTCCCCGTTGGCCGACGTCATCGTTGCCACCCGCTGACCCATAGGTCACTCCGCCTGGTGGCGGGGGCCTGGCGGCGTCGGTAGGGTCGAGCGACCCCGGGGGGGTAGTCAACATGTTGATCGGTAGACGCGGTTTCATCGGAATGATGGCGTTCGTCATGGCGATCGGCACGACGGTGCTCGGTGTGGCGACGGGTGCGAACCCGGCTGCGGCTGCGGGCCCGAAGGTCCTCCTGGTTGGTTCTTTCCACGGCGTGCGCGGCGAGTTCTCGAGCGTCCAGGCGGCCGTGAACGCCGCCAAGCCCGGGGACTGGATCCTGATCGGGCCGGGCGACTACCACGAAAATGACGACGACCACTCGGTGTCTTCGTTTCCGAGCATCTACGCGCAGAACCACGGCGACTTTGGCGGCGTGTTGATCACGAAGTCCGACATCCACCTGCGCGGGATGGACCGCAACAGCGTGATCATTGACGGCACCAAGGCGGGCGCCGCACAGGCCTGCGACAGTGCACCCCAGTGGCAGAATTTCGGTGCAGTAGGGGACCTCAGCACGACCGGCGTGCCGGTCGGGCGCAACGGGATCGTGATCTGGAAGGCCAACGGAGTGAGCGTGCAGAACCTCACCGCTTGTAACTTCCTCGCGGGATCGGGCGAGTCGGGCAACGAGATCTGGTGGAACGGCGGCGCCGAATCGGGCCAGGTGGGTCTGTACGGCTATTCGGGCAGCTATCTCACTGCGACCTCCACCTTCTTCGGCCCAAACGGGTCGATCAGCGATGCCGAGGCCACTGCCGCCCAGTACGGGATCTTCTCGTCGAACTCCTCAGGAGGCACCTGGAACCAGGTGTACGCGAACAACTTCAACGACTCGGGCATGTATGTCGGCGCATGCAAACAGGTCTGTAGCACGACCATCTCGAATGCGTGGATGGAGGACAACGCGCTCGGCTATTCGGGGACGAACTCGGGAGGGTCCATCGTCATCACACACTCCCAGTTCGACAACAACAAGGACGGGTTGGACACCAACACGCAGATCGATGGTGACCCTCCGGCGCCCCAGAACGGGGCGTGTCCGGGCAACAAGATCAGCCCGATCACGCACACCCACTCGTGCTGGGTGGTGATCGACGATTACTTCCACAACAACAACAACCCCAACGTGCCCCAGGCTGGATCGGCCAGCAACGGTCCAACCGGTACAGGCATGACGCTGTCAGGGGGGAAGAACGACACCGTGATGGACAACCGGTTCGCCAACAACGGCGCCTGGGGAATCCTCTTCGTGCCGTATCCCGACGAGAATCCACCGGTGGAGAACCAGAGCTGTTCGAAGACGGGCGGGACCGAAGTCACGGGATTCGGTTGTGTCTATGACCCCCAGGGGGACGCGTTGATCCACAACACCTTCAGCAACGACGGCTTCTTCGGTAACCCGTCGAATGTGGACTTCGGAGAGCTCACCCTCGAGGGTCATCAGATCCAGAACTGCTTCAGGGGCAACGTCGCCCCTCAGGGGAGCGTGCCGGCAAACCTCGAGAAGACACAGGCGAAGTGCGGGCCGATCACGTCGGCCCCCAACGCCAATTCGGCCTTGCTGAGTCAGGCGCTCTGCGATACCGGCTTCGGGCCATGCTCGCCAACAGCCAAGTACCCGCTCTTCACCGGGGTGGTCATGCACCCACTCCCGAAGTTGGCCACGATGCCCAACCCGTGTGTGGGCGTGCCGTCCAACGCCTGGTGCAAAGCGGGGAAGCCGGCCTGAGGGCTCGACCGCTCAGCCGGGCCGGCCGGCCACCGTCGGTCGCGGCCGCCTGAGATCGGCGCATTCCAGGCACACCGATTCAGGGATCAGACCGGTCCGCATCAAGGCGGCGAAGACCCGGCAGCCGAGGCAGATCCCGAACGCCGCCTCGAGCAAGGCCGCGCCGTCGAGCGGGACCAGCACCCAGCGGGCCACGCTCCAACCCGCGGTCACCCACACGATGAGGGCGGCGGTGCTCATCGCGACCCCCATCGCCTGCGCGAAGCGTTTCGGTGGTCCCGGGATCGGCCGGGCCGCCAACGGAAGGGCGGGGACGATGACACGCGTGGCCAGCTGGCCGAGCGGGCTGAGCGAGGGCCCAGTGAGGACACGGGCCCAGAAGCCGTAGACGATCGGGATCAGAAGCCACGGAATGCTGAGGACCAGGGCTAGGGTCGTCATCACCACGACGCCCGCGGCGACGCTGCGCGCGGCAATCTCGTTGACCGGATTGGGGAACGAGAAGAGGGATCGGAGCCGGTCTCGCATCAATATGGGCCTCGGCTGGTCGATGCCGGGATGGCTCAGCGTAGCGACCTGTCCCGGAGTTTCGGCCGATTCAGGCCGCCGGGACCGCGGCCGTCGGGCGGCTGCGACGGGCGATCCCGGTCGAGAGCCGGGTGACCGCGTAGGCGAAGAAGGCCAGGCTCGTGATGAAGAAGCTGACCGGGTAGCTGAAGTAGTAGCCGATCGCGAGCCCGAGCCACGTGCACGCCAGTGCGACGACGACGGACACTGCGATGGCCGCCGCCGGCCGAGTGGTGAGGCGGTCGGCGACCGCCGCCGGGGTGACCAGCAGCGAGAAGATGAGCAGCACGCCGACCACCTGCACCGCCACTGCGACCGCGAGCCCGAGTGTGAGGAGGAACGCCACCGACAGAGCGCGGACCGGCACCCGACGGGCGACGGCGATCTCCTCGTCGATGGAGGCGAAGAGGAGCGGGCGGTACATGGCGCCGATCGCAGCGACGGCGACCGCCCCGATGGCCACCGTGAGCACCACGTCGCCGGTGCTGATGCCGAGGATCTCGCCGAACAGGATGGAGTACGCCTCCGTCGAGTACCCGTTGTAGAGGGCTATGAACAGGACCCCGAGCCCGAGCATGAAGGCGAGGACGATCCCGATGACCGTGTCGCGTTCTCGTATCCGCTGCCCGAGTGCGCCCATCACGGCGGCCCCGCCCAGGCAGAAGACGAGCAGGCCCCACACAGGGTTGACGGAAAGCACGACAGCGCCGGCGGCTCCCGCGAAGCCGACATGGGAGAGCGCATGCGCGGCGAAGGCGGTCCGACGGAGGATGACGAAGTATCCGACGATTCCGGCCACGACCGAGACCACTGCACCGGCCAAGAACGCGTTGCGCATGAACTCGTAGGAGAGCATCTGGCCGAGATCGGCGAACAGGTTCCAGCTGAAGCGGGCCGCACCGGATTGCGCGACAAGGGTGCCGATCATGGAAGACGCAGGCTGTCGGCCACGACTTCGGCGTGGGGATGCGGGTGCGCAGTCTCCTCTTCGATTCCGACGACGAAACGTCGCCCGCGGCTGTCGACCAGGACCTCGACCGGGGCCCCGTACAGCTTTGACAGCACCTCCGGTGTCACCACCTCGTCGGGCGGGCCGAACGCCACGTTGCCGCCGGCGACATAACAGACGACGTCGATCACATTGCGGAGCGGGTTGAGGTCGTGCGCGACCAGGAGGACGGTCAGGTGCCTGGCCCGGGCGACCGAGCCGATCAGCTCGGCCATCGTCGCCTGGTTCCGGACGTCCAGGTTGGCCAACGGCTCGTCGAGCAGGAGGAGCGCGGGGTCGCCGACGAGGGCCTGGGCCAGCAGGAGCCTCTGGCGTTCACCGCCCGACATCGCGCCGAGCCGGCGGTGGGCGTAAGCGGTGGCTCCCACGGATTCGACCGCGCGGTCGACGGCGTCTCGTTGAACGCGTTGGGACCGCCACGGGGGTGCGAAGCCGAAGCGGTGGCCGTCGAGGCCCAACCGGACCAGATCGACGCCCCGGAACGCCACGTCGGGGTCAAGCGTTCGGGCCTGCGGGACGTACCCGATGGCGGGGTTGCCATGCCGGGGCGGTTCGCCCAGTACCTCGATCGTCCCCGACCGAGGCCGGAGGAGACCGAGGACCTGCCGGAGCAGCGTCGACTTGCCGGCACCGTTGGGCCCGAGGATCGCGACGAATGCCCCGGCGTCGATGTCGAACGTGGCGTCCGACCACACGGTGTTCGGCCCGTATCCGGCCGCCAGGTCGTGCGCGCACACGACGGGCCGGTCGAGGTGGGGGAGGCCGGACACGTCAGTGCCTCACGATCGGGTGGTGGCCAGGGCCGCCCCCAGTCTCTCGAGCTCGCCGACCATCCATTGCTCGAACGTCGTTCCCGGCGGTTGCATCGTCTCGGAGATGCCGACTACGGGGATGTGCAGCGCCGTCGCGGCATTGCGGATGTTGGTGGTCAGCGGCGTGACCGTCTGGGTGTTGTAGACGAGCACCCCGAAGGCCTTCGCATCGATCTGTCGATCGAACGTCGCGAGCGACGAGGCCGGAGGGTCGACTCCCTCGGCGACGGCGTCCATGAACGCCGACGGCGTCACCAATTGCAGGCCGAGGTAGGAGGCCAGGTAGACGAAGATGCTCTCGGTGGCGGCCACCTTCGTCCCGGCGAAGCGCCGGGCGAGAGAACCGAGCTCGGCCCGATAGCCCGCCAACGCAGACTCCACCGCCGCATGGCGTGCCGCGAAGTACCGCCGTTCTGCCGGCTCGAGGGACTCGTAGTCGGACGTGATCCGGTCGATGACCCGGAAGACGTAGGCCGGGTTGTACCAGAAGTGGGGGTTGGCCCCTTTCGGCCGACCCAGGAACGACGCCACGTCCAGCACAGTGCGGCCGGCCCGCGACTGGGCCGCCAGGAGCTTGTCGGACCAGCTGTCGTATCCGGCCCCGTTCTCGATCACGAAGTCGGCCGAGGCGAAGAGCCGGGCATCGGACGGGTTGGTCTCGTACTCGTGCGGGTCGGCGTTGGGATCCGAGACGATGCTGGTGACATCGACCTGGCGCCCCCCGAGTTGTGAGGCCAGGCTGCCCCAGAAATTCTCGGCGGCCACGACGTTCAGCACCCGCGCGGAACCGGCCGGGGCGGCCGGCGAGGGGATGGCGAGCACCGTCCCGGCGACGGTTGCGGCAACGGCAAGGGAGAAACGTCCGGCGCACAACCTCATTATATAATGATAACGAGAACCGCTCTAGTTATCAACCCTCTACCTGGAACCGTTATGGCTAAAGTCGTCGCGATGGCCAACGCAGGCGCGGAGCCCGGTCCGCGCGTCCGGGAGACCCGCCAGAAGCGGGCCGTGGCGGCCCTGTTGGACGAGATCGACGAGTTCACGAGCGCCCAGGACCTGCACGCCCGCCTCCGGGCCTCCGGCGAACGGGTCGGTCTCGCCACCGTCTACAGCCAGCTGCGGACCTTGGCCGGCACGGGCGAGATCGACAGTGTCCGGGCCGACTCGGGTGAGACCCTCTATCGGCGCTGCGGGTTGCCCGTCCACCACCATCATCTGGTGTGCCGACGCTGCGGTCGCACGGTTGAGCTCGATGCCCCCGATCTCGAGTCGGTGGCCCGCCGGCTGGGCGAGGAACACGGGTTTTCCCAGCTCAACCACGTCGTCGAGATCACCGGCGTCTGTGGGCGCTGCCCGGCCGAGCCGGGCGGCTAAGGGCCTCAGGCCTCGAACGCGGTCTCGAAGTGCTGGACGGTCGGCCGTTCCGGATAGAAGCCGTGCAAGAGGTCGCGCCACTCCTCGAACGCCGGGGACTTGCGGAAGCCCTCCTCGTGGGCGTCGACCGAGTCCCACTCGACCAAGAGGACGTATCGACCGGGCTGCTCGAGGCAGCGCTCCAGCCGCAGCGACCGAAAGCCGGGCGATCCGGCGATGATCGACTTGGCCTTGGAGAACGCCGCCTCGTACTCGGCGCTGCTGCCTGAGCGCACGTCCAGCACTACGTGTTCGAGGATCATCGGGCCATCGTTACCGAGTTGCCGGGCCCGGGCCACATCGGCCCTGCTGGAGGCGGCCTTGTTCGAGGATTCTCCCTGGTGACCGCCGGTAACTTCCCCGGTCAGGGCCCGAAATTGGGCTTTGTCGGGCCACGGTTTGGGTAGGCTTCGTTGGCCGGTGGGCGCGGCGCGCGCCGCGAAGTGGGACCGGTCCCACCCGAATCCACCGGGCGTCTGAAGGGCAGAGGCATGACCAAGGTCGAAGAAGCACCGAAGGAACAGACCTCCGAGAGCATCGTGGAGGAGATCCGCGCATGGCTCGGGGACAACTGGGACCCCGAGCTCACCGTTGCCGAGTGGTGGGAGCGGATGGGCCTGGCCGGGTGGTCGGCGCCGACCCTGCCCACCAACGCCTATGGACGGGGGTTGTCCCGCACCGACGGGATGCTGGTCTCGCGAGAGATCGCTTCGTTCGGCGCACTTGGCCCCCCCGGCGGCTTGGGGCTCCTCCTCGCTGCCCCGACCATCGCCACCCACGGGACCCAGGAACAGATCGACCTCTACGTGCGCGGCATCGTGACCGGCCAGCAGGGCTGGTGCCAGCTGTTCAGCGAGCCTGGAGCCGGATCGGACCTGGCCGGGCTGACCACCCGGGCCACGAAGGACGGCGACGAGTGGGTCATCAACGGCCAGAAGGTATGGACGTCGCTCGGCCAGTTCGCCGACCTCGGGATGCTCCTCGCCCGGACCGAACCCGAGGTGCCCAAGCACCAGGGGATCACCTGGATGGTGCTCGACATGCGCCAGCCGGCCGTCGATGTGCGTCCGCTCCGTGAGATGAGCGGGAACGCGATGTTCAACGAGGTGTTCATCAGCGACGCCCACGTGCCCAACTCGGCCGTGATCGGCGACGTGAACAACGGTTGGGCGGTCGCCAACACCACGCTCGCGTTCGAACGCTCCGGGCTCGGCGCAGGCGGCGGTGGGGCTGGGTTCTCGGCGATGCCCGGCACCGTGGCCGGCCAGCTCACCCGCAAGGCCGGCGAATTCGTTGGCCCGCGTGGCGAAACCGGCGGCGAGCTGGCGGCGGTCCTCCAGCCGATGGGCCCCTCCGCGCTGGTCGCGCTTGCCCGCAAGACCGGCAAGGACAAGGACCCGGTCGTGCGTCAGGGCCTGGCCAAGCTCCACACCCTGGGCGAGGTGGCCCGGTTCAACACGGAGCGGATGAAGGCGGCTCGCGCGATTGGCCGCGACATCCCGGGCATGGGCAACATCGCCAAGCTCATGATGAGCGACATCATGCGGCTGTCCCGGGATCTCGGCATGTCGATCGCCGGCGCGCAGGGGACGCTGCACGCGTACGCCCCCGACCAGCGAGCGCCGCTCGACGGCCTCCCCAACAGCGGGCTGGTCTCGGCGATCAGCGGTCTGGCGCTCCACGCGCAGGCCCCGCCGATCTACGGCGGCACGGACCAGATCCAGCGAAACATCATCGGCGAGCGGGTGCTCGGGCTCCCGAAAGAGCCGAACAACGATCGCACGGCCCGGTTCTCGGAGCTGCCGAAGAACGGCTGATCACCGGGCGACGTCGGCCCGGCCCAGCTA
Source organism: Acidimicrobiaceae bacterium (assembly GCA_003151235.1). Taxonomy (GTDB): domain Bacteria; phylum Actinomycetota; class Acidimicrobiia; order Acidimicrobiales; family RAAP-2; genus Palsa-461. The sequence goes on from PLWZ01000087.1 coordinate 56,806, forward strand.
TAGCGCCCGGAGGTCGTCGGGCCTGGCCCGTTCGGCCCGGGCCAGGCCCCGGATCACACCGAGATCCCCCGATCGCGCACGGGCCAGCTCGACCAGCGCACCGATCGCGACCGATGCCGGTCTCGATCCAGGCTCCGGCGGGGCGACGCCGACACTCACGGCGAGGTCGTCGGTGTGCACGATCAGCTCGACGACGCGGCTTCGCATGTAGTTCTCGAACGTGGTCGCGGCGCCCGGGATCGTGAGCACGGGCACGAGCCGGTCCGGCGCGACGCCGGGAAGCATCGCCCGCAGGCGCGCCAGCAGCTGCCCGAAGGAGTCCGCGAGCGCCTCCGGCCCGATCCCGCCGGCCCGTTCCCCGTCATCTCTGACGGCCCGCTGGAAGTCACTGTCGAGATCGGTCGGTTCCCGGATGCGGTTCGCACCGAAGAACGCGGCGAGTTCGACGACCTCGGCCCCCGCAGGCTCGGGCCCACCGACCAGCTGCTCGGTGCGGCCGGTGGCCCTGAGCAGATGCCCGGCCAGGCCGCCCACCGAGTACTCGGCCAGAGCGCTCGGGCGATCCCAGCACGCCGCCACCTCGCGGGATTCGAGGAGCCCGTGGGCTCGGTCGCCGACGGAGAAGAACGACTCGACGATCTCCACGAGGCCGAACCCTATCCAGGCCCGAACTCGCTGTTCGCACCGGCGGGCTCGTCGCTCAGGATCAGTGCGGCAAGTGGGCGCCGGTGATGAGCCGATGGGTCCAGTCGGCCACCTGCGGCAGGCCGAGATGGAGCCCCCCATAGGCGATCGCGACCTGGAGCGCTACGCACACCCACAGGACGGTCTGCTCGGAGGCCTTCAGCCGTTCCGGCAGCAGGACCAGGGCGACCACGCCGAGGAGGACGACGACCGTCGGGCCGGAGAACGGGGCACCGATCCACCGGTTCGCGATCACGCAGCCCACGAACGCCAGGCACGCCACCGACGACGACGGCCGGCGGACAAACAGGAGCGCCGTCGCCGCGACGAGCACCGGCGCGAACACGAGGTCGTGACCGACCGAGCTGGCGGCGCGGGCGAGCGACACCCACACGCCGCCCGGGAAGCGGAAGAGCATTGGGTCGGCCCGGGTGAAACTCTGGGTCCAGCTGCCGCTGAAACGCCACTGCAAGAAGGCCCACCCGGCCAACGCGGCCGCCGATGGGAACAGGACGACGGTGGCGGCCGCCCGACGGCGCGCGATCTCGCGCACCGCCTTGGCCTGGGGCGCTACGAACAGGGTGGCCAGCGCGCCGGCCACGGCGAACGGCAGCGCCGCCAGGTCGCACATCGTCGCGAGGCCGAACCCGATGCCGGCGATAAAGCCACTCTCGGTCGAGCGGTTGAAGGTGAAGTCGAGCAGCCCGGTCAGGCCGATCGAGAGCAGGCTGAGGGTGAGGAAGGCCGAGAAGTCCTGGCTGGCCACGAACCAGAAGGCCGGCGTGAGCGCGACCGCGGCGGTCAGCACCACCGCGTTCGCGAACGGGACCGAGCGCAGCAAGAGCCGCTCGATGGTCAGCTGGATGAGGATCCCGGTGCACAGCCCGCCCGCGATCGCGAGGCCCTGTGCCCCTCCCGGGAACAGGCGGGCCACCGAGAGCGTGAGCGGCGGGTAGGCGTGGGCGATCCAGCCGAGCTGGCCGCCCAGCCAGTGCAGCGAGGTCGCCTGGTGGTGCAGTGCCACGTTGTCCACCGACGGTCCGCCGGCCGCGTTGGCCAGGTCGGCGAGCGCCACGAAGGGAATCGCGACGGCCAACCGGACCACCCAACGGGCCCGGCTGGTCCGCGGCCAACGTTCCTGGCGCCACCTAAGGAAGGTCGGGGCGTGCAGCGATGTCGCTGGTGAGGCCATGCTCCGTTTTCTCCCAGTAGTGAGGCTTGACGATGAGCTGCCACAACGCCTTGTAGGCGGCGATCGAGTGCAGCAGCCAGTAGAAGGGGTTGGCGAGCGCCCACAGCACCAGCCGGTACCGGCGGCGCTTGAACACGCCCATCATCGAGACGTAGATCATCATGGCGTTGCCGACGATGAGGCAGGCGACGCTCACCCAGAGGACCCAGCCGGGGAAGAACCGCGCCACCGCCTTGGGCCCGACGATCATCGTGATGGCGAACAGCAGGTAGAGCGGCGGGACGAACAAGAAGGAGAGCGGCGTCCCGCCGACCAGAAGGGCGAAGCCGAGGGTCTTCGTCCACCCGGTCGTGCGGACCAGTTCGACCGGGTGGCGGAGGTGGACGAGGGTCGTCTGCAGGTAGCCCTTGATCCAACGGGACCTCTGGCGGATGAAGTTGCCGTAGGCGCTGTTGGCCTCCTCGAATGTCGTCGACGAGATGACCCCGACGGTCTCGCCGAGTGCGGCCGAGCGGATGCCGAGGTCGGCGTCCTCGGTGACGTTGAACGGGTCCCAGCCACCGAGGCGCCGCAGGGCGTCGGTCCGGAAGTGGTTCGACGTCCCGCCGAGGGGGATCGGGAGCCGCATCGCCTCGAGCCCCGGGAGCATGTAGTCGAACCAGAACGAGTACTCGAGGGTGAACATCCTGGTCAACGCGTTCTCGCCGGCGTTGAAGTAGTTGAGGGCGGCCTGGACGCACACCTGGCGCTCGTCGGCGCGGGCGAACGCGACCAGCGCCGCCTTCAACTGGTCCGGCTCGGGTCGGTCCTCGGCGTCGTAGATGACGAGGAACTCGCCGCGGGCCAAGAACAGCCCGACGTTGCACGCCTTGGGCTTGGTCTGGGGTTGGCCCGGCGGGACCGTCACGATGGTGACCGTCTCGGGCGGTTTGGCCGCGATCGCGGCCGCGCGCGTCTCGGCGTCGTCGGCCTCGAGGAGGAGCAGGATCTCGAGCTTGTCCGGGGGGTACTCGAGACGTGACAGGTTCGCCATGAGGGCGCCCACGACGTTGGCCTCCCGGTAAGCGGGCACGAGGATCGTGTAGAGCGGGAGCTCGTTGTCGCTCAGTGCCGCGATGTCGTCCTTCGAGACGGACTCTGCGTACTCGTAGCGCGAGCCGACCATGCAGACGATGAACTTGAACAGCACCGAGACCAAGAACCCGACCCCGATCACGGCGGACAGGATCACGGTCGAGCCGATGGGGGCGATCAGGAACGCCTCCGCTATGAACAGGGCCACCGCGATCGCGACCACCGCCTGGACCGAGCTGAGTACCCGCCGGGCCGAGTGGTCCTCGTCCCGGCGCCACAGCCCGAGCGTCGCCTCATCGAGGATCGCGTCAGCGAAGCACTGCCCGATGGCTCGGCGGATGTCCCAGTCGGTCGTCGCGACCAAGCGGACCGGCAGACCGAGGACCGCCGCGATGACCTGGGCCCGGCCCCGTTCGGGTCGCTCCGCGGTTGCGACGAGGACCGACCCGTCGGCGAGCCGCTGCACCGGTATCCACAGCTCGTCGGCCAAGCGGCGCGCGTCGAGCCGGACGAGCAGCGACCGGTCGATGTCGGTGAGCGTCAAGTCGACGAACGGGCAGTTCCACGACTCCGACAGGACTCGGTACACGTCCAATCGGCGCACCAGGCCGGCCGAGATGAGGATGCTGCCGAGGCGCGACCCGGTGACGCCCTGGATCCCGAGAGCCCACTCGAGCTGGGCGTGGGTCAGCAGGCCCCGTTCGATCAGCGATGTCCCGAGGGGTTCGGTTCGCCTGGCCTGCGGCGGGGCGGCGACCGTCGTCATCGGGGCCAAGACTAAGTTCCGGCTGTTCGGGGCCTAGGGACCCTTCGGCACCGAATGGTCGCTCAGACCAGGAGCGACACCGTGGAGACCGTGACCGCGCGGCCACCGAGGAGGACCCGTTCGCCGGCCCTGCGCATGGTGACGATCCCGCCCCGCGGCGACGCCTGCTCACCGGTCATGGCGTGCAATCCCAGCCGCCCGCCCCAGTACTCGGCGAGGGTGCAGTGAGCGGAGCCGGTCACGGGGTCCTCGGGGACGCCGGTGGCGGGCGCGAACACCCGGCTGACGAAGTCGATACCGGTTCGGTCACCGGTGGCCGTGACGATCAGTGCCCGTCCGCCGAGGCGTTCGATGCCCGCGAGGTCGGGCACCATTGTCCGGACGGCCTCGGCGCTGTCCAGCTCGGCCAGGCCGTCGAACTTGCCCCGACCGAACCACCGCACCCCTCCCAGTCCCGTCCCGTCCGGAAGCTCCGCCTCTGAGGGAGGATCGGCCGGGAAGTCCATTTCGATGAAGCCGTCCGGCGTCACCGAGCAGACGAGCTCCCCGCTGCGGGTCCGGAAGGCAGCCGGGCGCCCGAGTATGTGGGTGGTGGCGAGGGTGGCGTGGCCGCACAGGTCCACCTCGACCTTGGGGCTGAACCAGCGCAGGTCGTAGCGGCCCTCGCCCCGTTCGACGACGAACGCGGTCTCGGCCAGGTTCATCTCGGCCGCCACCGTCTGCATTCGCGCGTCGTTCGGAAACTCGTCCACGAAGCAGATCGCAGCGGGATTCCCGGAGAAGGGCCGGTCGGTGAATGCGTCGACCACGGTCAATTCGAGCGTCATGCCACAACGTACCGGCCACGGCCGGGCGCCCTGTGCGGACCCCGTCGGGGTGAGGGACAATGGAGATCGGGCCGTCGGGCCCGCACCATGGGATCGAGTAGGGGAGGCCGCCGTGGGGGCGCTGTCGGGGAAGGTCGCTGTTGTCACGGGAGCCAGCCGGGGGATCGGGGCGGCAATCGCCGAGCGGTTCGCCGGGGCCGGAGCCGCAGTCGCGGTGACCGCGCGCACCGCCCAGGAGGGTGATCACCCGTTCGCAGGCAGCCTGGCGACGGTGGTCACCGGGATCACCGAGAACGGCGGCAAGGCCATTCCGATCGTCGCCGACCTGGCCGTCCAGGCGGACCGGAAGCGGATCATCGAGACGGCGACGAAGGAGCTCGGCCCGGTCGACATCCTGGTCAACAACGCCGCCATCACCTACTTCGAACCGGTGATCGATTTCGACGAGAAGCACTTCCGCCTCATGTTCGAGGTCCAGGTTCGGGCGCCCTTCGAGCTGGCCCAGCTGGTGCTCGAGGGCATGCGGGAGCGCAAGAGCGGCTGGATCGTCAACATCTCCTCGGGCGCCGGCCGGCATCCCCAGGGCCCGCCGTATCCGGGTCGCGGTCGTGGTGGCGGCACCGTCTACGGCATGTGCAAGGCGGCGCTCGAGCGCTTCACCACCGGGCTGGCGTCGGAGGTCTACGCGGACGGCATCGCGGTGAACGTGGTGTCGCCGTCGGGCCTGGTGCTGACGCCGGGCGTGCTCCACCACCGGCTCGACCAGTTCACGCCGCCCGAGCGCCACGAGCCCGTCGAGGTCATGGCGGAGGCGGCCTACGTGCTTGCGACCGGGGATCCGGCAACGCTGACGGGCAAGGTCACCTACGCGAAACAGATCCTGGACGAGGTGGGTAAGTCGGCCGACTCGGCCTGACGGCCCGGGCCCGCTGCAGCGGGATCGGGCGGCCTCAGAACGGCTCGGAGTCCCGAGCCTCCTTGACCAGTTGGTCGGCTTCGCTCGCGCGAAGCACTCCCGCGTTGACCGCCGCGGCCGCGGCGTCGGAGAACTTGGCCACGTAGCCGTCGTGGTCGCCGTACAGGTCGACCAGCTTGTCCTTCTCGAACGGCTCGGAGCCGCCGCCGAGACCGCCCAGCCCCTGGACGGGGCTGACACCCGTGTTGTGCCCGATCGGCACATCCACGCCCGGCATCCGGACGCCGCCCAGCGCGTTGTGGTGCTCGTCCCGGGAGATGTCGGCCGGGTCGCCCGACATGTCGATCAGCGGTTGGCCGGGCGGCGGTGGGCCGCCGGTCATCCACCTCTGCAGGTGGCCGAGGGCGGCGCTGGCCGCCGGCACGTAGGAGATGTTCGACGGCGGGTCCGGGTTGGCCCGCCCGACGATGCCGTCGCGTTCGGCCCTGGCCGTCCGGCGCCCGAGTTGGGGAGCCGAGACATGCGATGCTCCCGCGACCTCCCAGAAGCGGAACCGATCGCTGTCCTCTTGGCGCGCCGCGTGGTAGGCGGGGGCCTCGGTCTCCGAGTTGACCAGCATGATCGGCGCATCGAAGTCGTCGCGGAGCCGGGTGCGGGTCCGGAAGATCGGGTTGGGTCGTTCCGAGGTGGCGTCGAAGACCAGGTCGTCATCGATGCCGGCCCCGCTCCCGAAGTGAATCAGCACCAAGAACCCGTCGAACGCCCCCGCGATGGGCTCGACCGCGTTGATGTAGGTGGCCAGCCGGGCCGCCGACTGCGACGCGCCGAGAGCCACGACCCGCTCGACCCGCAAGCCGCCGAGCGGGTCGAACGCCCCGTCGAGCGAGCCGGTCGGCCGGTTCGGCCCGACCGCGAGGGCCGCCTGGGTGAAGATCCCGTATGAATAACGGTCGCCGGGGTGCTCGAGGCTCCCGTATCGCTCCGGATCCCAGGTCTTGAGACCCTGGGGCAGCGCGGCGATCCCGTTGACGCCGACCTCTTGTGCCGATGCGCACGCGTACGCGAAGCCCTCTTCGAAGATGACCGGCAGCTCGGCCAAGAGCTCGTAGCCGGCCGTGACGTTGTTCCACCCGACGACGACGGTGCCGTTGAACCGGGCCGGATCGGCCGGGCGTTGGACGAGCATCCGGGTCCGGAACGGCGCCGACCCTGCCGGCTCTGCCGACCAGTGACCGTCGGGCCCGAACTCGGCGGTCGGTCGATAGGCGTTGGCCTCGCCGTCGAGGAAGTACTCCTCCTCGATGTAGCCGATATCCGAGAGATCGTCGATGGAGCATGCGAAGGGCCAGCCATGCTGGCCGCCGGTCACCGGCCCGATCACGGTCGGAGCCACCGCCTTCTCCGGGTCGCTCATGTGCCCGTGAAGGTCGGCGGTCGGCGCTCCCGGAAGCTGAGCATCGCCTCCGCCGAGTCGTTGGGGGCCTTCCGGGCGAAGCCGAGTCCGGCGGTCTCGTATCGGAGTGCTTCTTCGAGGCCGACGTTCATGTTGTGCTGGAGAACCCGCTTCCCCGAACGGATCGCGAGCGGCGGGAGCCCGGCGACCGTCGCGGCCAGCCGCATCGCCTCGTCGAGCGCCTGCTCGCCATCGGCGAGGCGGTCGAGCAGCCCGAGCCGGTACGACTCGTCGGCCCCAATGTCCCGGCTCGTGAAGATGAGATCGGCGGCCCGGGAGTACCCGACGATCCTCGGGAGGAAGTAGCTCATCCCCGAGTCCGGGCTGAGCGAGCGCTCGGCGAAGACCGTGCGGAACCGGGTGCGTGTGTCCCCGGTCCGCATGTCGCACGCGAGGGCGAGGCTCATTCCGGCGCCCGCGGCGACGCCGTTGACGGCGGCGATGGTCGGCTTGGCGATGCCCGAGATGCCCATCGCCTGGCGCCCGACCCAGCCGAGCTCGTCGACCCGGACCGAGTGGCTCGCCTCGGCCCGTTCGGCCGGCCGCTGGCCGGTCAGGTCGACGCCCGAGCAGAAGCCCCGGCCCGCCCCCGTGATCACCAGCACCCAGATGTCGTCGTCATCGTTGACCTGCTCGCACAGGCCGAGCAACTCCTTGGACAACTCGCTGCTGAGCGCGTTGAGCTTGTCCGGCCGGTCGAGAGTCGCGACGGCCACGTGGCCGTCGCGCTCGAGCCGGAGGTTCGACTCGGTCACGATCGTTCCCCCCCGCCGGTTCAGTTCAGGCGCTCGATCACCATGGCCATGGCCATGCCCCCGGCGGCGCACATGGTCTCGACGCCGATCGACTTGTCCAGTGTCTGAAGGTCGTTGATGAGGGTGGTCATGATGCGCGCCCCGGTCATCCCGAATGGGTGCCCGAGCGCGATCGCCCCGCCGTGGGGGTTCAACTGGGTCTCGATGTCGATCCCGGTCTCCCGGCAAACCGGCAGTACCTGGGCGGCGAACGCCTCGTTGAGCTCGACCACGTCGACGTCGGAGATCTTCATGTTGGCGGCGGCGAGCACCTTCGGAACGGCGTCGATCGGGGCCACGCCCATGATCTCGGGGTCGTTCCCGCTGATCGCCGAGGCCACGATCCGGGCGAGGGGCTTCAGGCCCAGCTGATCGGCCCTGGTCCGGCTCATCACGAGGACCGCTGCCGCGCCGTCGTTGAGCGGGCACGAGTTCCCGGCGGTGACCGTCCCGCCCTCGGGCTTGAAGGCGGTCGGGAGCTCGGCCAGCCGCTCGAGCGTGGTGCCGGCCCGCGGGCAGTCGTCCTTGTCGACGACCGTCCCGTCCTCCTTCGTGACCGGTGTGATCTCACGCTCGAAGAAGCCGGCCGCCTGGGCCGCCACGGCGCGGTCCTGGCTCAGCTTCGCGAACGCGTCCTGGTCCTCCCGGCTCACCTTGAACCGCTCGGCGACGTTCTCGGCGGTCATGCCCATCGGGATGTAGACGAACGGGAACGCCGAGTCCCGACCGAGCAACTTCGGGTTGAGGCCGCCCGGGCCGATGCCCCGGCCCCGGGGCGCCGGCGGGGGCTCCTCGCCCTCGGGGACCGGCGGACGCGAGCTCTTCTCGACCCCTGCGGCGATGTACAAGTCGCCCTCGCCGGCCCTGATGGCGTGGGCAGCCGTGCGGATCGACTGCAGGCTCGACGAACAGAAGCGATTGAGGGTCAGGCCGGGGACGCTCTGGGGAAAGCCGGCCAGGAGGCCGGCGGTGCGGGCAATGCTGAACCCGGTCTCCCCGGTCTGGGCAACGTTGCCGCAGATGATGTCGAAGATGTCCGCGCGGTCGACCTCGGGAACCTTGTCCATGAGCGCGTTCAGGATCGTGGCCATGAGCTCGTCGGCTCGGTAGTCGACCAGCGAGCCCTTGTTGGCTCGCCCGATGGCGCTGCGAGCCGTCGCAACAATTACCGCTTCTTCATCCGGCACCGGGATGCTCCTCGTCTCTCGTCTTGCTTGGTTTGCGTTGTTCCCTGGCCGCCAGCGGCGGCGAGACTATTGACCGGCCGCGAGCGGCTCCTTCGGGAGCCCGAGCGCACGCTCCGCGATGATGTTGCGCTGGATCTCGCTCGTACCCGAGAAGATCGTCCCGGCCCGGCTCCCGAGGAAGACCTGCTGCCAGCGATCGGTGCGGTAGCCGGTGCCCTCGGGGCGGATCATGCCCTGCGCGCCGACGAGATTGATGGCGACGTTGCCGAAGCGCTTGTGGTACTCGGACCAGAAGAGCTTGTTGACGCTCGCCTCCGGACCCGGTTCGCGCTTCGCGGCCAGCGTCGACAGCAGGCGCAGGCCCGAGTACCGCATGAGCTCGACCTGCGAATAGGCCCAGGCAAGGTCCTGGCGGACCAACCGGTCGTCGGCGGCCGACTGCTTGCGCGCCGTCTCGACCAGCTCCCAGAACTCTCGCTCGTAGCGGAGGTGCATGGTGGTCGCCCGCCCGCCCCGCTCGTTGCCGAGCGTGGTCATGGCCACCCGCCAGCCGTTGTTCAGGCCGCCGATGACGTTGAAGAGGGGTGCCCGGGCCCCCTCGATGAACTCCTGGCAGAACCCGCTCGCCCCCGACATCTGGCGGAGCGGCTGAAGGTCGATCCCGTTGCTCGACCCGTCCTCGCGCTTCATCGGGACGAGTACGTAGGAGAGGCCGCGGTGCTTGGGCGCATCGGGGTCGGTGCGGCACAGGGTGAACATGGTGTTGGCGAGGTGCGCCCCAGAGGTCCATACCTTCTGGCCGGTGACGATGACTTCGTCACCGTCGACGACGGCGCGGGTCTCGACGCCGGCCAGGTCCGAACCGTGGTCAGGTTCCGAAAAGCCCTGGCAGTACCGGTCGGTCCCGTCGATGATGCGGGGCAAGAAGTGCGCCCGCTGCTCGTCGGACCCGTGGACGATGATGGACGGCCCGACCAGGGACTCGCCCATGCCCCGGATCACCCTCGGCATGCCGTCCCGGTCGAACTCCTCGTTGAGGACCGCCATCTCGACCCCGTCGAGCCCGCGCCCGCCGACCTCTTCGGGCCACTGCGGGCAGATCAGCCGCTGTTCGGCCAGTGCCGCCTCCCACTGCTGCCACGCCTCAGCGCGGCTCGCCCCATCGTCTTCGGTCTGCCCGGTGAAGCCGGGCTGCGGGTCGACCCCGGCCAGCTGCTCGATCCGGTTCTCGGCGAGGAAGGTCCTGATCTCATCGCGGAACGAGCGAAGCTCGTCGCCCAAGTCGAGTTCCATGTGCCCCCCTTATCGCGGCCAGTACCCGCGAAGTTACATCGCCGAAGGGGGCGACCACACGTGGAGCGGAGGTCCTGGTGGGGGACCATGGAAACGGTTGCGTGACGTGGTCGAACGGCACTCCGTTTTCCCCAGCACTGTTCGGGGTATCTCGACGTTGGGATAGTCCCCGACGCTCATAAGCGCAATCGGGCCCCTGGCAGACCAACCCCCCTCGGCACCAGGGGCCGTGCGCGCCTTGGGGGCCGGCGACTTGTACCGATGATCGCTGTCGAACGGAGTGTTCACCTCTCGACCCGGGTATAACCGTCGGCGTGATCAGGATTTCTGACGCCTCAATGGTTGGCCGGTTGGCCGGTCGACGACGGTGACCGAGTCGGGCGGCGCGGCCGGGGAGATCGCCGGCGCGGCGCCCGGACTCGAGATGCGAAACGAGGGTCTCGGGTCTCCCGCCCAGGCGGTGGCCCTCGCGACCCTCTGCGTCGTCCTGTTCCTCACCTTCCTCGACAACACGATCGTCAGCGTCGGGCTCGCAAATGTGCAGAGCGACCTGAACGCCGGGGTCAGCTCTCTCCAGTGGGTCGTCAACGGCTACGCGCTGACCTTCGCGGCATTCATGCTCGCCGCGGGCAGTCTCGGGGATCTCCTCGGCCGGAAGAAGATCATGCTGGTCGGGATCGGCGTGTTCTGCGCCGGGTCGGTGATCGCCGCCCTCAGCCCGAATGTCGACTGGCTCATCGCCGGTCGGGTCGTGATGGGCCTCGGCGCAGCAGCGTCCGAACCCGGGACGCTCTCGATCATCCGGCACGTCTATCCCGACCACAAGACCAGGGCCGACGCGCTCGGGGTGTGGGCGGCCGTGTCGGGCCTCGCGCTCGCACTCGGCCCGGTCATCGGCGGCGTGCTGGTCGGGGTGGCGAGTTGGCGCGAGATCTTCTGGTTCAACCTGTTCTTCGGGGCGATCGCCTTCGGGATGGCGCTGGTCTTCGTCCCCGAGACCGCCGACCCGCAGGGCCGCCGCGTCGATTTTCCCGGGATCGTGCTCGGAGCTCTGGCGCTGGCCGCCGCCGCGTTCGCTGTGATCCAGGGCGAGCAGTCTGGCTACGGCACCTGGTGGATCATCCTGCTGTTCGCGGCGGCAGCGGTCACGGGGCTCGTGTTTCTGGCGTTCGAGCGCAAGGCCAAGAGCCCAATGCTCCAGCTGTCGATGTTCGCGCGCCCGCCCATGGCAGGAGCGAACTTCGTCGCGTTCGCGGCGTACTTCGGGATCTTCTCGATCTTCTTCTTCACCGCCCTGTACTTGCAGGTGGTCGCGAACGCGTCCGCGTACCAGACCGCGCTCGACTTCCTTCCGATGGCCGGCGGCCTGATCATCTCGTCGCTGCTTTCGGGTCGGTGGGTCGCACGCGTCGGGCCTCGGATCCCGATGACGGTCGGGTGCGTCCTGGCCGGTGCCGGGGTGCTCGCGACCGGCGCGGTGCTAGATCCTCATACCGGGTTCGGCACCCTCGGCTGGGCCCTGCCGATCGCCGGCGTCGGGTTCGGGATCGCGCTCGTGCCGATCACGTCGACGCCGCTCACTGTGGTGCCCCCCGAGCGCTCCGGGATGGCGGCGTCGGCCACCAACACCAGTCGCGAGCTCGGCGCCGTCTTCGGCGTGGCCATCCTCGGCTCGATCGTGAACGGCAAGCTGACCGGTGGCCTCGCGGCGCGCCTGAAGGCGATCGGCATCCCGCCCAGCTTCCAGAGCCTCGTGTTGCACGCGGTCACGGGCGGCGGGCTGAGCAACAGCGCGGCCACCAAGGCGGAGCAGTCGAAGAATGCCGCCGTGGCGAGGATCGCCAACAAGGTGGTGCAGGCCGCTTACAACGCCTTCGGGTCCGGTCTGCACGCCTCTCTCGAGATCTCCGGAGCGCTGATGTTCGCCGGCGCGGTGGTTGCGGTCGTCACCATGCATCGTGTCCGCGGCCGCACCTACGAGATCTGAGCTGGCGCCCGAGCACGGCCATGACGGAGGCCAGCTTGCCGCCACGACGTCGAGTTCTGGCGGAGCCAGGGCCGCGACCTGTTCGTGGGGGTCGTCGGCCGGCTGCGCGGTTAGCCCTCTTCGGGGCGTACTCCCCGGGTTGCTAGGGGTCGAGCCGGGCCGAGGCGGTGCCCGAGAGCACCCGATCGCCGCCCTCGTTGACCGTGACCACGCTGAACGAGGCCACCTTGCCGTTCTCCCCGTCCTCGATCGAGTCCACGGTGGCCGTTGCGGTCAGGGTGTCGCCCGGCCAGACCTGCTTCTCGAAGCGGACGCCATAGGACAACAGGCGGCCGTCGCCGACCCAGTCGGTGAGGAGCCGGCCGGTGACGCCCATGGTCAGCATCCCGTGGGCGAACACGCTCGGGAACCCGGCCACCTTGGTGGCATAGATCTCGTCGCTGTGCAGCGGGTTGTAGTCACCCGATGCCCCCGCGTACTGGACGATCTGGGTTCGGGACAGGTTCTCGGCGACGATCTCGCTCCGGCTGTCCCCGATCTTCAACTTCGATGCGGACAGGGCCATCAGTCGGACTTCTCCTCGGACTTCGGGGCGGGACCGGCCGTGCGGACGCCCACGCCGCGGGCGGTGACGACGAGGTTCCCCTCGGCATCGTGCCATTCGGTGATGTTCTCGCTGAACTGCAGGTGCCCCGAGCGCCCCTCGCGCTCCCAGGACTTGCCTTCCTTGTTGGTCGGGGTGAGCACGTCCCCCACTCGGAGCGGGCGGTGGTACTCGAAGTGCTGCTCGGCGTGGAGGCCGACGCCACCGCCGCCCCCGCCGCCACCGCGGCCACCGCCGCCTCCGCCTTCGGCGGGCGGCGGGGGCGCCGCTCCGGACCCGGTCGGACCCTTGCCCGACCCGAACCAGAGGTGCCCGATTGTCGGGCGAAGGAAGTAGTTGGGGTTGAACTGCGCACTCGCCTGGATGAACGTCGGCGGGGCGATGATGCCACCCGCCTCACTCTTCTTCGCGGCGTCCTCGTCGTGATAGACGGGGTTCGGGTCACCCACGGACCGGGCGAACATCATGATGTGCCCGGCCTCGATCGGGAAGCTCCACTCCGCCATCTGCGACCTCCTCGTCGACCCGTCATGCAAACGATTACCCAAGCTGCGGCGCCAACGCTAGTCGGGACACCCACCGTTAGGATGAGCCGCCGCCGGCGGCCCTGAGGCCGGATGTCGAGAGGAGCGGGGCGTGAACAGTGCAGACTTCGCCGAGATCGTCGCGGTCACCCGGGAGTTCATCCGGGGGAAGGTCGTGCCTGCCGAGAACCTGATCGAGGAGAACGACGAGGTTCCCGACGACATCCGCCAGACGGCCAAGGACATGGGCCTCTACGGCTTCGCCATCCCCGAACAGTACGGGGGGCTCGGCCTCAGCATGGAAGAGGAGGTCCAACTCGTCTTCGAGCTGGGCTACACCACCCCGGCGCTGCGTTCCATGTTCGGGACCAACAACGGCATCGCCGGGCACGTCCTTCTGGAGGGCGGCACCGAGGAGCAGAAGAAGGAGTGGCTGCCGAAGCTGGCCAGCGGCGAGCTGACGGCGAGCTTCGCCCTGACCGAGACCGAGGCCGGCTCGGACCCGTCCACGCTCACGACGAGCGCAGAGCGTGACGGGGACACCTTCGTGCTGAACGGATCCAAGCGCTACATCACCAACGCGCCGATCGCCGACGTGTTCATGGTGTTCGCCCGGACCAACCCGGCCGCCAAGGCGACCCGGGGGATCTCGACGTTCCTGGTCCCGCGCGACACGGCTGGCCTCACCGTCGGACCCAAGGACAAGAAGATGGGCCAACTCGGCGCCTGGACGTCCGAGGTCTTCTTCGACGACGCTCGGGTCGACGCTCCGGCGATGGTCGGGGGGGAAGAGGGCCTCGACAACGGCTACGCGACCGCCATGCAGTGCCTCGCCCACGGCCGGGCGCACATGGCTGCGTGCTGCGTCGGCCTGGCCGGCCGACTCGTCGACGAGTCGGTCAGCTACGCGCAGAGCCGGATGCAGTCGGGCCACCCGATCGCAAGCTTCCAGCTGATCCAGGGGTTGATCGCCGACTCGGTAACCGATCACCTGGCCGGCAAGAGCCTCACCTTGGAGGTGGCCAGGGCGTTCGACGCCGGCACGGACCGAAAGCTCGGACCCTCGGCGGCCAAGTACTTCTGCTCGGAGATGGTCTCTCGGGTCGCCGACCGCGCCGTGCAGATCCACGGCGGCGCCGGGTACATGCGCGGTGTCGCCGTCGAGCGCTTCTACCGCGACGCCCGGCTGTTCCGGATCTTCGAGGGCACCAGCCAGATCCAGCAGGTCATCATCGCCCGCCAGGCGCTCGGGTCCGCCGCCAACGGCTGAGCCACCCGACCGGTCGACCTAGCCGACCGTCTCGAACACCGCGGCCAGGCCCTGGCCGCCGCCGATGCACATCGTCTCGAGCCCGAGAGCCGCGCCGCGCCGGTCCATCTCACGCAGCAGGGTGGCCAGGATGCGACCGCCGGTCGCCCCGATCGGGTGGCCGAGCGAGATCCCCGACCCGTTCACGTTCAGCCGGTCGAAGTCACGCTCGGTGAATCCCCACTCCCGCGTCACCGACAGCACCTGGGCGGCGAAGGCCTCGTTGAGCTCGATCAGGTCCATGTCGGCCATGGTCAGCCCGGCCCGCTCGAGGGCCTTGGCCGACGCCGGCACCGGGCCGATGCCCATGGTCGCCGGGGCGACACCCGCCACCGCCCATGACCGCAGGCGAGCCAGGGGGCGAAGGCCGAGCTCGGCCGCCTTCTCGGGCGTGGTCACGATGCAGATCGCGGCGCCGTCGTTCTGGCCGCTCGCGTTGCCGGCCGTCACCGTCGACTCGGGATCCTCCCTGAGCCGGACCGGCCGCAGTTTGGCCAGCGTCTCGAGGGTGGTGTCGGCCCGCGGGTGCTCGTCCGTGTCGACGACCGTGTCGCCCGTCCGGCCGGCGATGATGACGGGAACGATCTCGTCCTTGAACTTGCCCTCGGTCTGGGCGGCGACGGCGCGCTGGTGCGAGCGCAGGGCCAGCTCGTCCTGCTCCTCGCGACCGACCTTGTACTCGCGCCGCAGGTTCTCGGCCGTCTCGATCATCCCGCCCGGGACCGGGAAGTTCGTTCCGCCGGCGGTGATCCGCCCGCGCGAAAGGCGGTCGAAGAAGGTCACGTTCTCGGCCCTCGCGCCCCACCGCATCGACGTCGTGTAGTACTCGGCCTGGCTCATCGACTCGGCCCCGCCGGCCAGCACGACATCGGCCCCGCCGGTCTGGACCTCCATGGCGGCAAACAGGACGGCCTGCAGCCCCGAGCCACAGCGGCGGTCGACCTGGAGGCCGGGCACGGTGACGGGCAGCCCCGCATCGAGCGCGGCCGTGCGCCCGAGCGCGACCGCCTCGCCGTTCGGGTAGCCCTGCCCGAGCACGACGTCATCGATCGCCCCGGCCGGCAGGCCGGTCCGCTCGAGCACCTCGGTGATCACCGTCGCCGCCAGCTGTTGGACCGACGCGTCCTTCAACACCCCGCCGAACCGGCCGACGGCCGTCCGCAGGGGCTCACAGATCACCGCTTCTCGCATGGGTCCTCCTCGGTTGAACCCGGCCGGATCGGCCGCGCGTGCTCAGATGTGCCGGCCGCCGCCCACCTCTAGGACGGTGCCGGTCATGTACCCGGACATCTCGGAGGCCAAGAAGACGGCGACGTTGGCGACGTCGGAGGGCTCGCCGGCCCGCCCCATCGGGATCTCGGTCAGACGTTGCTCCCAGATGTCGGGCCGCATTTTCTCGGTCATCGCCGTGCGGACGAGGCCGGGCTGGATCGCGTTGACCCGGACGCCCAGGTGGCCGAGCTCCTTGGCCGCCGCCTTGGTCATGCCGACGATGCCGGCCTTGGCGGCGCTGTAGTTGGTCTGGCCCGGGTTGCCGACCTTGCCCGAGATCGACGAGATGTTGATGATCGAGCCCGATCCCTGCTCGCGCATGACCGCCGACGACAGCCGGGTGCCGAGCCAGGCGCCGAACAGATGGACGTCGATGACGGTCTTGAAGTCCTCGACCGACATCTTCCGCATGGTCGCATCGCGGGTGATCCCGGCGTTGTTGACCCAGATGTCGAGGGAGCCGTGATGCTCGACGCACGAGCGCACGAGGGCCTCCATGTCGGACTCGGACGTCACGTCGCAGCCCTCGGCAACGATCTCGGCCCCCGAACCGCGCAGCTCGGCCGCGGCGGCCTCGGCCCGTTCGTGGTCGATGTCGCCCACGACGACTCGGGCGCCCTGCTCGGCGAACGCCGTCGCGATGGCCAGGCCGATTCCCTGGGCACCACCCGTGACCACGGCCGCCTTCCCGTCGAGCAAGCCCACGTGCGCTCCTTCGTGTTCGATGGCGTGTCGCGCGTCGCCGGACGGCGCTCGGATGTCCCGGCGGCCCGGCCGAGCGTACATTCCGATCGCGGTGAGAGGCGGGCCCGATCCCCAAGGGCCGGATCCCTACGAGTTGGGGCTGCTCACCCGCTCCGGCTCCCCGCCGGTATGCGAGATCCAGGTCTCGTACATCTCGGCGTAGCGACCACCGTGGGCGATCAGCTCGTCGTGGGACCCGATCTCGATGATCCCGCCCTCGTCGACCACCACGATCCGGTCGGCCTTCATCGCGGTGGTGAGGCGGTGGGCGATCAGGATGGCGGTGCGGCCCTCCAGCAGCACGTCGAGGGCCCGTTCGATCTTGCTCTCGGACAACAGGTCCAGATTGGACGTGGCCTCGTCGAGGACGATCACCCGTGGGTGGGCGAGGAACGCCCGCCCGAGCGCGATCAGCTGGCGCTCGCCCGAGGAGAGCGACTGGCCCCGCTCGTGGACGATCGTGTTGAGCTGCTCGGGCAGCCGCTCGATGACCTCCAGGAGGCCGACCGTCCGGACCGCCTCCCATACCTCCTCGTCGCTCGACTCGGGTCGCGCGAAGGCGATGTTCTCCCGCACGGTGCCGGCGAAGAGGAACGGCTCCTGGGGAACCACGCCGAGCTGGCTGCGGAGCGAATCGAGCGAGACGTGCCTGATGTCGTGTCCGTCGATGAGCACCCGGCCCTCGGTCGGGTCGTAGAAGCGGGTCACGAGCTTCGCCATGGTCGACTTGCCGGCGCCGGTCGGGCCGACGAAGGCGACCGTCTCGCCGACGTCGATGCGGAGGTCGACATCGTGGAGGACCGGGGTGGCGGGGTCGTAGCCGAAGGTCACGTGGTCGAACGAGATGGCCCCGTTGATCGGCGGCATCTCGATCGAGTCGGGGTCCTCGGGCACGCTCGGCGACAGGGCGAGCAGCGTGTTGAGCTTGACGATGGAGGCCTGGCCCTGCTGGTAGGTGTTGTACTGCTGCACGAGCAGCGTGATCGGCGCGAAGAAGCGGTTCACGTACAAGAAGTAGGCCGTCAGCGCCCCGATGCTCAGCTCGCCGTGCACGACCATGGTGCCGCCGACCACGAGGATGATGGCCTGGCCGAGGTAGGCGAGCATCTGCGTGCCGGGCCCGTAGATCGCGTTGATCTGGGCCGTGTAGTTGTTGGCGTCGCGGTACTCGCCGACCACGTTGCGGTGGTGGAGCACGTTGTGGCGCTGACGGTTGTGGGCGGTGACGATGCGGACCCCGTGCAGGCTCTCGGACAGGTCGGCCAGCACGCCCGCGATGCCGTCTCGGACCCGGTCGTAGCCGCGCTCGGACGCCGAGCGGAACCAGATCGACAGCGCGCTCAGCACCGGCACGACGACGAGGACGGTGACGATGGCCAGCCGGACGTTCAGCGAGAAGAGGATGGCGGTGATGACCACCATGGTCAGGCCCTGCACCGCGAAGCTGGCCAGACCGTCCTGGAGGAGCTGCTGGAGGTTCTCGATGTCGCTCGTCATGCGGGTCATGATCACGCCCGCCTTCTCCTCCGTGTAGAAGTCGAGCGACATGCGCTGGAGGTGGGTGAAGATCTTTATCCTCAGGTCGTTCATCACCCAGGCGGCCAGCCTGCCCGTGACCCTGACCTGATTGCGTTGGGTTACCGAGCTCAACAGGATCGCCCCGAAGAAGAGCACCGCGCACACGACGATCGTGGCGAAGTCCTTGGGCCCGATGAGGAAGTCCTTGGGCCCGAGCGGGAGATGACCGGGCTTGAGGGTGGGTGAGCCCATCCCGTGCGTGATGGCGTAGTCGATGAGCGCGGGACCGGCCTGGTTGGCCAGGCTGACGATGGTCACGAGCGCCCCGGCCAGCGCGGCGAGGTGCCAGTGCTCGAGCACCAGTTCGCGCAGCGTCATCCGCCGCCGCTCGGCGGCGGTCATCTGATAGCTGAAGCGAGCCTTCGGTTCGGGGTACTCGGGCTCGGTCTTGAGCAGCTTGTCGACCCCGTCTTGGAGCTCGGGCGGGATGCCCGCGAACGGCAATCCGTTCCCCGGGTTGCCCGGGGAGCCACCGGGGCGCCCGCCGCCGCCCATCATCCCGCCGCCCATCATCCCGCCGCCGCCGCCAGCGCCCCACGCCATCAGAGCGGCCCTCCTGCGTCGTGGCCGTCGAGCCCGGCCCGTGCGGCCGCCGCGGCCCTGGCCTCCTCGGCCCTGATCTCGAGCTCCTCCTCGCCCTGGGCGAGCACGTCCGCGTAGAGCGGCACGGTCTCCATCAGCTGGGCGTGCGTCCCGTCGGCCACGATCTTCCCGGCGTCCATGAGCAGGACGCGGTCGGCGAGGCTGATGGTCGAGAGGCGGTGGGCGATGATCAGGGTGGTCCGGCCCTCCATCAGCTTGCGCAGCGACCCGTGGATGGTGAGCTCGACCTGTACGTCGATCGCGCTGGTGGCATCGTCGAGCACCAGGATCGGCGGGTTCACGAGAAGCGTCCTCGCGATGGCGATCCGCTGGCGCTGGCCGCCCGACAGCGTGTACCCGCGTTCGCCGACGACGGTCTCGTAGCCCTTCGGGAGCTCGCGGATGAAGCCGTCGGCCCCGGCCGCGTTGCCCGCCGCCTCGATGTCCGCGAAGTCGGCGTTCGGGAACCCGTAGGCGATGTTCTCGCGGATCGAGGTCGAGAAGAGGAATGGCTCGTCCAGCACGATGCCGACGCTGGCCCGCAGGCTGAGCAGGGTCAGGTCGCGCACGTCGTGGCCGTCGATCACGACCCGGCCTCCGGTGGCGTCATAGAAACGGGGGAGCAGGCGGGCCACGGTCGACTTGCCGACCCCGGTCCGACCGACCAGGGCAACGGTCTCTCCTGGCCGGATGTGCAGGTCGAAGTCGTCGAGGATCAGGGGGTTGTCGGGCGAGTACGAGAAGTTGACCGACTCGAAGTGGATGTCACCCGTGCAGTCCACGAGATCCACCGCGCCGGGTCGGTCGACGACCGTCGGCACCTCGTCGAGGATCTCGTAGATGCGCTGCGATGAGGCCGAGGCGCGTTGGCCCATCATGATGATCATCCCGAGCATCTGGAACGGAGCCTGGAGCATCACGATGTACAAGCTGAAGGCGGCGATCGCTCCGACCTGCAGCTCGCCGTGCACGACCAGCCAACCGCCGAAGAGCACCACCAGGGCCAGGCCGATCTGAGGCAGGTTCTGGACGGTGGGGGTGAACTTGGCCCGGATGTAGGCGTCCTTGATGTATGCCCACTGGAGACGGTCGGCCGCCTTGCCCAGCGTGGTCAGCTCGCGCTGCTCGGCCGCGAAGGACTTGACGACCCGCACGCCGTTGATGTTCTCGTCGACGATGGTCGCGACATCGGCGAGCCTGGACTGGATGAGCCAGGACACCGGGAAGATCGACTTCCGCATCTGGATGCCGAGCAGGTAGACGAACGGCATCGGGATCATGGCGACCAACGCCAGCGGCACGTTGATGGAGAGCATGTAGCCGAACGCCACGACGGCGACGCTGCACTGGACGAGGATCGACGGGGCGAAGGTGAGGTACATCTGGACGGAGCGGATGTCCGAGTTCGCCCGCGAGATCAGTTGGCCCGACTGGACCCGGTCGTAGAAGGGAAACGACATCTTCGTGAGATGCGTGTAGATGATGTTGCGGAGGTCGAACTCCATCTCGTATGCGGTGCGCATCAAGAAGTACCGCGAGATGTACCCGGCGATGCCGGCGATCACGGCCAGGATGAAGACGATCGTGACGTAGTGGCTGAGCGGCACCCTCCGCGCCACCAGCGAGTTGTTGATGGCCTCTTCCAGGAGCTTCGGGATCTGCACCTGGAGGACGAGAGCCAGGAACGACATCACGAGTGATGTGATGAACATCTTCTTGTGCGACAACACGATCGGCATCGCCCGTCGCAGCCAGGTCTTCTCTTTGTCCGGGTCGATCGTCGCCCGCGGGGCCCGGTAGCGGGCCGTGGTCGCGACCGGCTCGAAGGGCGAGTGCTGAACCGGTTCGTCGTGTTCCGTGGTCTGCTCGTCCGGCCGGCGGGAGAGGATGGTCACTTGGGCGCTCGCGAGGCTCGGTGGATGTCGAGCGCCTCATGCCAGAGGGCCAGGTTGTCCAGTGCTCTCGTGCTTGACCGCGCGTTCCCGAGCCCGGCGGCGATCGACACCAGCCGGTCGTTGACCGCCCGGTCGGCCGCCTGGAGCACCGCCTGCCCCTCGGGCGTCATGCCGAGCGAGATGCGCCGACGGTCGTCTTCGCTGTGGGTGCGCTCCACCAGCCCCCGGGCTACCAGCCCGTCGATCACGGCAGTGACGCTCGGCGGCCGAACGGCGAGGCGCTCGGCCAGCGACGAGGACATCGCGGAGCCCTCGTCGAGAAGGCTGAGGATCCGGTACTGGGAGAGGGACAGGTCCGCCTCGGTCAGGCCCAGCTCGACCTGCTTGGACAACCGGGCTGCGGTCCGGCCGGCGTTGTGGAGTCTGGGCTGCTTCTCCACCTGTTCGATGCTCATACTATTAGGGTATCTAACAGATCCGGGCGGTTCAAGTAACCACCCGGTGCCGGGGCGCGAACCCGTGTCCGGTCAATCCCTGTTGTCCGGCGGTCGTCGCGGGACGATACTGAGGCAGAACTCGCACCAGGAGGGACGCGGAAAATGAAGACCCGAGCAGCCGTATGCCACGAGGCGGGCACGCCGTGGACGACAGAAGAGATCGAGATCGACGAGCCGCACGCTCATGAGGTCCAGGTCCAGGTGGCCTACGCGGGAATGTGTCAGTCCGACGAGCACCTCCGGCTCGGTGACATCAGCGCTCCGCCCGAGCTCCTCGAGATGATGGGCCTTTCGTCGATGTACCCGGTGATCGGCGGCCACGAGGGCTCCGGCGTCGTGGCCGCGGTCGGTCCCGAGGTTCAGCACGTGGCCGTCGGCGACCGGGTGGCCGTCTCCTTTATCCCGGCGTGCGGGGTCTGCTTCTGGTGCGCTTCGGGCCGTCAGAACCTCTGCGACCTTGGTATGTACACCCTGGCCGGGCCGATGATCAGCGACGGGACCTGGCGGCACCACCTGGGCGACGCCAACCTCGGGCGGATGACCCAGCTCGGTACCTTTGCCGAGACGATGGTCGTCAACGAGGCGTCGCTAGTGAAGATCGCGCCGGATGCTCCGCTCAGGGCGGCCGCGCTGATCAGCTGCGGAATCGCGACCGGCTTCGGCTCGGTCGTCGACCGGGCGAAGACCCGGCCCGGCGAGGTCGTCGTCGTGGTCGGGTGCGGGGGCGTGGGGTCCGGCGCGCTGCAGGGGGCCCGGCTTGCCGGTGCCAAGGCGGTCGTGGCCGTCGACCCGGTGCCATTCAAGACCGACCAGGCCAAGAAGATCGGGGCGACCCATTCGGCAGTGTCGATGCAAGAGGCCCTCCCGCTCGTGGCAGAGATCACCCAGGGTCGGATGGCCGACGTCGTCGTGCTCACCCCGGACCGCCTGACCGGCGACCTCATCGCACCGGCGTGCATGCTCGGCTCCAAGGACGCGCGGATCGTGTGCACCGCGATCGCCCCCATCGCCCAGATGGACGTTCAGCTGAACCTGTTCAACCTGGCGATGTACAACCAGGCCATCTTGGGGACGGTGTTCGGCTCGGCCAGCCCGCGGGTGCAGGTGCCGAAGCTGCTATCGCTCTACCAAAACGGCCAGCTCGACATCGACGATCTGATCACGAAGGAGTACACGCTCGACCAGGTCCAGGAGGGCTACGACGACCTCCACGCCGGGCGCAACGTGCGCGGCGTGGTGAAGCTGGCCGGGGACTTGTAACCACCACGGCGTCCACCGCGAGCGAACTCCAGTCGTGGAGGGCGCTGGGCAGGTGGAAGGATCGGGTGATGGCTGGGTCGTGGTTCGAGACGGTCGCAGAGGCGCAACGGCGCGCGCAGAAGCGACTACCACCGTCGGTCTACAAGGCGCTGCTGGCCGGCTCCGAGCGGGGCCTCACCATCGACGACAACCTGGCCGCCTTCGGTGAGGTCGGTTTTGCCCCGCACGTCGCGGGGTTGCCCGAGAAACGGGACATGGCCGTCACGGTCATGGGGCAGACGCTGGCGCTGCCGGTCCTCATGTCCCCGACCGGGGTGCAGGCCGTCCACCCGGAAGCAGAGGTGGCCGTCGCACGCGCATCGGCGGCCAGGGGCACGGCGATCGGCCTCAGCTCGTTCGCCAGCAAACCCATAGAAGAGGTGGTCGCGGCCAACCCCCAGACGTTCTTCCAGCTCTACTGGTGCGGGACGCGCGAGCGGATCGCGGCGCGCATCGAGCGGGCCAGGAGCGCCGGGGCTGTCGGCCTCATCGCCACCTTCGACTGGTCGTTCTCCAACGGTCGTGACTGGGGCAGCCCGCACATCCCCGAACGGCTTAATCTGAGGGAGATGGTGCGATTCGCTCCCGAGGTGCTGCGCCGACCCAGGTGGCTCGCCGCGTTTGTCAGATCGGGGCACCTTCCGAACCTGACGGTCCCCAACATGGCCGCACCCGGGGAGTCGCCGCCGACCTTCTTCGGCGCCTACGGGGAGTGGATGCAGACGCCGCCGCCCAGTTGGGACGACGTCGCTTGGTTGGTGCAGCAATGGGGTGGCCCGTTCATGTTGAAGGGCGTGATGCGCGTCGACGATGCCCGGCGTGCAGTCGAGGCCGGTGTGACCGCGATCTCGGTCTCCAATCACGGGGGCAACAACCTCGACACCACCCCGGCGACCATCCGGGCGCTCCCAGCCGTCGCGGACGCGGTCGGCGACCGGGTCGACGTGGTGCTCGACGGCGGGGTCCGGCGAGGAAGCGATGTGATCAAGGCACTCGCCCTCGGCGCGAAGGCGGTCATGATCGGACGGGCCTACCTCTGGGGCCTGGCCGCGAACGGCCAGGCCGGCGTGGAGAACGTCCTCGACGTCATTCGCGGCGGGATCGACTCGGCCATGCTCGGCCTCGGCCGCTCGTCGGTGGCCGAGCTGACCCCGGCCGACGTGATCGTGCCGAAGGGCTTCGCTCGGGAGTTGGGTACCGGCCCGGAATGAGCCCCGTCCCGCTCGGCTAGCGGTCCTGCGAAGGGGGGGTCTCGGGTCGACCCCGCCGAGCAGTCGTCGCAATGGCCGGCAAGAGGGGCCGCAGCGTGCGTGCCCTCCAACAGCCCCACCAAACCCCGGTGCCATAGGCGAGGTCGTCGGCGACCCGGACGGCCATATAGCTGAGCGGATCGAGCCCGTCGGGCCGTGATCCCCAGTCGCGGGTCGTCGACACGGCCAACGCACCGACGACCGCCCACCGCAGCCGCCCGAACCGGCGAACGAAGAGCGACGCGAACAGGATCGGCCCCCAGGCGCGGGCCAGGCCCGAAACGGCGGGAGCGGCCGACCGCACGGTTCCGGCAAGCGAGAGCTTGGTCGCGGCGACGAACGGGTCGTCGACCACCCCGGTGAGGCGACTGGCCAGGACGGCGGCGGACCCACCCGCGACGCCGACGGCGGCCAGGGGCCGACGCGCGAGCAGCAGTCCCCATGTTGCCGCGGCGGTCGGGGAGATTCGCGCCGGCGCCAGCGCCCCCCGGTGCCGTCGCGACAGCGGCCCGGCCGTCGAGCCGTAGAGGGCTCGACGGGCGAGCCACTCGGACGGCCGAAGATCGGACGCGTGGCTCACCTCGACGGTGGGCACGTAGCGCACGTCCCACCCGGCTTCGACGAGTCGCCACACGAGGTCGACGTCCTCGCCTGCCCCGAGCCGTTCGTCGAAGCACGCTCCGGCCATGGCCGCCCGGCGTACGACGATCGCGGCCGAGGGGACATAGGAGACGCGCGTCCCCGGTGCGACGCGTCCTTCGGCGGTGCCGAGGTCGAGCGGTGAGCGCGCCGACTCGTAGCGGGCCAGCGGAGAGGACCCGGTCGGCGTCACGACGCGGGGCGCGACCAGCGCGACCCGTGGGTCCGCGAAGTGCCCGACGAGGCCATCGAGCCACGCGGGAGGAACCGTGCAGTCGGAGTCGACGAAGGCGACGAGCGGCGAGAGGACCCGAGCCATGCCGGCGTTGCGGGCGGCGGCGGGACCCGAGTGCGAGTCGAGCCGGACGTACTCGGCCCCGGCATCTCTCGCCGCCTTCTCGATCTCGTCTCGACGCAGCGAACAATCGTCGACCACCACACACGCGGTGTCGCCAAGCGATCCGAGCAGTCGGACGAGGAGCTCGGGTCTGTCCCGCACCGGGACTACGACGGTCACCAACACTCCGGGGGACAGGCGCGGCGGCCGCGGGTGCAAGAGGCCCGAGGACACGAGACGTCGTGCGACGACCCTGTCGGGCCGCCGGTTCTCCACGGCCTCCCCATCCAGCCATCGCTGTGCCATCGCCGCAGCTCGGGGGCGGAGTCGCACCAGTCGTGTGGGACTCCCGCCCAGGAGCGCGCGCCCATCGGCGAGGACCTTGAGTTCCCGGTCAGGGGCCAGAGCGAACCCGACCGGCAGCATCGCCTGCCCCCTCGGGGCGGGGCGAACGGGGTCCGGGCTCCGATGGGACCGGGCGAACGTGGGCACGCGGCCATCTTGTCAGCGTCTCCAGAGACCGAGCGCCCCTTTTGGCCCCCCGCTCCTCCCCGTCGCCACCGGTAACGTGCGGCGAGCATGGGACGACGGACGTGGGCCCGTTGCCAGGAGGAATGATGCAGAGCGAGCTCGAACGGATTCTCGAGGAAGCCGTTGCCGGCGGAGACCTGATGGGGGCGGCTGCGGCCGTCGCGACGCCCACGGGAACCTTCGCCGCCGCGGCGGGCCAGCGGTCCGAGGGAACCGAGATGACCCCGGATTCGATCGTCTGGATCGCGTCCATGACCAAGGCGGTCACCGCCGTCGCGGCGATGCAGTTGGTCGAGCAAGGGCAGGTCGCGCTGGATCAGCCCTGCCACGAACTGGTGCCCTACCTGGCCGAGGCGCAGGTGCTCGAAGGGTTCGACGATGACGGTTCGCCGAAGCTGCGACCCCCGGCCCGTCCGATCACGCTGCGCCACCTGCTGTCACACACGGCGGGCTTCGGTTACGACTTCACCGATCCGCTGATCGCCCGCTTCGTTGCCGAACAGGGTCTCCCGTCGATCGTCGACGGGACCGCCGTCGCATATGAACAGCCGTTGCTCTTTGACCCGGGTGACCGCTGGGCCTACGGCATCAACATCGACTGGGCCGGCCAAGTTGTCGAGGCGGTCACGAAGACCCGCTTGGACGACCACCTGAGATTGGCCATCTTCGAGCCGCTCGGAATGCCCGACACCGGATTCGGCCGCGACGCGGCCGGCCGGTCCCGCACGGCCGACATGCACCTGCGCACGCCCGACGGTTTGGCCCCGGTCCCGTTCGAGACCAAGGAGGACCCCGAGTTCGTGATGGCGGGAGGCGGCCTGTATGGAACCGTCGTCGACTATCTGCGCTTCGCTCGCATGATGCTCGGTGGCGGCGAGCTCGAGGGGACGAGGATCGTCAGCGCTGACACCGTGCGCGAGATGGGTACCAACCAGATCGGAAACTTGGACGTAGGCGGCTGGCAGGCGGTGAACCCCATCTTGTCCAACGAGGTTGACCTCGGGGGCGGCCAGCAGTTCGGGTTGAGCTTTCTCCTCAATCCGAAGACAACGCCAGAGGGCCGAGCCCCCGGATCGATGATGTGGGCCGGGCTGGCCAACACCTACTACTGGATCGACCCGGCCACGCAGGTCGCGGGCGTGTTCGCCACCCAGGTCCTGCCGTTCTTCGACGGTCCGTCCCTCGAGGCATTTCGAGCGGTGGAACGGGCGGCGTACTCGTCATTGTGAGCGCGTCGGCTCACGTGGGGCTGCGGGCCGTGGTCTTCGACTTCTTCGGGACGATCGCTTGCCATCCCGACGGGGTGGCCTCGCAGTACCCGGCGGTCTTTGCGAAGCACGGCTACCGATTGGACGCGGAGACGGAATCCCATTACTTCGCGCGCTACAACGGCGTCGAACATGTCGAGCACTCAAGCGACAAGGCCACCTACGAGGCATGGGTGCGGTTCCGGCTGGGGGAGCTCGCCCAGGCGTGCGAGGTCCGCCAGGACGACGTCGAGCGGGTCGTCGACGACCTGCGGGCGCTCGATACGTCACCGGTGGTCGCCTACCCCGATGCCGCCCCGACGTTGCGCGCATTGCGCGACCGTCGCTTTCGAATCGGCGTGTGCTCGAACTGGGGTTGGGAGCTCGATGGCCACCTGCGCCAGGCCGGGCTCCTGGATCTTGTCGACACGGCCGTCACCTCGGCCCGAGCCGGTGCGCGCAAACCCCATGCGCGGATCTTCGCGGCGATCACCGAGGCCCTCGCGGTGTCGCCCGAGGAGTCCCTGTTCGTCGGCGACTCGGTCCACCCCGACGTCACCGGGCCGCTCGAATCCGGCATGGCCGCGGCACACCTTTGGCGCGCCGAGGACGCGGCCGGCACCAGGCCTCCCGACATCCCCCCGGGCGGTGTTCGGGTCGCGTCCTTGACCGAGCTCTTGGAGTGGCCGATGCTCCGATCGGCGGCGCCGGCGCCATAGGTGGAGCGTGCACCGGCCCACCGGGCTCCCCGGTCGGACCACGGCCCCGATCGCGGCCCGAAGTAGGCTCGGGGAGGCACGAGGCCCCGACCCGGTCGATCGAAGGTCGAACGGAGCCCATTCCTTGCGAGGAGGACCGATGACCCAGATCGACGACGCGTTGACCGCCATCGAGCCCGAGGACGACGAGGAAGCCGAAGCCGAGGACGTCCTGGTCGAGGAGATCTCCATCGATGGCATGTGCGGGGTCTACTGAGCGGGTGAGCTCGCCGGGCGACGCGACAGCGACACTGCCCGAGGCGTTCGACCCCGATCGCCCGTGGCGGCTGCACCGCCAGGTGGCTCTTCGTGACGAGTCGTTCGGGGCGCTCGCCTACCACTACGGCAACCGCCGGTTGGTGTTCCTTCGTTCACGGATCCTCGTCGAGCTCGTCGAGGCCCTTGAGTCCTTCGACAGCGCCAGCGACGCGCTTGACGCCAAGACCACACCAGCGCAGCGCGCCTCCTACGAGCGGGCGCTCGCCGGTCTCGCCGCTTCCGAGGTGATCGATGCCCGTTGAGACTCGTACAAGGTCGAAGGACTCGGGCCTACGGGACCGGCTCTCGCACGGCCTCGAGGCACCGATCTGCCTCACCTGGGAGTTGACGTACGCGTGCAACCTCGCCTGCGTCCATTGCCTCAGCTCGTCGGGGCGTCGCGACCCGCGCGAGCTCACGAGCGCCGAGGCGATGGCGGTGGTCGACGAGCTCGTCGCCATGAAGGTCTTCTACGTGAACATCGGCGGGGGCGAGCCGATGCTCCGGCCCGATTTCTTCGACTTGATCGACTACGCCGTCGACCATCGGGTCGGGGTCAAGTTCTCGACCAACGGGACGCGGCTCAACCGTTCGAAGGCCGAGCGGCTGGCCACCATGGACTATCTCGACGTGCAGATCAGCCTCGACGGGGCGACGGCCGAGGTCAACGACGGCGTGCGCGGGTCGGGAAGCTACGCGGCGGCGCGGGTGGCCATGGACAACCTCGCCGCCGCCGACTTCGGGCCGTTCAAGATCAGCGTCGTGGTCACCCGGCACAATGTCGGGCAGCTCGATGCGCTGGTGGCCCTCGCCGACCACTACGGCGCGCAGCTTCGGGTCACCCGGCTTCGTCCGTCCGGCCGCGGCGCGGACTCCTGGGAGGACCTCCACCCGAGCGACGCCCAACAGCGGTACCTCTACGAGTGGCTCCGCGATCGCCCGAACGTGCTCACCGGTGACTCCTTCTTCCATCTCTCCGCACTGGGCGAGCCGCTCGAGGGCTTGAACCTGTGCGGGGCCGGCCGAGTGGTCTGTCTTATCGACCCGGTCGGTGACGTCTACGCGTGCCCGTTCGTCATCCACGACGAGTTCCTGGCCGGCAACGTCCGCGACCCCGGAGGCTTCACGACGGTGTGGCGCGAGTCGGACCTCTTCTCGTCGCTGCGGGAGCCGACCAGTGCCGGCGCTTGCGCGTCCTGCGGGTCCTACGACGCCTGTCGGGGCGGGTGCATGGCCGCGAAGTTCTTCACCGGCCTGCCCCTCGACGGCCCCGACCCCGAGTGCGTGTTCGGCCACGGAGCCGACGCACTGGCGGCGCTCCCCGGATCCGAGTTGCCGAGGCCCGCGCCCGACCACTCGGCCGGTCGCGTGCCGGTCCGACTCGTCTCGCGTGGCTGAGCCCTACGTCGCCGTCCCCACCTGGACAGAGGTCGCCGCGTCAGGCGGGAATTGTCTGTTGGTGGTCCCGCTCGGCTCGTTCGAGCAGCACGGGCCCCACCTGCCCCTCGACACCGACACGCGGGTGGCCATGGCGCTCGTGGACGAGGTGGCCGAGCTGCCCTTCGTGGTGGTGGCGCCGGCGCTGTCCTTCGGGGCCAGCGGCGAGCACGCCGGGTTCCCCGGCACGCTGTCGATCGGCAGCGATGTGCTGGCCGACGTCCTGGTCGAGTTGGTCCGCTCGGCCAGGGACATGTGCGCCGGCGTGGCGTTCGTGTGTGCCCACGGCGGCAATGCCGACGGGATCCGATTGGCCAAGGAGCGTGCTCGCTCCGAGGGCGATCGGGTGTATGTCTGGGGTGCACGGGTGGCGGGCGGTGACGCGCACGCCGGCCGGACCGAGACGTCTCTGATGCTCGCGATCGCACCGGACACGGTGCGCCACGCGAAGCTCGAGCCGGGTCGCACCGAATCGTTCGACGTCCTCCTGCCGGAGCTGCGGGCCGGCGGGGTGAAGTCGGTGTCGGCCAACGGCGTCCTCGGAGACCCGACGCAAGCCAGCGCGGCCGAAGGCAGGCTGCTCTTCCAGGCTCTGGTGGAGGAGCTGACGAGCGTTCTCGAATGGTTCTGGAGCGAGCTCACCGAGCCTGCGGTCGCGATGGGACCCGAGTGAGCCCGGTAGCGGTCGTCACCGGCGCGGCACGGGGGATCGGCGCAGCCACCGTGGATCGGCTCGTCGCAGATGGTTGGTCGGTGGTCGCGCTCGACGCGTGCGCCGACGACCCGGCAATCGACTACCCCCTCGGCACGCGACAGGAGCTCGACGATCTGGCGTCCCGGCATCCCGGGAGCGTCGCGGCGGTAAGCGGAGATGTCAGGAGCCAGTCCGACATGGACGCCGCCGTCGCGCTCGCGCTCGAGTCGTTCGGGGCCCTCGACGCGGTGGTCGCGGCCGCCGGCGTGGTGGCCGGCGGGCCGCCCGTCTGGGAGACCGACGACCGCACCTGGGACACCCTGTTCCAAGTGAACGTCGTCGGCGTGCGGCGGCTCGTGCAGGCGGCCGTTCCGGCGTTGCTGGCCCGGGAGACGCCGAGGCAGGGGAGGGTGGTCGCGGTCGCGTCCGCCGCCGGCGTGCTCGGCCTCCGCCGGCTCGGTGGCTACGTAGCGTCGAAGCACGCCGTGATCGGACTCGTACGCGCGCTGGCGGCCGACCTGGCCGGGACCGGCGTCACTGCCAACGCGGTGTGTCCCGGGTCAACCAGGACGCCGATTCTGGAAGCGTCTGCGCGTGTGTACGGGCTCGATTCCGTCGAGGACTTCGCAGGTCACCAGCTGCTGGAGCGCCTGCTCGAGCCCGACGAGCCGGCGGCGCTGATCACATGGCTGTGCGGCCCCACATCGAGCGGCGTCACCGGTGCCGTCTTGCCGGTCGACGGGGGAATGACGGCCTTCTGAGGCCTTCGTACCTGGTCGGGCCGTACGACTAAGCGATAACTGGTTGCAGACGGTAGCGTTACGAATCTCGGTCCAGGCCGTCACATCACCGTTCACCCGGGGGGATAGGCGGGTCGGTGGTCGACTAGCGGGCCGGGCTCATTACCTAGGGAGGGGTAGATGAACAGCAAGCACCGATCCGCCGCGAGGTGGCCGAGGCTCGTCGCCGCGGCCGCAGCAGGCGTCGTCGTACTGAGCTTCGTGACGATTACCGGTGGTGGCGCCTCGGGTGCACCGTCGGTTCCGCTGGCCAACCCATTCGGGTACAAGTACGGGTACAAGGCCGCGTTGGCCGAGCTGCCCAAGCTGTACGCGGGGACCAGCACCGGCGTCAACCCCACGCCACGACCCGGGGCGAAGAACAAGACGATCGTCATCATCAGCTCGGGGCAGGCCTCGATCTCGAGCTCCATCCCTGTTGACGCCGCCCAGCAGGCGGCCGAGGACCTGGGCTGGAAGGTGACGATCCTCGACGCCAAGCTCATGCCGTCCAACGCCCCCGGACTGGTCAGCCAGGCGATCGCGCTCGGTGCGCAAGGGATCATCCTCGACGGGACCGACTGCGACCAGGCCCGCGGCCCGCTGTTGCAGGCCAAGGCGAAACACATCGCGATCGTGCCGTTGTACGCGTACGACTGCAATGACCCGACCGAAGATGCCGGCAGCCCGCTGTTCACGGCAGTCGAGAACTTCGACAACCTCCCCGAGAAGCAGCTCGGCTACTTCGCCGAGTCCTACGGGCGTGGCCAGGCCGACTACATCATCGCGGCGTCCCACAACAAGGCCCGGGTGCTCGTGCTGAACGACCTCGAGGCGACCGTGCTCAAGTACACCGGCGCCGGCTTCGCCGACCAGATCGCCCACTCGGGTGGTTCCAAGGTCGTGGCCACGCTGGACTTCCTGGCGGCGGACCTCGGTCCGAAGCTCCAGCAGGAGATCCAAGCCGAATTGTTGAAGTACCCGAACATCGACTGGATCAAGAGCCCGTACACCTACGCGACCATCCTCGGCGTCGTGCCGGCGCTCAGCGCCTACCCCAAGGGCAAGTACAACGTCATGGGCGGCGAGGGCTTCCAGCCCGAGCTCCAGGACATCCAGGCGGGAACCGCGACGGCGGCCATGGCCATCAGCTCCACGTGGACCGGTTGGTCCGCGGTCGACACCCTGAACAGCATCTTCACCCACAAGCCGGTGTATCCCAACGGCATCGGGTGGCAGCTGGTCGACTCGACCCACAACCTGCCGGCGAACGCCGAATACACGCCCAAGCAGAACTTTGAGGCCGAGTACCTGAAGGCCTGGGGCATCAAGAAGTAGCGCCGGTCTCGACGACCGACAAAGGCGATCAGGGTGGCCTCCGACTCGACGGACAAACCCGGTGTGGGCGCTGGCGGTGCTGGCGCCCACACCGGGCGGTCCCTTCTCGGAGAGCAGCTGGTCCCGCGGCCGTACTTCGCGTTGTCGGTCTGGCGTGTCTCCAAGAACTTCCCGGGGACGAGGGCCCTCGACAACGTGTCGATCGACGTCACCGGGGGAACCATCCACTGCCTGCTCGGGGCGAACGGCTCGGGAAAATCCAGCCTGATCAAGATCCTGGCCGGCGTCTACCAAGCCGATCCCGGGGGGACCGTCACCATCGGCGTCGACACGATCGACGCCGACCGGACCTCCCCCGAGTGGGCCCGATCGTCCGGCCTGCACTTCGTGCACCAGGACCTGGCGATCTTCAACGCGCTTTCGGTGGCCGAGAACCTCGCCATCGGTCGCGGGTTCCCGGTCAACCCGGTGACCAAGGCCGTCCGGTGGCGGGCCCTGCGCCGCCACGCCCGTGCCGTCCTCGAACGGTTCGACGTTGACGTCGACCCGCGGCGCATGGTGGGCGATCTCCGGCCGGCCGGCCGGACGATGGTCGCCATCGCGCGGGCGTTGCAGGACCAGTCCGACGCGTCCGAGGGAGTCCTGGTCCTCGACGAGCCGACGGTGTCGCTCCCTGCCGTCGAGGTCGACGTCCTGTTCGGCGCATTGAAGCGCTACGCAGCGGCCGGACAGACGATTGTCTACGTCACCCACCGACTCGACGAGGTGACGAGGATCGCCGACCGGGTCACGGTGTTGCGCGACGGGCGTGTCGCCGCGACCTTGGAGAGCGGCGAGATCACCAAGGATCGACTCGTCGAGCTGATCGTCGGGCGTGCGCTCGATCATTCGTCGGCCTCGAACGCGACCCTCCAGGGCGAGGACCTGGTCCTCGAGGTCTCGGATCTCTCGGGCGGTCCCTTGCGGGGCGTCTCATTCGGGCTGCGACGCGGAGAGGTGCTCGGCATTGCCGGGCTGGTCGGGTCGGGTCGGACCTCCATTCTCACGACCCTGTTCGGACTCCAGCCGCCCAGCTCGGGCACCGTGAAACTGGACGGAAGGGTAGTGTCCTTCGCCAGTATCGACGAGGCCATGGACGCCGGACTTGGCTTCGTCCCCGAAGACCGAAGCGAGTCCGCGTTCGTCACGATGAGCCTTCGTGAGAACCTCTCGGCCGCCGAGGTGTCCAAGTATTGGCGTGGCGGGCTGTTGCGCGAACGTGCCGAGGCCGCCGACGCACGCCAGTCGATCAAGGACTTCTCGATCAAAGCCATCTCGGATCGCCAGCCGTTCGCGACCCTGTCCGGCGGGAACCAGCAGAAGGCCATCGTCGCTCGGTGGCTCCGGCGGCGGCCCAAGCTGTTGCTCCTCGATGAGCCGACCCAAGGTGTCGATGTCGAGGCGCGAGCCGAGATCTACCGGTTGACCCGCGAGGCGATCGCCTCGGGCACGTCCGTGATCGTGGTCACCGCCGACCTCGAGGAGCTCGCCCGGGTGTCAGACCGCGTCGTGGTATTGGCCGATGGCCGAATCACCGGCGAGGTGCGGGGGCCCGACATCGACCCGTCGCAACTGACCGAGCTCGTCCTGTCCGCCGCTCCTGACTCCCACGATTCCAAACTGGAGGCCAGCCAGACATGACCGTCGTGCAGACCGACAAGACCGGCCGGGGAGGCGAGGAGGAGGGCAACCAGCCCAACGAGAAGTCGGGGATGCAATCAGCGTTGCTCTTCAACGTCGAGCGTTATGCGTTGCCGGGCCTCTTGATCTTGGTCCTGGTCTTCTTCAGCGTGTGGTCGAAGACGGGACACCTGTTCTTCTCGGCGGCCGACTTCCAAGAGGTCGGGTTCGACTACGTCTACATCGGGATGTTGGCGCTGGCCTCGCTCCTACCCCTGGTGTGCGGCGAGTTCGACTTCTCGGTCGGTTCCAATGCGGGGTTCACCCAGATCGTGGTCGCGACGGCGATGGCGCGCTTCCATGTCCCTCTCCCGTTCGCGATCATGCTGGCCATCGCCGCCGGGGCCTTCATCGGCCTCGGGAACGGCAACACGGTCGCCCGGGTCGGGGTCAACTCGCTGATCGTCACGCTGGGCACGGCCGGGGTCCTGCTCGGGGTGGTGGAGTGGTACACGGGTAGCCAGTCGATCAACAACGGCATCTCGGGCTCGCTCATCAACTTCGGGTCCGAGAACTTCATCGACATCCCCGACACGGTGTGGCTGCTGTTCGGGGTCGCACTGGTCGTCTACTACGTCATCCAGCACACCCCCTACGGCCGCTATCTGACCAGCATCGGGTCCAACCCGCGGGCGGCCCGCCTGGTCGGGCTCCGGGTGGACCGCCTCAAGCTCTCCGCGTTCGTGCTCGCGGGAGCGTTGGCCGGGCTCGCCGGGGTGCTGCTCGTGGCCAAGAACGGCAGCGCGACCCCCGAGGCCGGCAACGTCCAGGACACCCTGCAGGCGCTGGCGGCGGCCTATCTCGGTGCGACGTCGATCCGGCCGGGCCGGTTCAACGTGATGGGCACGATGCTGGCCGTCTACTTCATCGCGTTCAGCGTGTCGGGCCTCGCCATCGCGGGCGTCCAGTCCTGGATCAGCCAAGTCTTCAGCGGGGCGGCGCTCTTCATCGCCGTCGTGGCCTCGACGGTCATCGGTCGTCGGCGCGCCGGCACCGGCTGACCCGTCGGGCACGCGATGCAAACGGAGGAGGGGTGAGCGTTGATCGAGCCGCGCTCGGCGACCTGGCCCCCCTGATCGTCGTCGACCACCCGGTGGTCGCCGACCGGCTGGGCCAGCTCCGCGATCGTGAGACCGACAACTTCGCCTTCCGGCGCCTCACCTCGGAACTGTCGGCCTTCGTTGCCTACGAGGCCCTCCGCGACCTCGAGACCGAGACGGTGACGATCGAGACCCCGGTCGCGACCGACCCCGACGCCCGGCGGATCTCCGGTTCGCTGCTCCTCGTCCCGATCCTCCGGGCCGGGCTCGGGATGGTGCCCGCGATCATCTCGATGCTCTCCCCGGTCGAGGTGGCCCACGTCGGGCTCCGCCGCGACGAGGAGACGCTGCGGTCCAACGTCTACCTGGATGCGCTCCCGGCGTCGCTCGACGGCCGCCGGGTCGTCGTCTGTGATCCGATGCTGGCCACCGGGGGAACGCTCATCCAGGTGTGCGACCTCATCGCCGCCCGGGGGGCCACGTCCATCATGGTGCTGTGCCTCCTGGCGTCGGTGCCGGGGCTCCGTGCCTTCCGCGCGGCCCACCCGGCCGTGCCGGTCGCGTGCGCGGGCATCGACTCGACGCTCAACGCCAGCGGCTACATCGTGCCGGGACTGGGCGACGCCGGAGACCGGCTGTTCGGCCGGCCCGGCTGAACCCCTAGAGGCCGATGTCCTCGAACCACAGGTCGTGATGGCTCGAGATGAAGGCCCCCAGAAGCTCGATGCACTCGGCGTCGGCCAGGTCCACCACCTCGACGCCGTTCTCGGCCAGCCAGGCGTGGCCGCCCGAGAAGTTCTCCGACTCGCCCATGACCACCGCGCCGATGCCGAACTGGCGGACCAGGCCGCTGCAGTACCAGCACGGGGAGAGGGTGGTGACCATCACCGTGTCGGCGTAGTCGCGCCGGCGACCGGCGTTGCGGAACGCGTCGGTCTCCCCGTGGACCGACGCGTCATCTTGCTGGACCCGCCGGTTGTGGCCCCGCCCGAGCAGGGTCCCGTCCCGGTGGAAGAGGGCGCCCCCGATGGGGATGCCCCCCTCGGCGAGCCCGATCCGTGCCTCTTCCAACGCGACCTGGAGGAACTCGGCCGCCTGGGCACGTTCGAGCGGCGGGTGGTTACTTGCGGTCATCGGGGTCCTCCGGTCAGAGTCGGGCGGTGACGGTGGGCCAAGGTACCTACAAAGTGGACGTCGGTTCTCAAGAGCTCGAGATCCCGCTGGTGCCGATCGCCGACGACCTGACCATCGCGCTCCTCATCTCGGTGGACCTGGGCATCGCGTTCGCCCAGACGGCCGGCGGAGAGCTGGCCGCGAAGCTGGCCCCCTACGACGCCGAGATCGTCGTGTCGGTGGCGACCATGGGCATCCCGATCGCGATCGAGGTCACCCGGGCGCTCGGCTTGGACGACTACGTGATCCTGCACAAGACGCCGAAGATCCACCTGGCCGACGCCATCGCCGAGCCGGTGCGGTCCATCACGACCGCCGTGCCCCAGCGCCTCCTCCTCGACCGGGCCCGGCTCGAGGCCGTCGTCGGTCGCCGGGTGGCCGTCGTCGACGACGTCATCTCGACGGGCGGTTCGACCAAGGCCGCGCTCAACCTGCTGCGGCGGGTCGGAGCCGAGCCCGTCGTGGTCGGAGCCGTCGTCACCGAGGGCGCCCAGTGGCGCTCCTACCTCGGTGAGGACGCCAGTCTCGTGCGGTCGCTCGGCGCGATCCCGCTGTTCCGCCACGGCGCCGGCGGTTCCCTGGTCGAGGACTGGGAGGGCCTGGGCGGTTCGACGACGGCGGAGGCCGCCTCGACCACCCACGGCGAGTGCTAGAGCCCGGATCTCGGCCCGCCGGTCCGGCCACCGAGCACTGCGCGTGCCCGGTGGCCGACCGTTGCGGCCCTTGTGGCTCTCGAGCGGGCTAGTTAGTCGGTCGACGCCGACGAAGACGACAGCATGCGGTCCTGCTCGGCCGATTGGGCCCGCACGCCCCGCCACGCCAGCACCAGGTAGACGAGCGCACCGACGCCCATGCCCATGAACACGCTGAAGTCGGACCCGTAGCCGAACTTGTCGGCGGTGTGGCGGGTGACCTCGTTCAACCAGTGCGGGAGCGAGAAGGTGGCCGACAGCGCCGAGATGGCGGCGAACATGCCCACCACCTGGGCGATGATCGCCGGCCAGTAGATCCCGCCGGTCCGGTAGTAGAGGCCGCCCTTGTCGGTCCGTTGGAGTTCGGCCGGCACGTAGCGGGACCGGCGCATCCACCAGTCGACCAGGAAGATGGCCGCCCACGGGGCGATCCACACGATCACCACGTCGACGAAGTCCTTCAGGTACGTGTTGAACGACGTGTTGAAGATCGCGTACATGGTGACGCCGAGGGCGATGACGCAGTCGATGATGACGGCCTGGGAGCGCTTCACCTTGACCCCCATCGCCTGGAGCGTGACCCCCGACGAGTACATGTCGAGGCTGTTGATCGCGAACAGCTGGACGATGCAGAAGATCAAGAAGACGTCGACGAACCAGGGCGGGATGAAGGACTGGTGGGCGAACGCGATGAACGCGTTGGACTGGGTCCCCACCTTGACGAGGAAGGTCCCGACCGCCGCACCGAGCGTCATGATGAGGATCTCGGGAACCGCGGTGCCGAGGAACACCCATCCGACGATCCCCCTCTTCGAGGTCTCGGGTGCGCAGTAGCGGGTGTAGTCGTTCCCGCACTCCGTCCACCCGAGGCCGCTCAGGATGATCGTGAAGGCCAGGCCCTCCATGTAGGTCTGCCAGTCCGCCCCATGGGCCACCCCGTGGGTGGTTGCATGCGGGATCGCGTAGCCGAGCATCACCGCGAACAGGATGATGAAGGGGATCACGAGCGCCCGCAGGGACTTCAGGATCGTGGCGTGCCCGAGGAACGGCAGCACCGCCTGGATCACCACCGCCCCGATCACGAAGATGACCTTGGCCGGGTCGCCGGGCGTGAAGCCCGCCTTGATCTCGAGGACCAGGGCCGCGCCGACGATGAGGATCAACCCCTCGACCTCGAAACCGATCTGGGTGAGCCAGTTGAAGAACGAGATCAGCCGCGAGCCGTTGGGCCCGTAGCTGGCCCGGTTGATCGCAAAGACGGTCGTGCCGGTCTGGGGGGCCTGGAGGCTGCACAGTCCGAGCAAGAAGTACGACAGGTTGCCGAGAATGATCAGGCTCAGCGCCTGGGCGAAGTTGAACCCGAAGGTCATGAGCACGGCGCCGTAGATGAAGTACTCGATCTGGACGCTCGCGCCCGCCCACATGGCGCCGATGTCGCGGGGCTTCGCCCAGCGCTCGTTCAGCGGTATGTAGTCGACACCGTGACTCTCGACCTTGAATACCTGGTCGGACTCGGGCAGCGACCCCTCAACCAAAGTGGTGGCCAATTTCCCCTCCTGTCGGCACCGTGGTTTGCGTGTCGAGAGGGTTACGACTCCCTGGGCCACCGCTCGACTGGCAGGAAGGATGGGCGCGATTCGCCGCCGCGTCAAGCGGGATGTGTGAACATCGCGTGGCCTCAGCGAGCCAAGAAACGGTCCAGTTCGGACAGCAACGCGGCGCGGCGGTCGGGGCTCGCGAAGCAGCTCTCGATCGAGGTCCTGGCGACCCGTCCGAGCTCGGTGCGGCCCCATCCGAATGCCGCCGCGGTGCGCTCGTACTCGCCGACGAGCTCGATGCCGTAGAGGAGGGGGTCGTCGGTGTTGAGGGACACCGGGACCCCGGCCAGGCGGAGCGCCTCGAGCGGGTGCGACGCCAGGTCGTCGACGATGCCGAGCACAACGTTGGAGGTGGGGCAGACATCCAGGGGCACGCCCCGGCGGGCCAGGTCGGCGACCAGTCCCGGATCCCCGATGCACCGGATCCCGTGGTCGATCCGCTCGGCCCCGAGCATCTCGACCGCCTCTCTCACCCCTTCGGGCCCGCTCGACTCCCCGGCATGGGCGCACCGGCGGAGCCCGGCGGCGCGGGCGCGACCGAACGCCTCGACGAACCTCTCGTTGTGCGACCCACCGGCCTCGTTGCCGTCGATCGAGAGTCCGACGATGCGGGGATGGGCGAGCTCCAGGACCCGATCGACCAGCTCCTCGGCCTGGGCGGCCCGGTGTGTGCGGCTCAGGCTGACACAGAGCCCGACGGTCGGCCCGCCGTCCTGTTCGGCCTCGGCGAGCGGCCCGTCGAGGGCGTCGACCATGGCCCCCAGCCGGTCACGCCAGTGCGGCCAGTGCGACGGG
Organism: Acidimicrobiaceae bacterium; assembly: GCA_003151235.1. Taxonomy (GTDB): domain Bacteria; phylum Actinomycetota; class Acidimicrobiia; order Acidimicrobiales; family RAAP-2; genus Palsa-461. The sequence goes on from PLWZ01000087.1 coordinate 95,568, forward strand.
TTCACGATCACGTCGACGTGGAGGGCGCCCGCCGCCGAGGCGCGTCGGCTGAGCAAGCGGGCGATCTCGCCCAACTGGTCCGCCCGTTCGATCCGCCCGCAGACGGTGTCGAGGTGGGCGAGCAGGTCGGCCAGGTTGTCGATCTCGGGGTCCGGCACCGGCTCCGAGCCGAAGGCGACGTGGTCCGGGACGCAACCCTCGAGATGCAGGTGCACCTCGGCCTTCGGCAGGGCCGCGATCCAGTCCCGGTCGAGGTCCTCTGGCACCGCGGTCATCTTGTCGTGCCGTCCGATGGCGTCGCGCCAATTCGGTAGCGTTGACGTCGGTGCAATCGCATTCCCCCTCCTCGCTCGCCGCGCCCGCGCACGAGTCCCCGACCGGCGAAGAGCCGGTCGTCTCGGCGCGCGGCCTGGCCAAGCACTTCGACGAGCTGGTCGCCGTCGACAGCGTGGACTTCGACATCGCGAAGGGCGAGTCGTTCGGGTTCCTCGGCCCGAACGGCGCCGGGAAGACGTCCACGATGCGGATGATCGCCTGCATGTCGCCGAAGAGCGCCGGGACGCTGCGCGTCCTCGGGATGGACCCCGACACCGACGGGCCCGCGATCCGGGCTCGGATCGGTCTCGTGCCCCAGGAGGACACCCTCGACCTCCAGTTGACGGTGCTGGACAACCTGATGATCTACGGCCGCTACTTCGACCTCCCGAAGAAGGTCATACGCGAGCGGGCCCAGCGGCTGCTCGAGTTCGCCGAGCTCGGCGAGCGGGCCGCCGACACCGTCGAGCCGTTGTCGGGTGGCATGAAGCGCCGCCTCACCATCGCCCGGGCCCTCATCTCCGAGCCCGACCTGCTCATCTTGGACGAGCCCACGACCGGTCTCGACCCCCAGGCCCGCCACCTCTTGTGGGACCGGCTGTACCGGCTGAAGCGCCAAGGCGTCACCCTCGTGATCACGACCCACTACATGGACGAGGCCGAGCAGCTCTGCGACCGCCTCGTCGTCATGGACAAGGGCCGCATCGCGGCCTTGGGCAGCCCGGCCGAGCTGATCGAGCAGTACTCGACGCGCGAGGTCCTCGAGCTCCGGTTCCACGGCGGAGAGGCACCCGTCGAACGACTCGAAGGGATCGCCGATCGGGCCGAGGTGCTCCCGGACCGGGTGCTCCTCTACTCCTCCGACGGCGACCGCGCCCTCGAGGAGGTGCGGGCCCGGGGGATCGACCCGCTGAATTCACTGGTCCGGCGCTCGACGCTCGAGGACGTGTTCCTCTCGTTGACCGGTCGGACGCTCGTCGACTGATTGGGGGGTTTCGGTCGTGACGACCGATCTCGAGACCTGGGGGATGGACACCGCGCACGGTACCCGGCTGCCGCCGACCCTGCGCGTGCTCCGGTACCACTTCTACACGTACATGCGGACGTGGCGGTCGTCGCTCACGACCAGCTTCCTCGCGCCCGTCCTGTACCTGGCCGCCATGGGCGTCGGGCTCGGGTCCCTGATCAACAAACACGTCGGCACGGTCGATCACGTGCGCTACCTCAGCTTCGTCGCGCCCGGCCTTCTTGCCGCGAGCGCCATGCAGGTCGCCGCAAGCGACTCGATGTACCCGGTGATGGCGGCCATCAAGTGGATCCGGACCTACTACGCCATGCTCGCGACCCCGCTCCGAGTGCTCGACGTCCTCCTCGGCCACTTCGCATGGGTCACGGTGCGCCTGGTCCTGACCGCCGTCACCTATCTCGGGGTGATGGCCGCCTTCGGCACCGTGCACTCGCCGCTGGCGCTCTTGGCGGTGCCGGTCGGCGTGTTGACCGGGTTGGCATTCTCGGGGGTCATCTCCGCGTTCGCGGCGACCCAGGAGAACGACCAGGGCTTCGCCACGATCTCGCGCATGGGCCTCATCCCGCTGTTCCTCTTGTCCGGCACCTTCTTCCCGTTGACCCAGCTGCCCGGGTGGATGCACCCGGTCGCGTACGCCACCCCGCTGTACCACGGGGTCGATCTGTGCCGGATGCTGGTGCTCGGGCGCGTCGACTGGATCTCGGCCATGTGGGATGCCGTGTACCTGGTCGGGCTGAGCGCCCTCGGGTTGCTGCTCGCCCGCCGGCTGTTCGCGAAGCGGTTGGTGGTCTGATGGCTCGCACGGACTCGGGACCGACCGCCGTGGCCACGAGGGACCTCTTCTCGCCGTCGGTGCCCCGGATCACCCCGCTGGCCTTCTTCGGGCTCTCGAGGGCGAAACGAGTGTTCCAGCGCAACGTGGTCGTCTACCGCCGCGGCTGGAAGTTCATCGTCTCGGGCTTCTTCGAGCCCTTCTTCTATCTCGTCTCGATCGGCCTCGGGCTGAGCAAGCTCGTCGGCTCGGTCCACCTCGACGGCCACCCCTTCCCGTACACGGTCTTCGTGGCGCCCGGGCTGTTGGCCGCCTCGGCGATGAACGGCGCCATCTTCGACTGCACGTTCAAGATCTTCTTCCAGCTGAAGATCATGAAGACGTACGACTCGATGCTGGCCACGCCGTTGGGACCGCGCGACGTGGCGCTCGGGGAGCTGTTGTGGGCCCTCGCCAGAGGAACGCTGTACTCGGGGGTGTTCATGTGCGTGATGGCCGGGTTCGGCTATGTGGCCACCCCGTGGATCGTCCTGTGCCTCCCGGGGGCGCTCTGCATCAGCTTCGGCTTCGCCGGTGTCGGGATGGCCGGAACGTCCTACATGCGCAGCTGGCAGGACTTCGACTACGTCTTTTTGGCCGCGCTGCCGTTGTTCTTGTTCTCGGCGACCTTCTACCCGTTGGGCGTCTACCCGGGCTGGTTGCAGGTCGTCGTCCGCTGTTCGCCGCTCTATCAGGGCGTGGCCCTGTTGCGGGGCCTCGATCTCGGCCTGTTCACCTGGTCACTACTCGGCCACGTCGCCTACCTGCTCACCATGGGAACGGTCGGGCTCCGGATCACCGCGAAGCGCCTGGCCACTCTCGTACTGCCGTAGAGGGTTCGGATTCGGAGACGGGGTGGACGATCCCGGTGATCGGACAGCACCCTCTGGCCAAGGTCGCACGGCGGGCGCTCCAGGGCAGACCCGGTGTTTGGGAACGTGCGACCGGACATGCGGGTGGAGTCTCCAGGTACGGAAACGACCGATGGGTGAGATGGTCTGTCCCGCGTCCATGGGGTGGTCCGGGTCGCGCGGCTCGGGACCTGGTCCGGGTGCGCGACGGCGCAGGCGGCCCCGCCGGGCCATGGGGCCCGACGGACGCGATCGGCCGCGGCGCCCGGTCGATTCGACCCAGCACTCTCGTCGAGAGGCCGCGCCGAACAGCGATTTCTCGGCCCCGGATCCGGCTAGACGAGACGTGACTCCTGGCGGTAAACGGACCAGCCGACCCTCGCAGCGACACCCCCTGTCCTGGTCAAAGCGTCGCGCTCCGCGCCGGCTCATGGCATTGGGACTTTCGTCGTCTGAACTGGCGGTTGGCTTGTACGCGTCGGCGGAGAAACCACTCCGCTATCCCTGGACCAGGCACACCGGCTCAGCTACACTCCGGCCAAAATCACTTCGGGGGGTTCAGTAAATGCTCAAGTCGATAGTCCGGCCCTTCGCCGTCGTTCTGGCATTCGCTTCGCTAGTGGGCGCATCGGTGGGAGTCGGTATCGGGTTCTCGCCGGCCGGTGCCGTCGCGAGCATGTCCTTTGTCAGCGTTCCCACCGGCGAAATAGCCGGACAGGTGTTCTCGTCGTTCACGCCCGAGGTCAACGTCGCCGACGAGTCGAGCACCTTCTCGGTCACCTTCTCGATCACTTCTGGCACCGGGACGCCCGGTGCCGTCCTCACCTGTGCCGGTACCGGCACGAACGGTGACACGTTCGCGTTTACTGCTCAGACCAGTCCGGTTGCGGCAAACGGATGCTCGATCAACGAAGACGGGACCGGCTACACCCTCACGGCCAGCGAGGCTCCGCAAGGGGGCACTGCGGTGTCGAGTCCTGGCTTCAACGTGACCGGTGGGGCCACCCAGCTGCAGTTCACGGCCGCGCCGACGTCTACTCCCGCCGGCCAAATCCTGAGTGGGAGCCTGTCGGTCGAGCTCGAGGACATGCACGGGAACATCGTGAACACGGGGACCCAGTCGACCGACACCATCTCGATCCAGATCGCCAGCGGCCCGCCCGGTGCCACCCTCACCTGCGCCCCGCGGCCGGCAAGCGGCGGATCGGTCGGGTTCTTTAGTTGCACCATCAACAAGGTCGGGTTGTACACGCTCGAGGCGACCGATCTCACCAATCCGTTCATCTCGCCGGCCTTCAGCAGCCCGCTGTTCGCGGCGATTCCCATTACGCCCGGTCCGGAAACCCAGCTGGCCTTCACGACCTCGCCGGCGCTCAACTCGACCGTTCCGCTGGGGCCCGGGACGTTCCCGATCGTCGTGGCCGTGGAAGACGCCTTCGGCAACGTCGAGACCGGCGACAGCACCGACGCCATAACGGTTGCCTTCGCGCCCGGCGGCAATCCCGGTGCTGCGACGCTGACCTGCCCCGATGCCAATGTGCTCACCGTCACTGCCGGCGTGGCCAACTTCTCCGCGCCCGGATGCGCCATCAGTGCGACCGGCACCGGCTACCAGCTGGAAGCGACCGACACCAACACGAACACCCCAGCCTTCACGCAGTTCTTCAACGTCAACACGGTCGTCATCCCGCCCAACGTCACCACGCTGCCTGCGAGCCCAGTCAGCTCGACCGGAGCGACACTCAACGGGAGTCTCAACCCCGGTGGCGCCGTGCAGAGCTGCAGCTACCTCTACGGCACGAACCCAAGCCTGATCGGCGCGCTGTCGACGGGGGCCATCAACTCCTTCCCGCTCTCGATCCCGGTTGCGGTGACGATCCCGGTTGGAAGCCTGCTGCCCAACACCACCTACTACTTCCAGCTCGTCTGCAGTGACGGCAGCGGCGCGATCCTCAGCTTCACGACGCCGTTCACCGGCTTCGTGACGACGACGGTGGCCACGCCCGTCAGCACGACGACCGCGACCCTCAACGGGACAGTGAACCCGGGTGGCGTCGTGGTGTCGTGCAGCTACCTCTACAGCACCGCCAGCAACCTCGCCGGTGCGTTGAGCACCGGAACGGTGTTCACCTCGGCATCGGTCACGCCCGTTTCGGTGCCGTTCCCTGTTGCGGGCCTGCAGTCGGGGACCACCTACTACTACGAGCTCGTCTGCTCCAACGGAACCGGCGGAATCCTCAGCTTCAGAACCGCCGCGAGCGGCACCCCGCCGCTCATCACGATCTTCGGTCCGGACGCAATCGGTACGTCGATCGCAACCTCGCAGTACGAGCTCCCGACGCCCGGCTCCGCGCCGGTCGTCGTGCTCGCTCGCTCGGACTTCTTCGCCGACGCGTTGACCGGGGGCCCGCTTGCGGCCTTCTTCGGCGGCCCACTCCTGATCACCCCGGGGACGCCGCTGTCGCTCGGACTCGATCCGAGGGTCCTGGCTGAGATCCAGCGGGTGCTCGTACCGGGCGGCACCGTCTACATCCTGGGCGGCACGCAGGCGCTCAGCCCGTGGATCGACCTGCAGCTGGCCAACCTCGGTTACGTGACCCACCGAGTCGCGGGAGCCAACCAGAACGGCACTGCCGTCGCCGTCGCCGGCGTGCTCGGCAACCCCTCGACGATCTTCGAGGCCACCGGGTTGTCGTTCCAGGACGCATTGTCTGCCGTGCCGGCAGCGATCCTCACCCACGGGGCGATCCTGTTGACCAATGGCGCCACCCAGTCGCCGGAGACGGCCGCCTACCTGGCCGCGTTCCCGGGCGACACCCGGTACGCCATCGGTGGCGCGCTGGCCGCTGGCGGGGCTGACCCGACCGCGACCGACATCGCCGGCTCCGACCTCTACGGAACCTCCGCCGCAGTGGCGCAGACGTTCTTCGGGTCCGGCGTGCACGCCTTCGCAATCGCGACCGGCGCGAGCTACCAGGACGCCCTCGGCGGCGGGGTCTTCATCACAACCGGTGGCAGGGTCGGCCCGATGCTGTTGGTGGCGCCGAACGTGCCCCTCCCGCCGTCGATCGCCGCCTACCTGGCCACGCTGGGCCCGTCGACGCAGGGTTACGCCTTCGGCGGCGTGCTGGCCATCTCGGTGGCAGTGCTCGGCGCCGTCCAGGCCGCGATCGGATAGGACGAATCCCTAGGCGGGGGCGGCGTTGATCGCCGCCCCCGCTGACGGGTTACCGGTCGGGTCAGACGGGCGATTCGGGCGACCCGTGCCGCACCCACCAGATGCAGAACCCGGCTGGGTAGGTACTGGCCAGGCCCTCCTTGGCGCCCGACAGGAACCGGCAGTCGGCCACAGCCTTGATCGGGCCCGGACGAACGGAACCGGGGGAACCTGGGCGGACCCCGCTGGGGCAGGAGGGGGCATGGAGCTCGAGTTCGACGGAAAGACCGTCCTTGTGACGGGGGGTTCTGACGGCCTCGGCCGGGCCCTGTGCCACCGGCTGGTCGCTGAGGGGGCCACCGTCGCGTTCTGCGGGCGGGACGCCGAACGGATCGAGGCGACAAGGTCGTCGTTGGAGGCCGCCGGAGGTGACGTTCTCGGGGTGTCGGCCGATGTCACCAAGGCCGAGGACATCGCTCGCTTCGTCGAGGCGGCGCTCGAGCGCTGGGGCAGGATCGACGGTGTCGTGAACAACGCCGGGAAGAGCGCGGCCAAGCCTCTGACCGACACCACCGATGAGGACTTCGACGGCGACCTCTCGTTGAAGCTGTACGCAGCCGCCCGGCTGTGCCGGATGACCCTCGACCACCTCGGGAAACAGGGTGGATCGATTGTGAACGTCCTGGCCATTGGCGGGAAGACGCCCGGTGCAGGTTCGATGCCCACGTCGGTGTCGCGGGCCGCGGGCATGGCCCTGACGAAGGCCCTGTCCAAGGAGGCCGGCCCCCGCGACGTCCGGGTCAACGCGGTGCTTATCGGACTGGTCGAGAGCGGCCAATGGGACCGGCTCGCCGAGGCGAGCGGCACGAGCGTCGAGCAGCTCTACGAGAACATGGCCAAGAATTCGGGCATCCCACTCGGCCGGGTCGGTCGGGCCTCGGAGTTCGCCGATCTGGTGGCGTTCTTGTTGTCGCCGCGGGCCTCGTACGTGACCGGGACGGCCATCAACCTCGACGGCGGCCTCTGCGCGGTGGTCTGATCGGGCCATGACCGAGATCGCTGCGGACTTGGTGGTCGCTGTGGCTCCGCTCCAGGGAACGGTGGTCTCGGTCCCGGTCGTGGCCGGCGACGCCGTGGCCGCGGGCCAGACGTTGTGCGTCCTCGAGTCCATGAAGATGGAGCACGTCGTCGAGTCGCCGACGAGCGGGAGGGTGCGCGAGGTGATGCCGAGCGCCGGGGACACGGTCGAGAAGGGGGACCGGCTCGTCGTCATCGAACCCGGTGAGATCGCAAACGATGCGGTGGCACCCGAGGTCGCTCCATCCGGCGGCATCCGCCCCGAGCTGGCCGAGCTCAGAACCAGGCGCGAGGCCCTTTTGGACGAGAGCCGGCCCGAGTCCATGGAGCGCCGGCACGGGACAGGACACCGGAGCGCCCGGGAGAACCTGGCCGACCTGTGCGATCCGGGATCGTTCGTCGAATACGGCGCGCTGGTGGTGGCGGCCCAGCGTCGCCGCAGGTCGATCGAGGAGTTGATCGAGCGGACCCCCGGAGATGGGCTGGTCGGCGGCATCGCCCGGGTGAACGGGGAGGTCTTCGGGCCCGATCGGGCGCGGTGCGCCGTCATCTCGTACGACTACACGGTGCTGGCCGGGACCCAGGGCCACATGAACCACCGCAAGAAGGACCGGTTGTTCGACGTGATCGAGCGGCTCCGTCTCCCGCTGGTCCTGTTCGCAGAGGGCGGCGGAGGGCGCCCCGGGGACACCGACGGGGCGTCGGTCACCGGGCTCGACACCGAGGCGTTCGCCTTGTTCGCCAGACTGAGCGGGCTCGTCCCGATGGTCGGCGTGGTCGGCGGACGGTGCTTCGCCGGCAACGCGGCGCTGCTCGGCTGTTGCGACGTGATCATCGCGACGGCCGACACCAACCTCGGCATGGGCGGCCCGGCGATGATCGAGGGCGGGGGGTTGGGGGTGTTCCCGCCAGAAGCCATCGGGCCGCTGTCGGTGCAGGTGGAGAACGGGGTCGTCGACGTCGCAGTTGCAGACGACGTCGAGGCGGTGGAAATGGCGAAGCGCTATCTCTCCTACTTCCAGGGCTCGCTCACCGAGTGGGAGTGCTCCGACCAGGACGCGTTGCGGTCCTGCGTGCCCGAGGACCGTCGCCGCGTCTATGACGTGCACTCGGTCATCGACGTGCTGGCCGACGCCGGCTCGGTTCTCGAGCTGCGCCCCTCCTACGGGCTGGCCATGGTCACGGCGCTGGCGCGCCTGGAGGGCCGCGCCGTCGGCATCGTGGCCAACAACCCGATGCACCTGGCCGGTGCGATCGACGGTCCCGCGGCGAACAAGGCGGCCCGATTCCTCCAGCTCTGCGACGCCCACGACCTGCCGGTCGTCTTCTTGTGCGACACGCCGGGCTTCATGGTCGGTCCCGAGGCCGAGGAGGCGGCACTGGTGAGGCACGCCGGGCGCCTGTTCGTGACCGGGGCCAGCCTGACCGTCCCGTTCTGCACCGTCGTGCTGCGCAAGGGCTACGGGCTCGGGGCCCAGGCGATGGCCGGGGGGAGCTTCCGGGAGCCGCTGTGGATCGGCTCGTGGCCGACCGGCGAGTTCGGCGGCATGGGGCTCGAGGGCGCGGTCAGGCTCGGGTATCGCCGGGAGCTCGAGGCGGTCGAGGACTCGGCCGAGCGCGAGGCCCTCTTCCAGACGATGGTGGAGCGCTCCTACACGATCGGCAAGGCGATCAACGTGGCCAGCTACTTCGAGATCGACGACGTCATCGACCCAGCCGAGACCCGACAGCGGCTGAGCTCGGTCTTCGCCGCCGCGCCGCCGCCACCGGTGCGAACGGGCAAGAAGCGCCCGGTGGTCGACCCGTGGTGATGACGGCCGCCCGGGGGAAAGCCATGTCCGTAGTGCTCAGTTTGCCGGTCACAGCGCTTCGGTACCGTCACTTTGATGTCTCGTTTCCGCACCTACCGATACCTCCTCCAGCCGACCAGCCGCCAACGGACTGGCCTGGAGCGGCTGAGGCTTAACCAGTGCGAGCTGTACAACGCCGCATTAGAGGAGCGTCGAGGTGCGTGGGCCTGGGAACGCCGGTCGGTCTCCTACGTCGATCAGTGCCGGACCCTGACCGAGACCCGCGAGGTCCGACCGGACCTCTTTGAGTGCGGCGTCGTCGTATGTCGGGGAACCCTGATGCGCCTCCACCGGGCCTTCGCGGCCTTCTACCGGCGCTGTCGCAGCGGGGAGACACCCGGCTACCCCCGTTTCAAGGCCGCATCGCGCTTTGACTCGGTGCAGTGGGAGGACACGAGCGGCTGGGGACTCGACGCTGAGAACAAGCGATTGCGCCTGCGCGGGATTGGACACGTGAAGCTCCGCATGCACCGGCCACTGCGGGGCACGCCCAAGGCCATCACGGTGTCGCGAGAGGGCCAGCGGTGGTGGGTGAGCATTCGCTGCGCCGATGTCCCGGCCCAACCGCTGCCGGCGACCGGCCGAGCGGTCGGGATCGACCTCGGGGTGTGCGCCCTCGTGGCCACCAGCGATGGGGAGCTGGTCAGTGAGGGCCGGTTCGCCAGACGGGCCCGGGATCGATTGGCCGGTGCCCAACGGGCGCTCGCCACCAAGCACCGCGGCTCGATGCACCGCCGTCGGGCCGGCGAAGCAGTCGGGCGAGCCCATCGCAAGGTGGCCAACCAAAGGAAGGACCTGGCCCACCAGCTCTCCCGAAGGCTGGTGAACGCCCACGACCTGATCGTGGTCGAGAACCTCAGGGTTCCCCAGATGTCCCGTCGTCCGAAACCGAGACCCAATGGGAAAGGAGGCTTCGACCCCAATGGAGCCCGAGCCAAGGCCGGGCTGAACCGTTCCATCGCCGATGCGGGGTGGGGCATGCTGTGTTCGATGCTCGTCTACAAAGCGGAAGATGCTGGTCGCGAGCTGATCGCAGTGGACCCCCGCCACACTTCGATCCGTTGTGCCTCTTGTAGGCACACTGAGTCGGAGAACCGGGTCAGCCAGGCCGTCTTTCGATGTCGGCGCTGTGGTCATCGGGACCACGCCGATGTCAACGCGGCCAGAAACATCCTTCGGGCCGGTAGGGCCCGACGGGCTTCGGCCCGTGCAGGCTCACGAAACTGAGCCACTACCCCATTGTGGGCCGCGAGGTGACGGGGTAGCGTCGAACCGCTCCGGGCGGACCCGTCGGTCCCGTCCGGTCAAGATCTGGGATCGGGGGGTTCCTCGGGCGGCGCCTCGGGGGGACGGCTAGCGCCGCTCCCCGGGGTGACCGTCGACGCTCCGCACCAGCGAGCCGTCGATCCCCGCCACGTCGACTGCGCCGCACAGGGCCATGACCCGCGCCAGCTCCTCGCCGAAGCTGCCCAGCAATTCGCGTACCCCGTCGGCGCCTCCGGTCGCGAGCGCCCAGAGGACGGGCCGGCCGATGAGCACGCCGTGGGCGCCGAGGGCCAGGGCCTTCATGACGTCCCCGGCGCGTCGGATGCCACCGTCGACGTAGACCTCCATCCGGTCTCCCACCGCGTCGACCACCTCGGGGAGGCTCAACGCGGTGGGCGGCGCGTCGTCGAGCTGGCGGCCCCCGTGGTTGGAGACGACGACCGACGCCGCGCCCGCCTCCGCGCACCGGAGCGCGTCGTCACCGCGGCAGAGACCCTTCACGACGACGGGGAGCCCGGAGAGCCCGGCCAGCCACTCGATATCGTCGACGGTCAGGGCGGGGTCGAACTCCTTCACCACCTGGGCCATGAAGCCCCATCCCGAGCCGTGCCCGGCCGCCGGATCGGTGAGGTTGGGCAGGGCGAACCGGTCGGGCAGCCGCACCCCCTGCTCGACCTCACGCGTGCGGAGGCCCGACACCGGGACGTCGACCGTGAAGACGAGGGCCCGGTAGCCGGCCGCGGCGGCACGACGGACCATCTCGGCGGTTCGACCGCGATCCTTCAAGATGTACACCTGCATCAGTCGGACGCCGTCGGGTGCCGCCTGCGCGACGTCATCGAGGTCGGCGGTCGCGAGACTGGACAGCACCATCGCCGCGCCGGCGTCCGATGCCGCTCTCGCGGTGGCGAGCTCGCCGTCGGGGTGGGCCATTCGGTGCAGCGCCGTCGGGGCGATCAGGATCGGCATCGACACCGGCGAGCCGAGCACGGTCGACCGGGTCGACACCGACGACACGTCGAACAACACGCGCGGGTGGAGTTGCCACCTCGACCACGCGGTCACGTTCTCCTCGATCAGCCGTTCGTGCTCGGCACCGCCCGAGTAATAGGCGTACGCCATCTCACCGAGGCTCTCGCGGGCCCGTTCCTCCATCTCCGCCAGGTCGAGGAGGCGCGGAGGTGTGGCGTCGAGGGAGGTCACTCGGCCACCAGGACGATCTTGCCGAGCTTGCTCCCGGCCGCGAACCGGTCGTACGCGGCGCCGACGTCGGTGAACGGGAACGTGTCGCAGATCGGGATCGTGAGCTCGCCCGCCGCCAGATGCGGCAGGACGTGGCGCTTGACCCCGTCGGTGACGCCCGCCTTGGCCGTTCGGTCGCGGGCCCGGAGCGTCGATCCCGAGATCCGGGCCCGGGTCCCCATGACGCGACGCAGGTCCAGCTCGACCTGGGCGCCGCTCCCGATCCCGATGACGGCGATCCTGCCACCGGTGGCGAGCGCGGCCAGCGCGTTCGGGAAGCTCTCCGCCCCGACGAGCTCGATCACCGCGTCGTACGGCCCGTGGTCGGCCACCTCCGCCGGGTCGATCGCGACGTGCGCGCCTAGGCCGACCAGCGCGTCGCGGCGCTTCTCGTCCCGCACCGACGCCACCACGGTCGCCCCGGCCAGCCGGCCCAGCTGGATCGCCGCTGTCCCGACGCCACCGGCCGCACCGGTCACGAGCAGCCTCTCGCCCGATTCGAGGCCGCACTGCGTGAACAGGGCGTCGTAGGCGGTCGAGAAGGTCTCGGGGAACCCCCCCGCCTCGGCCCACCCGGTGTCGTCGGGAATCGGGAGGGCGTGGGACTCGTCGACGACGCAGATCTCGGCCTGGCCGCCGCCGCCCACGATCGCCATGACCCGATCGCCCACGGCGAAACGGGTGACCTGGCGGCCCACCGAGACGACCTCGCCGGCCATCTCGAGCCCCGGGATGTTGGCCGGCGAGCCCGGGGGAGGGGGATACAGGCCCAACCGCTGGAACATGTCGGCGCCGTTGAGGCCGGCCGCCCGGACCGACACTCCCATTTCGGTGTCGCCAACCACCGGGTCGAGATGTTCCTCCCAGTGAAGCTCGCCCTTCTCGATCACGACGGCGTGCATGTCGTCTCCTCGGTCGTCGTTTGGACCCCGACACTTGCCGATCGGACCCGCAGGCGCCAGGAGACGGGTCGCCGTGAGGGATATAGCCGGATCGTCGGTCCGAAGGGTGGGCCGCGAAGGGATCCGGGGCCGCCGGTCGTGGAGCGGGTTAGCTGGTTCCTCGGAGCATGTCGGTCCAGGACCGCCCGATGCGGGCGACGCCGTACTCGCCTGCGACGACCGAAGCGAGCATCACCGCCATCGTCACGATGAGCCGGAGGTCGACCGGTGAGCCGGCGGTGCCGACGGGGCTGCCGTGGAGGAACCACGGCGCGCTCACGGCCATCGATCCCCACCAGATGGCAGTGCCGACGGTCATCGCGCACATGGCGCCGGCCACGCCGATGGCCAGCCCGGACTCGAGTACGAGTTGCCGACGGCTGAGTTGGATTCGCCGACCGACGGCGATCCCGGCACGGGCCCAGATGCAGATCGTCGCCGCCACGAGCACCGCCCAGACGACGAAGGCCACGCCGTAGCCGGGGTCGGTCCCGTTTCGTTGGGCACTCGAAATGGCATGGGCCCAGACGGCCAAGCCGATCGTGCTCGCCGCCGCCGCTCCACCGAGTACCGCCGATCGGAGGACCGATCGCCTGACCGTGGACCACCCACCGGCGCGCAGGAACCGGGATACCGCGGGGAGCGCCATCACGATCCCGACTGCGAACAACGAGGCCGCGATGAGCGCAGCGATCTGGACGACCTGAAAGGCGGTCCAGGGGAGGGCTCGGTGTGGCGCCGGGACGACGACAGAGAAGTGCTCGGCCAGCTTGGAAAAGCTCGCCCCGGCGATGACGAACGCTGACCAGGCGCCGAGGACGATCAACGCTCCTGTTCTCGCCCGCTCGCTCGGAGTGGCCGAACGGCCGACGATCGCCGCTCCGATCGCCCGCTCCCGGAGCCCCGCCCGGGCGATCGACAGCCCGAAGCGCAGGGTCGGGGTCTGATCCCCGAGCTGGTCCTCGATGAGTGCGGCCATCTCATCGCCATAGCGCTCCCGCCACGCCGTGGGGTACCAGCGGACCATGCGAGACGGGTCGGTGTGGCGGGGCTTCATGCCAACGGCCCGAGCGACAATCCGAGCCGGCCGGCGCCGACCGTCGCGACCCGGTTCATCTCGGTGACGGCGATGGCGAGTGCCGCCGAGCCGGCGGCGGTGATGCGGTAAGGCCGCCGCCGGTCGTCGCTCGGCATCGGCTCGATGAGTCCCCACTCCTCGAGTCGGGTGATGGCGCCGTACAACGTCCCGGGTCCGAGTCCGATGCCTGCGAAACCCTCGATGTCCTTCGCGAGGGCGTGTCCGTGCTTCGGACCGCCGGCCAGGCTGGTCAGGATCAGGACCGGCGGATCGTTGGGTCGCCGGAAGGTCTGCGTGCTCATGGGTGCACCATACTACGTAACACGTAGTTATGTAAGACGTAGTAGTCGGCCTGACCGGACGGACCTCGGGCCAACGGAGCCGGGTCGCCCGACCGGGCAATCGCGAGGGCCGTAATACGGCCCGATCCGTTAGCCTGCCGCTCATGGCTCTATACGACATCCCGATTTCCACCCTCGGCGGCTCGCCGTCCTCGCTCGCGCCCTACCAGGGCAAGACACTCCTTCTCGTCAACGTGGCGTCCAAGTGCGGCCTGACGCCCCAGTACGAGGGCCTCGAGAAACTGCAGAAGACCTACGGCGACAAGGGCTTCAGCGTCCTCGGTTTTCCGTGCAACCAGTTCGCCGGGCAGGAGCCGGGGACCTCGGAGGAGATCGCCGAGTTCTGCTCCAACACCTACGGCGTGACTTTCCCCCTCTTCGAGAAGATCGACGTGAACGGTGAGAAGCGCCACCCGCTCTACGAGCAGCTGACCAAGGCCGAGGACGCCGAGGGCAAAGCCGGGGACATCACCTGGAACTTCGAGAAGTTCCTGGTGTCGCCGACCGGCGACGTGGTGGGACGCTTCCGTCCGCAGACCGCTCCCGAAGACGCGGTGGTCGTGGACGCCATCACCGCCAACCTCCCGGCCTGAGCCTCCCTCCGGGCCGACCGGTCTTGGCGGCCCCGATCCGATGAGCGACGATGGGTTCGTCGCGTCCGTGTTCGACATGGACGGGCTGCTCGTCGACTCCGAACCTCTGTGGCAGGTCGCGGAGGTCGAGATCCTGGGCTCGCTCGGCGTGCCGATCGACCCGCACGCGTGCCGGCACACCAAGGGCATGTTCGTGAACGAGGTCGCGGCCTATTGGCACGAGCGCTTTCCGTGGCCCGGACCGTCGACCGGCGAGGTGGCGATCCAGGTGGTCGACCGAGTCTGCGAGCTGGTGGTTGAGCGGGGGGTGCTGCAGCCGGGCGTCCACGATGCGATCGAGCTGTGCCGCCGCCACGGGCTCACGCTCGGCATCGCGTCGTCGTCGCAGTACCGGCTGATCGATCTCGTCCTCTCTCACTTCGGCTTGGCCAAGGAGTTCTCGGTCGTCCACTCGGCCGAGGAAGAGCCCTACGGCAAGCCCCACCCCGGCGTGTACCTCGGCGCTGCGGCCAAGCTCGGGGTCGACCCGACGCGGTGCTTGGCCTGGGAAGACGCGGGGGCGGGTGTGCTCGCGGCGAAGGCGGCCCGAATGGTCTGTGTCGCCGTGCCCGAACCAGCGGAACGGTCGCGTCCGGCGTTCGCGATCGCGGATGCGGTGCTGGGCTCGCTCGCCGAGGTCGACGACGCCCTCTACGAGCGTCTGGTCTCGGCCCGGAGCCTGGACCCGGGGGCGAACAACGACGTCGCTCCAAAGGTAGCCCCGGGATAATCCGAGGGGGCCTTCCGACGTCGATCACCCCGCGCAGGCCGAGGAACGAGGCGAGCAGCAGTATGGCCGAACATCGGCCCCTGCGGTCGAGGCCGTTCCCGAGGCCATAGGCTGCACCGATCCGCTCGGCATGGCCGGCGGAGTCCGCGACCCACGAAGAAGAACCAGACCTCGCCGTGTTCCGACCCATCCCCGCCGACGTCGACTTCGTGGCCCTCGAGACAGAGGAGCTGAGGCGATGGGCCGCCCATGACGTGTTCGCACGCTCGGTGGAACAGCGCAAGGGCCAACCCCCGTGGATCTTCTACGAGGGCCCGCCGACAGCCAACGGCAAGCCCGGCCTCCACCATGTGTGGGCACGGATCTACAAGGACCTTTTCTGCCGTTTCCGCACCATGCGGGGCCACTACGTCGCCCGTCGAGCCGGCTGGGACACCCACGGCCTGCCGGTCGAGGTCGAGGTCGAGAAGCGACTCGGTATCGGCGGCAAGCGCCAGATAGAAGAAGAGGTCGGCATCGCCGAGTTCGTGCGCCTGTGTCGCGAGTCGGTCATGTCCTACGTCAAGGAGTGGCACGCCGTCACCGTCCGCATCGGCTACTGGCTCGACCTCGACGACGCCTACTGGACCCTCGACCCGAGCTACATCGAGTCGGTGTGGTGGCTGCTACGCCAACTGTTCGACCAGGGCCTGCTCTACGAGGACTTCAAGGTGGTCCCCTATTGCCCCCGCTGCGGCACCGGCCTGTCCAGCCACGAGCTCGGGCAGCCCGACGTCTATCAGGACGAGGAGGACGAGTCGGCGTACGTCCGGCTCCCGCTCCTCGACTCCGACCCGACGCGGGCCGGCGGCGCCACGGCCCTGCTTGTTTGGACGACGACTCCGTGGACCCTCATCTCCAACACCGGGGTGGCGGTGCACCCGGACCTCACCTACGCCGTGGTCGACGGGATGCTGATCGCCGAGGCGCTGGTCGAAGAGGTCGTGGGGCCGGGTGCACAGATCACGGGGCGGGTGCAGGGGAGCGATCTCGTCGGCCTCCACTACCGGCGGCCGTTCGATCTCGTGGAGGCCGATCCCGATGCCGACGGCTGGCGGGTCGTGGCGGCCGAGTACGTCACCACCGAAGAGGGCACCGGGATCGTCCATCTGGCGCCGGCGTTCGGGGAGATCGACCGGTTCGTCGGTCGGGACAACGACCTGCCGACGATCAACCCCGTCGGCCCCGACGGCTTGTTCACCGCGGCCGCCGGCTGGTTGGCCGGGCGGGCCGTACGCGAAGCCAACCACGACATCAACGACGCCCTGGAGTCAGCCGGCCTGTTGTGGCGCCGGATGCCCTACGTCCACTCGTACCCGCACTGCTGGCGCTGCCGGACCCCGCTCATCTATTGGGGCAAGCCGAGTTGGTACATCGCCACCTCGACCCGCAAGGCCGACATGCTCGCGGCCAACCAGACCATCGACTGGCACCCGAGCTACATCCGCGACGGGCGCTTCGGGGAGTGGCTGTCCAACAACGTCGACTGGGCGTTGTCACGGGACCGCTTCTGGGGCACCCCGTTGCCGATCTGGCGCTGCGAGTCGGGCCACATCACCTGCATCGGCTCCCTCGCCGAGCTGTCGGAGCTCACCGGGCGTGACCTCTCGGGCCTCGACCCGCACCGCCCGGTCATCGACGAGGTGGTGTTCGCGTGCCCGCAGTGCCCCGATGGTGAGACCGGCACGGCCACGCGGGTGGCGGCGGTCATCGACACGTGGTTCGACTCGGGCTCGATGCCGTCGGCGAGCGTCGGCTATCCGTACCAGGAGGGTTCGGCCGAGCGGTTCGACTTCCCGGCCGACTTCATCTCCGAGGCGATCGACCAGACGCGCGGCTGGTTCTACTCCCTGCTCGCCGTGAACACGCTGGTGTTCGGGTCGTCGCCGTTCCGCCACGTGGTCTGCCTCGGGCACATCGTCGACTCGCAGGGCCGGAAGGCGTCCAAGTCCCTCGGCAACGTGCTCGATCCCTGGGAGGTCCTCGACTCGCGGGGGGCCGACCCGTTGCGGTGGTGGATGTTCAGCCAGGGCTCGCCCTGGACGCCGACCCAGGCCGGCCTTCCCGCGATCGACGTGGCGATGCGCGAGACGCTGCTCACGCTCTGGAACACGTTCAGCTTCTTCACCACCTATGCCGCCGCGAACGACTTCGACCCCGACGACCCCGGCATCCCGGCGCGGCGGGACCGGCCCGAGCTCGACCGCTGGCTGCTGTCCCGGCTCGCCTCAGCGACTGCGGAGATCACCGAGGCCCTCGACACCTACGACCCCTATCGGGCCGCGACGGCCCTCGCCCGCTTCGTGGACGAGATCTCCAACTGGTACGTGCGACGGAGCCGGCGCCGTTTCTGGCACACCGACCCCGACGCGCCCGAGAGCGACTCGCTGTCGGCACAGGCGACGCTGCATGAGACGCTCACCACCCTCTCCCTGCTGCTCGCGCCGTTCTGCCCGTTCACGGCGGACCGCCTGTGGCGCGAGCTGACCGGCGCGGCCGAGGACGGGTCCGTGCACTTGGCCGACTGGCCCGAGCCGGACCAGGAGCTGATCGATCCCGAGCTCGAGGCCGAGATGGCCCAGGCCCGCCGGCTGTCGTCGCTCGGACGTGCTGCGAGAAGCGAGGCCGGCGTCAAGGTCCGCCAACCGCTCGCCCGCGCGCTGGTCTTCCTGCCGCCCGCCGCCCCCCGGTTGCTCGACGACATCGTGGCCAACGAGCTCAACGTCGACCGGGTCGAGATCACAGCCGAGCTCGGTGAGCTCATCGCCTTCGAGCTGGTGCCCAACTTCAAACTTCTCGGGCCGCGGCTTGGCCAACGGGCCCAGGAGGCACGGGCCGCCCTCGCGAATCTCGACGGTGCCGCGGCCGCGGCAGCGCTCGAGCATGGCGAGTCGATCCGGGTCGCCCTCTCCGACGGCGAGGTCGAGCTGGCGCCGGACGAGGTGGACCTGCGCATTCAGGGGCAGGAGGGCTACGCCGTCTCGCGTGAGGGCGGCGAGGTTGTCGCTCTCGACGTCGCGCTCGACGACGATCTGCGCCTGCGGGGACTGCTCCGCGACGTCATCCGTCAGGTTCAGGACCTCCGAAAGGAGGCCGGGCTGGAGGTGACCGATCGCATTCGGCTCACCTTGACCGGTGCCGATCGCCTCGAGCCGCTCTTCGACCAGCTGGGCCGCGAGGTGCTCGCCGTGGAGGTGATCAGCGGAACGGGCCCCGGTCCGGGGTCCCCGCTCGAACTGGGCGAGGACCCCGGTCTGGCCTGGATCGAACGCTCCTAGGCATCGGGTAGTGGGTCATTTTTCAACCCTCCGCGTACATTGGGCTTTACGTCGGAAGCTCCGGAGAGCAGTTTCACGCCCCCTCCTACCGAGGGACCGACGGTTGATGTTGAAATAGAGCCTGGATTGCGGCTGTGACAAATCAAGTTGACTCACTAAACAGGCATCGCGCGCGGCCGATGAGCCCGCGGGCTCCGACGGCATCACGTTCGAAGAGCTGCGGGCAATCCTCCCCGGGTCTGGGCGTCAGCCCCGGAGAGCGATTCGGGAGACCTCCACTGCGACGTCGAGGGAGTGTGAGCCCCCGCCACCCACCACCGAGCCCCGCACCGGCGATACGTCCTGGTAGTCACGGCCCCAGGCCGTTGTGACGAGCTCCTCGCACACCATGAGATCGTTCGTCGGATCGAGGTCGAGCCAGCCCCAACCGGGTAGGTAGACCGACGCCCAGGCGTGCGACGCGTCCGCCCCGGTGAGCTGCCCGGTCTCGATGTACCCGCTCACGTAGCGCCCCGCGAGGCCGACGGAGCGCAGGCACCCGACGGCCAGGTGAGCGAAGTCCTGGCAGACGCCACGTCTCGCCTCGAACACCTCGAGGAGCGGTGTCGTGATCGAGGTGTACCCGGGCTCGTAGGCGAAGTCCCGGTGGATCCGGCCGCAGAGCTCGCGGACGGCTTCGACGACGGGACGATGCTCGGCAAACGACTCGGCTGCGTACGCCGCCAGATCGACGGAGATCGGGACCAGGCGCGACGGTGACCGGAAGGCCTGGGCGGCGCGGGCGTCCATGCGGTGGTCACGGTCCAGGATCGAGACGACGGACTCCCACGGCGGCCCGGTGGGCGGCTCCGAGGCGGCGAACAGCTCGACGTCGCTTGTGGCCGTGATTGACAGCTCATCGAACGGCCCGAGGACATCGAACGTGGACACGTGGTTGCCGAATGGGTCGACGAGCTCGGTGCGCATCCCGGTTGCCGGTGAGATTTCGATCGAGTGTCCGAGCACGCGTTGGCGGGTGGTGTTGCGGGGGCGGAGGTGGACCTCGTTGTGCGCAGCGTCGGCTGGGGCTTCGTAGCGGTAGGAGCTCCGGTGCACGACCCGGTAACGCCTGATGACCGGTGGCCGCCCGCCCCTGGTGTGAACCCTCGATCGGCTCGCGTCCGGCATGTCGGAAGCGCCGAGATGTTCGGCCGGCTCGATCGTTGGCTCAACGAAAAGCGACGACTCGATCTTCTTGTGGATGTCGGCGATGAGGCCGCCCAGCGCCTCGAGGTGGTCCTCCAACCGGGACGGCGTGAAGCCGGTCACGACTGTGCCCGTCACGAAGACAGACGCGTCGGTGCACGCCGCCAGGGCCTCCTCGTTGTTCGGCAGCTCCTTCAGGTATTGGCGGACCTGGGCCAGACAGGACGCGACCGTCCTCGGGAGTGCCTCGTCCTGGAGCAGGAACTCGACCACCGACCCGCCGCCCGGGCGGGCCGGCATCGCCCGGCGGTATTGCTGGTGCGCGGCCAGGGACTTCAACACCGACATCGCCCGGATGTGGTCGTAGGGGTCCGAATCGGCCAGCGCGCTCTCCGCACGGACGGAGAGGAATCGGCACGTGAGGTCGGCCCGCTCCAGGTGCTGGCCGATGCGAGTGAGCGCCATCGCGGCGTCGCGTCGCATCGTCCCCCAGAGCGCTCCGTTGATCCGCTGACAATCGGCGATGGTTCGGCGCAGCCACCGGACCCGTTCCTCGCGCCCCAACATCGTGCGGCGCTGCTCCCGCAGGTTCAGCCACAGCCCGTTGCACAGCTCCCACGCCTCCCGGGGTATCGATGGTCGGGCCGATCGGAATGCTTCTCGGACGTTGGTGACTGTCGCGAACACGCTGGCCGGGTTCTTCGGGGAGCACAGGAGGAACTCGACGACGTCCGCCTCGGGTGCCGAACCCGCTTCCGTTCTGCCGCGCCGACCCCGGGCCATGACCGGGTAGCACTCCACGAACTCCTGCTCGAGGCCGGCGATCGCCAAGAGGGGCGCCCAACCGATGTCCTCGCCGACCGGCAGGTCGACGTGCGTGTCCCCGTGGACGAGCACGATGCGCGCCATGTCCTCGGCCCGCTCGAGGTTGCGGCCGGCCCAGTAGAGCGACTCGGCCGTTCGGCGGAGCAGGGTCTGGCTCACGGTTGGCACCTCTCCATCGAGATTCGTTCGATCGTCATCCCTACTGGGCCATTTCCATGCCGGCCGCCTCCGCAGGCTCGCATTCTCCCAGGTCTTCAGCGATGTCCGAGGCCCGACGGGGCATCGGCGGGTCGGCGATCGCTCCGTCCACGACCCAGGTGTCCTTGCTTCCTCCGCCCTGTGAGGAGTTCACGATGAGGGAGCCTTCCCGCCTGGCCACACGGGTGAGCCCGCCGGGAGTGACGTACGAGCCATCGGGGCCGAGCAGGGTGAACGGGCGCAGGTCGACGTGGCGCGGGGTGATCTGGCCGTCGATCAGGGTGGGCATGGTCGAAAGCCGCAGCATCGGCTGCGCGACCCAGCCGGCCGGATGCTGCTCGATCCGGCGGGCGACGTGGACGAGCGCCTCGGGCCCCGCCGTCGGCCCCATGACGATGCCGTAGCCGCCCGACTCGTTTGCCGGCTTGATGACGAACGAGGACAGGTTGGCCAGCACGTGCTTGCGCGCCGCGTCATCCGCGCACCGCCACGTGGGCACGCTCGCGAGGATCGGCTCTTCGGCCAGGTAGAAGCGGATCATCGCGGGGACGAGGGGGTACACGCTCTTGTCGTCGGCGATGCCGGTCCCGGGTGCGTTGACGATCGCCACGTTCCCGGCCGACCAGGCCCGCATCAGCCCCGGCACGCCGATGAGCGAGTCGGGGCGGAACACCTCGGGGTCGAGAAACGTGTCGTCGACCCGGCGGTAGACCACATCGACTCTTTCCAGTCCGTCGATCGTCTTCACATAGAGGGTGTCGTCGTCGCGTACGACGAGATCGCTGCCCTCGACCAGGTCGACTCCGAGCTGCTGGGCCAAGAACGCGTGCTCGAAGAAGGCCGAGTTGTGCGACCCCGGCGTGAGCACCACGATCCGAGGGTCCCCATGGTTCGGGGCCACCGAGTCAAGCAGCTCGGCCAGCCGCCCGACGTACTGGTCGACCGGTTGGACGCTGTAGGAGCGGAACAGCCCCGGGAAGACGTGCTTGGCCACGAGCCGGTTTTCGAGCACGTAGGAAATGCCCGAGGGCACGCGAAGGTTGTCCTCCAACGCGAACAGCGTGCCGTCCTCGCCGCGGACCAGGTCGCTGCCGCAGATGTGGGCCCACACACCGCCCACGACATCGATGCCGACGCACTCCGGGCGGAAGTTCGGCGAACCTGACACGAGCGCGTCGGGGACGACGCCCGCTCGGACGATGTGCTGGTCGTGGTAGGCGTCGTCGATGAACCGGTTGAGCGCCGTCAGTCGCTGGATGAGCCCGGCCTCGATCTCGGACCACTCGGCGGCGTCGAGGATCCGCGGGATCACGTCGAAGGGCCACGGCCGATCGACCGAGACGTCGTCCTCGTAGGTTCGAAAGGTGAGCCCGACCGACCGCACCTCCTCGTCGGCCTCGAGTTGGCGCTGGTCGAGGGCATCCTTGCCCAGGCGCGCGAGGTGGCCCCACAAGGGCCCCGCGATTGGTCTTGGCCGGCCATCGGCGTCGACGAGTTCGTCGTATCCGCGCGCAGGGAGATAGGCGAGTTCCCGCTCCATGGTCACCGGTATAGCCAATCCGAAGGTCCAACCGGTTGCCGCCGGGTTTCGTCCCTGTGAATCCTTTCCCGGTAGGCACGACGCCGGCCGCGGCCGAGTTGGGCGTTCGGAACCTCCCTGGTCAGCGGGCCGAGCCGGACGAACGCTCTGGCGAAGGCGGTAAGGTCGTGGGGGATGGCAGAGGGGTCGCACCACAAGGTCGTCAAGCCGGTGGCAGCGGTGGTCGGGGTCGTCGCCACTATGGCCAGCATCTGGTGGTTCGCGCTCCGGCCGCGTCGCAAGCCGAAGGATTGACGGCGGCGCCCGTCGCGCCGCTGTAGCGAGAACCCGATGGCCTTCACGACGGTGAACCCGACGACCGGCAAGGTTGAGGCAACCTTCGATCAGCACACCCCCGCCGAGGTCGAGGCCCTGGTGGAACGGGCCGCCCGCACGTTTTCGACCTATCGCCACACCTCGTTCGCCGAGCGGGCCGGGTGGATGCGGGCTGCGGCCGACCTCTACGACGCCGAGCAGCCGGACATCGCCCGGGTGCTCACCACCGAGATGGGCAAGACCTTCTCGGCGGCCAAGGCCGAGGTGGCCAAGTGCGCGCTGTGCATGCGCTGGTACGCCGATCACGCAGAGGGATACCTCGCCGACGAAGTGGTCGAGTCGGGTGCCGGGCGATCGTTCATCCGCTTCGAGCCGCTCGGCCCGGTGCTCGCAGTGATGCCGTGGAACTTCCCGTTGTGGCAGGTCATCCGATTCGCCGCCCCGGCGCTCATGGCCGGGAACGTCGGGTTGCTCAAGCACGCCTCGAACGTCCCCCAGTCGGCACTCCTCATCGAAGACGTGTTCCGCCGGGCCGGATTCCCCGACGGGGCGTTCGCGACGCTGCTCGTCCCGTCCGGCGACGTTGCCGGTCTCATCGCTGACGACCGGATCGTCGCGGTGACCCTCACCGGGAGCGAGGCCGCAGGCCGCAGCGTCGGCGAGGCGGCCGGCAAGGCGCTGAAGAAGTGCGTGCTCGAGCTCGGCGGTTCGGACCCGTTCGTGATCCTGGCCTCGGCGGACGTCGAGCGGGCGGCCCAGATGGCGGCGACGGCCCGGGTGTTGAACAACGGCCAGTCCTGCATCGCGGCCAAGCGATTCGTGGTCGTCGATGCCGTCGCGGACCGGTTCATCCCGAAGTTCATCGACGCGATGGCGGGCCTTCGGGTGGGTGACCCCTTCGACACGGCCACCGATGTTGGTCCGCTGGTCTCGGAGGCCCAGCGGGCCGAGATCGCGTCCCAGGTCGACGACGCGCGGAAGTTGGGCGCCGTCGTGGCGTGCGGCGGCGAGGTCCCCGACGGCGTCGGGTGGTTCTACCCTCCAACGGTCCTGACCGGCGTGACGCCCGGGATGCGCGCGTACGAAGAGGAGCTGTTCGGGCCGGTCGCCATCGTGGAGCCGGTGGCGGACATCGACGAGGCCATCGCCGTCGCGAACCGGACCACCTTCGGCCTCGGGTCGAGCGTGTGGGCCACCGACCCGGAGGAACAGCGCCGCTGTATCGAGGAGATCGAGGCCGGCATGGTGTTCGTGAACGCGATGGTGGTGTCGACGCCCGAGCTGCCCTTTGGCGGGATCAAGCGTTCCGGGTACGGGCGGGAGCTGTCGCACCTCGGGATCCGCGAGTTCTGCAACGCCAAGTCCGTCTGGGTGGCGTGATCGCCCGGCGGTGACCAGCACCGAAGCTCCCCCGGTCGCCTACCTCGACCACGCAGCCACGTCGCCGGTCCGCCCCGAGGTGATCGAGGCGATGGCGCCGTTCGCCGCCGAGCGCTTCGGCAACGCCTCGGGCTCGCACCGGATGGCGCGGGACGCCCGGGTCGCCGTCGAAGAGGCACGCGAGCGGGTCGCACATGTGCTCGGCGCCGATCCGACCGAGATCGTGTTCACGTCGGGGGGGACCGAGTCCGACAACCTGGCCGTCCTCGGGACACTGGCCGACCGGGCCAGATCCGGGGAGACCATCGGGGCCGTGTGCTCGGCGATCGAACACGCCGCGGTGCTCGAGCCGATGCGCGCGGCGGCGTGTGGCGCAGCGGCGGTGCTGGGCGTCGGGGCGGTGACGCTGGACGAGGTCGGCGTGTCGCCCGACGGTGTCATCGATCTCGACCGCCTGGCCGAGGTCCTCGGCACCCAGACCGTGCTCGTGTCGGTGATGACGGCGAACAACGAGGTCGGAACCATCCAGCCGATCCAGTCGGTGGCCGACGTGGTTCGCCGGTATGCCCCGGTCGCGGCGCTCCACACCGACGCCGTGCAGGCGGCTCCCTATGTGGACCTGGCCGCGCTCACCGGCGCCTGCGACCTGGTGTCGGTGAGCGCCCACAAGCTCGGGGGCCCGAAGGGGGTCGGGGCGCTGGTCGTCCGCGCCCCGAACCAGCTCCTGCCGCTGCTGCGCGGGGGCGGCCAGGAGCACGAGCGCCGGAGCGGGACCCACGACGTCGCCGGCATCGTCGGACTCGCAGCGGCGCTGCGTGTCGCCAACGCGACCCGCGCCGCCGAGGTGTCCCGGGTGGGTGCCCTCCGCGACCGGCTCGCCGACGCGCTGCGCTGCGCCGTGCCCAACACCGTCGAGACTGCGTCGCGCTCGGCGGTCCTGCCGGGCCACAGCCATCTCCGGTTCGCGGCAGTCGAGCAGGAGGAGCTCTTGGTGCTGCTCGACCGGGGCGGGGTGTGCGCATCGGCCGGCTCGGCCTGTGCCAGCGGGGCGATCGAGCCCAGCCATGTGCTGGTGGCCATGGGGGTGTCGCCCGACGACGCCGGCAGCGCCATCCGGTTCAGCCTCGGGCACACGAGCACCGAGGCCGAGGTCGATCAGGCCGTGGACGTCGTGGCCAACGCCGTCGCACGGCTCAGGCGCTGAACCTCGGGCCGGGTGCGGTAGCCCGCGAGCCCCGATGGCAGACTTCGCGGGTGCGCGTGCTGGTGGCGATGTCGGGCGGTGTCGACTCCTCGGTGGCCGCGGCGCGCCTCGTCGAGGCGGGTCACGAGGTCGTCGGGGCCACGCTCAAGCTGTGGGGAGGGTCGTCCGACTCGGGTTGTTGTTCGGTGGGTGACGTTGATGACGCCCGGCGGGTGGCCCAGCAGATCGGGATCCCCCACTACGTGTTCGACATGACCGAGGCGTTCGACGAGTCGGTGGTCCGCCCGTACGTGGCCGCACACGCGGCCGCCCGGACCCCCAACCCGTGTGTCGAGTGCAACCGCCACATCAAGTTCGATCGGTTGCTCGAGCGGGCCGACCGGCTCGGCTTCGACATGCTGGCAACCGGGCACCACGCCCGGGTCGTGCACCCCCCGGGGCAGCCCCATCAGTTGCGCAGGGGGGCGGACCCCGACAAGGACCAGTCCTACGTCCTGTCGATGCTTGGCCAGGATCAGCTGGCCCGCGTCTCACTGCCGATCGGCGACCTGAGAAAGTCCGCGGTCAGGGCGCTCGCCACCGAGCTCGGCCTGCGCACGGCGGCCAAGCCCGATAGCCAGGACGTCTGCTTCATCAGGAGCGACGAGGGCCGCCAGCGGTTCTTGGGCTCGCGCCTCGCTTTCCACACCGCGACGGTGGTCGACTCGGCCAGCGGTGCCGAGATGGGGACGGTCGACGCCCTGGAGCTGGTCACGGTCGGACAGCGACGGGGCTTCGCTCATGCCGAGGACGGCACGCGCCGGTATGTGTCTGCGGTCGACCCGGACACCCGCACGGTCTTCGTCGGCAGGGCCGAAGACGTCGCGACCAGCGCGGTGCGGTTCGTGCCTGGCTCGGTGACGTGGACCGCCTCGGCGCTCGGACTCGACGCGCCGGTCATCGCCCAGACGAGTGCACACGGCCGCCCGTCCGCGTGCACGTTCGGGGTTGACTCGGACGGTCCCGGCGTGCGCTTCGAGGCGCCGATCCGACCGGTCGCACCGGGCCAGACGATCGCCCTCTATGACCGCGCCGACCCCGATCGCGTCATCGGCGCGGCCATCGCCGCCTGATGGCGAAGAAGTCGGAGGCCGACCGGGCGGACGAGCTCCGCGCGCTGATCAACCACCACAACGAGCGCTACCACGTGCTCGACAGTCCTGAGATCTCCGACGCCGAGTACGACGCGCTGGTCCGAGAGCTCCGCGAGATCGAAACCGACCACCCGGAGTTGGCCACGCCCGACTCCCCGACGCTCGCAGTTGGAGCGGCGCCCTCGTCCCTGTTCGCCGAGGTCCGGCACCAGACCCCGATGATGAGCCTCGACAATGCCCAGACCGAGGCGGAGTTGCAGGGCTGGGCCGATCGCTTGGTGCGGCTGGCCCCGGACCTTGATCTCGCGAGTCTCGAATTCTCGTGCGAGCCAAAGGTCGACGGCGTTGCGATGTCGCTCACCTACGAGGACGGACGCTTCGTCCAGGCGGCCACCCGGGGCAACGGGGTGGTGGGGGAGGACGTGACCGCGAACGTGGCCACCGTGCGATCGGTGCCGAGGGAGCTCGCCCGCGCGGCCGCCCCGTTTCCCGGCCGCCTCGCCGTCCGGGGCGAGATCTACATGCCGAGAGCGGAGTTCGACGCGCTGAACGAGCGCCAGGCCGCGGCGGGGGGCAAGGTGTTCGCCAACCCGAGGAACTCGGCCGCCGGTTCGCTGCGCCAGAAGGACCCGAAGATGACCGCCGCCCGGCCCCTCGCCTTCTGGGCCTATCAGATGGGTGAGCTCGAGACCGAGGGAACCCAAGCCAACCGCTCGAAGCCGGGAAAGGGCTGGTCGCCGGCGAGCCAGAGCGAGGCCCTGGCCCAGCTGAAGGTGGCCGGGTTCCCGGTCAGCCCCGACGCTCGCCGG
Organism: Acidimicrobiaceae bacterium; assembly: GCA_003151235.1. Taxonomy (GTDB): domain Bacteria; phylum Actinomycetota; class Acidimicrobiia; order Acidimicrobiales; family RAAP-2; genus Palsa-461. The sequence goes on from PLWZ01000087.1 coordinate 122,792, forward strand.
GTGACCGGGCTCGAGGCGGTGATGAAGCGGTGCCGGGAGCTCGAAGAGCGCCGCCACGACCTCCCCTACGAGATCGACGGCGTCGTCGTGAAGGTCGACAACCTGGCGCTGCATCAGACGCTCGGGCAGACCTCGCGCGCACCGCGTTGGGCGATCGCGTTCAAGTTCGCTCCCGAGGAGCTCTCCACCCGGCTGGTCGACATCGAGGTCTCGATCGGGCGCACCGGCCGGGCGACCCCGTTCGCCCGCCTCTCGCCGATCTTCGTGGGTGGGTCGACGGTGCAGCTGGCCACGCTGCACAACGAGGACCAGGTTGCGCTGAAGGGCGTCCGCCCGGGTGACATGGTGCTCGTACACAAGGCCGGGGACGTCATCCCCGAGGTGGTCGGGCCGGTGCTCGATCACCCCGACCAGCCGAAGCGACGCCGACCCAGGTGGCGCTTCCCGACCGAGTGTCCCTCCTGTGGCGGCCCGCTGGTCCGCCTGCCCGGGGAGAGCGACACCTACTGCACCAACATCGACTGTTCGGCCCAGCGGGTGCAGCGCATCGTCCACTTCGCATCGCGGGGCGCGATGGACATCGAGGGACTGGGCGACCAGCGGGTCGTGCAGCTGGTGGCGGCGGGGCTGATCGCCGATCCGGCCGACCTCTACGGGCTCGAAACGGGCGGGCTGGTCGCGCTCGAGGGGTTGGGCGAGCTGTCTGCGGCCAACCTGCTCGGCGCCATCGAGGCCTCGAAGCGTCAGCCCCTCAGCCGGCTGCTCGTTGCGCTCGGCGTTCGCCACGTCGGCCCGACCGTCGCCCGGGACATCGCATCGGCGTTCGGGTCGCTCCACGCCCTGATGGCCGCCCCTTCCGGGGCGCTGGCGGCCGTCGACGGCGTCGGTCAGGTGATCGCGGACAGCATCGTCGGGTTCCTGGCCAATCCGGCCAACACCCACGTCCTCGAGCGACTCGTCGCGGCGGGTTTGACGACCGAACAGCCCGGCGCGGCCGGCGCCGGGACGGCCGGGGCCGGCGTGGAACAGACGTTGGCCGGCAAGTCGGTGGTGGTGACGGGCGCGGTCGAGGGCTACACGCGTGAAGAGGCGGAGGCCGCCATTGTGGAGCGGGGCGGCAAGTCCCCCGGATCGGTGTCCAAGTCGACGTTCGCCCTGGTCCTCGGTGAATCCCCGGGCGCGTCCAAGCTGACCAAGGCGGAGAGCGTCGGGACCCCGATCCTCGACGCGGCCGGGTTCGCGAAGCTGTTGGCAACCGGCGAGCTGCCCCCGGCCTGAGCCGGTCCGGACGGGACATGCCCGGTGGTCGGGGTCGCCCCCACTAGCCTGAAGGCGTTCCGATGCCGCTCATCACCGACGCCATCGGCCGAGTCCTCGGGGGGCGCTATCGGCTCGTCTCGCCCCTCGGAGTCGGCGCATCCGCCCAGGTCTTCCTGGCCGAGGACGTGTCGCTTCGGCGCCATGTCGCGATCAAGATCCTCCAACCGGCGCTCGCCAACGACCAATCGTTCCTGAAGCGCTTCCGCGCCGAGGCCCGATCGGCCGCCGCGCTCAACCACCCCCACGTCGCCCGGGTGTTCGACTGGGGCGAGGACGAGGGTGGGCCGTACCTGGTGCTCGAGTACCTGAGCGGGGGGAGCCTGCTCGACCTGCTCGAACGAGGCACGCGGCTGTCGGTCTCCCAGGCCGCCCTCGTGGCCGGGCAGGCCGCCCGGGGGCTCGCCTACGCGCACGCGCGCGGGCTCGTCCACCGCGACGTGAAGCCGGCCAACCTCCTGTTCGACGACGAGGGGCGTGTGAGGGTCGCCGACTTTGGCGTCGCCCGCGCGTTGGCCGACGGAGCGTGGACGGAGCCGGCCGGCGCCATGATCGGCACGGCCCGGTACGCGGCGCCCGAGCAGGCCCAAGGACGCCCTCTCGACGGCCGGGCCGACGTGTACTCGCTGGCCCTCGTGACCTTCGAGTCGCTGACGGGCTACGTGCCCTTCGTCCTCGACACCGCGATGGGGACCCTGGCCGCTCGGATCGGGGCCACCCTCCCCGGTCACGGCGCGCTCGGCCAGTTACAGCCCGTCCTGAGCGCCGCGGCATCGCCCGAGGCCAGCTCGCGCCCCGACGCGGCCACCTTCGCCAACCGGCTGGAGGCACTGGCGGCAACCCTGCCCCGTCCCCAGGCCCTTGCGCTGTCGCCCCCGATCCGACTGTCCCAGGGACCACCGACGGTCACCGGGAACGCCACCCAGGCCATGGACCAGACCGGCGTCATGAACCGCACGGGCGTGATGGGCCCACCGCCCCGCGTGGCCGCCGAGCCCGGGCAGGTCTTCGACCTCGATGAATTCGAACCGGCCGGCGGCTCGGGCCGGCCGCCGCGGCGCAGCCGGACCAATCGGTCCAAGTGGCCGATCATTCTCGCGGTGCTGGTTGTGTTGGCGCTGATCGCGGGCGGCCTGGTCGCGGCGCTCAACAAGGGGGTGTTCACCCCGAGCCACTCGGTCCCCTCGATCACGGGGATGACGCTTACCCAGGCCCGCCAGGCGCTCGGGAAGGACCACTTCTCGGTTGTCGAGCAGACCCCGGTCACGTCCATCACGGTCAAGGCCGGCTTGATCGTGACCCAGGACCCCTCCGCCGGGAGCAGCCTGAAGCAGGGGAGCGCGATCCATGTGGCCGTGTCGAACGGCCTGCCGAACGAGAGCGTGCCCTCGCTCCTCGGTCTCGGCTGTGCCGGGGCGACCCGCCTGCTCGCGGTGAATCACCTGATGGGCATCTGCCCGAGCGCGCAGGCCGGCTACAGCTCGACGGTCCCGGTGGGCCAGGTCATCAACTGGTCGTACAACAACAAGCTCAACGCAAAGCACGCCCCCTACGGGGCCACGGTGTTGATCGCGCTGTCCAAGGGGCCCCAACCGAAGATCATCCCGAACGTTGCCGGCGACACCTACGCGCAGGCCCAACAGGCCCTCCAGTCGTTGGGCCTGACCGCGACCGAGTCCTCGACCCCGTCGACCCAGTACCCGGCCGGCCAGGTCGACCACACCAACCCGCCGATCGGGTCCGCGGTGGCGCCGGGATCGACCGTGACCGTCTTCGTCTCGAGCGGCCCGCCGACGGTGCAGGTCCCGAACGTGAGCGGGGACTCGGTGGGCTCTGCGACGGCCAAGCTGCAGAACGCCGGCCTGTCGGTCGGGAACGTCTTTGGCCCATCGCACGGCACGGTGTTCACCACGGTCCCTTCGGCCGGCTCGACCGTGAACGAGGGCTCCTCGATCAACCTCTACACGGCCTGATCGGTCGGTCCCGTGAGCACCCGACCCTGCGACCTGTGCGAGGCCGCCCGCATGACCGACTGGTACCACGAGGATGAGGTCTGCTGGGTCGCCGACTGCGAGGTGTGCGACGTCCCGATGGTCGTCTGGCGTGAGCACGGCCCGACGCCGCCCGAGGACGCGGTCGAGCACATGGTGGCCCGCCTGAGCGAGGTGGCCAACGGGAGGTTCGGCGCCGACGGCTGGTCGATCGACCGGGTGATGCGCCAGATCCCCGATCACTTCCACGCGCACGCGCGCGATCCCAACTGGTGGTACCGGCGCTTCTCGCGCTGAGCGGCGTTACGCTCCGCTGATGTTGGAGACAGCGCGGTTCACGGCGTTCATCCCGGTCCGCGACATCGACGTCGCCCGAGCGTTCTATGTCTCGACGCTGGGCCTCACCGTCACCGACGAGAGCCCGTTCGCCCTGTCGGTCGACGCCAACGGGACGCCGTTGCGCCTGACTCCGGTCCCCGACTTCGAGCCGCAAACCTTCACCATCGCCGGATGGCAGGTCGCGGACATGGCCACAGCCATCGACGCCCTCATCGAACTGGGCGTCAAATTCAACCGCTACGACGGCATGGATCAGAACGAACGGGCGATCTGGGAAGCGCCCGGCGGCGGGCTGGTGGCCTGGTTCTCCGACCCGGATGGCAACACGCTGTCTCTGTCGAGCCCCGGCGCGTAAAGGCAATCAGTCGAAGAGCGGGGGCCGGTCCCGGGTCCGCTTCAACTCGAAGAACCCGTCGGTGGCGGTGACGGCCAGCACGCCGTCCCACAGCTTGCCTGCGGCCTCGCCCCGGGGCGCCGGCGTGACCACCGGGCCGAAGAAGGCGCTGCCGTCGACGCTGATGATCGGGGTGCCGACGTCGATGCCGACCAGATCCATGCCGGTGTGGTGCGAGGCCTTGATCGCCTCGTCAAACTCCTTGCTCGTGGCTGCCTCGAGGACCGACGCCGGCAGGCCGACCTCAGCGACGGCCTCGGCCAGCGACTCTGGGCTGCGGCTCTGCTGGTTGTGGAAGCGGGTCCCGATGGCCGTGTAGAGCGGGAGCAGGACGTCGTCACCCCGGTCCGCCGCCGCGGCGGCGCATATCCGCACGGGACCCCAGGCCTGCTCCAACCTTTGCAGGCGCTCTTCGCTCAACCCCTCCGCCCCGTGCTGGGTGAGGTTCAGGTAGGCGAGGGACATCACGTGCCACCGAGTCTTGACCGGTCGCACCTGCTCGACCTCGAGCATCCAGCGAGAGGTGATCCAGGCCCATGGGCACACGGGATCGAACCAGAAGTCAACCGCAGAAACAGAGTCGCTCATGACCGTTCCAACGCCTTGGATCCCGGCCGTGTTCCCTGGTGCGCCTGTGTTTCTTGGGCCAAGGCCTCCACCGTTGGCGGGGCCAAGCCCGCTTCCCTATGGCTTGGCCACGGTCCAGCCACGGCGGCGAAGCTCGGCCACCAGCAGGTCGGTGCGGATGTGGTGCACCGCCGGTTCGTCGGGGGCCCGCTGCGGCGCCTCGGCGGCCCCGCCCTCGCCCTGCTCGGCATTGCGCAGGCGATCCAGGAACGCGTCGGCCTCGTCGCGGGTGAACTTTCCGCCGGCCTGGCGCTGCGTGAAGCCCATCGGGCCGCGGGCGTCACGGAAATCCGTGTGCCCGGCCTCACCGAGGAGCGTCGAGAGCTCCTTCATCTGGCTGGCCGACGCGGGAGGGCCGGATTGCTGGCCGAACGGCATGGGCGCAGTCTGACATGACGCCGCGACACGGCCGGGGTCCATCCGGGCCCCGGTCAGCCGATAGACGCCGGGCTTCTCGGGCTCACGCGGGTGGGTCTGTCGGTTCCTTGAACACGACCGTCGAGCGTTCCGGGTGGTCGGGATCGAGATGCACCGAGAACGGGTCGTCCTTGTCCGGCTCCGAGTCGCCCTCCGCCACGATGACCACCTCGTTGTCCAAGCGGCCGTAGATCGCGTTGGCCATGCCCAACATGGCCAACCCGAGCACTGCCCCCCCGGGTGAGTGGGTGACTCGGCCGAGAGGGGTGACCGGGCGGGTGTCGGTGTCGGCCGGCGCGTCGGTCGCCTTCAGCCAGGCGAGCCACTGGTCGTCCGTCCACTCCTCGGGATCGCCCGGCGGCCCGTCGGGGAACGCCTGGTCAAAGGCCTCCATGGGGTTCCACCGTACCTGGGGTACCCGCGGAGGGGTGCCCGGCTACTCGGCCAGGCCGACCGGCTGCCCTTCGATGATCTGGTCGAGGTACTCGGAGAGCCCGTATCCGACCCGGCCGTCTTCGAGGGTCCATTCGGTCAGGCCCTCGGAGATGCGCGTCACGAGCTCGTTGTCGTCGGGGTCCCGGCGGCGGTTGCGGAGCGGGATGAGGTTGAGCACCGACCCGCGCACTACCCACGTCTTGTCGTCGGTGATCAGCTCGGCCTCGATGTTCCGGTGGTAGTTGGCGTCGCCTTCCCAGGTCGAGCGGAGCTTGAAGTCGCGGCACAGGTGCAGCGCGGTCCCGTCCCACACGAAGCCGCCGCGGGTGCCGGCCCCGTCGCGCCGGGCGACCCGCGAACCCATGAAGCCGAAGTCCGCGCCGACGTTGCCGGTGAGCCAGCGGTAGTACCACGGAGCCTGCCAGTAGCGCGGTCCCCAGCTGTGGTCGCGAAGCCCGAACCCGTCGAGCTCCCACCGCTCGTCCCCGACCTCGATCGTGCCGCTTGCCGCTCCCAACTGCTCGTAGTGGCCCCGCGCGAACTCCTCGCCGGAGCGCTCGGTCGGCTGATCCGGCTCGCCCCCGAACATCGCGGAGGTGCCGCGGTAGACGAGATGCACCGCGCAGTCCGTGTGGGGATTGGACGTGAATGCCTGGCGGGGGTCGGCCATCTCGAGGGGGTCGCTGAGGTGGACGACGGGACCCTCGTAGTCGATCCGGAGCTCGACGAACGGCTCCACGACCTCGAACCGCATCCCTGCGGCATCGAAGGCGTCGTTGGTCGTGACGTGGGGACGCCCGAACATGAACGCGACCCGTCCGTCGGGCAGGTAGAGGCAGATCGTCATCTCGCCGGTGCCCTCGTTGGCCCGGTTGCCCAGCCGGAAGAACCCACCCATGCGCGCGGTGGGATCGAAGGCGTTGAAATACATCGACTCGTTGAAGTTGGGCTCGGGGCCCAACTCGTGCATGTACTCGTCTTCTGGATCGAGCCGGATCGCCATCGGCCCAGGTTATCGGTGCCTTCCCGCGGGCGCCGGGCCCGGGTCAGGTGACCCGGCGTTGGCTTGTCCAGGCCAGCAGGCGCTCCAGCGGCCAGGTGTTGACCACCCGCTCCGCGGGCACGCCGGCCTCCACCGCCTGCTCGCAGCCGTTGACCGGCCACTCGAGCTGTCCGGGCGCATGCGCGTCGCTGTCGATCGCAAAGAGGCACCCCGCCTCGATCGCCATCCGGAGGAGCTCGAGCGGGGGATCGCGGCGGTCGGGTCGCGAGTTGATCTCGACGGCGGTGCCGGTGCGGGCGCAGGCATCGAACACCGCCCTCGCGTCGAAGCTCGACGGCGGGCGCTGCCGGCCCACGATCAACCGGCCGGTGCAGTGCCCGAGGACGTCGGTGTGCGGGCTCTCGACGGCGGCCAACATCCGTGCGGTCATGGGTCGCGATTCCATGCGCAGCTTCGAGTGGACGCTCGCGACGACGAGATCGAGCCCGGCCAGAAGCTTCGGATCCTGGTCCAGTGTCCCGTCCTCCAAGATGTCGACCTCGATCCCGCTCAGCAGCAGGAACGGAGCCAGCGCTTCGTTGACGTCGGCAACGACCCGGAGCTGCTCGATGAGGCGCTCCGGTGAGAGCCCGTGGGCGACCGTGAGCCGCGGGCTGTGATCGGTGAGAACGAGATACGCGTGGCCGCGGTCGCGAGCCGCCTCGGCCATCTCGGCGATCGGGCTCCCGCCGTCGGACCAGTCCGAGTGGCTGTGGCAGTCGCCGACCAACGACGCGAAGAGCCGCCCGATCTCGCCGCTCGGAGCCGGCGCCCGCTCGTCCTCGAGGCGGGTCAGATAGGCCGGCGTCTCTCCCGCCGCCGCCTCCCTGATCACCTGGGCTGTGCTCTTCCCGATACCGGCCAGGTCCTCGAAGCGCCCGGAGCCGACCAAGGAGGCGAAGCGGTCCTCATCGAGTTCGGCGATCACGGCCGCCGCATGCCGGAACGCCTTGACCTTGAAGCTGGGTTCGTTCTGCGCTTCGAGCAGGTACGCGACCCGCCGGAGCGCCGCCACCGGCTCCATCGGCGCAGCGTACAGGTGCGCCGGACACAGACTCCCTAATCTTGAACGGCCTACGTCGTTAGTGTGCGCGCGTGGACAGAGAGCGCCTGGGCGAGATCGTCGGTGCCGCGCTCGGCGCCCCAGTGGACATCGAGGACTTGACCCGGCTGCCCGGCGGCGCCTCGAAGGAGACGTGGAGCTTCGCCACACGGAGTCCGGACGGGGAGGTTCGAAGGTTTGTCCTGCGCACCGACCGCGCGGGATCGTTCGGGTCGACCATGGCGTTGGAGGCGGCGCTCTTCGGCGCGGCCTCGCGCTGCGGCGTTCCCGTCCCGAGTGTCGTGGCGTCCGGTGACGACACCGACGGACTGGGAAGGGCGTTCCTGGTGATCGATTTCGTCGACGGCGAGACCATCCCCCGCCGAATACTCCGCGACGACGCGTTTCGGGAGGCCCGCGCGGCCATGGCGGGTCAGTGCGGCCGGATCCTGGCCGACGTCCACCGCATCCCGCCGGCCGAGGTGCCCGGCCTGCCGGGGGGCGATCCGCTCGAGCAGATGCGGCGGCAGCTGGCCCAACTCGGGCAGCCCCACCCCGCGTTCGAGCTGGGTCTCCTCTGGTTGGGCCAGACCCGGCCGCCCCGCTCGGCCGAGCGCGTGGTTCATGGGGACTTTCGCAACGGCAACCTGATCGTCGGCCCAGACGGCATCCGGGCGGTGCTGGACTGGGAGCTCGCCCACCTGGGTGACCCGATCGAGGACCTCGGGTGGCTGTGCGTGAAGGCGTGGCGGTTCGGGTCACCGCTTCCCGTTGGCGGTTTCGGCCCGATCGACGAGCTGGTCCGCGCCTACGAGGAGGCCGGAGGCGGGCCGGTCGACGAAGCCGAGCTCCACTGGTGGATCGTCTTCGGCACCCTCCGCTGGGGGATCATCTGTATCGCCCAGACGATGACCCATCTGACCGGCGTGGTCCGCTCGGTCGAGTTGGCCGCCATCGGCCGGCGCGTGTGCGAGGTCGAGTCGGACCTGCTCGAACTGCTGCCGTGGACGGCGCCGGGTCCGGGGGCCGAGACGGTGGAACCGAATGAGTCGGGCGATCCGTCACGCGAAGCGGCTCACGCCGGGCCGCCCCACGATGTCCCTTCCGCTGCCCAGCTGCTCCAAGCGGTCCACGAGTTCCTCGAGTCCGACGTGCGTGAGGCCACCGAGGGCCGGGTCCGCTTTCATGCCAGGGTCGCAGCCAACGTGGTTGCCATGGTGACTCGGGAGCTCGAGCTCGGTCCCGACCAGGCGGTGGCGCACGAACGCCGCCTTCGGTCTCTCGGCGTGTCCAGTGAGGAGGAGTTGGTCTCGGCGATCCGTTCGGGCATCTCCGATGACCGGTTGGGCGAGGTCACCGACGCCGTGCGTTCGACGGTGGCCGACAAGCTGGCGGTGGCCAATCCCGCCTACGGGGCCGCGCCCCAAGCCGGCTGACCCTTAGCCACAGCACTGTGGCGGCCGAGGTCGACGATCGCCTCGCATGGGCACCTGGTTACAGTTTTGGGAGACCGAGTCCCGGAGGAGTCGACGATGCCGGCCACCAGCTGCGAGATCACCGGCGGGGTGGCGACGATCACGCTCGACAACCCGGCCAAGCACAACGCGCTGACCCCCGACCTGCTCGACTCGCTCGGCGATCACCTCTCCCTGGTTGCGGCCGACTCGACGGTTCGGGTGGTCGTGCTGACCCATTCCGGGCCGACGTTCTGTGCGGGGGCCAATCTGGGCGATTCCGAAGCGCCGCCCCGCTTCGATTTGGTGGCGGTGCTGCGGCTCATAGAAGGGATGGAGAAGCCGGTCGTCGCCCGGATCGCCGGGCGATGCCTTGGCGGGGGTGTGGGGCTGGCCGCCGTCTGCGACATCTCGATCGCCGCGAACGACGCGAGGTTCGGGTTCAGCGAGGTCCGGCTCGGCGTCGCCCCGGCGATCATCTCGGTCGTGTGCTTGCCGAAGATGCGCCGGTCCGATGCCGCACTCCTCTTCTTCTCCGGGGAGCAGTTCGACGCGACGCGGGCGGCGGAGGTCGGGCTCATCAACCGGTCCGTCGAGGCCGGTGAGCTCGATCTCGCGGTGCGCGAGCTGGTCGAGCGGCTCCTGCTGGGCGGCCCGGGCGCCATGGCGGCGGTCAAGCGGATCCTCCTGAGCGTGCCGGCGATGGACCGCCCCGACGCCTACGAATGGACAAAGTCGCTGTCGGAGGATCTCTTCGCCTCGGCCGAGGCCGTCGCCGGTATAGCCGCGTTCAGGGAACGTCGACCGGCCCCCTGGGTGCCCACACCTGAGGGGTAGGGTCAGACCGGGAGCACTCCGTGGCGCTTCTGCACGGCCTGGCGATCGGCCGGGTCGGCCACCGAGAAGCGGCTGATGATCTCCCCTCGCAGCGTCTCGAACGGGACGACCGCGTCGACGTGCAGGTCGCCGGCGAGCCGGTAGAGGTTGACGTCCTCTTCGTACTCGCGCCGCTGCTCGGTAACGAAGGCGTCGCGTTCCTCGGGGTCTTCGATCGCGGCGATCCGGTTCGCGAAGACTGCGTTCACCGCCGCTTCGGGTCCCATGACGGCGATCTTGGCCGTGGGCAGTGCCAGCGTGGCCAGTGGGTCGAACGCCGGGCCGCACATCGCGTAGAGGCCGGCGCCATAGGCCTTTCGGACTATCACCGAGATCTTGGGCACGGTGGCCTCGGTCACGGCCGCGACCATCTTGGCGCCGTGCCGGATGATGCCCTGGCGCTCCACCTGGGTGCCGATCATGAAGCCCGGGACGTCGGCCAGGAACAGCAACGGGACGTTGTAGGCGTCGCACATCCAGATGAACCGGGCCGCCTTGTCGGCGGAGTCGACGAAGAGCACCCCGCCCTTGTTGGCCGGGTTGTTGGCCACCACCCCAACCGAGTGGCCGTCGAGGCGGGCGAATCCGGTGATGATCTCGGGGGCGAACAACGGCTTGATCTCGAACAGGCTGTCGGCGTCGACGATGCAGTCGAGCACCCCCGACATCTCGTATCCGGCCGCGTCGTCCGCCGGGATCTCCGAACGCGACAGCACTCGCAACGGGGCCACCGCCGGCGCGGCCGGTGGGAGTTGGCGCCAAGACGACGGGAGATAGGAGAACAGCACCCGGGCCTGGTCGATCGCATCCGCGTCGTCGACGGCCAGATTGTCGCCGCAGCCCGACACGGTGGCGTGCATCCGGGCCCCGCCCATCTCCTCCAACGTCACCCGCTCGCCGATGACCTCCTCGGCCATGCGGGGGGAGCCGAGGTACATCGACGCGTTGCCCTCCACCATGATCACCACGTCGCAGAACGACGGGATATAGGCCCCGCCGGCCGCCGACGGTCCGAACAGACAGCAGATTTGCGGGGCGACCCCCGAGAGCTTGACCTGGTTGGCGAAGATGCGGCCGGCCCCGCGCCGTCCGGGGAACATCTCCACCTGGTCGGTGATCCGGGCGCCGGCCGAGTCGACGAGCCAGATGATCGGGAGCTCATTTCGGAGCGCGTGCTCGGTCATCCGCACGATCTTCTCGACCGTGCGTGCGCCCCAGGAGCCGGCCTTCACCGTCGGGTCGTTCGCGACGACGCAGACGGCCCGGCCCTCGATGCGGCCGGTCCCGGTGACGACGCCGTCGGCCGGCAGGTCCGGCTCGTTGGTGTTGGCCAGCAGGCCGTCCTCGGAGAAGGTGCCGGGATCGATAAGAAGGGCCAGGCGCTCTCGCACCGGGAGCTTCTTCTGGCGGGCCAGCTTCTCGGCGTCCCTGGCCGCGTTCCCGGCCAGCGCCCGCTCGATGCGGGGACCGAGGTCGTCGGTTTGCCCGCTCACGCGACCGGCAACCCGAGCCCGCGCGCGATCACCAGGCGCTGGATCTCGCTGGTCCCCTCGCCGATCTCGAGGATCTTCGCGTCCCGGTAGAGGCGGGCGACCGGGGATTCCTCCATGAACCCGAAACCACCGAAGATCTGCGTCGCGGTCCGCGCCGCCGACACCGCGGCCTCGGTCGAGTAGAGCTTGGCCATGGCCGCCTCCTGGCGGTAGGCGTGTCCGGAGTCCTTGTGCCATGCGGCCTTGTAGGTCAGGTTCCTAGCGTTCTCGACCGCGACCGACAGGTCGGCGAGCGCGAAGGCGACCGCTTGGAACCGTCCGATCGGCCCGCCGAAGGCGGCCCGCTGCTTCGCGTACTCGAGCGAGTGGTCGAGACAGGCCTGCGCACAACCGAGGGCGAGCGCCGAGATGGCGATCCTCCCGTCGTCGAGGATCGAACGGAAGTTCGCGAACCCGGCGCCCAACTCGCCCAAGAGCGCCTCGTTCGGGACCGAGCAGTCACTGAACACGACGTTGTGGGTGTCGCTGGCGTGCCAGCCGAGTTTGCGGGGTGCCGGTTCGACCACCAGACCGGGGCTGCCCGCCGGCACGATGAAGGCTGACACCTCGTTCTCGCCGGTCTTCGCGGTGAGCGTGATCACCGACGTGATCGGGGTCCCCGAGTTGGTGATGAATGCCTTCTCCCCGTTGACGGTCCACCCGTCGTCCGTGCGAGCGGCCCGGGTGCGCGTCGCCCGGGCGTCGCTGCCACCGTCGGGTTCGGTCAGCCCGAACGCCCCGAGCGCGCGACCGGTCATCAGGTCGGGGAGCCATCGCTGGCGCTGCTCGTCGGTGCCGAACCGGAAGATGGGGCTCGCACCCAGGCCGACAGCCGCCGAGAGGGTGATCCCGACCGACTGGTCGACCCGCCCGATCTCCTCGACGGCCAGGCACATGGCCGTGAAGTCACCGCCCCCGCCGCCCCACTCCTCGGGGAACGGGAGACCGAACAGGCCGAGGTCGCCCATGGCGTGGACAACCCCGACGGGCAGACAACCGGCGAGGTCCCACTCCTCGGTGTGGGGCGCGAGCTCGGCCCGGGCGAAATCTCGAACGGTGCGCTGAAGGGCGAGATGCTCCTCGGTGGGCTGGAAGTCCATCGGCTCTCCTTAGCGATCACTAAGGATACTATCGACCCCGTGAATGCCCAGCTGGCGACGACGGTGGAGCACGCCCGCCGATCCCGCCATGACGACTTCGTCGAAGCGGCCGCGCAGTTGTTCGCCGAGCGCGGCTACGCAGGCACGACCGTCGACGATGTCGGCAACCGGTTGGGCGTGTCCGGCCCGGCGGTCTACTGGCATTTCGCGAGCAAAGAGGCGCTGCTCACCGAGATGCTGTCGGACATCAGCGATCGGCTGCTCGCGGGAGGGAGCCGCTGCGTCGCTTCGGCGCTCGACGACCGTGAGGCCTTGGCCAACCTGATCGGCTGGCAGGTCCAGTTCGCGCTCGATCACCCCGAGCTGATCACGGTGCACGCCCGCGACCTGGCCCACGTGCCGGCGCCGGCGAGGCAGCGCATTCGCCTCACTCAGCGGCTGTACGCAGAGCAGTGGGTGGTCGCGCTCGGCGGCATCGCTCCCGAGGTCCCCGAGGCGCTGCGCAGGGCGGCCACGCATGCCGCCATAGGCCTCATCAACTCCACCCCGTATCTCGCCGCGACCTTGAACCGGACGGTGGTTGCCGACCTGCTCGAGCAGATGGCGTCGGCGGCGCTCTATCGGGCCATCGGCGCGGCACCACCCGCGGCGGGTGTGGACTCCGATGACTGAGCCGGGCAACGTCTCGATCCGCGAGGTCGGCCCGCGCGACGGTCTGCAGCGTGAGGCGCCGTTCGATGTTGAACGGCGCCTCACGCTGATCGAGTCGCTCGCTCGGTGCGGATGCTCGGCGATGGAGGTGGCGGCATTCGTCTCGGAGCGGTCGGTTCCGGCCATGGCCGGTGCGGCCGCCTTGGTCGAGGGCCTGCCAACGGGCGGCGGCTGCACCTGGTGGGCGCTCGTCCCGAACATGATCGGCTGCCAACGAGCCCTGGAGGCGGGCATCGAGCATCTGAGCGTCACCGTCTCGAGCTCGGAGGAGTACAGCCACCGCAACGTCGGCATGAGCGTCGAGGAGTCCGCCAACCAGGCCGGGCTGATCATCGAGGCCGCCCCGACGGTCGACGTCGTGGTGTCCTGCGCGTTCGGCTCCCCCTACGAGGGGGCCGCCGACCCGGATGCGGTCGGTGCACTGGCGGGCCGGTTCACCGCCGCCGGAGCCTCGGTGACCCTGGCCGACACCACCGGTATGGCGACCCCGAGTGTCATTCGAGACGTACTGGCCACGGTCGGCAGCGATGTCGGCCTGCATCTGCACGACACCCGGGGCACCGCTCTCGTGAACGCGTATGCGGCATTGGAGCTCGGGGTCACCCGTTTCGACACGTCGGTCGGGGGGCTGGGCGGGTCCCCGTTCGCTGACGACGCCGGAGGGAACCTCGCGACCGAGGACCTCGTCTATCTCCTCGACGATCTCGGCACCACCACAGGCATCGACCTCGACCGGCTGCTCGCGGTCGGCTCAATTCTGAGCGAGTGGCTGGGCCGTCCGCTCCCGAGCCGCTTGGCCGGTGCCGGCCGCCCCTGAGGCGGTCCAGAATCGGCGCCCGGGCGTCGGCGCATCGGGGTAACTAGCGTGCTCGCATCGACCGGACGCGACACGTCGCGCGACGAAAGGCAAGCCTGATGCGGCTCGGAGCAGGTATCGGGCGGGACAACCCCGCCGCGTTGGTGAAGCGTGCCCAAGGGCTGGAGAAGGCCGGCGTCGAGGTCCTCTGGGCGTCGGAGCTCTACGGGATGGACGCCGTCAGTCTGATGGGGTTCCTGGCCTGTGCGACCGAGAAGGTTCAGATCGGTTCGTCGATCCTGCCGTTCTATTCACGCACGCCTGCCCTTCTGGCCATGAGCGCAGCCGGGATCGACGCATTGTCGGGTGGCCGTTGCATTCTCGGCATCGGCGCTTCGGGGCCACAGGTCATCGAGGGGTTCCACGGTGTGCCCTTCGACAGCCCGGTCGGACGGGTCGAGGAGATCATCGACATCTGCCGCACCGTGTGGCGCCGTGAGCCGCTGGACTTCCACGGCCGCTACTACGAGGCCCCCCTCGCCCCCGGTCTGGGGCTCGGGCTGGGCAAGCCGCTCAAGATGATCGACCACCCGGTCCGGGACCGGATCCCGATCTATGTCGCGTCCATCGGCCCGAAGAACGTGGAAAGCACGGCCCGAAATGCGGACGGGTGGATCCCGATCTTCTTCTGGCCCGAGCGAGCGGACCAAGTCTGGGGCGACTCGCTGGCCAAGGGCGCCAGCAACCGGTCTTCGGACCTCGCTCCGCTCGAGGTCGTTGCCAGCACCACGGTCGCCATCGGGGACGACCTCGACGACCTCCGCCAGACCGCGAGGCCGCAGCTGGCGCTGTACATCGGCGGCATGGGCGCAGCCGACATGAACTTCTACAACGACCTCGCGTGCCGTTACGGGCTCGAGGAGGCCGCAGGTAAGATCCAGGAGCTCTACCTTTCCGGCCACAAGGACGAGGCGGCCCGGGAGGTTCCCCAAGAGCTGATCGACGCCACGTCGATGATCGGGCCGGCCGGGTATGTGAAGGATCGGCTGGCCGCGTATCGCGAGGCCGGCGTGACGATGCTCAACGTCCGGTTCGCCGGGCCGGACCGGGAGCGGACGATCGGCACGCTCCGCGAGTGGATGGCGGATTGATCGTCGGACCGGAGCGGCCGTGCCCGAGACACTGACCTACGCGATCGCCGACGGGGTGGCGACGATCACCCTCAACCGGCCGGACCGCCTGAACGCCTTCAACCGGACCATGTTCGGCGAGCTGCTCGAGGCGTTCGACGAGACCGACGCCGACGACGCGGTCCGTGCGGTCGTGGTCACCGGGGCCGGTCGGGCGTTCTGCGCCGGGGCCGATCTCGGTGGGGGGGCGAAGACCTTCCGTTCCACCGTCGACATCGGCGACGGGCCGGTCCCGCGCGACACGGGAGGGGAGCTGGTGCTGCGCATCTTCCGCTCGCTCAAGCCGGTGATCGCGGCGATCAACGGCCCCGCGGTGGGTGTGGGCGCGTCGATGACCCTGCCTATGGACATCCGGGTTCTGGCCGAAGGGGCCAAGGTCGGCTTCGTCTACGCGGCGCGCGGGATCGTGCCCGACGGTGCCGCCAGCTGGTTCCTCCCGAGGATCGTCGGGATAAGCCAGGCCCTCGAGTGGTGTCTCACCGGTCGGGTGTTTCCGGCCACCGAGGCGCTGGAAGGCGGTCTCGTCCGCAGCCTGCATCCGGCCGACGAGGTCCTCTCGGTCGCCACCGGACTCGCCCGCGAGATCGCCACCAATGTGGCGCCGGTGTCAGCGGTGATCACCCGTCAGCTCCTATGGCAGATGCTGGGGGCCGGCCACCCGATGGATGCCCACCGGATCGACTCACGGGCGATCTATGACACCGGACGCATGGCCGACGCCGCCGAGGGGGTCACCGCGTTCTTGGAGAAGCGCCCCGCTCGTTGGTCCCTCACCCCGAACAACGACCTGCCGGACTGGTTTCCCTGGCAATCGGAACCGCCCTACCGGCCTTGAGCGCGGGCGGTGACGCCAGGGTGAGACACGCAAGGGGGTGAACTCGTGACTCCGGAGAAGGATCTCGGTCGGCTCCTGGCGTCGATCGAACCCGAGCTGCACCCGGGCACCTACGTCTTCTGTGCGCTCGGCGACGACGAGCCGCCGGCTGGGCTGGCCTTCCTCATGCTGTTCCGTGAGCCCGAAGGCGTGACCGTCGTCGTCCGGGCCGAAGACGCTCGATCGGCCGGGCTCGCGTGTGAGTTCCCCTGTGAGTGGATCACGCTCGGCGCCGGCTCCGACCTCGCCGCGGTGGGCTTCCTGGCCGAGATCACGGCCACACTGGCCGCCACTGCCATCGGCGCAAACGTGGTCTCGGCCTTCCACCACGACCACCTCTTCGTTCCGGCCGGACGGGGCGGCGATGCCTTGGCGGCCCTCGAAGACCTGCAGCGCGCGCAAACCGACCGCGGGTAGAGCGCCAGGCACATCCGCCGTTTCCGCAGGCCACCGGACCCGTCGAAGCTCACGATCCCCTCAAACCTGCCTCATTGAATGCTCACAGTTGGCCCTTACCTTCGACCTCAGGATCATTCGGCAGCACGATCGGAGGGCTCGAAATGCACATGACCAGAGCAAACGGAATTCTTACGGTGCCATCGGAGCACCTCCCGGGGCTCATCGCCCTGGTCGCACTCGTCCCCCTCATCTGGGTCTCGCTGTACGGCGTGCGGGCGTTGGCCAGCAACGGCTCGATTCGGGCACAGAGCCTGGTCCGCCGGTTCGACGGCCTCACCTTCACCGCCAAGGCCGTTCTCTTCGGTTCGCTCGTCGGCGCGGTGGTCCACGCCGCCATCATCCCGACGCACTGGGGCGGCGAGCGGGTGACCGCGATCCTCTTCATCGTCGGCACCATCGGGTTCGGGCTCGTCTTCTGGTGGACGTTCATGAGCAAGGCCCACTGGAAGTTCCTCTCGGTGGCGATGCTGGCCGGCACCTTCTGCGCCTACGCCCTCTACGTCGTGCGGGGATGGGAGACGATGGACCTCGTCGGGCTCCTGACCACCACGATCGAGTTCGCTGCGGCCCTGGTTGTCCTGTCGCCGATCGCGGCACGATCCGGTTCGAAGACGCGGGAACGTTGGCTGGCCCTCGGGGCGGTTCCGCTGGCGTTGGTGACGCTTCTCGGCACGGCCACCATCGCGAGCACGGCCGGCCCGGCCGCCGCGGCCTCGTCGGTGTCGTCCATGTCCGCGACGACCTCGGCGGCCAAGGCCGGCCCGGCACAATCGGCGGGATCTTCCAAGCCATCCGGGTCGTCGAGTTCGTCGATGCCCTCCATGTCGCCGACATCTGGCGGCACAACCACGGCGCTCTCGCTCCCGACCACGTCGACGGCGGGCCCGATTCTCTGGCCCGACAGCATGACCACGATGGCCGCCGGCATGGAGATGGCCGAGCCGAACTGCGTGGCCCAGCCGACGGCCTCCCAGCAGGCCGCCGCCGTGGCCCTGGTCGACCAGACGGTGGCCGCGGCAGCACCATACAAGAGCCTCGCCGCGGCGAAGGCGGCCGGCTACATCCCGGTCACCAAGAGCGGGGCGAGGATCGTCCACTACATCAATCCGGCCATCTACCGCGAGGGCATCGACATCAGCCCGACCGCGATCCCGGCTCTCGTCTACGCCAACACGTCGCACGGCGCCGTGTTGCTGGCGGCGATGTATCTCATGCCGAAGACCGGTGGGAGCACACCGCCCCAGCCCGGCGGCTGCCTGACCCAGTGGCACATCCACACAGACCTGTGCTTCAGCTCGGGGAAGGTGGTCGGCAACGACAGCGCAGGGGCGTGCACGAACGGCAGCGTCAACCAGGTGAGCCAACCGATGATGCACGTCTGGATGACCCCGGTCACCGGCGGCCCGTTGGCCCCGGACCCGCCGGCCCTTACAGAGGTGCAGAGCGCGGCGAGCATGCCCGTACTCAACCCGCCCAACGGCACCGCCTAACGATGCTCCGCCGTGCCGGTGGAAGCCTGGTCCCGTTCGCCTGCGGCCAGGATCCCCGGCACGGCCCTCTTGGGCCCGGGGGCAGCGCGATTGCCCATCCCACCCCGGAGCTTGAAGACACCTCCAGCGGCCATGGCCAGCTTTTTGGCTACGCTGCGCCACCGCTAGCCTGATTTTCGGGACACGTCGGATCCGGCACGAACCATCGAGAAGCGGCAAACGCGCCGTGCGCGGTCGGTCTGGATGGGGCTTCGGCAGGACCGGCGCCGCCGAGACGATCAGGTCACGGGATGGGCGAGTGCCCGGCCCGAGAGAAGAACGGAGCACAGCGAACATGGGCGCACTGGACGGCCGGGTGGCCATCATCACCGGGGCAGGGCGGGGCATCGGCAGGGAGCACGCGCTGCTGTTCGCCTCCGAGGGTGCGAAGATCGTCGTGAACGACCTGGGCGGCGCCATCGACGGCAGTGGCGACGATCGGTCGCCCGCGGAGCAGGTGGTCGACGAGATCAAGGGGATGGGCGGCGACGCAATCGCCAACGCCGACAACGTGGCCGACTGGGAAGGCGGCAAGCGGCTCATCGACTCGGCGGTCGAGGCCTTCGGCGACCTGCATGTGCTGGTCAACAACGCCGGCATCCTGCGTGACCGGGTGCTCATCAACATGACCGAGGACGAGTGGGACTCGGTCATCCACGTGCACCTGAAGGGCCACTTCGTCCCGACGCGCCACGCCGCCGCCTACTGGCGGGAGCAGTCCAAGGCGGGCAAGGAGGTCAAGGCCTCCGTCATCAACACCTCATCGACCTCCGGGCTGCTCGGCAACCCGGGTCAGGCCAACTATGGCGCCGCCAAGGCCGGGATCGCCGCGTTCACGATCATCACCGCCCAGGAGCTGACCCGCTATGGGGTCCGGGTGAACGCGATCGCCCCGGCGGCGCGCACCCGGATGACCGAGAACACCCCGGGCCTCTCCGATGTGGTGAAAGCACCCGAGTCCGGCGCGTTCGACGTGTGGGACCCGGCGAACATCTCGCCGCTCGTCGCCTATCTGGCCACCGCGGGCTGCCCGGCCACCGGGAAGGTCTTCTTCGTCCAGGGCGGCACGATCCGGCTCTTCCAGCCCTGGACGATGGCCGACACGATCGACCAGCCCGACCGCTGGACCGTGGCCCAGCTCGAGACCGAGATGGAGAAGCTCGGGGTCGCCGCTAGTTAGTGATTGCCCGGATGCGGGAGGCCAGCTCGGTGGTGTCACCGAGCGCCGCCGTGCCCTGCATCGCCATCAGCTTCGACATGTCCCCGTCGATCCGGATCTTGCCGGCCATGAACGCGGACATGGCCGCCTGGGGGTTGCCTTCGACCAGGAGGGCCTTGGCCGTCTGGTAGTCGAGCGTCACCGTGAGCTCGGCGCCCTCCAGGTGGCCGCGCTCGATGTCGAGATCGCCGCTCGAGGTGTCCACATGGGCGTCGATCGAGCCGCTGTCCGGGACCTCGTTCACGACCAGGTTGATGCGGACCGGGTTGGTGACCGGCGGCATCAGGTGCTTGAACTCGGCGCGGATCTTGCGAGCCTCGGCAACCCACTCGTCGCTCAAGAAGTCGTACGGCATCAGGGGCGCTCCTTCATCTGTCTCGGCTCACGGTCGCGGTCCGGACGCGGGCCCGGTCGGGGCCGAACGTCCCCCACGCTGGCACCTGGGATCCGAACGTGTCCGATTGTCTAGCTCGGCCGGCCCACCCCCCGCTCCGATGACCCTCTTTGGAAGCACTGTCGACCCGGGTAGCATCCCTCGACGTGAGCGCTCCCGTTATGGCAGGTGCAGAACCGTTTTCCGCGACCGGTGGTGCCCACGGGGCGCTGGTCATCCACGGGTTCACCGGGAACCCGTTCTCGATGAAGGGGGTCGCGTCCGCGATCGCCGACGCCGGCCTCAGCGTGGAGGCGCCGCTCCTGCCCGGGCACGGGACCGCGGTGGCCGACATGCTCGATACACGGTGGTCCGACTGGTCGGCGGCGGCCGAGGCGGCATATGTCGATCTCGCAGCGCGCTGTGACTCGGTGGCCGTGGTCGGCCTGTCGATGGGCGGCACCCTCACGTGCTGGCTGGGCGAGAACCACCCCGAGATCGCGGGGCTCGTGCTGATCAACCCGCTCGTGCAGTCGATTCCGGCCGACCAGGTCGCGATCCTGCAGGGCATGGTCGAGTCCGGGGAGACGGTCACGGGGGGGATCGGCTCGGACATCGCCGAGCCCGGGGCGACCGAGCTGTCCTATCCCGAGACACCGTTGGCACCGCTCCTCTCATTGCTCGACGCCGCCGACCGGGTCGGCGCGAAGTTGGCCAACATCTCGTGCCCGGTGCTCCTGCTCTCGAGCCGCGACGACCACGTGGTCCCACCCGCCAATGGTGACACCATTGCGGCTGCGCTCGGCGACCGCTGCGAGCGGGTGTGGATGGAGCGGAGCTTCCACGTCTCCACGCTCGACTACGACCGCGACGAGATCGAGAAGCGAGCCACCGAGTTCGTGAGCCGGGTCACCGGATCCGACGGATGAGCGGGGGCGACGCCCGCCCACCGTCCAAGCCCCCGGCGATCGGCCCCGAACAGGTCGCCCATGTCGCCAGGTTGGCGCGGCTCGAGCTGAGCGATGACGAGTTGACTCGTTTCACTGGCCAGTTGGCGGCGGCGTTGGCCTATGCCGCCGAGATCGGCGAGCTCGAGGTCGGAGACCTGGAGCCGATGGCTCACCCGCTGCCGCTACAAAACGTTTTGCGCGATGACGAGCCGGAGCCCACCCTCGACCGCGACACGGTCCTGGCCGAGGCACCGGCGGCCGAGGACCACCGGTTCCGGGTGCCCCGGATTCTCGGGGACGAGCCGTGAACGGCGCCGCGATCGCCCTTGCCGCCGCCGTGCGGTCGGGGACGCGCTCGGCGAGGGAGTCCGTCGAGGAGTCGCTGCAGAAGATCGCGACGGGCGACCACGAGATCCACGCGTTCTTGGAGGTACTGGCCGACCAGGCGCTCGAACGGGCCGACGAGATCGACCGCGTCGTGGCGTCGGGGTCGGACCCGGGACCGCTGGCCGGGGTCCCGGTAGCGCTGAAGGACAACCTCTGCACGACCGGCATCCCGACGACGTGCTCGTCGAAAATCCTCGAGGGCTGGCGTCCGCCCTATGACGCCACGGTCGTCGAACGGCTCCGCGCCGCGGGAGCGATCCCCATCGGCAAGACCAACATGGACGAGTTCGCCATGGGTTCCTCGACCGAGAACTCCTGTTCGGGCCCGACCCGCAACCCCCACGACCACGACCGCGTGCCGGGCGGTTCGAGCGGGGGATCGGCCGCCGCGGTCGCGGCGGGCTTCGTGCCCGTGGCGCTCGGATCTGACACGGGTGGGTCGATCCGACAGCCGGCGGCTCTGTGCGGGGTGGTCGGGATGAAGCCGACCTACGGCGTCGTGTCGCGCTACGGGCTGATCGCCTTCGCGAGCTCGCTCGACCAGATCGGGCCGCTCAGCGCGACGGTTGGCGACGCCGCGCTGATGCTGGAGGTCATCGGGGGCCACGACCGGCGCGACAGCACCTCCCTCGACGCCCCGGCCCCCGATGTCCTGTCGGCTGTCGACGCCGGCGTCGAGGGGAAGCGGATCGGGCTCGTCACCGAGCTGGTCGAGGACACGGCGCCCGAAGTGGCCGCCCGGGTCCGCGAGGCCGCCGAGGCTCTCGAGTCCGCCGGGGCCCTGGTCGAGGAGATCTCGATCCCCCAATTCCGCTACGGCCTGGCCGCCTACTACCTGATCGCCCCGGCGGAGGCGTCCTCCAACCTGGCCCGATTCGACGGCGTTCGGTTCGGGCTGCGGGTCGACGCTCCCGACGTCGCCGCCATGAACGTGGCCACCCGG
The DNA here is from genome assembly GCA_003151235.1 of Acidimicrobiaceae bacterium. Classification (GTDB taxonomy): domain Bacteria; phylum Actinomycetota; class Acidimicrobiia; order Acidimicrobiales; family RAAP-2; genus Palsa-461. The sequence continues at coordinate 144,789 of PLWZ01000087.1, forward strand.
ACGGCCGGGTTCGGTGCCGAGGTGAAGCGCCGCATCATGCTCGGGACCTACGCCCTCTCGGCCGGGTATTACGACGCCTACTACGCGAAGGCCCAGCGCGTCCGCACGCTGGTCGCCGACGGGTTCGCCCACGCCTACCTGAGGTTCGACGCGCTGCTCGGGGCGACGACACCGACGACCGCGTTCGGGATCGGTGATCGGACCGAGGACCCCCTGGCCATGTACCTGTCGGACTCCTGCACGGTGCCGGCCAACCTGGCCGGCCACCCTGCCATCAGCGTCCCGTTCGGTGGCGACGAAATGGGCCTCCCGGTCGGCGTGCAGGTGATGGCCCCGGCGCTCGGAGAGCCGACCCTGTTCGCGGTGGCGGGCGCCGTCGAACGCGCTGCGCCGGCCCGGGCCGGGGGGACCGCATGACCGACACGGGATTGGCGCAGGGTTGGGAGATGGTCATCGGGCTCGAGGTCCACTGCGAGCTCGCCACCCGGACCAAGCTGTTCTGCGGCTGCCCGAACGCGTTCGGCGACGAACCGAACACCAATGTCTGCCCGGTGTGCCTCGGTCTTCCCGGCTCCCTCCCGGTGCTGAATCGCCACGCCGTCGAGCTGGCGATGCGCATCGGGACGGCGCTGCACTGTGAGATCAGGCCGTCGACGTTCCACCGGAAGAACTACTTCTACCCCGACATGCCGAAGGACTTTCAGATCAGCCAGTACGACGCGCCGATCAACACCGGCGGCCGGCTCGAACTCCCAGACGGGTCGACCGTCGGGATCGAGCGGGCGCACCTGGAGGAGGACACCGGCAAGACGACCCACATCGGCGGCACCGGGCGGATCGGCGGGGCCGACTACGCGCTGGTCGACTACAACCGGGCCGGCGTGCCGCTGGTCGAGATCGTGAGCGCCCCCGACGTCCGCTCGGCCGCCCAGGCCCGCGCCTACGCGGGCGAGCTCCGGTCGATCCTCATCGCGACGGGCGCTTCGGACGGGCGCATGGAGGAGGGGTCGATGCGGGTCGACGCGAACGTGTCGGTCCGGCGGCACGGCGAACCCCTGGGCACGCGCTGCGAGATCAAGAACCTCAACTCGATGCGGTCGCTCCTGCGGGCGATCACCTTCGAGGCGGACCGGCAGGTGGCCCAGCTCGAGTCGGGCGAACGGATCGTGCAGGAGACCCGCCACTGGGACGAGGGCGAGGGCCGGACGTTGTCGATGCGCTCCAAGGAGGAGGCCAACGACTACCGGTACTTCCCCGAACCCGACCTGGTCGCCCTTGTGCCCGACAGCCGTTGGCAGGCCGACGTCGCAGCATCGCTCGGTCCGCTGCCCGCGGCGCGGCGCGCCATCCTCGTCGGCCTGCTCGGAGGCGAGCCTTCGCCGGCCCAGATCGACCAGATCCGCTCCGTCGTCGCATCCGACCTCGACGCCATAGTCACCTCGGCGTGCGAGCTCGGGGCCCCGCCCGCCCTCGCCCTCGCCCGCACGGCCAACGAGGTTGCCGCGAACGCCGACAGGGCGGCCTCGCTCGATGCGGGGAGCTTCGCCAAGCTGCTGGCGCTCGAGTCCGGCGGCGAGCTTTCGGCCACCCAGGCCAAGGAGGTGCTCGCCGGGCTCCTGGCCAACGGGGGCGACCCCGCCGAGATCGCGAAGACGCTGGGGTTTGAGTCGATGCGGGCCGATGACCTGGCGGCGGTCGTCGCCGGGGTCATCGATGCCCACCCGGGCGAGTGGGAGAAATTCGCGGACGGGGACCCGAAGGTGGCGGGTTTTCTGACCGGCCAGGTGATGAAGGCGAGCGGAGGCAAGGCGAACGGCAAGGCGGTGGCGGCCGAGTTGGCCCGGCTCCGATCGGGCGCCGGAACCTGAGCACTACGGTCTGACGATCGTGGGGTTCGCTCGATGACGTCGGACGCGGCGCGGCCCGAAGTACGGCGGGGCGTCCTCGGTCGCCTGGCCGCAGCCTGCTACCGCCGCCGCAGGCGGGTGCTCCTCTGTTGGGTCATCCTGTTGATCGGGGCGACGGCCGTCGCCCAGGTTGTCGGCACCCACTTCAAGGACAAGTTCTCGTCGGGGAACACCCCGTCGCAGCAGGCCCTCAACATCCTCCAGTCTCGGTTCCCTTCCGAAGCCGGTGACAGCGCGCAGGTCGTCTTCCAGGGCAGCCAAACGCTCACGACGGCGCAGAACCGTACCGCCATCGAGTCGGTGGCCCGACAACTCCGGTCGGCCCGCGACGTGGCCTCGGTCCAGTCCCCGTTCGTGCCGGGCGGGTCGTACCAGATCTCGAGGGACGGCCGAATCGGCTACATCACGGTCAACTTCACCACGACGTCGGATCGCCTGCCCGCCTCGGCGGTGAACCACGTAATCGACGTCGCGCAGGACGCGGCCCATCCCGGGCTGAAGGTGGCGCTGGGCGGGTCGCCGATCCAGACCGTCGACGGCGCACACCCGGGTCCGGCCGAGGGAATCGGCGTCACCGCGGCGATCTTGATCATGTTGATCGCGTTCGGTTCGGTGGTCGCGATGGGGCTGCCGATCCTCGTCGCGGTCATCGGGCTCGCCATCGGCATCGCGTTCGAAGAGCTCTTGACCCACCTCCTCGTGATCCCGACGTTCTCGCCGGAGCTCGCCGCGATGATGGGCCTCGGGGTCGGCATCGACTACTCGCTGCTCATCGTCACGCGGTACCGGCAGTTCCTGAGCGAGGGCCTGGAACCGGAGGACGCGGTGGTGGCATCGCTGTCCACGTCGGGCCGCGCCGTGCTCATCGCCGGGACCACCGTGGTCATCTCGCTGCTCGGCCTGTTCCTGGTTGGCCAGCCGTACATGATCGGGCTGTCGGCCGGCGCGATCGTGTCGGTGCTGCTCGTCTTGATCGGCTCGTTGACGCTCCTTCCGGCGATGCTCGGGTTCGCGGGGCGTTCCATCGAGCGGTTCTCGATCAGGCGTCCGGGGAAGCGTTCGGTGGCCGCGTCCGATCGTGGCTTCTGGTACCGGTGGAGCAGGATGATCCAACGGCACCCCTGGCGGGCCGCCGTCGGATCCGTGGCGACGCTGCTGTTGCTGGCGGTCCCGCTGTTCTCCATGCGGCTCGCGTTCAGCGACGCCGGCAACGACCCGGCGACGCTCACGACCCGACAGGCCTACGACCTGCTGGCCCGGGGGTTCGGGCCCGGGTTCAACGGCCCCCTCGTGATAGCGGTGGCGCTCGACCGGCCGAGCCAGTCCTCGGTCGTCGATCGACTGGCCGAGCGCATCGGCGGCACACCGGGTGTCGCGAGGGTGGTCCCGCCGCGCTTCGACCGGGGCGCCGACGCGGCGTTGATCGTCGCGTACCCGACGACCTCGCCGCAGGCCGCCGCGACCCAGCGCCTCGTGCTGCACCTCCGCACCGATGTCATCCCGCCGATCGTCGGGCACACCGGCGTGATCGCCCAGGTCGGCGGCGAGACGGCAGCCGGCATCGACGGGTCCGACTTCCTCTCGAGCCGGCTCCCGCTCGTCCTCGGCGTGGTCATCGCCCTCTCTTTCGTGCTGCTCTGTTCGATGTTCCGTTCGCTCGCCATCCCGATCAAGGCGGCGATCATGAACCTGCTCTCGATCGGCGCGGCATACGGGGTGATGGTGGCGGTGTTCCAGTGGGGTTGGCTCGGCGGCCTGTTGGCGATCGGGAGGACGTCACCGATCGACCCGTGGATCCCGCTCGTGATGTTCACGATCCTCTTCGGGCTCTCGATGGACTACGAGGTGTTCCTCTTGTCGCGGATCGCCGAACGGTGGCGTGAGTCCGGCGACAACTCGACATCGGTGGCCGACGGGCTGGCCAGGACGGCCCGGGTGATCACCGCGGCGGCGGCGATCATGTTCTTCGTGTTCGGGTCCTTCGTGGTGAAGGACCCCCTCCACATCTTGAAGGTGTTCGGGCTCGGGTTGGCCGTGGCCATCCTGATCGACTCGACCATCGTGCGAATGGTGCTGGTGCCCTCGGTCATGGAGTTGATCGGCCGTTGGAACTGGTGGATCCCGAAATGGCTCGACCGACCGCTTCCCCAGATCGGGATCGAGCACGGCGCGCGCGGCGACGCCGGTCGGGGGTCGCCTGCCCTAATGGGACTGGATCAGGCTCCTCGCTGAAGGCAGGCTGATCTCCGAGCCGCCTGTCGGTGGCCGACGGTGGGTCGATCGACCGGGCCGTACACTCGGGCCCATGAGTGATGAGCAGACCGCCGACGCGCTGAACGAGGAGCGGCCCGGCATGAAGCCGCGCAGCTACGAGGTCACCGAGGGAGCCGCGCGGGCGCCGGCCCGGGCGATGCTGCGGGCGGTCGGGATGACCGACGCGGACTGGGACAAGCCCCAGGTGGGCGTGGCGTCGAGCTGGAACGAGGTGACGCCGTGCAATCTGCCGTTGGCCCGGTTGGCACAACGGGCCAAGGAGGGTGTGCGCAACTCCGGAGGGTTCCCTTTCGAGTTCGTCACCATCGCGGTCTCCGACGGCATCTCGATGGGGCACGAGGGAATGCGGGCATCGCTAGTCAGCCGCGAGATCATCGCCGACTCGGTCGAGACCATGATGCACGCCGAACGGTTCGACGCGCTCGTGACCTTCGCCGGCTGCGACAAGTCGCTCCCAGGGATGCTGATGGCCGCGGCGCGGGTCAACATGCCGAGCGTGTTCCTCTACGGCGGGTCGATCCTGCCCGGTCGGGTGGGGGACACGGCGCTCGACGTCGTCAGCGTCTTTGAAGCCGTCGGTGCCAACGCGGTCGGCGCGCTGACCGACGCCGAGCTCAGCCTGATCGAGCACAACGCGTGCCCGACCGAGGGCTCGTGCGCCGGGATGTTCACCGCCAACACCATGGCGTCGGCCGCCGAAGCGATTGGGATGGCGCTCCCGGGCAGCTCATCGCCGGCCGCGGTGGACCCGCGCCGCGACGACTTCGCCTACGCCTCGGGCGTGGCCGTCATCGACCTCCTGCGGGCGAACATCCGGCCCCGCCAGATCATGACCAAGCAGGCCTTCGAGAACGCGATAGCGGTGGTCATGGCGCTCGGTGGTTCGACCAACGCGGTGCTCCACCTCATGGCGATCGCCAACGAAGCCCGGGTCGACCTGCAGCTCGACGACTTCAACCGGATCGCAGCCAAGGTGCCGCACATCGCCGACACGAAGCCGAAGGGTCGGTACCACATGGTCGACATCGACCGTGTCGGGGGCGTGCCCGTCGTCCTCCGAGCGCTCCTCGAGGCCGGCATCCTGCACGGCGACTGCATCACGGTGACCGGCAAGACGATGGCCGAGAACCTGGACGTGATCGACCCGCCGGCGCCGGACGGCGAGGTCATCCGCCCCCTGTCGCGCCCACTGCATTCCGTCGGCGGGATAGCCGTCCTCACCGGCTCGCTCGCCCCGAAGGGGGCCGTCGTGAAGGTGGCCGGGCTCGAGAACCTGTCCTTCGACGGCCCGGCCCGGGTGTTCGACGGCGAGGCGGCGGCCATGGAGGCGATCGTCAGCGGCTCCATCCAGCCCGGCACCGTGCTGGTCATCCGCTACGAGGGCCCGAAGGGCGGACCGGGGATGCGCGAGATGCTCGCGGTGACCGGCGCGCTCGAGGGAGCCGGACGCGGGGGCGACTGCGCCCTCATCACCGACGGCCGGTTCTCGGGTGGGACGCGGGGGTTCTGCATCGGCCACGTGGCCCCCGAGGCCGTCGACGGGGGACCGATCGCTCTGGTGGCCGACGGGGACCGGATCGTGATCGACGTGGCGCACCACGGGATGGATCTGCTCGTCGACGACGCCGAGCTCGAACGTCGGCGGGGCCAGTTGAAGGCGTTCGAGCCCCGATACACGACCGGCGTGCTGGCCAAGTACGCCCGTCTCGTGACCGGTGCCGAGCGGGGTGCGGTGACCGAGCCGTGAGCCTGGAAGCCATCACACTTACCTAACAATTTCGACATGGCCCGCTAACGCCCCGGCTCCACCATGGCCAGGGAGAAGGCGGAGGTGCGCTGGTGCAACTGTTTCGCGTTGAACGGGCGTTCGGGTGAGCCTCGACACGACAAGCGCGATCGCCCTCCTCTATCGGCGCCTCGGCTTCGGGGCGACGGCCCAGGAGCTCTCCTCTGGGGTCGCGGCGGGCTATTCGGCCACCGTGTCCAACCTGCTCGGGGGCCTCGGCCAACCCGACGCCGGTGGCGATGCGATCGTCCCGCCCGCCTTCGCGCCCATCCCGACCGACCTGGCCCAGCTGCGAACGGACATCGCAGCCCGGCAGGCCTACTTCCAGACGCTGCGCACCGAGAGCCGGGAGCTGGTCACCTGGTGGCTGGCCCGCATGATCGCATCCACCAATCCGGCCCAGGAGAAGCTGACCCTCCTCCTGCACGGCCACTTCCCGACGGCCATATCGAAGGTCCGCTTCGCCCAGTTCATGTACCTGCAGAACCAGCTGTTCCGCACGCAGGGCTCGGGCGACTTCACCGCGCTGGCCCAGTCCGTGGCCGTCGACCCGGCCATGCTGATCTGGCTTGACGCGTCGTCGGACAAGGCCGCCGACCCGAACGAGAACTTCGCCCGGGAGCTGCTCGAGCGCTTCACGATAGGCATCGGCAACTACACCGAGAACGACGTGCGTGCGGCCGCCTACTGCTTCACCGGGTGGCGGCTCGACCTGAGGACCGGGCAGTTCTCTATCTCGGCCCTCGACCACTCGGACGCGCCGCAGACCTTCCTCGGCCACTCGGGGATCAACTCGGGGACCCAGGTGATCGACATCGCGACTGGCACCGCGGCCTCGGCCCGCTACGTCCCGTCGGCCATGTGGAGCCACCTCGCCTATCCCGTCACCCCGACAAATGGCGTGGTGGACGACCTGGCCGCCTCGTACGGGGCCGATCACAACGTGGCCAACCTGCTGCACTCGATCGTCACCAACCCCGCGTTCGCCACCTCCACGACGGAGTCCGGGCTGATCAAGCAGCCCATCGAGTACGTGGTCGGAACCCTGCGGGCCCTGTCGGTGACCGCAGCGGAGGTCCAGGCCCGCCCGGCCGGCACGCTCGGTGTGCTGGCGGAGCTCGGCCAGGTCCCCTTCGATCCGCCGAGCGTCGGCGGGTGGGGCCAGAACACCTACTGGCTGTCGACCGCGGCGGCGCTGGCTCGTTGGCAGTTCGCCCGGCGGCTGGCCGAGATCGCGGACATCTCCATGGTGGCCGACGCCCCTCGGCGGTCGCGCCCGGACGCGGCCGGCCAGCTGCTGTCGATCCCGACCTGGTCGGCGACGACCGCAAAGACGCTCTCGCAGGCCTCGTCGGACCCCGAGCAGGTCGTCACACTCGCGCTCGTCTCGCCCGAGTTCGTGAGCAACTGAGCCATGACGGGCCCCGGCACGAATCGGCACGACCGTGGCAAAGGGGTGGGCCCGCTCGTCCCGGAAGGGGAGGCCGATTCGATGGGTGAGGTCTTGTCAGGTGACGAGGAACAGCGGGCGACCATCAGCCGCCGCCGCTTCCTGTCGCTGGCCGCGGCCGGGGTGGCCGCAGGAGGGGCCGCGGGCATGCTCGGACCGGTGCTCTGGGACCAGTTGGAACGGGCCGCCGCGGCAACCACGAAGCCGGGCAAACTCGGCTCGTCGACGGGCCGGACCCTCGTGCTCGTTACCCTCTACGGCGGCAACGACGGGCTGAACACGGTGGTCCCGTACAAGGACCCGAGCTACGCGGCGTCACGGGGGGTCCTCGCCATCGATCCGAGCACCGTGCTCGATCTCGGGAACGGGTTCGGGCTCCATGCGGCCATGGGCCAGTTCCACAAGCTCTGGACCAAGGGGCATCTGGCCATCGTGCAGGGGGTGGGCTTCGCCAACCCCAACTACAGCCACTTCGAGTCGATGGACATCTGGCAGACCGCCCAGCCCTCGGACCCGTCGGGGACCGGGTGGCTCGGAAGGTGGATGGACAAGACCGGCGCAGACCCGCTGCGGGCCGTTGCCATCGGGCCCACGGTGCCAACCCTGCTCTCGGGCGAAAGGGTCCAGGCCGCCGCCATCGCCCCCGGCCCGATCCAGCTGCCGGGGTCCTCGGCGGACGTGGCGCTCTACCGCTCGATGGCCACGACGTCGCGCGGCGAGCCGACGCTGCTCGTCGACGCGGCGCACTCGAACGCGGATCTTCTCAAGGTCAACGACGTGCTCGGGCCGATCCTCAACAAGACGGCCCATGCGAACCCGCTCAAGCTGACCGGCGCAGAGGCGCCGGACACGGCCGGCTCTGCGGGCGCCCTGGCCATTGCCAACGGGGGCGGGGGACAGTCGGCGGCCAACGTGCTCTCGACCCAGCTCTCGGTGGTGGCGAACCTGCTGCTCGCCGACGTCCCGACCGAGGTCTTCAGTGTGGAGCTCGGCGGGTTCGACACCCACACCGACCAGATCAACACCCAGGCGGCGCTGCTCCCGCAGCTCGACACCGCGGTCGGCGCGTTCCTGGACGCGATCTCGACGACCAAGCGGGGCAAGGAGACGGTGGTGCTCGTGTACACCGAGTTCGGGCGCCGGGTGTCGTCCAACGCCAGCGCCGGCACCGACCACGGGTGGGCGAACGTCGTGTTCGCGGCCGGCCAGCCGGTGAAGGGAGGCTTCTACGGCGAGCCGCCGAGCCTCACCAACCTCTCCGAGGGCAACCAGATCTACAACCTCGACTTCCGGCGGGTGTACGCGACGGTCCTCGATCAGGTGATCGGCGTGGACGCCTCGACGTTCCTCGGGGGCAAGTTCTCGGCGGTCGCCTTCGTCTGACCGGGGCCCCTGACGCTGGGCCGGCCTCGCGCCGTGACCTCGTGGCCTGGGGTTTCGCCGTGAGGGGCTTGTCGGATCGCCCCCGCCATGGCACAATGACCAGACCATGAGCACGAGGGCCCGCAGCTTCGCCACGATCCTGGTAATCGTTACCTAGCGCGCGACCACATCTCGTCGCGCGCTTACGACCTCCCGAAAGGGAGGTCGTTTGCATTTCCGGCTTCATATCGGGGCCGGGCGCCAACACAGAGAAACCGATCGCAACCGACGCATCCAGCCCCAGCACAGAGCACAGAGCACAGAGCACAAGGACCAGACCATGAAACTCACCGGAGCCCAGGCACTCATCAAGAGCCTCGAGACCCAGGGCGTAGAGGTCATGTTCGGCCTGCCCGGCGGGGCGATCCTGCCCGTCTACGACCCGATCTTGGACTCGTCGATCCGCCACGTCCTCGTCCGCCACGAGCAGGGCGCCGGCCACATGGCCGAGGGGTACGCGATGGTCACCGGGCGTGCCGGGGTCGCCATCGTAACGAGTGGCCCCGGTGCGACCAACGTGGTCACGCCGCTGTCGAACGCGTACATGGACTCGACCCCGCTCGTCGTTATCTCCGGCCAGGTCGCGACCTCCTCCATCGGTACCGACGCCTTCCAGGAGTGCGACATCACCGGCGTGACCATGGGGATCACCAAGCACAACTGGCTGATCAAGCGGGCCGAGGACATCCCGCGCACGGTCGCCGCGGCCTTCCACGTCGCGACAACCGGCCGACCGGGCCCGGTGCTCATCGACATCCCGAAGGACATCGCCAACTCGCAGATGGAGTGGTACTGGCCCGAGTCCGAGGCCGATCTCGACCTGCCCGGGTACCACCCGCGCACGACCGGCGACCCCGCCGCAATCGCGGCCGCCGCGGAGCTGATGCTCGCCGCGGAGCGCCCGGTGCTCTACGTCGGTGGGGGCGTGCTGAAGTCACGCGGCTCGGCGGCGCTCCTGGAGCTGGCCGAGCGGACCGGTTTCCCGGTGGTCACGACGTTGATGGCCCGCGGCGCGTTCCCCGACTCGCATCCCTTGTGCCTCGGGATGCCCGGCATGCACGGCAACTACACCGCAGTCACCTCGATGCAGCGGGCCGACCTGTTGGTCGCGCTCGGGTCGCGCTTCGACGACCGGGTCACCGGGAAGATCGACGCGTTCGCCCCGGGCGCCAAGGTGATCCACGCCGACATCGACCCGGCCGAGATCGGGAAGGTCCGGGTGCCCGAGGTCGGCATCGTGGGCGACTGCCGGTTGGTGATCGAGGAGCTGTTGACGGCGCTCGAGGCGCTGGGCCTCGGCCATGACCGGCGCGGCGCGGCCGTCGAGGCCGGTTCGACCGGCCGGGCCGCCACGTTGGCGGCCGGCAGGCCGTCGCTCGAGGGTTGGTGGGCTCAGGTGGGGGACTGGCAGCGAGAGTTCCCGCTCTACTACGACACCGACGACGAGGCGGCGGTGAAGCCGCAGATGGTGGTCGAGTCCCTGCGCGACCTGTCGCCTGCCGACACCATTGTCGTGTCCGGGGTCGGCCAGCACCAGATGTGGGCGTCCCAGTACTGGCGGTTCGACTACCCCTACACCTGGGTGAACTCCGGTGGCGCGGGCACGATGGGCTTCGCCGTGCCGGCGGCGGTCGGCGCCAAGGTCGGCCGCCCCGACAAGACGGTGTGGGCGATCGACGGGGACGGCTGCTTCCAGATGACCGCCCAGGAGCTGGTCACGGCGTCGGCCGAGAAGATCCCGATCAAGATCGCCATCTTGAACAACGCCTACCTCGGCATGGTCCGGCAATGGCAGGAGATGTTCTACGCCGAGCGCTACTCGGAGGTGTACCTGTCGCCCGACCTTCCCGACTACGTGAAGTGGGCCGAGGCGATGGGTTGCGTCGGCATTCGGGCCGAGACGCCCGAGGAGGTGGCCCCGGCCATCGAGAAGGCCAACTCGATCGACGACCGGCCGGTCGTCGTCGACTTCCGCACCGACGCCTTCGAGAAGGTGTTCCCGATGGTGCCGGCGGGCGGGTCCAACGACGCGATCGTCGTGCATCCCGACCAGGCGGGCGCGCGGGTGGCACGGTGACGCTCCCCGCGTCGTTGAGCCGCGACGGGGACGTCCGCCATCACCTGTTGTCGGTCCTGGTCGAGAACAAGGCCGGGGTGCTGGCCCGCGTGGCCGGGCTGTTCAGCCGTCGCGGCTTCAACATCTTCTCGTTGGCCGTTGCGCCGACCGACGACGACCGGTTCAGCCGGATCACCGTCGTCGTCGACGTCGAGTCGGCCCCTCTCGAGCAGGTCATCCAGCAGCTCGACAAGCTGATCAACGTGGTTTCGATCTCACAGCTGGCCCCAGACGAGGCCGTCGAGCGGGAGCTGCTGCTGGCCACGGTCGCAGTCGACGCCGCTCGCCGTGAAGAGGTCGGCGCGCAGGTCGAGGCCTTCGGCGGCGAGGTGCTCGACGTCGGTGACGGCGAGCTGACGGTCATGCTCGCCGAGCGCCCCGAGACGGTGGACGAGTTCGAGCGCCTCCTGGCCGACTGCCGCATAGTCGAGCTCCAACGGACCGGCCGGGTCGCCCTGCCTAAGTTGGGCCACTCCGGCGGCGCCTGAGCGACCGCCCCACCCCTCGCGACAACACACGACAGGAGACACAGCGCAATGGCCACCTTGTACTACGAGTCCGACGCCGACCCGTCCCTCCTCCAGGGGCGCAAGGTCGCCATCTTGGGATACGGATCCCAGGGCCACGCCCACGCACTCAACCTCTCCGAGTCGGGCGTCGACGTCCGGGTGGGCCTGAGGGACGGGTCGTCCTCGCGCGCCAAGGCGGAGGAGGCCGGCCTGAAGGTCACCTCGGTCGCCCAGGCGGCGACCGAGGCCGACGTGATCATGTTCCTCCTGCCCGACACCGAGCAGAAGTCCGTGTACGACGCCGAGGTTGTCTCCCACCTGGAGCCGGGTGACTGTGTCATGTTCGCCCACGGCTTCAACATCCGGTTCGGCCAGATCGTCCCGCCCGACGGCGTCGACGTGGCGATGGTCGCGCCGAAGGGCCCCGGCCACCTGGTGCGGCGCACCTACACCGAGGGCGGCGGCGTACCCACGCTCATCGCGGTGCACCAGGACGCGACCGGCAACGCCCGTGCGCTCGCGCTGTCCTACGCGCACGCCCTCGGGGCGACCCGGGCCGGCGTGCTCGACACGACCTTCGACGAGGAGACCGAGACCGACCTGTTCGGGGAGCAGGTCGTGCTGTGCGGCGGGCTCACCGCCCTCGTCACGGCCGGATTCGAGACCCTGGTGGCGGCCGGCTACCAGCCCGAGTCGGCGTACTTCGAGTGCCTGCACGAGCTCAAGCTGATCGTCGACCTCATGTACGAACAGGGGATCGCCGGCATGCGCTATTCGATCTCGGACACCGCCGAGTACGGCGACCTCACCCGGGGTCCGCAGGTCATCAACGACGCCGTCCGCGCCGAGATGGGTCGCATCCTGGCCGAGATCCGCGACGGCTCCTTCGCCGACGAATGGATCGCCGAGAACCGCAGCGGCCGGTCGAAGTTCGACGAGCTGCGAAAACGGGGTCAGGACCACCAGATCGAGAAGGTGGGCGAGGAACTGCGGGCGATGATGCCCTTCATCGCCCAGGGCCGCCAGCGCGTCCAGGACGTGTCCGGGGGCTGACCCTGGTCGATCCGGTTCCCCGGCCCGCAAGAGAGTCGACGTGACGAGGCTGGCCTGCCTGCTCCGCGGGGTCAATGTGGGAGGCAAGAACAGGGTCGCGATGCGGGAGCTGCGCGCGCTGTTCGAGAGCCTCGGGTTCACCGAGGTCGAGACCCTCATCCAGAGCGGCAACGTGGTGTTCTCGTCCACCGGTGCGGTCACGGCGCCGAAGATCGAAGCCGAGATCCGGCGGGCGTTCGGCCTCGACGTCTCGGTCGTCGTGCGAACGAGCACGGCCCTGAACAAGCTGCTGGCCGCCAACCCGTTCGCCGACCGTGACACTCACCGGCTGCACGTCGCCTTCCTCGGCGCGAAGCCGGACTCGAAGGTCGTAGGAGACCTGGACGGTGGTCGGTTCGCGCCCGAGGAGTTCTCGGTTGTCGGAACAGAGGTCTACCTCCACCTGCCGAACGGCATGGCCCGGACCAAGCTCCCGTCCTACCTCGAGCGCAACCTCAAGGTCCCGATGACGATCCGCAACTGGAACACGGCCACGAAGCTGGCGGAGATGGCGGGGAGATAGGACAGGCCGAGGCATGTCGAATCGAGCCGATTCGGAAACGAAGTCGTCTCCGACCGGGGCCCGCGACCGGCGACGCGCCGGCGCCTCAGGAGGCCAGTGCACCCACCACGTAGTTGATGCAGCCGCACAGCGCGGCGACGTCGTCGGGCTCGATGGCCGGGAACATCGCGATCCGGAGCTGGTTGCGGCCGAGCTTGCGATAGGGCTCGGTGTCGAGGATCCCGTTCGCCCGGAGCACTTTGGCCACGGCGGCTGCGTCCACCTCGTCGACGAAGTCGATGGTTCCGACGACGTGGCTCCGGTCAGACGTCCGTTCCACGAACGGCCTGGCGAAGTCGGAGGCGTCTGCCCAGGTGTAGAGGATCTCGGCCGAGCGGTCGCAGCGGGCCGTCGTCCAGGCGAGCCCGCCGTTGCCGAGCATCCACTCGAGCTGGTCCACGAACAGGAACAGGGTCGTGAGGGCCGGGGTGTTGTAGGTCTGGTCGGCCCTCGAGTTGTCGATCGCGATCTTGAGATCGAGCGACGACGGGATCCATCGCCCGCTTGCCGCGATGCGCTCGGCCCGCTCGATCGCGGCCGGCGACATCAGCGCCACCCACAGGCCGCCGTCGGCGGCGAAGCATTTCTGGGGAGCCAGGTAGTAGACGTCGAACTCCTCGGGGTCGACCGTGAGCCCGCCCGCACCCGACGTCGCGTCGACCGCGACCAGTCCGCCGCCGTCGGCCGGCGGTGCCGCCCCCTTCGGCCGCCGGACGGCCATGGACACGCCCGTCGAGGTCTCGTTGTGGGTCAGGGCGTAGAGATCGACCGAAGGGTCCGCGGTCGGCTCGGGATGGGTGCCGGGCGCCGACTCGATGACCTGGGGGTCCTTCAGGTGGGGGGCGGCCTTGGCCGCCGCCGCGAACTTCGACGAGAACTCGCCGAATACGAGGTGCTGGCTCTGCTCCTCGATGAGCCCGAGCGTCGCGATGTCCCAAAATGTCGTCGTCCCCCCGTTGCCGAGCAGGACCTCGTAGCCGTCGGGGAGCGAGAACAGCTCGGCCAGGCCGGAGCGGAGCCTGGCCACGACCTTCTTCACTCCGGGCTGCCGGTGGCTCGTGCCCAGATAGGTGTCGGCGACGCTGGCCAGGGCCTTGACTTGCTCGGGGCGAACCTTGGAAGGCCCCGACCCGAACCGCCCGTCGGAGGGGAGCAGGTTCGGCGGGATCGATATGTCTGAGGCTTCGGTCACGTATGGAATCATGGCATTCGTGGCCACCGGCTCATCAACGACCACCCATTCCAGGATCTCTCGCCGCGCGGCCGCAGTGTCGGCGTCCGCGACGCTGGCCGTCGACGCCGCCGCGAAGGCGCTCCAGGCGGCCGGCGAGCATGTGATCGGATTCGGCGCCGGTGAGCCCGACTTCCCGACACCCCGGGCGATCGTCGAGGCGGCCGAGGCGGCCTGTGCCAACCCGATCTACCACCACTACACGCCGACGGCAGGGCTTCCGGCGCTCCGCTCCGCGATCGCAGACAAGACCCGGCGGGACTCGGGGTTCGACGTCCAGGCCTCCCAGGTCCTCGTGACCAACGGGGGCAAGCAGGCCGTCTCGAACGCCTTCACGGTCCTGTGCGACCCCGGCGACGAGGTGCTCATCCCGGCCCCGTACTGGACCACCTACCCCGAGTCGGTGATCCTGTCCGGCGGCGTCCCGGTTGCGGTGCCGAGCGACGAGTCGACCGGCTTCCGGGTGTCGGTCGACGACCTCGAGGCCGCCCTCACCCCGCGGACCAAGGTCCTCTTGTTCGTGTCGCCGTCCAACCCGACCGGTGCGGTGTACCCGCGCGACGCCATCGAAGAGATCGGCCGCTGGGCCGTCGAGCGCGGCCTGTGGGTGCTCACCGACGAGATCTACGAACACCTCGTCTACGGCTCGGCGACCCACCACTCGATGCCGGTCGTGGTTCCCGAGCTTGCCGACACCTGCCTGGTCGTCAACGGGGTCGCCAAGACCTACGCGATGACCGGGTGGCGGGTCGGCTGGATGATCGGTCCGGCCGATGCCGTGACCGCCGCCACCAACCTGCAGTCGCACCAGACGTCCAACGTCGCCAACGTCTCCCAGGCCGCGGCGCTGTGCGCCGTGTCCGGTGATCTCAGCGCCGTCGCGATGATGGGGGAGGCGTTCGACCGCCGCCGCAAGACCATCGTCGGCATGCTGAACGACATCGACGGGGTCGAGTGCGTCGAGCCGGAGGGGGCCTTCTACGCCTTCCCTTCGGTGAAGGGCCTGCTCGGGCGCGAGATCCGGGGTCAGCGCCCGACCACGAGTGCCGAGTTGGCCGCTCTCTGCATCGCCGAGGCCAAGGTGGCCGTGGTGCCCGGGGAGGCGTTCGGCGCGCCCGGCTACTTCAGGATGTCGTACGCGCTGGGGGACGAGGATCTCGCCGAGGGGGTAAGGCGATTGGCTTCGCTGTTCGGCGAAGCCAGGTCGTAACAACCGAGACGAGGAGCACCGAGTGGCCCGGGTACTGGTGACCGAGACGATTGCGGAGAGCGGGCTGGACCTGCTCCGCAACGCCGGCCACGACGTCGATGTGCAGGAGGGCCTCGACCCCGCAGCCTTGCTCGAGGCGATCGTGGGAGCGCACGGGCTCATCATCCGCTCCGCCACCAAGGTCACCGCCGAAGTGATCGAGGCGGGATCGGATCTGGTTGTCGTTGGCCGGGCCGGCGTCGGCCTCGACAACGTGGACGTTGACGCCG
Organism: Acidimicrobiaceae bacterium; assembly: GCA_003151235.1. Taxonomy (GTDB): domain Bacteria; phylum Actinomycetota; class Acidimicrobiia; order Acidimicrobiales; family RAAP-2; genus Palsa-461. Next base: position 160,617 of record PLWZ01000087.1, read on the forward strand.
CCACCGCCCAGGGCGTCATGGTCGTGAACGCCCCTGAGTCGAACATCCTGTCGGCGGCCGAGCAGGCGATGGCCTTGCTGCTCGCCCAGGCCCGCAACGTCCCCCAGGCCCATGCGGCACTGGTCGAGGGACGCTGGGAGCGGTCCAAGTGGGAGGGCGTCGAGCTGCACGGCAAGACCCTCGGGATCGTGGGGTTGGGTCGCGTCGGGACCCTGGTGGCCCAACGCGCCCTCGCCTTCGGGATGCGCCTCGTCGCCTACGACCCCTACGTCTCGGCCGAGCGGGCCCGCCACCTCGGCGTCGAGCTGCTGGGCCTCGACGAGCTCATGGCCGAGGCCGACTTCGTCACGGTGCACCTGCCGAAGAACGCCGAGACGATCGGACTGATCGGGGCCGACCTGCTCGCGAAGGCCAAGCCCGGGATCCGGATCGTGAACACAGCCCGCGGCGGGATCATCGACGAGGCGGCCCTGGCCGATGCCATTTCCGCAGGGCACGTAGGCGGCGCCGGCATCGACGTGTTCGACAAGGAGCCAACCACCGAGTCGCCGCTGTTCGGCCTGTCGTCCGTCGTCGTCACACCCCACCTCGGCGCGTCGACGACGGAGGCCCAGGACAAGGCCGGAGTGACCATCGCCGAGCAGGTGCTGTTGGCGCTCTCGGGTGACTTCGTCCCCTTCGCGGTGAACGTGGCCGCGAGCGGGGTCACCGAGCCGGTCCGGCCGTTCATGGGGCTGGTCGAGCAGCTGGGCCGCTTCTTCGGCTGCCTGCATGATCGGGTCCCGGACCGTCTGGAGATCGAGGTCCAGGGAACGCTCGCCGCGGAACGGACCGACATATTGACCCTGTGCGCGCTGAAGGGACTGTTCGCGACCAGCACCGAGGACCCGGTGTCCTACGTCAACGTCCCCCAGATGGCGGCGCGCCGCGGCCTGGAGGTGCGGGAGAGCTCGACATCGAGCTCGAGCGGGTACGTGAACCTGGTGACGCTCCGGTCGGGATCGCACTCGGTTGCCGGAACCTTGACGACGGGCGCACAGAAGGAGCCCCGGGTGGTCATGGTGGACGATCACGCGCTCGAGGTCGCGCCGTCGCCCCACATGGTCGTGATCCGCAACGACGACCGGCCCGGGATGATCGGCGTCGTCGGCACCGTCCTCGGCGGAGCCGGCATCTCGATCCACTCGATGGCCCTCGAGCCGACGAAGCAGGGCAACACCGCCCTCATGGTGCTGTCGGTCGACGCGCCGATCCCCGACGAGATCGTGGCGTCGTTGGTCGAGAACTCGGGGATCCTCGGGGTGGATCGCATCAGGATCTGATCGCGACGGGGTCCCGGTCTCGCTCACCGGCGCGCGATCGACGTCAGATGGTGGTGCGGTAGCGGACCTCCCGCAGCACGAACGAACCGCGCTCCTCGACCTTGGTCGCCCCGTCGGCCGCCCAGCCGTGCGCCTCGTAGAAGGCCCGGGCCCGGCTGTTCGTCTCGAGCACCCAGAGCTTGGCGATCGAGTTGCCGGCATCCCGAAGTGCGTCGACGGCGGACGCCATGAGTGTGTGACCGGCTCCGTGGCCCCACCGCTCCGGTAGGACGTAGATCGCCGCCAGCTCGCCCGTCGCCGGCGCCGCGTCCTTGTCCCGGCTGGTCGAGACGTTGGCGAAACCCACCACTCGTGCATCGTGGTCGAGCACGAACGTCTGGGTCCCGGTCTCGGCGAGCATCGCCCGCCACATGCTCTCGCGTTGGTCGACGGACAGGGACTCGAGGTAGTCGGCGGGGACCTGGCCCCGATAGGCGACGCGCCAGGTTTCGACGTGCACCTCTGCGATCGATCGGGCGTCGGCCTGCACTCCCGGCCGGAGGGCCACGTCGCTCGGTTGGTTGATCAGGGCGCCTTGGAGGGACCGGGCGCCCTCGGGACCGGTGGCCACGGCTCGACGACCGGCTTGCCGGTCGTCGAGCCCCGCCTGAGCACCGCGAACGCGCCGGCGATCAGCGCGAGCAGGACCCATTTCTTGCTACGCCGAGTTCGTTCCTTGCCCACGAGCGCTCACCGTAGCGGGGTTCATCGGCGACGGCACCGGCACCCCAAAGGACGCGGGCGGATGCCAAGGGGGATAGATCACCCCGGGGTGCGGGTCCACGGGGCGCGACCGGCGCGAGCGGAGTCGACCCCACGCGAGGGTGCCGAGGAAGCCCAGCATGGGGAGGAGAACCACGAACGATGCGAGGGCCCATTCCCACCAGTAGAAGGAGGCCGTCTGGCCGACCGCGACGAGCCCGCTCGCCTGGGGCCTTCCGACCATGGTGATGACGTGACCGGGCGCGACGTGCGAGATGATCGGGCCGACGATGACGTGGAACCGGGCCGGCAGGAGCCCGTCGTTCACCAACGTCATGACAACCGAACCACCCTTGATGACGTGCCACGAGATCACCGATGCCCGAAGCAACGGCCTCATCACGAGGACCGGCACCACGATCAGCATCGTGATGGACAGCAGGTCGACCTGGCGGCGGAAACGGTCCCGAACCGTCCGTCTCGCGATGACGATGCAGGCCAACCCCCCGGCCATCCAGGGCAGGGAGCGCCACAACCATCCAAGGCCGCGCACATTGGCGACCACGTGGCCGATGACATTGCTCCTCGGCACCGTCCACGGGTCGACCTTCTTCAGCGCATCGCCGGCGGTCTTGAAGGACCCGTCCGCCAGCACCGCCACGACCCGGTGGGTGTAGACGACCGACGTTCCAGGCGGCCGGAACGTGACCACCACCCCGACCTCGACCGGCCCCACCGCCGGTCGGTCGAAGACCAGTGTCCCCACGCAGAGGTCCGGACACATCGATGGGGTCGCGATGGTGAACAAGGAGCCGCCCGTGAATCGCCAGGCGATCGACCCCAAGACGGCGATAGCGATCAGCGCCCCGACCAGCGTGATGAGGATCGATCGCGGCGTTTGTCCGTGATGTTCGGTTACAGGCGCCGGCCTCGGAGGTTCGGCCGGGGTTGGGCCGCCGGTGGTGGGAGCGGCCGGATAGGCGAACGCGGAAGTGGGTCTCACATCTGGAGGGCCGACGATGGATAGCTGACCCCGGCCGACCACCTACTGACAGTCGTTGTGAACGAAAAATCCGGAAGTAGATGCAGGTCCAACACGCCCTGGGGAGAGGTACTACCAAGCACCATTCGAATCAAGATCGTGTACGGGGCCGACGACGCCAGCGGTCCGGTGCTGGAGGTGAACGAGCTCAAGGCGGTCGTGGGTGTGGATGCGCATGCGCCCGATCCCGCCGGGTAGACGCACGAGGTGGTCGAGCCTTGGGTGGTTTGGATATTGGCGAGCACCCGCTGGCACAGCTGGTTGGTGCCGAGAGCGGGGATCGTGCCCGTGTAGGGGGTCGTACCGCTGTCTGACAGCAGCCAGTCCTCGGTGGGGGAGAGGGCCGTGACGTCGGAGGCGTAGGCCTTGGCCGATGCGGCGTCGTTCAGCGTGGTCTTGTTGGCCGAGCTGAGCACGGTGCCGTACACCGAGGCGCCGTAGATCGACCCGGTCATGTACGCGTCGGTGTTCGCGTTCGGCCAACCGGTCGTCTGGGTCCAGCCGAGATGCCAGAACCCGGTGTAACTGTTGGCCGTGGTGATCGTGCTGTTGGTCGTCGTAGTCCCGTCGATGTCGAGGCTCAGCCCGGCCGTCGAGAACGAGGCGGCGACGAAGTGCCAGGCTCCGTTGTTCACCGTCGCCGCGGTGCTGAGCTCGTCCATCGTGGTGCCCGTCTCGACACCGAAGGTCAAGAACCCCGAGGGTTCGACCCAGAGCATCCGATCGGCGCTGGCCGACGAGGCGTCGGTTTGGTTCGTTGCGAACCCCATGATCGATCCGCCCGTGGTGGAGCTTGTCTTGAACCAAGCCACGAGAGTGAACGTGGAAGGGGAGGTGAGCGAGTTGATGGTCCCTACGTACGAGGTAGTCGCTCCCGTGTCGGCGATGCCGGTCGAGGTGAATGCGGAGTTGACCGGGGACGTGAAGGGGGCGCCGTAGCTGACCCCTCCGTAGACGAGTCCGGTGTCGGCGGAGCTCGAGGAGTCGGCCACCTCCGCCACGCCGCAGGTCAGCAACGCGATGGCCTCCTGTGTCGCGGTCGACCTCCCGACCGAGGTGATCGTGGTGGTGGCGCTCACGACCGTCGACGTTGTGAGCTCACCGCTGGGTAGCGGGGAACCCGGGCACACGGTGTTGTTGGTTGTCACCTTGCCGCCGCTTCCCGTGCCGGTGGAAAAGCAGTTCACGCTGGTCGGGCTCGTGCTCTCGAGCTGCAGCGTGCCCGAAGAGAACGAGTTCGCGTTGTTGATCGCGTGCGAGGAGAAAGACGCCCATGCGGCGGTCGCCGGCACCGTCACCAAGACACACAGGGCCGCGACGGCGAGCGGCCTGATTGGCCGTCGCCGACGCGGCGCCTGTCTGAATCGATGGTCCTCTCCACGGTCGCGGAGCATGCTTGTTGGCGTCCCGTCGTGCGTGTGCTCCGGCCGAACGCTTTCACCCTCTTCCTAGGACTGGTTCCAGGTCATCGTCATGCTGGCGGCCAGGCCCTGATCCGTGTTCGTCGCACTCGAGTCGAGCATGGCGGTGAACGTGTAGGCCTGGGAGGAACCGGCGTTGAGCAATATCAACGGAGGTGTCGACGAGTTTGTGAACGTGGTTCCTGCCACGGCGCCGAGATTGCCGGTGTTGGTCGGTGTCGCGGGACACGCGGCCGCGGCGTTGGCGGGGTAAATGCACTTGGTGGAAGTCCCGATGGAGAAGTCGATCTTCCCGCAGAAACCCGCCGTGTCGCTGCCCACGTAGGCGTTGGCATCGGACGCCGCCGCCGCGGAGCATGCACCCATGACCAGGCTCTCGAGGTTCGAGTTGATGGTCCCGACGTTGGTCATCGTGATCGTCGACGTCAGCGGTGTCCCCGCTGGGATCTGGTCGAGCGTTCCCACCAGTTTGTTGATCGAGCAGTTGGCGCTGTTCGCAGAGCTGACCGTCCCGCCGGAACCCGAACCGGTCGAGTAGCAGTTGATCGACCCGTTGCTTTCCTTCAGCTGCATCGTGCCCGCCGAGAATGTGTTGGCGTTGTTCACGACTTGAGCGCTGAAGCCTGCAACAGAGATCGCTGCGGTTGATCCGAGTGCAATCACCGCGAGTGCTGCTGCGGCGAATGCGTGCCACGTACGCGGCTTTGCCTGTGGATGTCTCATTTTTTGGTGGGCTCCCTGGGCCTTGTGGATACGCGAACTCGCGAACGCGCAACCGTTGTTTACACGTCGCATTTCTCGTTCTGGTGGATACTTGACCGCGCGGTAACTTGCGCGTTTGCCGCGCTGGTAGTTGTCCACAGGGATTGGGGACGAAAGTCCGCGATATATCGCGGAAGGTGGTTGAAATCCCGACTCGCGCCACTCTGTGCACCCGGTCCTGTGGAAACTCAATCGCCGAGCGATGCGTCCAACGTGTGAACTCTCGTGGGTCCCGGGTCCAGCGACTCCCCCCACCGACAGGCTGTGATTGCCCGGCGCGACACGCAGACCCAAGCTCGGGTTCGGGGCCACACCGGGACCGAGCCATCCGCGACCTCCGCCGGCCGGCCGGGTGCCTTGACTTCGCTGCAGGTGGCTGGGAGAATTGTTCCCGATGACCCGCACCACGGTCCTGCTGCTGACCTGAGGCGAACGCCACATAGCGTTCGCCCGCCACCTCCTGTGCCTCTGGCCAGGGGGTTTTTTGTTGCCCAGGTGCGGGACGGAAGACCGATTGACCAGCAGGTCGAAAGACGACAACCGGCAAAAAGGTAGAGAGGACAGCGAGGAGAAGGCCATGAGCCCAGCGCAGGAGACCCCGGAGACCACCGACCGCAGCACCGGTCGCCTGGCCCTGCCGTGCGACACCTCGCCGATGCCGTTCGGCAAGTACTCCCCCCACATCCCGATCCAGCTGGCCGATCGCACCTGGCCGGATCGTCTCTTCGAGCGGGCTCCCCGGTGGGCGAGCGTGGACCTGCGCGATGGGAACCAGGCCCTGATCGACCCCATGGACCCTGAGCGCAAGCGGCGCCTCTTCGACACCCTGGTCGATATCGGCTTCAAAGAGATCGAGGTCGGCTTCCCTTCCGCCTCTCAGCCCGACTTCGACTTCCAGCGGTCGCTGATCGAAGAGGACCTCGTGCCCGACGACGTCGAGATCCAGGTGCTTGTGCAGTGTCGGGACGAGCTCATCGAGCGGACCTACGAATCGCTGGTCGGGGCCCGCCGGGCCATCGTGCACTTCTACAACTCGGTGTCCGAGCTCCAGCGCAGGGTCGTCTTCGGCCTCGACAAGGCCGGGATCATCGACATCGCGACCGGTGCGGCGCGGCTTTGCAAGAAGCTCGAGCCGTCGCTCGGCGGGACCGAGATCCGCTACGAGTACTCGCCCGAGAGCTTCACCGGGACCGAGCCCGACTTCGCAGTCGAGATCTGCGAGGCGGTGATGGATGTGATCGAGCCGACCCCGGAGCGCCCGATCATCCTCAACCTCCCGGCGACCGTCGAGATGTACAGCCCCAACGTCTACGCGGACGTCATCGAATGGTTCGGCAGGACGATCTCGAACCGGGACTGCATTGTGCTCAGCCTGCATCCCCACAACGACCGGGGCACCGCCGTCGCGGCGGCCGAGCTGGCCGTGTTGGCCGGAGCCGACCGCATCGAGGGGACGCTGTTCGGCAACGGGGAGCGGACCGGCAACGTCGACATGGTCACGCTGGCCATGAACCTGTTCTCACAGGGCATCGACCCGGCGCTCGACTTCGGCGACATCGAGAAGATCCGCCGGGTGGCCGAGTACGCAACCCGCCTCCCGGTGCACCCCCGTCACCCGTATGTGGGCGATCTCGTGTACACGGCTTTCTCGGGGTCGCACCAGGACGCCATCAAGAAGGGAATGGGTGCCCTCGGGGATGACTACGACAAGTGGGAGGTCCCCTACCTGCCCATCGACCCAAAGCACCTGGGTCGGACCTATGAGGCCATCATCCGGGTGAACAGCCAATCCGGCAAGGGGGGCGTCGCCTGGCTCATGGACACCGAGCACGGCCTCGACCTGCCGCGCCGCTTGCAGATCGAGTTCTCGAAGACGGTCCAGTCGGTGACTGAGGCGAGTGGCACCGAGATCCGCCCGGCCGAGATGTGGGAGGTGTTCTCCGACACCTACCTTCCCGACGACGCCGGCATCCGGCTGCTCGCGAGCGAGATCACCTCCTCGGCCGACGGCACCACGGTGGTTGCCCAGCTGGTCGTCGACGGCCACCACCAGACGGTCAAGGGCATCGGGAACGGGCCCATCGATGCGCTCGTGTCCGGGCTGCGCGATCTCGGGGTGACCCTCGAGGTGGTCGACTACAGCGAGCACGCACTGACCTCCGGCAGCGGCGCGTCGGCAGTGGCTTACGTGGAGGTCGAGACGGAGGGGACCAAGCTGTGGGGCGTCGGCATGGACTCGAGCATCCTCGAGGCGTCCCTTCATGCTGTGGTTAGCGCGGCCAACCGGGCCCGGAGGCCCCCCGAGACGCCCTAGAAGGGAGTTTCGGGGCGTTCGTCCGGCTTGCCCACTCCAAATGTCAGCTGGAACCGTTCAGCTCCACGCACGGCGGTCCGGGCCAGGTGACCGATGTTCGGTTCCGTTGCATCTGTCACGTCTACTAGGCCCAGCCAAGCCCCAGCTCGTACTCAAACACTGTGGAGCGGTTCGAGGTTCGAATCCCCTAGCGCCCCTCGTGGAACGACGGGAGAGGGAGACGACGCCGGGGACGGACGCCGGAGGGGAACGCCGGGGGTGTTGCCGTCCGCTCGCTGGCTGGCTGGTCCCGGCGTCCCCGCCTTTCGCCCTCGCTCCCGGTCGCGTCCGTTTTTGGCGTCGCCTGTGCCCTTCTCTCCCACCGGTGGATCGACGGTACCGTGCACCTGGCCGTCGCTTGACCAGTGACATGCGTGACGGTGTTCGTCCCTCGGGTGAAACCGTCCGCAGCCCCGTCGTGCTCTCGACTACGCCGGAAGCGGCAACTCGACCTGGCCGACGTCGACCCCGCCGGACTCGGGGATCGGTAGCCCGTCGGCGACCAACCCCTCGAGATGTAGCGCGATGGCTTCGCTTACGAGTCGCTCGGCTTCCTCATGGGTTGCACTGCCGATGCCCACGCCTGGCAGAGCAGGGACGTAGGCGCTCCACCCCGTGGCGGTTCGCTCGTAGACAACCGTCCAGGTGCTCAACGGCCCTCCTTCGTCAGTCCGGCTTGCCTCAGGATGCTCCCCACCGTACCGGGTGCGACGTCTGGTTTGGCTTGCCGGCGACGGTCACGCGGCCGGGCTTTGTTGGATGTCGATACTGGCGGTGGCTTCCTCGCTGGGCGACCTGGCGCCAGCCGTCACGTTCGAGCACCTCGATGACCTCTCGGAACTTCACGTGGCGGGACGCTATCCGTCGGGTGCGCGTTGGCGACTTGGGCTAGCGCGTTCATTTCGGTCGTCGCTTGATGCGCTGATTAGACCGACGCCGACGGCCGCCAGCTCGGTCGGGTGGCCTCGAACGCCGTGATCCGGTCCTCGTGGCGCAGCGTGAGGCCGATGTCGTCCCAGCCGTTGAGCAGCCGCGCCCGGGTGAACTCGTCCATCGGGAACGTGCCGACGATCCCGGCTGCCGGAGCCTCCACCGAGCCCCGCTCGACGTCGATCGTGATCTCGAGCGTGGGGTCGGCCTGGACCGCGCGGAGCAGTGCCGCAGCGACATCCGGCGCCACCTTCACCGCGAGCAGCCCCTGCTTCGTGCAGTTGTTGGCGAAGATGTCGCCGAAACGCGTCGAGATGACCGCCTCGAACCCGTAGTCGAGGAGCGCCCACACAGCGTGCTCCCGGGAGGATCCGGTGCCGAAGTTGGGCCCGGCCACAATGATGTTCGCCCCGACGTGCTCGTCCTTGTTGAGCACGAAGTCGCGGTCGTCACGCCATTCGGCGAACAACCCGGCCCCGAAGCCCGTCCGCTCGACCCGCTTCAGCCAGTCCGACGGGATGATCTGGTCGGTGTCGACATCGGAGCGGTCGAGCGGGAGGGCGGTGCCGCTCACGATCCGGACCGGCTTCATCGGACCAGCTCGGCAGGCGAGCCGAACCGGCCCAGGACGGCGGTCGCCGCTGCCACGGCGGGGGAGACCAGGTGGGTGCGCCCGCCCCGGCCCTGCCGGCCCTCGAAGTTGCGGTTGGACGTCGACGCGCAGCGCTCGCCGGGGGCGAGCTTGTCGGGGTTCATGGCCAGGCACATCGAGCAGCCGGGCTCCCGCCACTCGAAGCCGGCCGCACGGAACACCTCGTCGAGGCCCTCCGACTCGGCCTGGTCCTTCACCCGGTGCGACCCGGGGACGACCAGGGCCCGCAGTCCCTGGCGGACCCGATGCCCCGAAACGACGGACGCCGCCACCCGGAGGTCCTCGATGCGCGAATTGGTGCACGAGCCGATGAACACCGTGTCGACGGCGATGTCGCGCATCGGCGTGCCGGAGGTGAGGCCCATGTATGCGAGTGCGCGGGCGGCCGCCTCGCGTTCGGCCGGCTCGGCGAACGAGTCGGGGTCGGGCACGGAGGCGTCGATCGGGACGACCTGGGCCGGGTTGGTCCCCCAGGTGACGTGGGGGACGAGCGCCGCGGCGTCGAGGCCGACCTCCTTGTCGAAGGCCGCGCCGGGGTCGGTCGGGAGCGAGCGCCAGTTTTCGAGCGCCTCCTCCCAGTCCTTTCCCTTGGGTGCGTGCTGGCGGCCCTCGAGGTAGGCGAAGGTCGTGTCGTCGGGAGCCACCATCCCCGCCCGGGCACCGCCCTCGATGCTCATGTTGCAGACCGTCATCCGGCCCTCCATGGACAGCGCCCGGATGGCCGAGCCACGGAACTCGATCACGTGCCCCATGCCGCCTCCAGTGCCGATGCGCCCGATGATGGCGAGCACGATGTCCTTGGCGGTGACCCCGGCCGGTAGCTCCCCGTCGACGGTGACCGCCATGGTGGCTGGCCGGATCTGGGGAAGGGTCTGGGTGGCCAGCACGTGCTCGACCTCGCTGGTCCCGATGCCGAAGGCGAGGGCCCCGACCGCACCGTGGGTGGAGGTGTGGCTGTCACCGCACACGATGGTCATCCCGGGCTGGGTGAGGCCGAGCTCCGGGCCTATGACGTGCACGATGCCCTGGTTGGGGTCGCCCATCGGGTAGCACACGATCCCGAACTCGGCGCAGTTGGCGGTGAGCACCTCGAGCTGCTTCTTCGAGATGGGATCCGCGATCGGCTTGTCGATGTCGACCGTCGGCACGTTGTGGTCCGCCGTGGCGACGGTCAGATCGGGACGGCGCACGCCGCGCCCGGCCATGCGGAGTCCGTCGAATGCCTGGGGCGAGGTGACCTCATGGATGAGGTGGAGGTCGATGAAGAGGAGATCGGGCTCCCCCTCGGCCGCGTGGACGAGATGTGACTCCCACACCTTGTCGACGAGGGTTCTCGGTTGATCGAGCATCAGGCTTCGACCGACACAAGGGTCACCTTCAAGGCGCCGCCGGGCGCCTCGTACTCGACCGTCGCCCCGGCCCGCTTCCCGAGGAGGGCCTTGCCGAGTGGCGCGCTGGGCGAGACGACCGGCATGTCGCCGCGGCGCTCCTCGATCGAGCCGACGAAGTACTGCTGGGTCTCGTCCTCATCATCGCCGTCGTAACGGAGCGTCACGATCGACCCCGGGGACACCGATCCGTCCCCCCCGGCGTCTTCCACCACGGTCGCGGTCTTGAGGAGGGCCTGGAGCTGGCGGACCCGGGACTCCATCTTTCCCTGGGTGTCCTTGGCCGCGTGGTAGTCGCCGTTCTCGGAGAGGTCGCCGAGCGCCCGTGCAGCCTCGATCGTCGTGGCGATCTCGTTGCGGCCCCGCGTGGTCAGGTCTTCGAGCTCGGCCACCAGCCGGTCATAGGTCTCCTGTGTCAGCTGCGTGCCCGGCACCTGGTCGCTGCGGTTGTTGGTCTTGCTCTTGGGAGTCATGTTCTCCGGTCCCTGGCCGGGCCCGTGGGCCGACGGCGGATGCGCCCGTGCGTCCTATCGAGGCTAATAGGGCTCCGGCAGCCGTTGTACCGGGCCCCGGCGCGAAGGCCTCAGGCCCGGCCCAGCACCCCGGCGCGCTGGGTCGCGGCGACCAGACCCTCGAAGAGCGACGGGTCGTCCCCCACTTCGGGGTGCCACTGGACGGCCACCAAGAAGGCCTGCGCGGGGTCCTCGAGCGCTTCGACGGTGCCATCGTCGGCCCACGCGGCGGCGACCAGGCCATCGCCGACCCGGTCAACCGCCTGGTGGTGGTGGGTCGGCACGGACGCCTCGGAGCTCCCTATCAGTGTGCCGATCTGGCTGTCCGGGTCGATGCGGACGTGGTGGGGACCGTAGGCGCCCCGGATCGGCATGTGGTCGTGGTTGCCCACGACGTCGGGCAGGTGCTGGATGAGCGTGCCGCCGCGCACGACGTTGAGCACCTGGATGCCCCGGCAGATGGCGAGCACGGGAAGTTCCCGGGCCAGCGCCGCGTGGAGCAGGGCGATCTCGAAGTCGTCGCGGACCGGGTCGGGCTCCTGGGTCTTCGGGTGGTGCTCGGCCCCCGACAGGGCCGGGTCGACGTCCACCCCGCCGGTCAGCAAGAGCCCGTCGATCCGATCGGCCAACGCCTCCGCGATGCCGGCCACCGGCGACAGGACGACCGGGACCCCGCCGGCGTTCGCGATGGAGTGCACGTAGGCGGCCGGGGTGAGTGAGGCCTCCTCGGTCCACACCCCGTAGGTGGCGACGAGTTCACCGGCCGTGATGCCGATGACCGGTCGGGGGTCAGAGCGGGGTGACGTAGGCACCGTGGATCCCTCCATCGACGAGGAATGTGCTGGCCGTGATGAAGGACGCGTCGTCCGAGGCCAGGAACGCGGCCGCGGCGGCGATCTCCTCGGGCTTGGCGAAGCGTCCCATTGGCACGTGGACCAGCCTACGTGCGGCCCGCTCCGGGTCCTTTGCAAAGAGCTCCCGGAGCAGGGGCGTGTCGACCGGTCCCGGGCACAAGGCGTTTACTCGGACACCCTCGCGGGCGAACTGGACGCCGAGCTCGCGGGACATCGCTAGCACCCCGCCCTTGGACGCGGTGTACGAGATCTGCGAGGTCGCCGAACCGAGGACGGCCACGAACGACGCGGTGTTGATGATGGAACCCCCGCCGCGGGTCAACAGGTGGGGGATCCCGTACTTGCAGCAGAGATAGACGCTGGTCAGGTTCACCGACTGGACCCGAGCCCACGCGTCTGCCCCGGTCGTGAGAATCGAGTCGTCGTCGGGGGGTGAGATGCCGGCGTTGTTGAAGCAGATGTCGAGGCCCCCGAACTCGTCGACGGCCCGTTGGTACATCGCCTGGACCTGGTCGGCATCCGTGACGTCGACCACGACACCGATGCCGCCGACGGCCTCGGCGACCTCGGTCACCCCCTCCGCGGTCAGGTCCGCCGCGACGACGTGGGCGCCCTCGGCGGCGAAGCGCACCGCGCTCGCCCTCCCGATCCCGCCGGCGGCGCCGGTGATGACTGCGACCTTCCCATCAAGTCTTCCTGGCATCGTCACTCCGAGGAGATGAACACGTTCTTCGTGTCGGTGAACGAGTCGAGTGCATCCGGGCCGAGCTCGCGTCCCAACCCGGACTGCTTGAATCCGCCAAACGGGGTCCAGTAGCGGACCGAGGAATGTGAGTTCACCGACAGGTTGCCGGATTCCACCCCGCGTGCCACGCGGATGGCGCGCCCGACGTCGCGGGTCCAGATCGAGCCGGACAACCCGTAGGGGCTGTCGTTGGCGATCGAGATCGCGTCGGCCTCGTCGTCGAAGGGCACCACGACGACCACCGGGCCGAAGATCTCCTCGCGGAACTGCACCGAGTCCCGCTCGACGGGCGCCAGCACGGTCGGAGGGAACCAGAACCCCGGGCCGTCGGGCACGGTCCCCCGGAAGGCGACCGGCGCGTCGTCGGGGACGAACCCGGCCACCTTGTTCCGATGCTCGTCGCTGATGAGCGGACCCATCTCGCTCTCGTCGAGCGCCGGGTCGAGCACCTTGACCCCGGCCACGGCCGGCTCGAGCAGCGACATGAAGCGGTCGAACACGGAGCGCTCGACCAGGATCCGCGATCGGGCGCAGCAGTCCTGACCGGCGTTGTCGAACACCCCGTACGGGGCGGTCGCGGCGGCCCGTTCCACGTCGGCGTCCGCGAACACGATGTTGGCGCTCTTGCCACCGAGCTCGAGGGTGACCCGCTTCACCTGGTCTGCGCAGCCGGCCATCACCCGCTTGCCGACCTCGGTGGACCCGGTGAAACACACCTTGCGGACACCGGGGTGGGTGACGAAACGTTCCCCGACGACCGAGCCCGGGCCGACGACGACCTGGAAGACATCGTCGGGGATGCCGGCCGACCGGGCCAGGTCGGCCAGCTTCAGGGCGGTCAGCGGCGTGAGGCCGGCCGGCTTCAGGACGACCGTGTTGCCGGCGGCCAGCGCTGGGGCGAGGCCCCAGCCCGCGATGGGCATGGGGAAGTTCCACGGGACGATCAGCCCGACGACGCCGAGGGGCTCCTTGAAGGTGACGTCGATCCCGCCGGCTACCGGGATCTGCCGCCCGAACTGGCGCTCGGGGGCGCCGGCGAAGTACTCGAGCACGTCACGGACGTTGCCGGCCTCCCAGCGTGCGTTTCTCACGGTGTGCCCGGAGTTGGTCACCTCGAGCTGGGCCAGCTCCTCGATGGCGCCGTCGACGGCCTCGGCGAACCGGCGGAGCAGGCGAGCCCGGTCCCCCGGAGCGGTGCCCGCCCAGCCAGCCTGGGCCCGACCGGCCCGCTCGACGGCCAGGTCGACCTCGGCCTCGTCGGCTTGGTGAACCCTGGCGAACGGCACACCGGTGGTCGGGTTGACGACCGGCGCGTCGACGCTCACAGGCGTTCGAAGCCGCGGAAACGCTCCCAGTCGGTCACCGACGATTCGAATGCGGCCAGTTCGATCCTCGCCATGTTGGAGTAATGGTCCACGACATCGTCGCCGAGGGCGAATCGGGCTATCTCGCTGTGCTCGAACAGCGCCGCCGCCTCGGCGAGGGTGCTCGGCACCTTGGGAAGGTCGGGGGCTGCGTAGGCGTTCCCGACAAATTCCGGCTCCAGAGTCAGGCCCTTTTCCACTCCGTGCAGCCCGCCCGCCACGAGGGCGGCGATGGCCAGGTACGGGTTGACGTCGCCTCCGGGGATCCGGTTTTCCACCCGGAGCGATGGGCCGTGCCCGATCACCCGCAGTGAGCAGGTCCGGTTGTCGTGCCCCCAGGCAACCGCCGTCGGGGCGAAGCTCCCCTCGGCGTAGCGCTTGTAGCTGTTGATGTTCGGTGCCAGAAAGAGCGTCATCTCGCGCAACGTGGCCAGCATGCCCGCCATGAACTGCCCGAAGACGCCGTCCGGGGCGCCGTCCTCCCCGGTCGTGAACACGGGATCGCCCTCGGCGTCGCGCAGCGAGACGTGGATGTGGCACGAGTTGCCCTCGCGCTCGTCGAACTTGGCCATGAAGGTGAGGCTCATGCCCTCCTGCGCCGCGATCTCCTTGGCCCCGGTCTTGTAGATGACGTGACCGTCGGATGTGGTGAGGATGTCCGAGTACTTGAAGGCGATCTCGTGCTGCCCGAGGTTGCACTCGCCCTTGGCCGACTCCGGCTTGAGCCCGGCCCCGGCCATCTGATTGCGGATGCGGCGGAGGAGCGGCTCGATGCGGGCGGTGCCGAGCATGGAGTAGTCGACGTTGTAGAGGTTGGCCGGGGTGAGACCGCGGTAGGCCTTCCCCCAGGCCTCCTCGTAGGTGTCGCGGAACACGATGAACTCGAGCTCGGTCCCGGCGAGGCCCGTCCAGCCGCGTTCGGCCAGTCGATCAACTTGGCGCCGCAGGATCTGGCGGGGCGACGCCACGACCGGCGAACCGTCGGCCCACTCCAAGTCGGCCAGAACGAGCGCGGTCCCCGGCTGCCACGGGATCAGCCGCATCGTGTCCATGTCGGGCCGCATCACGAAGTCCCCGTAGCCGCGGTCCCACGACGACATCGCGTATCCGCCCACCGTGTTCATTTCCACGTCGACGGCCAACAGATAGTTGCACCCCTCGGCAGCGTTGGGCACGACCTCCTCCAAGAAGTACGGCGCGTGGCACCGCTTGCCTTGGAGGCGCCCCTGCATGTCCGTGATCGCGAGGAGGACCGTGTCCACCTCGCCCTGTTCGACCAGGTGGCGCAGCTCCTCGAGGGAGACGGCGCCCCCTGGTTCGCTCACCCGGCGCGCTCCAGCTGAGCCTCGATGGCTTCGAGCGCTGCCTCGTCACCCTGGACGCGGGGTCCGGTGAACCACTTTCGTGCGCTCACGAGCCAGTAGATGCCCGAGTACAAGAGGACGACCCCCACCGCGACCGGCGTGTAGTTGAAGTTGTGCCAGGTGATCGGGCTGGCTGTCGGGAGCACGAACAAGACCGTGATGACCCCGACCCAGGCGACCCCGACCCATCCGACGACGGCGCTCCACTTCCCTAGGGCCCATGGTCCCGGGGTGAACCCGCTGCCGGCCAGGCGACGTAGCAACGTCGGGATCACATAGGCAATGTAGAGGCCGATGACCGAGATCGAGATCACCGCCCCGTAGGCGACGGAACTCCACATCGATGGGATCGCCAAGATGAACGCGAAAACGACGGCGAAGTAGACGGCCCGGCTGGGCGTGCGCGTGCGGGGATTGATGTGGTGCCAGAAGTTGGAACCGGGGATGGCCCCGTCTCTTGAGAAGGCGTAGATCATCCGAGAGTTCGCGGTGACCGAGGCCATGCCGCAATAGGCCTGGGCGACCATCGCGACCACGAGAAGCCACTCTCCGCCGTGACGCCCGATGGCGTCGATCCAGATCTGCACCGGGGGCACGCCGGTCTTCGACGCGAGGGCGGAGGCGTAGTTGTTGGTGATGGCGTAGGTGATCCCGACGAGGAGCACGAAGCCGGCGATCAGCGACACCCAGATGGAGCGGACGATCCCCTTCGGCCCAGCCACGCCCGGGTTGTGGGTTTCCTCGGTCATGTGGGCGGAGGCATCGAAACCGGTGAAGGTGTACTGCGCGAGCAGCAACCCGATCATGAAGACGTAGAACCGGTTGTGGAACCCGGTCTCGTTCACCAGTCTCGTGAAGACGAACGACGCCGACGCGTGGTGCGCCGGAACGGCCAGAAGGACGATGACGATGAGAAGGACACCCAAGATGTGCCACCAGACGCTCACGTCAGAAAGAAAGGCGACGAGCCGAACGCCGCGGATGTTGATGACGGCATGCACCAGGAGAATGCCGGCGTAGATGATCAGGGTGTGTCCGGGCGTCGCTGCCCAACCGGTGGTCAGGTTCAAGAACGCGTTAAAGAAGAGCGAGAATCCGTAGTCGATGCCGGCGGTTACTGCGACCTGTCCGAGCAGGTTGAACCATCCGGTGAACCAGCTCCAGGCCGCCCCATTACGCCTGGCCAGCTTGGCCGACCAGTAGTAGAGGCCACCGGCCGTCGGATACGCCGAACACACCTCGGCCATGCCGAGGCCGACGATCAGCGTCATGAGCCCGACGAAGATCCATCCCCACGTCATGTCGACGGGTCCACCGTTCGTCATGGCGATCCCATACGCCGTCAGGCATCCGGAGAGGATGGAGATGATGGTGAACGAAACGGCGAAATTAGAGAAGCCGCTCATCCGCCGCTGCAGCTCCTGCGCATAGCCGAGCGAGTGCAGTTTGGCGGTGTCTGCGTCCGCGATTGGTGTCGCCGACGGGTCTCCCGTGACCGTCATGCTTGCCCCCTCCTCAAACCAGGTGCCCGAACTGAACCAGCCACCCCGGTTCCTGTCAACCGTGATCGTGACAAGGCCTTTTTCGTCACCGACGGATTTCGTCGTGCCCGGTGGTGGTTGACGACCGGGCGATGCTTGGGCGAGACTAAGACCCCTTATGCCGTCTACCACCGACCGCGTAGTCATCATCGTGTAGGCACGCGCCCCCCGGTGCGTGCCTGCTCGACCGTCCACTTGGTGGGCGGTTTTTC
>PLWZ01000027.1 GCA_003151235.1 Acidimicrobiaceae bacterium
CCAACTCAACCGGGGGCGCGCCAGGAGCTGCGAATCTTGATCAGTTCGCGTAGGTCTGAGTCAAAGTCGATCGAGCGATCGAATGCCGTCATCGCACGGTAAGCCTCACGCGCCTCGAGTGCCATAGACATTCGAGTCTCGGGCGGGTCAGTAATTGGAGACATGATTCGATGCTATCGACCATCGCCGAATCGAAAGTGAGCAAGCGCCCAGCACCACCCTATCGATACGCGCCCTGGTCCCACGCGACTCGGTCTACCCGTCGATCCGGTCAACGAGCACGAGACGTTGGTGGCCGGCGCGCACTCCTAAACACGTCCGTTCCTGGCGGCGGCGGACAATCACTCGTCCGATCAACCAGATTGACCGCTGAACTTCTCTATGTAACTAGAAGCTACTTTGCGATATTCGGCCTCCGTGAAAGCCCACTGCAGGTGGTCCGCGTCAGCCCACCCGGCCGACATGGCCGGATGGCAACGACCGAGAGCTGCGGTCATGGCTCGAGTCATTGCCAATGGGCCCGGTGGAACGGCCAGCAGTTGTTCGAGAAGCACAGAGACCTCGTCATCAAGTCTTGATTCAGCCACCACACGCTGCGCGAAGCCGCACCGCAGGAGTTCCTCAGAGTGGACGTCTCGGCATGTCATCACCCAATCCCTGGTCAGAGGCATTCCAACTTCCCGAATGAGCAGCGGTATGCCCGCCCACGTCAGCGGAATACCAATCGCTAGCTCAGGGATTCGGACAACCACGTCGTCCGCCGCAACTCTGATGTCACAGGCAACGGCAAGAAGGGCGGCCCCACCGATGACATAACCATGCAGTCGAGCAACGGTGACCTGGGGGAGTCGACCGAGTTGGTCGAGCAGTCGCTGCCACGAACCCGCGTGATGTCGCCGCGTTGCCCAGTCTGCCCCTTCGGTGTGAGCAAACGCGCCGGTCTTAAGATCAGCGCCAGACGAAAAGGCCTTCCCGGCTCCGTCAAACACAAGGACACGGATGTCGGGCTTCTCCTCGAGCAGGCTGAGTTCCTCGGAAATACTCCTTCGGACCTCGTCGTTGAGCGCGTTCAGTCGCTCCGGCCGGGAGAGCGTGAAACGGGCAACAGGACCTTCATAGGCAACGTTCAATCCACTCATCGAATCAAGCATGCCCCAAACAGCTGGCGCAGATCCGGGGGGTTCGATAACGCTTTTGCCGCACTATCCGGCCCCCTGCACGGCCCCCGATCGATCCGAAGCCGGGTCTAACTCCGAGCAAACCGCACCAACGCCTCGAGATCGTCACAATCGGCATCGGCCGACTGCAACGCCCGTCGGTATCGCAGACGCAGCTCGGCTGTCTCCAGGCCGAGCTTTCTCCCCCACCCGAACGCTGGACGGCCGAGCGAACGGATCAGGAGATCGGCACTGACTCGGCCATGACGGCCATTGCCGTTGACGAAGGGATGGATCTGGACCAAACGGTGGTGGAACCGGAGAGCAAGCTCGTCTGGTTCAAACATCTGCTGGGCCACCCAGAGGTCGACGTCGGCCACGAGCGCTCGTGTGTGGATTGCCACCTCGGCCGGATCGACGCCGAGATTGGTCTCTTTTCTCCGGTAGAGCCCGGCCCATCGCCAGACCTGTCCGAACATCGAGCGGTGGAGCCGGCGGAGGTACAGGTCGTCGAGCAGCTCGTCGGTGCCCGGACGCAGTCTGTAGGTTGCCGTCGCGATGTTGGCTTCCTCGGCCGCGTACAGCTCGCCCCGGGTGGCAATGTAGGTCGGAATCAGGTCGCGCCGATCGTCCTCATCGATCTCGGTGTGTCCGTCGCCGCGGCCGAGCGGGTCGCTCATTCAGCGTCCGTCCACAGCCCTCGCCGGTCGATGAGACTCTCCGCGAACGCCTCGAGCTCGTCGACGGCAGCAGCGGGGTCCAGCCCCTGGTTCTCGAGCCTGCTGTGATGGCCGATCTCCGCCAGGTGCGAGGCGGCCTTGCGACGCGCCTGGAGGGTGACCTGATCGGCCAGGTCCCGTCGTGGGATGAGGAGGTAGACCACCTCGCACTCGAGGACCTCTGCCGCTCGGTGCAGGGCTGCAAGGCCAATGGTGCCCTCTTGTTCGCTTGCCTCCAGCCCGGCCAAAGTGGCCTGGGAGATGCCCATCTTGGAGGCGAGCTCTCGGCCGGACATCCCGAGGGCATCGCGGATGGCGCGTATCCAGCCGCGATGGGGCCGCGGCTCGTCGAGCAAGGGTCGGAGCCGAGCGAACCGTCGGTCCAGTTGTCGTCGGGCGTGCGCCGCAGAGGTCTCCACCAGAACAATACTATCGGGTAGACCCGATCAGTAGCGGTATAAGATATAGGGAATAACCACTAGATTGCCCTCGAGCTCAAGGGCTCCAGGCACTGCCCTACCTCAGCCGCTGTAGCCCGGCGTTGGCTCTTACCAGGGAGAACAGGCCAGGATCGAAGCCGGTGCCCACTCGCACGCTTCGACGTACTCCGGGTGGGCTGGATCGGCCAGCACCTCGAGCAACTCCCCATAGCCCCCGGACCCTCCGCAATCCTCGGGCGAGCCGGCCCGCTCGCCGGCCACGCAGACCGCCAACTTCAGCGCGGGAATGCTCGAGGTTGTGGACTCCACCGTCACCTGGTGGACCCAGGCGTCACCGAAGTCGTACTGGTACTCAAAACGGTCCCCGGCTGAAACCACCTCTGCGAGCGTCACGGTCGCGTCGTCGATGAGGTCGTCGTCGGCGTCCTCGTCCATCGGGCCGTAACAAGCGCCCCCGATCTCGAACTCGTAGAGATGCTGGTTCCCCCAGCCCATGGCCACCTGGATGGTGCGGTGCAACTGTCCAAGCGTCATTGCACCCGGCACCAGCATGCGGCGCCAGATCTCGGGCTCCACGGCGAGCAGCGACACCCGGAGGCAGTAGGCATCAGGCTCGGGCGCCGCCATGCCCGGACGATATCGGTCCCGGTGTCACCGTTGGGCGCGAAAAATCATACGGAGACGGAGCGGCGTTCGGCAGTGCTTGCTATCGGATCGTGGACCGTCGGATGCGCTTCCACCGGCGCGAGACGTGGACGACGAGGTACACGACCAGCACGACTGACGAGAGCAGGTGCCACCTGTCGAATGGCCGGGGGAATGGGAGGGTAATCGGGGTTCCCCGGCCCCAGTCGATGACCCCTGAAACCACGACATTGAGCGTGAGAAAGGCGAGGATCGCATCTGACGCCAAAAGACGAAGCTCGCGCTCGACCCGCGGGCGAAAGCGCCTGAGCTGCACGAGCATCCGAGCGATCCGGTGGCGGCGCTGGGCCAGGTGGACAACAACGAGGCCAGCGAAGACCAGCCCCACGTCTGCATGGATGGCGTTCCGGATGTGTAGGAGTTGGAGGGTCCCGAGCGCCGCCGCGGCGAAAGCCAGAAGGCCGAGATGTACCAGCCAGCGAGACCTGGCACGCCACGCGGTCCCCAATCGGGTCGGTCGGTCGGCCGGGGCGTCTACCCGCCCCTGCGGAGCTCCTGGGTTCTCGGTATCCATGGACGTCACCTTGCCCAGCGGCGCAGGACGCGGGTGGCGCCGGGGGTAGCACCAGCACCGGACGAGCGGTCCTCGCCGGACGTCTCGTACAAGTCCTCCACGCCGAGCGGGCCACTCATCAGATGCTTTCTTACCCCATGGCGTGGCTCCCATCGATGCGCACAACGACGGGAACCGGCTTCACGCACGGGAAACCGAGAACACCGATTCGGCGCTGTGCGCCCGATGGAACAAAGGCCAAACGGTGCGCGTCGCCAGCTGCGAGTCGAGAAGTCGGCATCCCACTTTGAAGTGGGGCACCTGCATAGGGCATGCCCTATTCAGTCGTATGCAATGAACGTCGTGCCATACATCAGTTCGGGAGGTGAAGCGTGCGTGTTCTTGTAAGACCCTCACAGGGCCCAGTGCAGGAGCACCAACTTGCTGGATCACACGCCGAGACTGCTTGAATCACGCGGCCCAACGGGGTGGACGCCGGCGGGCGTCACAGCCGGTTCGGACCATACGGGGATTCACAGGGCGAGATGCAACCTCAGTGCTTCGTCCAGCGACGCGATGGCGACCGGCGGCAAGGTGCCAAGAAGAACGCCGATGCGCTCCACAGAGACTGAGCGAACCTGCTCGGCCTGGGCCTTCGAATCGCGATCGAGCCCGGTCTCGGCCGAACGGAGGAGGACCTGAAAGGGGTAGATCCGCGTTGTGTTCGACGAGACAGGAACAACGGTCACTACTCCACGGCCCAGTCGCTCGGCAGGAGCGTTCGCGCCGTCGTTGCTCACGATGACCGCCGGCCGTCGCTTGTTCGCCTCGGCTCCCCTCACCGGATCAAGGTTCACCAGCCGGATCTCGCCACGTCTCACTCGCTCAAGCCGTCGGAGACCGCGCTCTCCCACGCGTCGGCGTCGCCACCATCGCCCCACTCGCCCCACGCCCCCTCGTAGGCGGCGCCGAGTCGCGAGGCCTTCAGAAGGCGGACCGCCCGGTGAAGGGCCGCCGAGCGCGAAGAGACCCCCGACTCGCTGGCGTACACGTCCAAGAACTCCACGTCCTCGGCGGGCAGGCTGACGCTCAATTTCATACTTCTATCCTACTAGAAGTAGGATAGAAGTGCTACCGCCCGAATCTGGCTCAGATCCGGGACTTTCGATACCGCTTTTGCCGTACTTACAAGAACGGCTGTTGGTGGTGGGCGTGGGTCGGGGAGGATCGACGACATGAACCTGAAGGAAGCAGGAGAGGTCTTTGTCACGCCGGCCGCCTATGCCGACGAAGCGCGATTCCACGAGGCGTGCTCCCAGCTGCGGCGGGACGATCCGATCCACCTCGTCGAGCACGCCGACTTCCCGCCGTTTCACGCGCTGACCAGGCATTCCGACGTCCACGAAGTCGAGCTGCACCCCGCCGCGTGGACGAACGCTCCACTCCCGGTGCTCGCGCCCAAAGGGGTGGTCGAGCGGCAGCTGGCGCAGGACGGCCCGCTCCTACGCACGCTCATCCACCTCGACGGCGAGGAGCACAAGGCGTATCGCAATATCACGCTCGACTGGTTCACCCCGAGGGGGCTGGTCGGGCTCGAGTCCCGACTGGCGCGGCTGGCGAAGGACGCCGTCGACCACATGGCCGAGCTCGGTGGCCGGTGCGACTTCGCCACCGACATTGCTATGCCGCTCCCATTGCAGGTGATCCTGTCGATCCTCGGCCTGCCAGAGGATGACTACCCGAGGATGCTCCAGGTGACACAGCAGATATTCGGCAGCGGCGACGCCGAGATGAGCAGGGGCGTCTCACCCGAGGAGATGGCCTCCGTATTCACGGACTTGTTCAACTACTTCAACGAGCTCGCTACCGACCGGCAGGCCAACCCGACGGACGACCTCGCGTCGGTGATCGCCAACGCCAAAGTCGACGGTCAGCCGTACTCGGTCATCGAGATGATCAGCTACTACGTCATCATCGCCACCGCTGGCCACGACACCACGAGCTCGGCCATTGCCGGCGGCGTGCAGGCGCTGGTCGAGAACGCCGACCAGCTGCAGCGCCTGCGAGACGATCCCGCGCTCATCCCCACCGCCGCTGACGAGATCATCCGGTGGGTCACGCCGGTGCGCCACTTCATGCGCTCGGCGACCGGCCCGTACCGTCTCCACGACCACCAGTTCAGCGAAGGCGACTGGGTGCTGCTGTCGTACCCGTCGGCCAACCGCGATGAGGCCGTCTTCGCCGACCCGTTCCGCTTCGACGTCGGCCGCACGCCCAACAGGCACCTGGCCTTCGGTGTCGGCGCCCACTACTGCCTCGGGGCCCAGTTGGCGAAGATGGAGATCCGTGCTCTGCTCCGCGAGCTCGTTCCCCGACTCGAACACGCCGAGCTGGCTGGCCCGCCCGAGCTCACCAACACGATCTTCGTCGGTGGCCTCAAGCACCTCCCGCTCGAGTACCGCGTGCTCGCCTAGCCAGCGTCACCGTCGAGCCAGACTGCCGGCCGTCCGCTCCTTCATCGCCTACCGGTAGCCACGCGCCGCGAGCCGGCACGACGTCGTTCGCCTTCGCTCCGATGCCGCGCGTAGCCTGAACTTCCCGAGCGAGGAGGGTGGCATGGCATTGGGTCCGCTCGAGGGCCTTCGGGTGATCGACCTGACTGACGACAGCGGACGCTTCGCGACAAAGCTGCTCGCCGAGTCCGGCGCCTCAGTGATTCGGTTCGGCGGTGCCGGCACGCGCGGACCCGAGATGTCGGCGCCCGACGCGGCTGCCCGCGGCGGCCTGCTCGACTGGTGGTACGACGGTGGCAAAGTCCGCGTGGACCTCGACCTCGCCGCAGAGTCTGGGCGCGCCGCCTACGCGGAGCTGGCCTCGCGCGCCGACCTCATCGTCGAGACCCAACCCCCGGGATCGCTAGCCGAGGCCGGTCTCGATCACCCGGACCTGATTGCGACCAACCCGACTTTGGTGCAGGTTTCGCTCACCCCCTTCGGGCGGACGGGGCCACGCGCCGGATGGCAGACCACTGATCTCGTGGCTTCGGCGCTCGGTGGTGTGCTCTCCCTCTGCGGGCTGCCCGATGAGCCCATCGCACCGTGGGGACGGCAGGCATTCAACACGGCCGGGTTCATCAGCGCGATCACTGGCCTCGCGGCCGTGCACGCGGCGCGGATCACCGGCACCGGCCAGTTTGTCGACGTCTCCATCCACGAGGCCGTCACCGCCACCGTGGAGCAACTGTTCTTCCAGTACTGGTTCGACGACCTGCTCCCCTATCCCAAGGTGGCGGAGCGCCAGGGCTCGCTCCATTGGACCCGTGCCTACAAGGTCGTCCCCGCCAAGAGCGGCTGGGAGATGATCACCCTCGCGCCGAACGCCGCCGGGTTGCTCGCGTGGATGGTCGAAGAAGGGTTCCCGGCCGCCATCGAACTGGTCGGACGTCCGCCCGAGGAGCTCCTCGGAAACCTCGGACTGATCATGGACACCATTGCCGCGTTCGCGGCCACGAAGGAGGCTGGGCCGCTGTTCTGGGACGCCCAAGCGCGCCACATTGCCTTCGCCGAAGTCCAAACCGTTGCCCAGGTCGCGGACAACCCCCAACACGAGTTCCGGGGCTTCTTCCGCCCGGTCGAATGGACGGGGACCGCGCTGCGCGTTCCAGGACCGCTTGCCCGGTTCCTCGGCACGCCCGACGAGCCGCCGCCCCCGCCCGGTTCTCATGCCGACCTTGACGAAGTGCTGGAGCGCTGGGGTCATCCCACCATCCAGCCCGAAGGGGGGTCGCTCGAAAAGCCCTTGAGCGGCCTGCGAGTGCTCGACCTCAGCCACGTCTTGGCCGGACCCATGTGCACGCGCCTCTTGGGCGACCTCGGGGCCGACATCGTGAAGCTCCAGACGCTCGATCGGGCCACGACGGTCAACGACCCGCAGTTCCCGTACTTCTACGCGTGGAACCGCTCGAAACGTCTGATCACGCTCAACATGAAGGACCAGCGAGCCGTCGAGATCATGGCCAAGTTGATCGAGCAGAGCGACGTCCTCCTCGAAAACTTCTCAGCCGGCGTCCTCGACCGTTGGGGCCTCTCCTATGTGACCGTGCGCGAGTGGAACCCGCGCCTCGTCTACGTGACGATGTCCGGTTGCGGCCCCGAAGGCCCGTGGTCCAGCCTCGTCACCTACGCGCCCACCATCCACGCGTTGGCGGGCCTCACCTACCTCTCCAACCCGCCCGGGCGAGGCGACCTCGGCCCCGGATACTCGTTGAACGACCACGCCGTCGGGCTGTCTGCCGCCTTCGCCGTGCTGGCGGCGCTCCAGAGCCGGAGGGAGACCGGTCTCGGCCAACACGTCGACATCTCCCAGATGGAGACGGGCGGCTACCTGATCGGACCGGCGCTCATTGACATGCTGAACAACGGTCGAGAGGCGCAACCGATCGGCAACCGCGACCCCTACGGCCGCATCGTCCCGAACGACTGCTTCCGGACCGCCGACGGTGAGTGGCTGGCGGTGTCCTGCCGGGACGACGACGAGTGGTCCGTCTTGGTACTGGCGACCGGCATCGAAGCCGCAGGTCTCGAGCGGCTGGAAGATCGGCGCGCCCGTATCGAGGAGGTTGACGCGCTCGTCGGCGCTTGGGCGGCATCGGTCGGTGCTGCGGCCGGGCAGGAGTTGCTCCAGCGGGCCGGAGTTCCGGCCGGACGCATTCAGCACGGCGGTGACCTGATGGCCGATCCCCAGCTCGTGTTCCGCGAAATGTGGTCCACCTTCGAGCACGCCACGTTCGGGACTCGGCCGTTCGACCGATATCCGGCGATCTGGAGCGGCATGAGCCTCGAGCCCTACATGGCGCCGGCGGCCTACGCGGGAGAGCACAACTTCGAGATCTACTCGGAGCTGCTCGACATGGACGAAGGGGGCGTCGCCGAAGCGATGGCTGACGGCCTCTTCAGCTGAGCCGGGCTGGGGCGAGAATCACACGGAACGGCGTTGCTTTGAAGATCGACCAAGGCCAGCACTGCTTGGCAACGGGACCGGCCTGGGACGGTTCTCTAAGCCTGACGACCCAGGAAGTAGAGGAACTCGGTCTGTAGGTCCGCACCGGGGGGCGGGTCCAGCTTGGGCCCGAAGATGTTTGGTTGGCGAATCATGGCGTCCATCGGCTTGAGAGCTTCGTAGGCACGGCGGACGGAAACCTCGTCGAGGCGCTCGTCCGCACCGACCGCCCGGGCCAGGTCCCAGGTGTGCACGAGCAGGTCCATGGTTACGAACCGGCCGATGACCTCCCCGGCGGGCATCTTTCCTGTCGGCCCGTCGATGTCCTTGGCCAGCGCCTCGGGGTCTCCGGTGATCTCGTCGATCCTCCGCGAGGCCTCCTCCCACGCCCGTCTCGGGTCCTCGTCGGCGCTCACGGGCTTCGACTCCCCACCCCTGACGGCGGCGATCACGCCCCGATGGCCCTCGACCACGTGGGCCACCACGTCGCGGGCTCTCCAGCCTTCGCAGGGAGACTGGGCCGCCCATTTGTCAGGGGCCACGGCCCTGACGGCGGCGTCGAAGCCGTTCGATATCTGACGGTACGCATCTTGGACGTCGGTCATCGCCGCAGCGTACGCGCGCCCGCCAGCCTCCTGCCCAGTGTTCAACCGATTCGACAGGTCGGCCAACGCGAAAAGCCTCGAGTCTGGGGCCTTCGGGACTCCTGTAAGTGAGGACCTTTGCCTCTAACTGACCCGGGCCACTGGTGCCATCGTTGAAAGTGTGGTCCTGGCAGGTCCGGGACGGAGTTCGACGAAGAAAGAGGAAGCTCATGGCTGGGAAGGCTGATCAGATGAAGGGCAAGGCCAAAGAGGCCGTCGGGGACCTGACCGGAAACAAGGATCTCAAGTCGGAGGGTGAGGCTGACAGGCAAGCCGGCGAGGTCAAGGCGAAGGTCGGCAAGGTCGAGGAGAAGGTCGAAGAGGTGATCGACAAGGCCAAGGGCGTTCTTCACCCGAAGTAGTCCACTGCCTCGCCGTCCTTCGGCTAACAGTCACTCGGGGGGCAAACGAGTCAACCAAAAAGGGGGTATTTCTGATGCCAATTCGTTCATCGGAGACTCGACGCATTCACTCGTTACTCGGTCAACGCAGGGTATCGGACGTTGTGATGGTGACGACCCTTTCTGTCGCCCTCCTGGCTGGCCTCATCGGTTTCGCCGTCCATGTTCTCTGGGTTGTTGCCATCGTGGCGCTCGCGCTCGGGCTCGGCTATGTGGTCGCCAACGCCCGTCAAGATCGCAGAGAGGCCATCGACCGGCACCAAGAGAACGAGGAACAGGCCGCGTGACTCCCCCGGTGCATACGGGGATTGCGCCTCAGCCCCTTGGCCATTGAGACAGAGGCCACATGAACGCCCCCCAGAAGATGCACCTCAGAATGTCCAGAAGGGGTTTCGCCGCTACTGCCGTCCGGATGGCCTCGCGGGCAGGGAAAGCAGAATCATTCTCTTCCAGCCAAATGGAATGGTGCACCCAGCCACCACACCCAGAACAACGGATCTGAATCCACTCGCTCGCGCTCTGACAGGAGTGGCCGTGGCGGCTCTCGCCGTGACCGGCGCTGCGTGCGGCAATGCGCCGGCCTCCTCACCTCGGCCCACTTCCAGCCGCCAGGTGGTTGCCCGGTCGCGGACTGTTGCTTTCAGCCGATGAAACTTCGGCATTAGCTGTCCAACTCCTGCTGTGAGGAGCCCCGACTCAAGGGTGCGAACGCATGACCAAGGAGTCGGATGCGCGAAGGCAGGCGATCAGCCGAGTCGAAAGTTCACGTCTTTCGCTGACAATACCCATGTGACGCCAGAAAGCTCCGAAGCTGGTCGAGATATGCCGATCCGCTTGGCCACCCGGCAAGGGTCGAATCAAGCATGCTTTGTGCCTGGAGCTGGCCGAGCGTGCTTGTCAGTTGGGCGGATTGACCCAGCGTACATTCGTCCGCTGCCCATGCGGCCAGCCACCCGAGACCATAACCAGATTGGCTTTGGACATAGCTGCCCCACTGGAACCCGGCATCGACGGCCACCCAGTTGAGGTGCTCTCTCGTCGTGACGACGAAGGAATGGCCTCGAAGCTCAAGCGTCTTGAGCGGCATTCCGGAACCGCCGTAACTAGCGAACTGATACGCAAAGGCGTTATCGGCAGTCACAAGAACCGCATGGCTGCCGACCGAGATCAAGCTGGCCCCGGGGTTCCCCAGATCGCGCTCGATCAACGAAGAATTGCTCGTAACGCGATATGCGTCGATAAGCGTGCAGCAGTGGGCTCCGCCGCTATAGACATTCACAAGGACCGCCGTCTCGGGGCGTGGACCCCCGAAATGTGCGATGCACAAAGCTCGGACCGAGGTGGTGGACGAAACCCATGCCCAGGGAAACGGGGCGTTTCCCCGACCGAAGTCTCCGGGAATCAAACCCAAGCCAGGCTCGATCTCCTGTGTGGGTAATGCGGCCTTCATGACGCGCTTGGCATCGAGATACACCGTGATCGTCGCTTCCGATAAGCCTGATGGCCCAAGGGAGGGCAGTTCAACCGCGCCGGAGAGGGTTGCGCGAACGCTACCAAGGGTGGCCGAGGCGCTCGCCGATGTTCCATTCGCCAGACCCATGAGATTGATCGAGCCACAGCTCACCGGACTAGGGAGCGGAACTCCTCGCTGCGTCGCACCGCCTGCAGTGGAACTGGTCGTACCGACGACACTGAAAAGGCCAATGATGACAATGATCAAGATTCGGCGATGCAGCTTCATCTTCCTCCCGCCACCTGCTATCTACACCCCAAAGGCTGTGTTCCCCTGGCATATGCTGGAATAGGGTCATTAGTCCTGTCTTGGCTTTCGTCTCCTGTCCGTCGCCGCGGTGCAGGTTATGAGGGCGCGCGCGGTTGGATATACGTTGGAACTGGAAACGGCCGGACTAGAAAGCGGAGTGCGAGTGGAACGCGGGGTATGGAAGCACACCTCTTCCGTAGACCTGGAAGGGCACGATCTCCCATCTCGAGTTCAGTTTGCCGACGACCAAACCGTTCTGCCCACCGGGACGCTGGCGGTGACGGTGTTGGTCACCCCATCGATCACCGACACGGTGTTCGATGGGGCCGGTCTTGTTGCGTCCGACGTCCGGTGGCAGCTGGCCGTGTGGCAATCAGCCCGGCAGCCGGTGCCCAGGGGTGAGGGGCAGGTCGCGGAGGCGGCGGCCGGTCGCGTCAAAGAGGGCGTTGGCCACGGCTGGGGCCACGGCGATCATCGGGGTCTCGCCAGCACCGGCCGAGGGCAGGTCCGGGCGGTCACAGAGCACGACCTCGATCTCGGGCAGGTCGGCGAATCGGGGTAGCGGGTACCGGGTCAGCGACGGTTCGACGAGCCGGCCACCCGTGACGGGCAGAGCCTCGAAGAGCGCGCCACCCAGGGCCATCATCGTCGCACCCTCGATCTGGTTGACGACGGTGTCGGGGTTCACCACCGTGCCACAGTCGTAGGCGGTGACGATGCGGGTGACCGCCACCCGACCATCGGGGTCAACTTGGACCTCGGCGAAGGTGGCCACCCGGCCGCCCTTCTCTAGCCCGACCGCCAGGCCCCGCCCGGTCCGCACGCCGTGAGCCGTCCCCGCCGCGCCCGCGCCCGCGCCCTCAGCCTGGGCCACGGCTGTCCCGGTGCTGTGCACCCAACCGAACCGCTCAGCGGCCGCTTGGAGCACCTCGACCAGGCGGTCGTCGTCGAGCTGGCGTCGGCGGAATTCGAGGGGATCCTCGCCGCGCCGGTTGGCAAGCTCGTCGATCGCCGACTCCCGGGCGAAGTTGTTGGCGGTGGCGGCCAAGGCCCGGTAGGACCCCTGTCGCAGAGGCGACTGGGCCGGCTGGTAGCGCAAGCGCCTGGCGCCCGTCCGGTACGGGGGCGCCAGGGCCGCCGCTCCCGCGTTGACATCGAGGAAGTCCCACGCCGCCAGCTCACCGTCCCGGTCGAGGCCCGCGGCCACGTCGATGACCGCCATCGGGCGGACCGTTCCCCACCGCAGCTCCTCGGCTCGGCTCCAGTGGACGTGCACCGGTCGCCGGGCCGCCCTGGCCAACAGGGCCGCCTCGGTGGCCACGCCCCCGGCATGCTTGCCCCCGAACGCCCCTCCGGTCGGCGGCACCACGACCCGAACGCCGGCCTCGTCGATCCCGACGGCCTTCGCCACCTGGCTCCTCACGCCGAAGGGCACCTGGGTCCCGGTCCACACCGTCAAGCGGTCACCAGCCCACTCGGCCAGGGCGGCCCGGGTCTCCAGCGGCACGTGGGCGAGGTAGGCGGTCGTGTACGTCGCACGCACCGACTCGGCGGCGCCGGCCAGCGCGCCGGGAACGTCCCCGGTCACCTCATCGATCTGCCGTTCCCACCCCTCGGCGGTGACCGGATGGGTGCGCAGGTACTCCACCAGGTCCTCACCGATGGGCTCGGGCTCGTCCCACTCGGCGTCGATGGCGGCCACGGCCAACCGCGCCGTAGCCGGGTCGTCGGCCACCGCGCCGACGAACGAGCCCTCCTGGACCACCGTGACCCCCGGAATGACTTCCGCACGACTGCAGTCGACCGACCGCAGAATGGCGCCGACGACCGCCGGCCGGAGGACGGCACCGTGGGCCATTCCGGGGCGCACGAGGTCCGACACGAACCGCCGGAGACCCGTGACCGCGTCCACGCTGCCGGCCTCGTGGCCCGAATGACCCACGAGACGCCGATCTTCGGGCGCGACGAGCGCCGGCTCGGTGTCGAGCACGACCAACCGGCATCCATGGCCGAGCTGGTCCGTGCTGCCGAGGTCGCCGAGGGCGCGACGAGCGCCGGCGGCGGCCCGACGCAGCGCCTCGCCAGCGTCCGGCATGGAACGGCTGCCGAAGGTGCCGGCGTCGTAGGGGCACACGTCGGTGTCGCCCTGGACCACCGACACCAGGCCGACCTCCACGCCCAGCTCCTCCGCTACGAGGAGGCGGAAGGCGGTCCGGTTGTCCTGCCCGACGTCGACCTTTCCGCTGAACGCGCTGACCGTTCCCGACGGTGCCACGTGGACCCACGCCCCGCCCTGCCACGTCCAGCTCCCTGGTGGCTGGGCAGCAGGCCAGACGCAGACGAGCCCGGGACCGAGGACGGCCTCGTAATCACGGTCGCCTGGAGGGAGCAGGTCCCAAGGCCAACGGGGCCTAGGCGTGAGGTTCGTAGCGTCGCCGGTCGAGTCGAGCAGTTCGCCGGCGTCGCTGTCAGCCCCTTCAGTCCCAGTCGCCTCAGTCCCCGCCGTCCGCCGGCGAATGTCGCGCGCACGGTGGGCGGCGCGCCGGATACGCGGGTAGCAGCCGCAGCGGCAAATACCGGGCCCGAGAGCAGCTGCGATGGCCCGGTCGTCGGGCTCGTGGTCGTCCATGAGGGTGGCGAGGCGCAGCGCCATGCCGGGGGTGCAGTACCCGCACTGGAAGGCGTGCTCCTCGACCAGCGCCTGCTGCGCCGGGTGGAGCCTCCCGCCGGCGGTCAACCCCTCGACGGTGGTGACCGCACGCCCGTCGACCTCGCCAACCGGCGTCTGGCACGACAGCACTGGGTCTCCGTCGACCAGCACGGTGCAGGCGCCGCACTCGCCCTCCCCGCAGCCAGGCTTGGTTCCAGTGAGCCCGAGAGCGCCCCGCAGCCAGCCGATCAGCATCCCGGTCGTGCCATTGAGCGGATAGGAGCGGCCGTTGACAATCACTACTGCCATCGCCGGCACCCTACGCCCGACGCCCGAGGGGAAAGGGCGGAAAGCGCCCCGAAGCGGAATGCCTTCGGCCGTTGCCGAGGGACGGCAGGGCTCCCCTGCCGTCGGCGCCCCCCACCGAGCCCAAGCCGCGCAGGGGGCCCGCTAGCTGCCCAGGAGCCGGGCCGAGGAGCTGGACACGGGTGCCGGAGCCAGAGTGGGACAGATGTGCCGAACCCTTACAGCTCACCTGCGACTTTATTGGTGGCGGGGGTAGGATTTGAACCTACGACCTTCGGGTTATGAGAAGGCCGAGGTGTGTCGGGTCTGATGCGGTTTAGTGCGCCTCTGTGCACGGCACCAACGGCGCAGGCAAGCGCTCGGTTGGGGTCTTAGGAACCCGTAGGTGCCTGGTTCGATGACAAGTCTGATGACAAAGGTCCCCCCAGCTTCCGGGGCCCAGGCGATCGGGACCTGAAGGTTGCAGACTTCCGAGTCGGCGCAATAGATACAGCAAGCAGCCGGTTTCTCGGTCAAGGGGCAACCCGTGGACAACATGCTTGGTTGACCACCTTGAGAGGGTGGCCGGACCAAGCCAAACACCTGCGGCTTCACCCGAAGTTCCCGATCGACCTGCTGATTGCCCACGAAATCGCTCTTGAGCTGTTCGCCCAGCGGGAGTTAGCAGGCCACCCCGATCCCTTGCAACCGATCCGAGCACTCCCGCAACGTCTCGTTGTAATCCCGGCCAGATAGCGGGAGCCCGCCCTCCCGGGTCGCCCGCCTTCCCGCTGCGCGGCTCCCTCGGTCGTCACCGCCGCGATCCTGCAGGCGGGGTGTAGCCACGCACTCCGTGAGGGTTGAACCTGCGCCCGATTGGCAGGGGCCCGCGCCATGTCAATCTGGCGAATCAGCGAACAAACCGCTCGACGGGGATGTCGCTTTCCCGGATCACACGCTCAAGCTCGTAGGAGCCTATTCCTGAGTATCGCTGGGCGAGCAGATCGAGCACGTCGCTGTCTGGGTCACCGCCGAGGAGCTCAACCAGGCGGAGGACATGGGTAGCCCGGACCGTTGTGAACCACTCGTACTCGCCGTCGTCGCTGAGGAGACCTCCAATCGAGTCACGACTGCTCGGCGCGTTTCTCCGGCCGCTTCCGTCTGTCAAACCTCAAGGTCTTGGTTGAGCCGTAGAGGCCGACGGCCGCGATGACCAGCGCTCCCGCACACAGGACAACCAAAATCGCCGATGCCGGCTCGCCGAAGTAATGGCCCGGTAGACCGAACATCGGGAGGAACCGGTCCACGCCGTGCCACCAGCCTGACCAGGCGGCAGCCGGCAAGGGCGGAGTTTGAAAAGGGTTGTAGTAGAGGTGGGATCCGTCGACGATCGGGATCGCTTGGACTATCCACAAGATGGCGATCACACCAGCCGGGATCTTCAGGGAACGCCCTGCTTCCTGCCACCGTTCGATGCAGGAGCCGATCCAGATCGCAAATATCGGGATCAGGGACCACATGAAGCGTCCGGCGAGGGACCGGCCCCCATAGGGGTTTCCTGAGTACGTGCCGTTGAGAATCAAAATGGCCAGGACACTCCCCACGCTGGCGACCACGCTGAAGGGGACGCGTCGGCGTGCTGTCCACAGGCCGACCAGTCCGAGAATGGCCACGGGTACCTGGATGAACAGACCCTGGTCCCGGTCGATCAAAAGGCCGAGGGTGTACTCGATCCCGTCCTTTCCCAAGTTTGGCGATGGCTCGGGGAGCCCCCCCAGGTGCCCAAAATACCGGGCGTTGTAGATCAACAGCACGGCCCACGACACACAGACAACACCGACCAGGGCCACGGTGTGCCACTGAGAGGCTCTCGCACGATGCCGCACGATCGCGATGACCACGAGTGTGATGCCGGCAGGCACGAGATTCTTGATCTGCAGCCACGGCAGCCACGCAAGAGTGACAAGGATGACCAACGAGCCGAATCGGCTCGAATGCTGCGTGCGTTCGAGAAGGGCGACTTCTACCAGTGCGCAGGCAAGGAAAACGCCGGAAAGAAAATCGGGATAGATCTGGGTCACCGCGACCAGGATCGCCGGCGCCACGAGTGCCAAGGCGAGCAAAAGCTGCCCTCTCCGGCTCAGATGCATGAGTCGGCTGGTCCGTCGATGGAGATAGACCAGGCCAGCGACACTGATAGCCGCCATTCCCGTTGTGGCACCGAGAAAGAGGTGACCCGTTGCCACGAACGGGATGAGCAGGATGCCAAGACCGGGTTCGAACGGGCTGATGACACCCCGCGGGCCAAGAAACTGTGCGACCATCCCGGGCGTTACTCCGACCGGGTACGCCGCAAGGCGGTGTCTGGTCAAGTCCGCCTTGATCGTTGTAAGGATGGTCACTTTGAGGTGCAGATACGACTGCGCCTGGATGATGTAGGCGGGTTCGTCACCGGTTAGGTTCACGCCTTTGTGGTGGGTGAACCAGGCGATCAGCAGCTCAACGCAAACACCCAGGACGAGCGCGGCACCGCATGCGGCGAGCTCTCGCTGATACGGGCGTCCGGCGTGCGTCCCTTCGGCGTGGTCCGATTCAGTCTTGTCAGTCACCGGAACTGCGAGGATCGGTTCAGCCTTAACCATCCTGGGTCAGAGCACGATCACAAGATCGGCCAACCGGTTTCCGGTGCAGCGTAGCGGCAGCGTTCCGTTCTAGCGGGTTATGAGGGCCGCGCCTTGCGCCAGAGCCAATGGGGAGGACGGTTCGCTCTCCCGAATCACGCGCTCGAGCTCGTAGGAGCCCATTCCTGAGTATCGCTTGGCGAGCAGATCGAGCACGTCGCTGTCTTGGTCACCGCCTAGGAGCTCAACCAGGTGGCAGACATGGGTAGCCCGGACCGTTGTGAACCACTCGTACTCGCCGTCGTCGCTTACTGGCGCAGTGTCCGGCCCGAGATCCTGGCCGTCGATGTGTAGCGAACCGTCAGAGTCGAGGTACGCCCATAGTGGCTCTTCGCGTTGAACTGGGGAGCGACACGTAGAGAGGTATCTGGCTACTCGAACCTCGGCGGGATCTAAAGGCCGTCCGCGCTCGCGAGAGTTGCCTGCCCATGCACTTCGGGGGCAGCCCTCGGCCCGCAATGGCACGCGCGTTATGGGACACCTATCCAAGTGCCGATCGCCGACTATTTGCGGGATCGGGCCG
Organism: Acidimicrobiaceae bacterium; assembly: GCA_003151235.1. Classification (GTDB taxonomy): domain Bacteria; phylum Actinomycetota; class Acidimicrobiia; order Acidimicrobiales; family RAAP-2; genus Palsa-461. The sequence goes on from PLWZ01000027.1 coordinate 17,459, forward strand.
CGATCCCCGGCAAGATCACGCCGCCCCGATCACCCAGATCTGTCGTCGGAACCGCCACCTATGGCAGCGCCTCAGCGCCGGGTGGCCGACCGCGACCGGTGGCTGGTGCGCATGGGCCCGGCTGCTCTCTAGGCCTCACGATGCGGTCGCGGGATCGCCGGCACGCCGGTCCTCGACGCACAGACCCGCTCATCCTGGGGGCTGAGCCTGTGGTTCAGCGCCGCGACCACGTCGACCGGCGAACCGAGCGGGACCGGCCGTAACCGGTCCTCGTCGGTCTCGGACATCTGCACGCTGCCGGCGGTCGTCCTGGCCCCGGTGGTCCCGATCTGGGTTGGCGCACCGGCCGAGGCGGCGATGGTGATCATCGCGTTGCCTGCCTGCTCCCAGTCGGTGACCCCGTCGACGACCGCCGAGGTGACGACGGCGAAGGTCCCGGCGTCCGCCGGGGGCGGGTGAACCAGCAACCCGACGAAGTAGTGGCCGGTCGGGGTGGGGGTCGCGGTGGCACCGACGCCGGCCGGCGCGCACATGAGCAGCCGGGAATGGCCGAAGAGGAGCAGTCGGGTGGTCCCCAGATCCACAACTACGTGGTACGGGGTCCTCGTGATCACCGCGGCGTCGGCAGGGATCCACGCGGTGGCCGGTGCGGGAGGTCTCGCCACCACCCGCACCTCGTCCCAGCCCGGCACGGTGGCGATCACCGGCATCGAGAGGAACTGGCTGGCCCAGGCGGTCGGGAGGGTCGAGGCCGCCGAGGTGGTGGTCGGGCTGGCGTAGGCGGTCACCGGCTCGCTCAGGGTGGCAACCAGGCTCCAGGGCCGGACCGCGAAAGTCGGTGGCTTGCGTGTCGCCGCGACCGGCCGCTTGGCGGGCGTCCCGCCGGATCGCCACAGGAAGAGCCCGCCGGCGATCCCGCCCAGGAGCACCACGCCCAGGGCCGCGGCGAGATAGCGGCGCCGGCGAATCGTCCTCCGGCGCGTCCGGGCAACGGTCCGCGACACGGCGCCTATCCTTGCCGAGTGAACGAGCGTGCCCAGTGCCCCGGGTGCCGCGAGGTCGAGCGGTTGGGACGGCGCCGGTTCCTCCAGCTGCTGGCCGGCGGAGCGGCACTGGCGCTAGCCGGGTGCACCTCACCGGTGCGGGCGCTTGCCCGGCACCGCAAGCCCGAGGAGGCGCTCCCGACGGCCACCCCGGCCACCATCGTCGACGACGTCGAGGGCGGCTCGCCCATCGAGCTCGGCGAAATCCCGCCACCCCACCCCGGGGGTGCCCACCTGGTCTGGTCGGGCCCGGCTGGGACCCAGCAGATCGCGTGGACGGTGGACGACGGCTACTGCCAGCAGTGCATCGCCCAGTATGTGGCCTTCGCCCAGAACTCGGGCATCCACCTCACCCTCAACCCCAACGGGGTGTTCGGCGACCTCTGGACACCCTCAGTCGTCGCCCAAGTCCGCGAGATGGTGGCCAACAAGCAACTGCAGTTCGGCAACCACACCTGGGACCACAAGGACCTGACCAAGCTCAAAGAGGCGGCGATCCAGAGCGAGCTCAGTCGCAACGAGGTCTGGATCGAGGACACCTTCGGGGTCACGGCCCGGCCCTACTTCCGCCCCCCCTACGGCTACTACAACCCCCAGGTGCTCGAGGTCGCGGGTGCCCTCGGCTACACGAGCATCCTCATGTGGAACGGCACCTTCGGCGACGCCACGCTCGAGACCCCCGAGCAGATCGTTAGCCTCGCCGAGTACTGGCTGAAGCCGGGCACCATCATGCTCGGCCACCTGAACCACACCCCGATCCTCGACCTCTTCGACCAGATCCATTCGATCATCGCCTCGCGCAACCTCGATCCGGTCACCCTCGACGAGATGTTCGGGACCTCGCGCCTGATCGGCTGAGCCGGTGGCCCTCCGGGCTCAGGACCCGGCTGGGGTCACCGTGCTCCAGTTGGGCTCGGAGGGTTCGAGCTTGCCCGCCGGACCCTGCCCGAACAGGCGCAGGACGTTCCCGGTCAGCTTCCGCATGATCGGCGCCGGGCAGTTCGGCGCCGAGGCCGAGCAGGGCTGGAGGGTGGCGACCCAGACGTTGTTGCCGCTGTCGAACACGCCGGCCAGGCTGCCCGGCAACGTGTAGTACGTGGTGTCCGAGTACGTGTAGCGGCCCCAGTTGCCCTGGTTGGTGTAGGCCTCGGACAGCGGAATGGGCGAGTGGGCGAGCACCTGGAGGTTCTGCGGGAAGGGTCCGCTGGGGTCCAGGTGGTCGATGTCGGAGTTGATCACCGACTGGATGGAGCTGCCGCTCGTGAGGTTCGTGCCGGCATAGAACCACGAACTGGCGTCGAAGACGACCATGGGAGCGTTCGGCTCTCCCGGCTCCAGGTACCCGCTGTAGATCTGGCCCAGGAACGACTCGGAGTCCCAGTCGGTCGGCGGCGAGGCCCAGGTGTTCCCGGTGACCTCCATCGGATCGCCGCCGTTGCTCAACGGGTCCTCGGCGGCGTCCCGGTAGTCCACCTCCTCCCGGTCCGGCCCGAGTCGTGAGGGCTGCAGACGGGCGTGCCGGACGAAGGTCGCGGCCCCGAAGAACGCCACGTTGACGCCGGCGTTGACCGCGTCGAGCACGGCCTCCCGCTCAGTGTTGGTCCACGTCTCGTCGTGGTCGAGATCGATCACCGCCTTGTGCTGCTCGACGAAGGACGGGTGCTCGTCGATGCAGATGTCGGTGCAGTAGGTGACGTCGAGCCCCTCTTCCTCCATGAAGGCGACCATGGGGTACTCGTTGGTCAAGAAGTCCGACGAGCCGTCGCCGGAGTAGGGACGGTCGAAGGAGACCACCCGCGCCCGGTTGCACGGCGGGTAGGACTTCTGATCGAGAATGCACGGGCCCGTGCCCTGGTAGAAGTCGTAGCCGCCGAAACTGTTCCAGCCCTGCTCGACCAGCGATCGGTTCATGACCAGATAGGTGGCCGTGCTGGTGGGCTGCCAGACGGTGAGGGGTACATAGGCCGCGTTGTCGCCCGCGACCAGCTTAAGCAGATAGTCCCCGGGAACGAAGGCCGAGGTGATCCGCATCGTCATCGACAGCGACCAGTTGTCGCAGCTGACCATGTTGGTGCTGGCCTGCACCGGGCACTGCGGCTGGTAGACGCCGGGTACGGTCGCCGATTTCCAGATCTGGCGGGCACCGACACCCTGGTACCAGCCCATGCGATAGGCGATCACCTGGAAGCTCGGGTGGCTCGTGGACACGTACAACCCGACCTGCTCCCCCTGCTGGGCGTAGTTCTCCTCGGCGAACCCCTCGACGAACCCCGAGCCCTCGGAGGTGATCCGCCAGACGGCGGTGCCGGGCTTCTTGTTCTCGGCGATGACGGCGGTTGACTCGACGCCGTCGTGGCCGAGAAAGGTGCGAATCGCGGGCGGTTTCTTCGCCAGCTTGGTCGAGCGCGGGTGGTGCTTTGCCGCCGACCGGTCGACCGCCGAGGCCGAGCATGCAGTCAGCACGGACACGACGGCCAACGCGGCCAACGCGGCCAACGCCAGCGCGACCCAGCTGACGACCGCGCTCGGGGTTCGCCCGATCGGACGTGCTCGCACGGACGAGAAGGTCGTCGGGCTCACAACGAGTGCAGCGGCACCTTTCCTGCGCGATCGTTCGTCCGGCGAATCTACTGCGTACGGGCGCGGACCAGCGTGCCGGGGTCTCACCCAAGATCGTGAGCGAGCGCCTTGGTCACGCATCGGTTGGCTTCACGCTCGACGTCTACGCCCACGCGGTGCCCGGCTGGCAAGCCGCGGCCGCGGTCGCTGGGCTCGTGTTCGGTCAGCGATCATGACGAGGAGCCATGCCGACGACACGGGCCGGCCATCGGACTCGTCACCGCACTCATGACCGACTCCGACGAGGCGGCGGTGCGGGACCTTTGGCGGGAGATAAACCGCAGCCCCGTGGAGGTGGCGGGCGTCATGGCGATGACAGCCAGGATCGCCGCGCTTTGCCTCCGCACGCTGGCGGATCGGGCTAGTGACGATGCCGTCGTCCTCCTCCAAGGTCTCGCCCCCGCGTTGCGCGCCGACGCGTATGGCTTCGACGATCAGATCGGTCCCCCACTGCCCGGGTCAGCCTTCTTCGACGAGCGGGAACCTCCGAGCGCTGCCTTCCTCGCCGAGGAGCTGGCGGGGGAGACGAACAGGCTCTCCCTCGTCGCGGAGAGGTACCGGGAGAGCGAGGTCGATGCGTCGGCCGCGGAGCGGCGGCGGCTGTTCTGGCTCGTGACGGAGACACAGGACGCCCTCGACACCTTCGCCTCGGACTTGAGGGAACGCCGACCCGCTTCGCTGTCATGCCCGACGCGCTGTCATTTCGCTGTCATGCGCGCCCGGACAGCAGAAGGGCCGATCCCGAAGGACCGACCCTGACCTGCACTTTCGTTGGTGGCGGGGGTAGGATTTGAACCTACGACCTTCGGGTTATGAGAAGGTCGCGGTGTGTCCGATCCAGTGTGATTCAGGTCGAATTAGTGCACGTCAACGGGAGTTTTTGGCAGCCCGCCGTGTGGTTTCGGATGATGCCGTCGGAACCCGTTTGTGCGAGTTTTGATGACAAATCTGATGACAAAGCACTCGGGAATTTCTGACCTCCGGGTTTGTACTCTGAAGGTCAAACCGGTCGGTAGGTGCTTTGTGGGCGTCCGTGGTTGCGGGGCCGGGACTCGAACCCGGGACCTAATGGTTATGAGCCATTCGAGCTGCCGCTGCTCCACCCCGCGCCGAATAGCCTGATTATACGTACTTGTGTGTTCTTATGCAACACACACCGCTCAACAGGGTGACAGGTGCTTGGGGCCAGGTTGACCAGGGCTGATGCGCTGTTTGCTCCCCATGTCGACGGCATAACACCGGTGGAAGAGGTCGCCCCGCGAGTCGCTGCCACGTAACGGCTGCCACGTAACGGGACGGCGCATTCGAACCCCGGCGCTTGCATCGCAGAGGTCGGCGGTTCGAGTCCGTTCAGGTGGAGGTCATGGGACGTTACTCGAACCTCTGTGAACAGGGAGAACGTCTTCGGTCACTGCTGGAAATGGTGCCATCTGGGCCCCCAAAGCCAATTTCGCGAACCCATCGGCAAATTCAGCGACGGCTGCGCGGTAACGAAATCGAGCAGCTGGTGGCTGGCTACCAAGCGGGGGCCACGGTCTACGAACTGGCCGAGCAGTTCGGAGTACATCGCGGCACTGTGTCAGACGTCCTCGAGCGCCGGGGTGTCGCTCGTAGATTCGGACCGATCTCGCCTGCCCAAGTCGCCACGGCAAGTTCCCTATATGAAGGAGGACTCTCGCTGGCAAAGGTTGGCCAACAACTCGGTTGTCACGCCACGACCGTTCGAGAAGCCCTGACGAAGGCTGGAGTTGAGATCAGGCCGCGGAATGGGTGGTGAGGTTCTCTTTAGGCCGCCTGCTCGAGAGTGGCGATCCGCTGCTCATGATCAGCTAGCTGCTGGTTCTGGTCAGTGACTGCTGCTTTGACGGCTGGAATGAGTTCGGTTTGGGCGGCGACTTCTTCCAGGCGTTCATCAATCGTGTTCACTTTTTCGCTGACGCCCTTAATGGCATCAGCCAGGCCATCAATCTTGCCGTTGATATCTTCAAGCAGTACTGCTACGTGATCGTCCTTCATCGTCACTACCTATTTTACGATCCTTGGTGCGATTCACCAAGACTGTTGGGCAGCGGTGGAGTCGAACTTGCGAACCGGTTATTCGGGTGAAGGTGACGGCCGACTCTCGTCCCGCAAGGCGTGTGCGATCTTTCGGCGGAGCATTTCAGCCTGGGCCGTTTTATAGGCCTGCCCCCATCTATCCTCGAACGTCCCAGTACCGTCAGTACGAATACGGTCAGCCGATGGCGGCCACGACAGTGCCGATCCGGAGCGGCTGCGGGTTGAGCGAGCATGCGCCACGAGGCGACGGGAGGTCGAGTGAAACAGTGAGGGCGTCGAGCGCTGCTCCGCCGGCGATTCGCCGCAAGGGCTCCGCGACCACGAGACAGCCGGCGATTGTGCCCACGAAAGCGGCACCGACCGCTTGGCCAGCCAGCATGACGACTCCACACTGATCTGTCGCGGTTCCCTCGAGTTCCGCCAAGGCCGGCGGAAGCACGGCGGGTATCGCGGCCCCGCTCCATGCGACCACGTCAGAACTCTGAAGCTGACCGGGAAAGCTGTGCAGGCTCATCGCTGCAAAGGAGGTCGCGGCCGACCCGAGGCCGGCGTCGACGCACAACGGCCACGCAATCTGGCTCAGGCGTCGGCGCAAGCCGAAGTTATCGACACCGATGAGTGCAACACCGGGATACCCGGGTTCCCAGTGATAGGACTCGGGCAGCCGCCACTCGAGCAGCCGGGTCCTTAGCCCGGCATCTTCAAGCCATCGACTGCAGATCCGAGTTTTCAGTCGAGGGTCGGGACCTGCGTCGGATGGGCTTGTCAGGACACCCGTCGACACATTGGCAGCGCTTGCGTAGTCATCGTCAACCAGCCAGACGGATCCCTGCCCCGGTGCGTAAGGGAGGAACCCCAGACACCAGGCGTAGGCCTGACCGAGGTGGCCGAGTCCGACCAGCATCCACTCATCCGGCAGATGCGTCAGCTTGGGACCAATCGCCTCTTGGGGTCGAGAAGCGAACGGGTCCCACAAGGAGACAGAAACGGGTCGCCATCCAGCGTCGAGGTGGCCAAGAAAGCAATGAAAGGCCTCCGACACTCCGAGCGCCCCAGCGGCAATCGCCGCCAGGATGCAACCGTCGCGCTCCGGCATCCGCACACCAATTGGCCGCAGCCCCGCCACCCAACCATCCCAAGTCACCTGCAGTTGCGGGCCTGTGTGCTCGGGGCTCGCCTCAACGTCACCCACGGCCAGGACGAACGCCGGCGCGCCTGCGGGTTCGGACGCTCCGAATCGGGCCAGGACGTCGGCCAGTAACTCACCACGATAAGTTCCAACCGCAATTCGCGCCGTTGGGTCTTGGACGGTCACGCTGACTCCGAGGGACGCACGAACGGCGACGTTGACGATCGTCATGGCAGCCGCTTGAGCGAACGCATCAACGCTGGCGTCCCGACTCACGAGGACGTGCATGCGCCGAGAACCAAGCCAGCCCGAAGCGTCGGCGAGCGCGCCGACGAGATCCAGGTGTGCGAGTAGCAGGTCCGTTCGTGAGGTTTGATCGACCAACTTTTGACCGGTCGTCATCGTCATGAACGCCGCCCCTTCCGCCGCTGCATCTCGACCCACTCGCGCGCTATGTCCCAAGCCTTAACGCGTCTGGTTAGCCGGAGCGCGTCCCGAGTTGGCGTGATGGCGCACCATGAGTGCCGGCCCTGGTACTCGTACGCGCCGACCTCGCCTAGTGCCACTTGACCAGTCGCAAAGCTAGGGACGATGAACGCCAGGTGGCCGAGTGTCGCGATCATCGGATTTCGCTTGTCCATCGGGCTCTGCGCAACCGACGGACCGGGATGAGTGTGGATGTCGGCGATCACAGCGACCTCCTGCTCGGCGCACAGGGCCCACAGCCGCTCATATGCCGTCGCCGTCATGGTGATGCCTCCAGTCAAGCAGTCTGCCTCGAGCTCGTCGTAGTAGATGATTCGGCGCACACGACTGGAGTGTTGTTGTCCGGACTTGTTCGAGGCGCGAGCCAAGAGAAACGCACCGGCTTCCTTGTGCCCGCAACCGCGTTGGCCGAGCTCGGAGAGCAGCGTGGCCCACTGCCGGCGGCCAAGTACGACCGAAACTTGTGGAGAGGGCGTCACGAGGTCACTGCCGGCAGAACTGCGCCTCGCAGCGCAGACGCGACCTGTTCGAGGTAGTCGACCATGGTCTTTTGCGAATCCCACGCCTTCGAACCAAGGGTCCGCGCCCAATCCGGGTGGCCTCGTAGCGCGACTCGGTCACAGGCCAAGTAGGGCGCACCTCCATTGGACGGGGACCAGTCGGGTCGAAAGACCTGTTCGGCTCGGCCACCGCGGGGCCAGCGCTCCAGCGGCAACGCGCCGTTGGCTTGAAGGTCCCACAGCTGCCCAGCCGGGGCCTGAGTTGGATATGCAACGCAGTCGAGCCGAAGGCCGACGCGCGCATCGCCCAGAGCGATCCACGCGATCACCACAGGGAACTGCCAGCTGACCACGCCGAATCGGCCATCGTCCGCCGCTGCCAAAAGGTTCGGTGACGCCAGGTCGGAGTGGAGTGCGACCTCGGCAGGGTCCGTCGGTGCCTCCAACGCGTCCCCGCCCGTGGTCGTGGTCATCCTTGCTCACGATGGCCCGGGACGAGGTTCAACGTCACCGAGCAGATACCTCGGGGCACAAGAGAGCCGATATGGCGCGAGGCCGGGAGGTCGGCGTCGGTCCCTGGTAGCCGCAAGACCAGGTCGGCGCCTGTGACCGGGTCGATACCGAACGCCGAGATGGCGTTGGTCAGAACGTCCTCGACTGTGGTGTTCGGCGTTGCCCCGACGTCTTCGAAGCGCCCGTTGTAGCTGACGCTTACCGAGATCGATCGGCACGGATGGTGGTGGACGTGGTGGTGATGACGGGACCCCACTTCGACGATTTCAATCAGCGCGATCTGCAGGTCGACTGGCTCGCCGTTGTCGTCGACGAACACGAAGTCCCCCTCGACCACGTCGACCAAGATCTGGCCGAGTGGCGTATCGGTAGGAGCGTCCTTGAGGGTGTCGATGTCGTTCGTGCCCGGTCGGTGGATATAGAGGCGCACGCTGCACCCTCCTCGTCACTAGTGATACTCCGATGAACTGTGTTGACCATAGTAAACGTGACTTGGGGGCCTTGTCAACTATATGAAACACTGTTATCCTGAGTGCATGGCCACTCCTGAGAGCTCGAGACCAAGACTGCCGTCTTCCTTCCAACGTCTGGGCGCTGATTTGCGCCAGTTGCGTGAGCTTCGCCGCTCTACGTTGCGACAGGTGGCCGACGCGACCGACATCTCGGCCGCCTACCTGCTCAAACTTGAGCGCGGGGACGTGCAGTCGCCGTCGCCGCACGTGCTGAGGCGACTGGCCACGCATTTCAAGGTCTCCTACCTCGATCTCATGGCGCTGGCTGGCTATGCCGTGAGTGATTCCGGTGTTACCCGTCGCCCCCGTGGCGTGCTGGCATCGGCCCTGGTGGCCGAGCCTCTGACCGAGAGCGAAGAGCGGGCAATGACAGCGTTCCTGCTGACACTGCGCTCGCAACCCAGCTCGGAGCAGTGATGCCGGCAGCGGGACCTGGAGTGGATGCTTGTCGGGTCGAGCCGTGCGTGGCTAGGTTGGATGTTACGTACCCGGACCGCGGGCACGTCGCCAAGGAGAGTGCCGTGACCCCTCCGCGCGAATTCGAGCGCATCGTGGTGCCCGATGGGCTCCCAACTCACACCACCCTGACCGATGTGCTGGGACAGCGGGACGACGCACTGGATCTCGAAGTTCAGGCGCAACTCGACGAGATACGAGACGCAGAAACCAGGGCCGAGCGCCAAACCGCTGAGGTGCGTCTCTATTAGTTCGATTCGACGTCGGCACGCAACCGCCAAGTGACGGCCGATGAACCCTGTGGTGGCGAAACCGCAAGTGTGAGAGCGGGCACGAGGAGAGAACGGATTTGCCGCTACCGCTAGCAAGCTGGAGCCCCACCGAAGCCAACGCCACCATCTTTGACATGAGGGTGCCGGGAGCTTGGGAGGACCTGGCGGCCGACTACACGTACATGCCGCGAGGCAATGCCCCATTGACCCGGATCTTCGCTATCGCTCAGGCGCACGGAGTGACCACAATCGTCAAAGAGCCTCGCTACATCGATGCCGATTGGCGCAGTCAACTGGCGCACTTTTACAACGGCAACTTCCGCCGATTCCCGTCGGTGTGCCACCGTCTCCACTTCTTCGCCGGCCCGGTTCCCTCCAATCTCGAGGACCTCAGCGGGCTCCAAGACTCCTACCGTGGCTATTCGGTGTTGCGACCTCTTCCCATCTCTCCCGTCGGAAGAACCATGCTCATGGCGCCGCCGGACATGGCCGATGCGGTGCGCTGCGAGAGCACCGAAGAGATCAATCTTTTCGGTTGGCCATTCGTGATTCGAGCGATGCCGTTCATCAGCCAGGACACCCAGTACCATCGTTGCGCGCACGCGGCGCTGTGGATGGTCTTGCGCCACGCGCACTTCGAACACGGACTGCCCAAGCGCCTACCCTCTGACATCCACGAGGCAGCGACCGGCGGGGTGATGACCGGCCGGCAGCTGCCCAGCGACGGACTATCCGCATACCAGCTCATGTGTGCCATGACGACGCTCGGACTGAGCCCGGCCCAAAAGCCCTTAGCTGAGACGCCAGAGGAGAACGAAGGGTGCGGTCTACTTCGTCTCCATGCCATGGTCTGCCGGTACGTGAACTCGTCCCTGCCGCCCATCGTGATCTCCAACACCCATGCGTGGGTCGTCACCGGCTACAGCCGACGAGGCAGCGCCGAACAACCCCGGATCCATCTTTGGCGCCACGACGACGCGGCGGGGCCGTATATCGAGGTGCCGGACCCGTGGGACGAGAAGGAGGAGGCGCATCAACCCTGGCTCAGCGTGTACCTGCCGCTCTTGCCCAAGGCGTTTGTCGACGCCGAACGTGCCGAATTAGTTGGAAAGAGTTTCGTGGGACAGTTCGCGAGGTCAGAGCTCGTGAAGGGAACCACCTTTGCAGCCGCCGAGGCGGAGGAAGATGAACTTGAGGGCCCGACGTATCGCACCTATCTGGTGCCATCCACTCGCTTCAAACGAGATCTCTCGGTGAGGGGAGTTCCTGAGCGATTGGCAGTTGCCCTGCGTCTCTCCCCTATGCCGCGCTATGTCTGGGTCATCGAAGTGGTGGACCGGAAATTGCGCAATGACGGTCAGCCCGACGTGCTGGGTGAGGTCGTACTCGACGCAACCCTTACGCAGTTCGAGCCACTCGGCGATCCGACATCGGTGATGCTCTTCCACGTCGACGACGTGGCGCATCTAACCGGCGTAGATCAATCCGCCGCGCTTCGTCTCTCGCTCCCAAGGGGTGCGATCTATCGCACGGGATCCCCAGCTGTGCAGGACTTCGAAGCCCGCCAGTCTTCGCTGGGGTGACGGGACCGTCCCTCTGGCTCCGCGAGAGAACCAGGGCTCTCACCATTTGGGTCCCAGTAGGGCCATCACGAAGACACGGACGAGTTATGGCTTTATGAGCGGAACCAAGGCAAGGCCCTGAGATCACTGGCTACAGTCAGATTGGTCGCATAGATCAGATTAGGTGTCGCGAGCTCTCTGCTAACTGACCGATATCCGGTGCAGCTTGATTTACGGTCTTATGCACCGAACGTACCGTGACATCCTTCTAAATCAGATTGGTTGTTAGGCGATGAACATCCTGGGACTCCACTTCGGCCACGACGGCGGAGCCACGATCGTCTCCAATGGGGAGGTGCGATCGTACGTTGCCCGCGAGCGAATCACCCGGATTAAACATGCGCTCGGCATCGATATGAAGACGATAGAGCTTGCGTTAGAACTCGCCAATATTGAAGCCCACTCTCTGGACTGCGTGGCGGTCTCGTCTACTCAGTGCGTCGAGCTCGTCATCGACGATCCTTCTCGGTTCGACATTAGATATTCGGGAACCGACTTCTTCGGACGACCCATGCCAACTGTATACGCCGGGCTCGACCATACTGCGATCGTCGCGGGCCATTCATGCACACTTCTGGACTACTTGTACGACGAACCCACGGCGATGACACACGTTGGAGAGAATTATCGAAAAACGTTTCCGCGTTACCAGGCAATTCGCCGTGATCAAATTTGCTTCGTCCCTTGGATCGACCAGTTTCTCGACGAAGCAGCCCTACGGACTCCTGTTGGTCTCAACCAACTCGATTTGGTTGCGCCTGAAATATCGGACCGATATAGGTATGGATTTCATTTACCAATCCGGGTTAGGTTGGATGATCTCGAGATACCAGGTTATGCGATACACCATCACCTGGCACATGCTGCCAGCTCCTACTACATGTCTCAGTTTGAAGAGGCCGCTATCTTCACTCATGACGGGTTCGGCTTTAGTGCCGGATACCACAGTGGGATGTTTTACCTGGGCAGGGATGAGGCTATCTACCCATTGGGCTGCCACAACCTCATCGTTGGGTACTTATATGAGACCGTTGCAAACGACCTAGGTCTTGGGGTCGGGGGGGCATCAGGGAAACTCATGGGATTGGCTCCTTATGGCCAGCCTCGATTCTTTGACTCGCGCTTTGTCGGAAATATCCACGACTTCCGTTCTACTTTCCCGAACTTGCCGCGCAGTTGGATCAATCACTGTCTCCGCATCGCTGAAGGCCTCGGCTATGAGACGAGCGCTCTGGGAGATCACGAGAAGGCAACTGATCCGGTCAACGCTGATATCGCGTCCAGCACACAACGAGTTCTGGAAACAACGCGACTGGCGGCCGTTCGGGCGCTACGAAAGCAACTCCGCAATGCGCGAATTGAAGTAACGGACCTGTGCATGAGCGGTGGCACAGCTCTGAATTGCCCCTCGAACTCCGAAATCGCCAACAGCGGTTGCTTCGAGAGGACCTTTATCGAACCGGCCTGTGACGATAGCGGTATTGCGATCGGTTGCGCTCTCGCCGCCTATCACACAATCTTGGGCCATCCTCGACGCTTCGCAAGGCCGTCACCCTATTTGGGCCGCGTCTATACAGAACGGGATGTCGATAGCGCGGTTGCCGCGGCAGGGGCCGCCGTAACCGCCACCTTTTGTGACGACGCGGCGATCGCTGCCGCTGAGGATCTGCAGACGAACAGAATCGTCGGATGGTTCGAAGGTGCCAGCGAGTGCGGACCGCGAGCCTTGGGTCATCGTTCGCTTCTAGCCGACCCGAGGGACCCTGCCAACTGGTCAAGGGTGAACCGTATTAAACAACGGGAATCGTGGCGACCCTTGGCCCCGGCAGTTCTAGAAAGTGCGGCCGCCGAGTGGTATCAGGGTTTGCCACTGCCTTCGCCGTACATGTTGTTTAACGCCAAAGTACGATCACACCTCTTGCCCGCGGTAACTCACGTTGATCGTTCGGCACGTATTCAGACGGTTGATCCCTCCTGTGGACAGTTCTATCGACTACTAGAAGCGTTCTCCTCGTTGACTGAAGTTCCAGTTGTGCTCAATACGTCACTCAATGGGCACGACGAGCCGATCGTTGAGACCCCAGCCGACGCCATCCAACTCTTGTTGGAACAGGACATCGACGTCCTCTTTTTGCAAGGTCGTCGAGTCGAGCGTTCGGCAACTGCCGCACGAACATCTATTTAGACAACAGTCTCCATAGCGCGCGGTGTGATCCGCAAGGGGTTGCCGATCCGTCTACGCGGCCCCGGCTAGCGGCGCCCGAACTCGCCGGCGATCGTAAGTGGTCAGCTTGGTGCCTCTACGCCTCCCAATAGTTCCGCCGCGATGGAAATCGATGCAATTTCAGGCCGAATTAGCTTTGCGGCCAGCCCGCGAGCAGCATCTCGCCAGCGAGCGTCGCTCATGATTGATCCAACCGCCTCACCAATTTCGGCTGAACCTTTGGGAAGAGTACGGCCAACACCGAGTTTCGCTACCACCCTTGCGTTATAGGTCTGGTCGAAAGCATGCGGAGCGACAAGCGATGGAACGCCCATCAATAACCCGGCATAGGTGCTACCAATGCCTCCATGGTGGATGAAAAGGTCGACGTCCGACAGTACTGAAGACAGCGGTACATGGCCCAGACACCGAACGTTCGAAGATGAAAGTGTCCGACGCTCTTCGTCCGGAAGACCGACTAGGAGAAATCTCCCGTCGACATGTGAAGCACAACTCGCGATCGACTCCCAGAAATCTGAATCGATCAGACCGATGAAGGAACCCAGCGACACCACGACCTTGAAATTAGGGGCAGCCTGCAAAAACGAGATCGCATCATCGAGTTCAGCGCGAACCGGGAATACGGAGTCCCAGTAAGGAAAACCAAGCATTTTCATCCCGGCGCCGAGGTTCATCACACTGGGATCATGTGGGCCGACGGTGCGGGTCGAACTGATCCCCCACCTCAACGCCGGAACAGCGCTGGCCGGTAGCTTTAGGCGATGTTCCTGATCAATCAGCCAGTTCGCTAACGGGCCGCCGAACATTGATGAACGTTTTCGACCCGCACTCCGTTGATGAATCTCATAGAGCTGAGGATACAAATGAAGACTAACCCACGGTATGCCGAGCTCCACCGCTGCCAAGGATCCCCAGAATCCTTGTGCTGTCGTAACGATCAGATCCGGCTGTAGTCGCTTAGTCAGTGCAAGGCACGTTTGGTAATACTCCGACACGAGCGGATACAAGTAGTCAGCCAAGCTTCGACGCCAAGATGCCATGCCGTCGAAACGATTCGTATACATCTCGAAATCCGTGAGCGCTCGCCTTTCCGATCCGTCACCAACTGACATGGTTCGAAAACCAGCGGACCGACAGTACAGACCAAGCCACCGAGGGGTCAGAAATGTCACATCGTGTCCCCGCTCCCGAAGCGCACTGGCCACTGGGACGCACGGAAGAATGTCTCCAGCTGTCCCGAACGCAGTGAATACGATCTTCGACACTCGTCAGTCCAGAGGGGGCATCGCAGCTCGTCGCACTCCGCTGCTAACCACGCAAGTTCGTAGCCGTCGAAAGCGACTCCGAACGCAAAGAGGTTCGGACTTCAAACAACGGGACAACCGATCGGCGATTGTCTCAACTAATCAGTCGCTCGAATACTTCAAGCGGGCAAGACCAATTATAGACAACGCTCAAGTGACCCTCGATCATCACACGTCTGGCATGCTCCTGTGCCATCAAGAGCCCATGGGATGAGAGTATGTCGGCCACTAGATTTGGAACCACCAGTTAATCCTTGCGCTCTCCGGAGATTGGCCTGAGGTCCATGGTAACGAAAGCCTCTCATCCTGCCATCGCTCTAAACTGCCGGGCCCTGGCCTGCCCGCCATTGACCGCCCGTCCCCGGATACCCCCGCAATATACATAGGACGGAATCCACGACCCTTCTAACACAGCTTGGACCGACGATCGGGCCCTCGCAACCACGTCACGAGTCGGAACTTCAACCGCGTGACGAGCTTGCCTCATCAGACGCATTGACTCCGAAGACATGGGACCGGAAGAATGAAATTCTTCAGATCCCGCCAATATTTATTTCTTTTACCTGCAACCTTGGTGCCAGGTAGAGCGTGTGTACTAATCGCATGGCCACAGGACCGATCGACGAGCAACCTGACGGCGGGTACGCGGCGCCTAGATCAACCTCCGGATTTGATGACCTCTTTCGCTCCACTTACTCTCGCCTCGTCGGCCAACTCTTCGCGATCACAACGAACCGATCTGAAGCCGAGGAAGCGATCCAAGAAGCTTTCGCTCGTCTCTGGTCGAACTGGGAGCAGCTAAAGGCATATGACAATTTGGAGGCATGGGTAAGACGCGTGGCAATAAATGTAGCTGTAACTAGATGGAGAAGTCAGGCCAAACTAGCTCGGCTTGGGGTTGAGGATCTAGCGTCGAAGTGCGAGGTTTCAGCACTCCAGGTCATTTTAGTTCAGGGTCTTCGCCAGCTGCGGACAGCTCACCGAAAAGCACTCGTTTTGCATTACATAGCTGGCCTGACCGTAGAAGAAATTGCTGTGGAACTTTCGACCTCGCCTAGCACCATTAAGTCATGGTTAAGCCGTGGAAGATCCAAGCTCAAGTCGTTGATCGATATTCAGGAGATGACGAATGGCTGATACCCCCGACCGCGTCGGAATCCTGTTGCGCGAATTGGCTACACAGGTGCAGGCCAGCGTTGATCCTCCAGATCCGTCCGATATCACAGGCCTGACGTTTCGAAAGGCAAGGCCAAGGCGTCGACCGCTTCTGATAGCGGCTCTTGCCATAACGATAACGGCAGTATTGCTAACCATCGGGCTCAGCGGCGCCCATGGACGCGGGTCTTCGATTGCTTCAACAGCGGATATTAGTTTCGGGCAGCACACGTTTGTGATACGTGATCTAGACGCATCGACGGCTCCAGTTAGGTCGATCAATCATTCCGCCGTGGCTTCGATACGGCTGCCAATAGTTAGCTCGAATCACGCATCGATGGCATTCGGTGATGGTTACGTTTGGGTGATTGAACAGCAGGCTGTGAGTCCGTTGTCGTCGTGTGGCAATCTCGCCCGGATTGATCCCAATAGTCTTCTGGTCGCTCTGTCACCTTCAATCCCGCTTTGCCCGGACGCGGTTGCCTATGGAAACGGTTCCGTCTGGGTGTTGGCATTCCAAATCGGCGTCGAGGGTTACCAACTCGAAAGGTTCGATCCGGTCACTCTGCAAATGGAATCCACTGTGACAATCGATAGCGGTCCGAAGGGTGTGACTCAACAGGGCGATACTGAGGCCAAGTACTTCTTCCTGACGATACAAGGGAATGACTTGATTGCGGCGGTCGAGGGTCAGCGGGCGCGACTACAGCTTGTCGTCGTTGACCTGCGCAGCGATTCCGTCATGCATTCCGTTCTACTGCCGATCGCCATTGGCCAGGCGACAGCCCTGAGCTCGAAGGCCGGCGTGGTCTGGGTCGGCACCAATAGAGGTTGGGTACTCAAGATAGATCCTCTATCGGGCATGATTCTTCGTAAGCGACATCTTGCAGCTGAAATCAATGATCTCTCAGCAACGACTGGCGCCGTGTGGGCGGGCGTGAGCCTACCGGTGCCACGGAATGCCAATTATCCCGGCTTGGACATAGTCCGACTTTCGACTAAGACAGAAGAGATTACGAAGGACACAGGCCTCCCGATGGTATGGGTGGCTGCCGATGCCGGCGCAGTCTGGGCCTTGGGGAGTGCGGTTTCTTGGTACCGAACAGATGCCGGATTGGTTGCAAGAATCAACTCGAGCAGCGGCAAGCTTGTAGGTCACGTCGATCTGACCAAGTCCCCTGATCGTGCACCCAATACGATCGGGGTCCAAAATGGTCAGGTCTGGATCGAGAACGGACTTACTGGTTCGTTGACGAGAATCATTGGGCCCTCCCGCTAGGCCTTCGGGGGGAGTCCGCCACATGTCGATGGATTGGCACCTGGCTCGTGCGGAGTAACCGGGTCCGGGAGTGGATCGCACACCGAGAGGCTTCTCGAGCTTCGGATCAAGAGATTGGGAAGTCGTTAGTCGCTCGTTCTCACTTTGTCTGCTGCATGGCGGAGAGGCGCGCCTGCCCCATCAAAGGGCTCCATCTATCTCGCCATAACGCATAGAGATACGTGTCCCAATATTGACCGGCATAGAAATCGTTCTCGATAAGACGACCCTCACCCTCGAGAACTTCTCCCAGGACCCGAATCAGCAAAGAGGCAGCTTGCTCGGGTATTTCAAAGCAGATTTTCCTAACTGAGTAAGTCGCAAACAAGTGATCCAGAAATAGAAAGATTCCCTCCGCGGCGCACAGTTCTTCGCTCATTTCGGCAATTACGCCAATGGCGGCGGAGACATAGCCGGATTTTGAATTGAGTTGGGAAGCAACCACTTGTCCAATGGGTTGTCCACCTGGGATCTCCACCATGACAAACTGTGACAAGACTGACTGCCAAATGGACTTCTCGAAGGCTTCCCGAGAGGGCACGCCGGCCCCAAGACGCCCTCTAAAGACTGTTTCGGGATTGATCGCCAGCTCGTAGAGAAACGGGTAGTCGCTTTCGCCAACCGGTTGAAGTTTTACGCGGCTGCCTTGTAGCAAGGCACGATAGAACGCGCTACTCACAGCCACCCAAATATTCGCAGCATTGTTGCATGGCTCTACTCATTGGCTCAACCCAGAGCTGGCAGTAACTCAGGCGGCATGTCTACGATTCTCGCCTGGATGGCGGAGGGGCCGTTAGAAAAAACAACAACTCTCCCATCGTCACTGGCGCAAGGAAAACTGAAGTATGCGGTGCAATCACTCGTCCATTGGTCGCTGGGATGGACAGCAAAATCCACGGTGTCCCTAATGAGGCGGAATTGAGCCGTCCGACGGACCTCGGCGAGAGCGTCATACATAGCGAATACGAACGGCCTCTTGCAGCGGCCAAGCCATGCCCCAAACTCAGGACTCACTACCAGAAGTCCCATTCCATAGGCGCAACCAGTCAGCCCAACCGCAAGGGGGGAAGCTTTCCCTCTGAGGCCATCCGAGACCACTCCCATACACCCGCTAAAAACAACCATCGCCCCACGGACGATTCCGGCCGCACTGGAATATCCAGCCGTCGTGCCGCGTCCTAAACACGCACACGAACCGACTACATGCCTCTTGCGTGCCACGGTCAAGAAAGCCACGAAGGCTACGCCTAGAACGACAACGGCTCCTGCGGAAATCCATTTTGGTCGAATCACCAACGCAATTACGGCCACGCCCACTTCTAAGATCCCGAGTCCGCCGAAAACGATGGACCGATAAGGCTTGAGTCTCGGGGCCATGGCCGTCAAAAGGTTGTCACGGTTGCCCACCGCCGTGATCGTCCCCAGCTTGGACACCCCTGCTGCTAGTAGCAATATCGCCGTGGCATAGAGCGGTCCACGTAAAAGCCCAACGACCATCTGGTGCCCGCCTATATGTCTGACGTCAACATCAACCCGGCGAGGGCATCACGTAGATGCACTCAAGTCACTGGAGTGAGACGCCTCGAACCGGAACGCATGAATTATGGCAGGGGGGAGTTCCGGCTTCTCTGTGTACCCACTCAGGAAGACATGCTCGGACGGCTGAAGCCTCCGGAAGAGAGCGTCACAGTCGATCCTTCCGGTAGCTACCCATATATCCGTGGCGTCGGTGAGGGAAACAGAAACCGGCGTTTCACTATGCGCGTGAAGCACCGTCAATGTCTGTGCTTTCTGGTCGATGTCTTGGACTTCGCCATGCATGTTGCTGACGTTCACTGTCACGGACAGAGCAACTCTTTCTGTTTGATCGTCCCCAATCAGCAGAGTAACTGCCCTGATGCGCGACCCCACCTCGAGCTCCTGAAACGCTATCGAGGGATTCAAGTGCGACAGCTCGGTATGCCCTGAGCACCTTAGGCTTACCGTCACATTTCCCGCTCTGGTCGGGGCGTCTATCGTCAATTGATCTTGCGTCGCGGAAAGAAGATACCCGAACACATAATGCGGCAAAAGAACGGGACCTTCCGATTCAGACTCACTTCCCCGTAGCCGGCCCGATATGGTTGATTTCAGGACGCTAGCGAGTAACGGCGCGACCGATGCCTTTTCGAGATACGAACGACGCTGCAGGAGGAGGTGCTTGCGTTGGTCATCTGCATCAATCTTGGATGAACTCATCGCGCAACCCCATCTCCATTCGCACCCATATCAATGACTCCTTCTGCTGTTGCCATAGATGCCCGGTAGCTATTAGTCGTAGAGCCGAACACCGATGTTCCCGGCGCTCGCCGTCCCGCAGGCGCAGAGCGCCAAAAAGAGCGCCGTATTCACGCAGCCGATCTTCGGCATACCAGCAGTTACACAGAAACCGCTAGGAGCCGTCTCGCCGGCAGGTGGACCGCAATCTTGCAGATACCCAGAAGCTGTCATGTTCGAGCATCCACAGTGCATTCCCATATCCTCGCCGCACTGCTGACTGGACTTCTGCGCGTTGGTGTTGGCCTGGCAAACAATGCCACCCTCCACAGTGTCACATTCCACGAAGTAACTATAAGAAATGTGATACTCGTTCTCTTGGCATTCAACGCCGCAATTACCGTAACAAGACCCAGTTCTAGTGTTGTTGCAGTCGTCTAGTGACATTGCGCCTACAACATTTACTGCCAAATTATTGCCACCTCCACTAGAGGATGCGGTCACCGAAGCCAGGGCACACATCTACCGGCAGGCCACTGACCTCCGCGAAACCGTCGCTATGACTGCCTACAGAGAACGAGCTTATTCTTCGAGGTGCTGTAGGTCAATGGGTGGCCGACACGATTGGTGGCCTCGATCACGTCGGCCGGTCGACCTGTTGCGGCCTGGCCGGCGGGCCGATGAGAGAAGCTTATGCTGCAGCTGGATCCTTGAAAACCTAGCCGTGCCAAACCGGTGGCATGCCGGTCCCCAACAAGACCCTCGGCGAATTCTCGGGACCACGGACGCCCGGTCGCCACAGCGAAAGCACATAGGTGTCCCAATATTGGCCGGCAAAGTAGTCGTGTTCCTTCAGTTGAGCTTCGACTGTGAGATACCTTCCAAGAGCGCTGCGGAACTGCCCAATATTATAGGAAGGGACTTCAAAGTAGATCTTACGGAAACTGTAAACGCTAAACAGATGTCCGAGAAAGACCTGCAATCCGTCCAGCCCTAGGCTTTTGTACGAGGGATTCGCATCCATGATGATAGCGACCGCGCAGTGGCCAGAATTGTGGTTCGGATTGTATGCAACGACATGGCCAACAGGCTGTTGATTTGATTTCGTTTCTATGATTAGTTGGCATAGGACCGCTTGCCAAAGCGATGCTTCAAAGCTTTCGATCGAGGGTACCCCTCCGCGCAGCCGCCATCGGAATCCGATCGCTGGGTCCGTTGCTAGCGAGTATAGAAACGCGATGTGTCGGCGGTGGAATGGCACGAGCATGACGCGGCGCCCTTCTAGAGAAGGGACATCCGGATCGCCGCTTGAATCTGTTGGGTGTAAATCGTGCTTCACGGACGCTCCTTGGTTTTGAAGGTTCTGGCTCAATCCCCAGATACGACGGGCGCAACTCACGTCTGAACTGCCTCGGATGATTAAAGGGTTGCGCCTCGTATCGACTCTGCCCGCCTCAGAAGTGCCTGATTGCGAAGGGCGTGCAACAACATACGGGCAGAAGCTCGCGCGTTGTATCCCTGGTCTGATGCGTGAGTTCACGGCAGTACTTGGGGTGCTATCGCAATTCGTCGGACTCAGCCGCCGTACAAGCCACTTCGTAATAGTCGAATGCATCTCCAAGCGTAAAAATGAGCGGGACCTCAGGCAATGGCACAAATAGTTCCGCCAGGGATTCGATGACCACGAGAAGTTCGAAGGTCTCAAGCGAGTCAAGGCCCATGTCCTCAAAAATTCGGACGTCGCGCCGGCACGGGTCATTCCAGTCAACCTCGAGGATGCTCAATACTTTTGCACAGAAGACATCGAAATCTAGTTTTCGCTGCACCCAACCATTCCTTTACAGGGCGACTCCTACTGAAGAGCTGCTATCTCGAACAGCGAACTTCAAGTGTCCCATCCCTCCAGCGCTGCTTTATTACAGACCGTTGGAGCTTCCCGCTTGATGTCATGGGTAGCGTCCCTGCCTCGATCAACACCACCAATCCGGGAGCCGGAAGGCCCCGGTGCACCAGCAGCAGTCGTATTGCCTGGATCAACTCCGAGTCGGCTTGAGGTCCGCCGGGGAGGTCTCGTTCGACCTCGGCAAATACGGTGAGGGTTCCGTGCGACTCGACAGCGGCCGATCTTCCGAGTCTCAACCCTGGCAGGTCGTCCATTGCGGACTCGACGTCAATCGCGTAAATCTTGCGGCCGGCGATTGAAAAAAAGTCTTCAGACCTCCCCAAGATGTGAATCTGGTCTTCCTTCATGAACCCGATGTCACCCGTGTGGAACCAGCCGTGTTCGTCCCTAGCAGGGGTTCCATCCGAGTATCGGTCCAGTACCGACGGACCCTTGACAAGAACGTCACCGACTGGGTCGTCTCCCGCAATCCGCACCTGATAACCCGTGAGCGAGCGGCCGGCAGAGACCGATTCCGCGCTCACTGCACCGTGACCAGTAGCACTCGACGGAGCTCGCACTGAGTTCCATTCCTCGCTCGGAGCGACCATCGAAACAGCAAGCGCCGCCTCTGCCAAGCCATAAGCAGGGCAGAATGCTATGGGATCAAATCGTGCCGCAGCGAAAGCCTCAGAGAACCTTTGCAAGGTAGACGGTCTAATCGGCTCGCCCCCAATAATGCAGGCCCGAACGGACTGCAGGTTGGGAGAAGAACCGCGGCGCTTCACTGCCATTTCCATTCCAAAGTTCGGCGTGCAGGTGATCGTCGACGAGAATTGCTCACACGCCAGCAACCAGTTTGCTGGGCGCTTCAGAAAGGTTGAAGGACTCATGATGACAGTTTCCGTCCCATCGGCCCACTGGGGCCCACCCGCCACCAGTGACGACAAAAGCATTCCAATCAGACCCATATCATGAGACAACGGTAACCAGGAGCAAGCCCCATCGCCGGGTCCAACTTCGAGCCGATTCAGGATAGCCAGAATGTTGGCAACGATCATCCGTTGGGTAAGGCGAATTCCTTTTGGATTCGACGTGCTACCAGACGTGAATTGAACGAGCTCGAACTCGGTGCGTGAAACATCCCGGCTGGGTCGACAATGAAGAACTGTTTCATAGGCCAGTATTTCGATGCCGGCCATCGGCGGAACCAGTGAGATCAGTTCCGCGTCTAAAACCAGTCGTCGCACCTGCGAAGATCGGCATACTGACTCCACAAACTTCTGATACCAGATCAGGTCCCCCCCTCGCGGGGGCAGCGGCAGAGAGACGACAGTCAAGCCTGATTGGATTGCGCCAAGTAGACAAGTGACGCAGGCTACCGTATTGGACAAGAGCATCGCCGTTGGGCCGTCATTGATAGCGGAAACTCTGGCTCCGTGATCCCAAAGCTCTCCAACATTGACGTGCCGATTCTCGTCGAGAAAGTGAACAGCTGAGGAACCTAAGCCTAAAGAAATAAGATCAGCCAAGCTCGGCTCCCGAGCAAGTCGATCGCTCACGGGGAAAGAGAGCTGCAACGTCGTAGATATGCCAATGTGCTTAGAAGGCCAGCAGCCAATGATGTAGTTGGCTCCCAGTCCAAGATGCACTTAGCCCTCGAGACATCGGGACACCGACGGCGAGGGTCGTCAAGCGGCAGTTCGCTGTGCACGAGCGGAGACGGAGAGCCCGTCAGATCCAAAACCATTTGGGCCAGTTCTAATATCGAATGCTCTTCCGGATTACCAAGATTGATTGCACCTACTACGTCTGAGTCTAAGAACGCTAGGACTCCTGAAACAAGGTCATCGACAAAACACATACTCCGCGTCTGATTGCCGTCTCCATAAATCGTTAGCGGTTGGCACTGAAGGGCTTGCACCAAAAAATTGACCAATACTCGGCCGTCATCGAGCCTTTGCCGAGGGCCGTAGGTATTGAAGATTCGTAGGATCCCGACATCGGCACCTTTGTGCCTACACCAGGCCATCGACAGTGCTTCGGCAAAACGCTTCGATTCGTCGTAAACGCTTCTCGGACCGATGGGGTTTACGTAACCCCAGTAGCTCTCTGCTTGAGGGTGCTCTGTCGGATCTCCGTAGACCTCGCTGGAGGAAGCGAGCACAAATCGAGCCGCGCTACCTGCAGCCAATTCAAGAGCGTGCCGCGTGCCTTCACTGCCGGCAGCGAGGGTCTCCAATGGCCGAACCAGGTACTCCGACGGGGATGCCGGGCTCGCAAAGTGGAGTACAGCGGCGACCGGCTCATCGACTGGCAGGTCGCGACTGACATCGGCCATAACAAACCGGAAGGCGGGGTGCCCCATCAGAGAGCTCAGGTTGTCCAACACGCCGGTCGAAAGGTTGTCGACACATACAACCCGGTCACCGCGAGCTACCAAGGCCTCGCATAGGTGGGATCCGAGGAAACCAGCTCCCCCAGTGACCACTACCGGCCGTTGACTCATAGGAAAGTCCGATCGTCGTGATCGTGGCGATCACTCATACGCATAGATCTTGCATTTGAGGTCCGGAGCGATTCAGTGACTGGGCTCTCGGATTCTGCCTGGCGCGCTGGACTGAACCACTCACCTGCGCCCAATCCCGAAGTAGGTGAAGCCCAGATTTCGCAGCGCTACTCGGTCGAGCAGGTTGCGGGTGTCAAGGATCGTCGGTGCGGTTAGAAGATCCTGGATCTTTGAAAAGTCGATCGCACGGAACTCGTCCCACTCAGTAAGCAACAAGACAGCCTGAGCTCCATCGCAAGCGGCGTAGGCACTCGCCGCAATGCGCGCATGCTGACCCAGTTCTGGGAGCTCGTGACTCACCGTTGGGTCGTAGGCTTGCACGCGAGACCCTTCGCTGATGAGACGGCTAACAATTTCCATCGCCGGCGAGCCGCGTCGGTCGTCCGTTCCCGCCTTAAACGTGAGCCCCCAAACGGCGATCCGAGCGTCCCGTAGTTTCCCGCCCACGGCGAGCCGGACCCTATCGACGATTGCGGAAACATGGTCAGCGTTAGCTGCAATTGCCGCCTTTATTAGTTCGACATTGACGGCTGTCTGCTCCCCAGCCGATACCAGCGCCCGGACGTCCTTAGGCAGGCAAGAGCCTCCCCACCCAGGGCCCGGACTGAGGTATTCAGAGCCAATCCGCGGATCGTGTCCCATACCAAGGAGGACATCGCCTACGTCTCCCCCTAAGCTGTCACACAGGTCGGCGACCAGATTGACAAAGCTCAACTTGGTCGCCAGAAAAGCGTTGGAGGCAAGTTTTATTATCTCCGCGCTCTCCGGGTCTGTTATCACCAGAGGGCAGCAAGAGAGGCCTGCGATTAGCTTGGCGACCTTTAAGACTGCCGTGTGGTCGCTTCCACCGACGACGACGCGCTCAGGGTGCAGGCTGTCATAGACGGCCGAACCTTCCCGAAGGAATTCCGGATTACAGACGAGGGCGGCGCACGACTTGAAGAGTTGCTGTTCCATCCGCCGTGTCCAACCGATAGGCACGGTAGATCTAACGGCAAGAATGGTATGCGGTTCTAGATTGCTCCGAACATCACCCAAAACGGCTTCAACCGTGGTGGTATCGACGGTGCCATCATCCAGGGCTGGCGTTGGAAGGCAAAGGAAGACCACCTCGGCGCCTGCTACTGCAGCGGCCGACCCGACAACGAAGCGCAGACGGCCGGTAGCGAGGCCCTCTCTAACCAGCTCGCCAACGCCGGCTTCCAACATTACCGACTCGCCTTGGAGGAGGCGCTCGATCTTGAATCTATCGTGGTCGCCACAACAGACTTCGTGCCCTAGATGCGCTAGGCACACCGCGGTCGTGAGGCCGGCATAACCAGCCCCGATTACGGCAATTCGCGATAGATCCGGAGCTCGATTGGGGTTCAATGCATCACTTATAGTCGAACTAGATCGACTCTGCCCCGTTTCGCGATCTAGAGGGCCCTGAAGCCGAGAGCTTACGGCTTTGCTGCGTCAATCCACCTCTGAACCGGGGTATCGGCAATGCGCCGCGAGCCCGGCAGATGAGCCCATGATCGGAAACGAGACGTCTCATCCAGAGATAACAAACCCCATGCCCGCCTCGAGCTTCAGACGCTAAGCGTTGCGGAGCCGTTCACCACGGTGAGCAGTGAAGTCGCCTTTCCGTGGAGGATTTCCCGGCTGCATCAAAATGACGATAGATCGCGCCCAACAAACTCTAGGCAAGCACGCCATGCTGTCTTTACAGTGCCATCGGCCGGATCTCGAAACCAGACTTCCCCGAATTGGCGGTTTTGATTCCACTCCCACGAGACCTCCTGTCCCGCTTGGTAGTCCGTTCGGGTTGTCGGAAAGATGCGCAGGGTCGACGTGCCATCAGGGCTAGCTGTTCGGAGAATCACTCCTCGCGCCTCGTCGATCTCCGATTGGCCGGCTTCGTCATTGAACAACGGAACGTCCATGAATTGAACGAAGTTGTGATCCCGAGGAGCCGACCGCAAAGCTCGCACTATCTCAAGTCCCGAGTCAACTGCGTCGCGGAGGACCGTAGGGTCAACGGCGCTTCCCTGCTGCGCAATGAGATTCTGAACTGTCGAGAACTGTCGAATCGCTTGAAGAGTCCCTGGCTCGAGGTTGGCGGCCTCCTCGATTGTTTGGATCATCTGATCGAGAGAACCGAGGACCGCATCGGCGTGGCCAGTAGCCGCCAGCAAACGACGGAGCTCTTGCTCAATTTCGTCTGCAACTTGGTTTAGGGACGATCGTGGTAAGCCTGCCCCGGCAAGGTTGCTGATCAGGTCGAAGCTCATCGATCGGGGGGCAAGCGCGAACTCTTCTACACGCTGGCCGATCGGACCGGTGGTGTCGATTGCTGTCTCTTGATTCTGCGACGGCTCGGTCGTTGGCCGCGACAGACCCTTTTTGATTGCCGCTACAGTTTGAGCCGTTTCACTCTTGAGTTGGTTCACTGCTTCGGCCGTTTCGGCCTTATCCAGGCGCTTGGGTAGTGAGAGCCGGCTCCAGAGGTACAGGAACACAAAGCCACACACGGCGTAGAAAAGGACCACGGCGAGCCCGAAGCCTGCGCTGGATGGGCCGCCGCCAAATCCATTACGCAGGGCGTTGCCGAGCTCGCTGAGGGCTTTTGGAGCTCGGCCGAGCTGAACCAAACCGGCACCGACGAGGATTTTGGTCAGCCAATCCGAGACTTGGACGAGGTTGTCGTTTCCCTGATAGCGCAGATTTGCCGACGTGACGCCAGAACTACCACTGGTGTCTTTCGTCATAGGCCGCGGTATTCCGAATAGAAGCCCCAGAAGTGCCCCCGCAAATCCAGAGGCACCAGCCGTGACTAAAGCTGTGCCCAGGACAGACCAGGCCTCGTGTCGCGGGAACTGCAGGATGTAGAAGACGCAAGCGACAATCCCGCATGCGGCGAGCAAGGGAATGACCAGCCACCAATCGAGCCCGCTAGGCCAGCCTTGCTTCGGCTTGTCAGCCATTAGCCGGAGTATTGCAGGACCGGCGACCAAATTACAACAGAGATCATAGGCGGCCGATGGTGATACCCCTTACTCACCAACTAGCTAATGTTCGCCCCGTTTACCGAGGAGTTCAATGCACGCCTACAACAGTGGATTTAGTTTGACTGTGGCCCGTGTCGCGACCTGGGGAGCCTAAGTCTTCGAGATCAGGGTTTGCCTGCCTCGATCCACGACTGAACCCGGGCATCGACGATGCGCCGGGTGTCCGGCAGCTGGGCCCATGCTCGGAAACGAGATTTCTCGTCCGGAGATAGCCTAGAGAATAGAGTGCTCCCCCGGCGGGCTGGAGAACTCTTACCGACGGTGCGAGCCTTTTCTACGTACGGCTTCAGAGCCGAACGAAACTGCTCAAGGTTGGACTCGCTTAGGTCGATCTCGTAGGACTTGCTATCGAGGGAAAAAATGACCGTGTGGTGAGCATCTCCACCATCGAGGTCGTCGATCAGTTTTACAACCACCGTCTGGGCCATGGGCCAAGACTTTACACAATGTGTGCGACCTCTCACAATTTGTACCAACTCTGACAATTTGTACCGACACCCACCGTGTGTACCGACTCGCCGGCGCTCCGATGCCAGCGTGGATTGACGTCGCCTGACCTGGGACAGGCGCCAGTCACACATGGCGCCGGGAACCGCAGGTAGAGGAGAACCCGTGTCTATCGGAAAGTCAATAAGTCGATACGATCAAACGCCCAGTCTTGGAGCAACTCGTCCGGAAGGTGATCGGCGTCCTCAGGCCGCAAATACGGAACGATGCGCACGGTGAACACTTGGCCCGGCTCGACTAATTGCTGGAGCTTCTCTGTGACTACGACGCGAACGCTCATCAGCGTCAGCTGGTGCTCCAGCCTCGGGCGTAATAATCCAATTATGCCAATCTATTGACTGCCAATCGGTGACCTGATTTGGCAGGCACAACCCGATCGCCGATTACGAATTCAGCTGGAACGGGTCTGGCGATGGCCGGGTGACGTTCAGTTCACAGGCAAAGTGATCCGCCCCTCGCATCCCGGTGACAAAGAGGCGCCCGTCTGCTACGACCGGGACTCCCTCCTCGCTCATGTGCTGCAGCGTTGTTCGATACCCCTGGGCCACGGCGTCTCTAAAGTCGCTGCCCAAGATCTCGGTGTGAAACGAGACTTGCAAGCGTCGGCCTGCCGGCATGTCGAGCAGGGCCGCCGCCTGATCACCGGCTCCGTCGACGGCCATGACGACACCCGGTTCATTGATCGAAATAGTGACCACCGTGATCCAGTCCCGGGCTGGCACTCCCACAAACTCGACCCCTCGCCACTTGAGTCCAGCTCGCATGGCCGGAGTCAGAGTCGACTCCGAGGGGAAGAAGAGGAGGCGATAGCCGACCGTCACGCCATCTTCTGGAGCCGGGCGATCCCAGACCATCCAGGCACGATCCTGACCAGGACGTCGAAGATGCGCTGTCGCAGCGGCCTTCTCCCCCGTCACCCCGACTCTCCAGCGCTCACCGTGAAGGCTGACCTTCAGCTCCTTGTAGTTGTCGCGGCAAGCAATGTAGGCGTCTGGACCGTGCGCCCAGACCTTCCAAGACAACGAAGAGAGTCCATGCTCACCACCCAGGGCAAATCGCAGTTCGGAGGCCATCGCACGATTGTGCCGGATCGGTGTGACGGCCAGCGGACTCGGATAGCCCGCTCGTCGGCTGAAGCGGCGCCCGCCCATGTCGAATGCCCAGTGGATCAGATCGGTAATCGGTGGTCGGAGGAAGTCCTAATCGTGGTTTATGTCATTGGGATTGACGCTGGTGATTGTATTGCCCAGGCCATTGCAAGCGGCCACCATGGCGGAGAGAGTCTTCAGTTGGGCCGGGTAGTCCTGCGAGACGTTTTCCGAGGCAAAGTCAGAATCCAGCCCAAAGAACGGTGATCCGGCGGCTTGGGCTTCGTCGCTCAGGGTTCCGAGGGTATCCGCAGCGTTTGGATCGAAGAAGAAGTTCGCCCCTTCGCTGTTCACTCCGATGACGACCTTATTGATCACGCCACAGATGGCCAGATGCTGCGGCATCGATACCGCTGATGAAGGTTGATTCGAGGACGAGTTCACGGGCGGCAAACTCGAACCACACCCCGTCAACAGACATGCGCAGCATGCGACGGCGATTGTCAGAATGGCCTTGAACTTCACTTCGTTGCGTCCTTTCGTTGGGAGCTGTCGACGGGCCGCTGCTTGGAAGCTCTCCGTCGGGCAGCTCGCTGGGTTAGCCATTTGCCGACGAAGAAGTTCCCGGTGGCGGCCCGCAGTTCTGCAAGGTCCATTGGTTGACACTGTTAGCCGCCGCGTTGGTGGCGGCGCTGTCTTCCAGCCCGCCGAGCAAGCCACCGATCGGATCGCTAATCAGGTCGTTGGCTTCCTGTTGGAAGGCTTGCTGCAGGATGGCCACGTCGGGCTCGATCGACATCGGAGCGACGTTCTCGAGCTGTTGGAAGAACCCGGCAATCTGCGAAGGAGCGCTAAGGATGGCTCCCAACGAGTCGATTGGGTCGCTCTGAGAATTCAGGCCGGTGTACTCGGAACGGATCTGGCCACCCTCGCCGTAGAAGACCGCGCAATAGGCTTCCACCGAGCGGTCGTGGTGGAAATGCTCGTAAGCCCAAACGCCGCCACCGACCAAGACCGCCAGGACGAGCAACAGGGTTGCAACGCCAGCTGCTCCGGCAGATGACCGGGTAACCATCAGGACTTATGACTCTCGGCGGCGAGCAAAGTCCGCCTGGTGCACCGTCTTGAAGAACTCGTCCCGTAGCGCTTCGAAAGCGTGACGCTCAGAGAGGACACCGTCCCGGGTAAACCACCGCAACAGCTGCAGTTGGATTGTCCGCTCGCCGGGGCCAGACTCAATGACTTGGAGGCCGGCTTGCCACTCCGCCTTTGCTTGCATCTTGCCGCCGGTGAGAGCCGCCCGACGGTGGCAGGAGATGGCCCGGCTGCCGTCCTGTCGCGTGCCGATCCGGTAGTGGTACCCGGCATCTGTCCACCAGGCACTTAAGCCTGAGTGCGGCACATAGTCGCCGATCATCTGGTCGGCGATGGCATAGACCTCGGCGGCGGTGAGCTGGACTTGAGCCCGAACCGGAGCCGCTAGCTGGTCGGTGGTGCGCTGGTGAAGGCGTTTGCTGACAATGCCCATCGCCGGGGACTCAGCTGTCGGTCGGTGGCTGCCAACCACCGGTCGACCGGTGCCAACCGGATCCGGACTTGGCCCGATGCTGCAAAGCGACGGCGCCAATGACTCCGAAGGCAATCAGCACGCCACCGACCACAATCAACCAGTCGCTGATGTCCAGCCAGGCGTTGTACAGGCCGCAATGCGCTAGCCCACTTGGCACAACGTATTGGCCGACCTGACCGACCGGCGAGATACAAGCGGCATGCAAAGGGTCATAGTGGGCATGCACGGCTATGCCGACGACCAGGAGGACAAACCCTCCCACCACGCTCAGGATCAGCCGGCCGCCTGAGCTCTTTCCCGTTGTGGCCATTTCTCCTCCCCTGCCCCAAAACAGGCGGCCGAAATCGAGGGCGTTCCTCCCAGCCCGGCCTAGCCGTGGGCGGTCACTGTACCAGGACGTACAGACATGGGATGTTTAGTCTCTGGATGTAGTCAGTTGGGGCGGCTGGGGTTGTTCCGACATGCCAGAACCCCTCTCAGTGGCCACCAAAGAATTCGGAGCTCGAGTGCGAGCCCGGCGCAAGGAACTCGGCAAGAGCCAAGAACGGCTGGCCGACGATTCCGGCTTGCATTGGACCTTCGTTGGCCAGGTCGAACGTGGCAGGCGGAACCTGACGCTGCACAACATTCTCAAACTGGCGGTGGGGCTCGAGATCGATGCCGGCGAACTTTTGCGAGATCTCACTGTCCCGAAACGCTGAAGCAGGGCCTCAAGTGCGGGCAGGAGGCTTGCCCGGGCCGTGCCATTGCCGAAGCGGCGGTTTGAGTGTGTTCGAAGCCAGGGCCATCCACCAAGCTGGGCCAGATCATTGGAATCATGGTTGTTCAAATGTCTCTTCAAGCCCGACTTCGCTCAGTCGAGACCCAAGTTCTCGCCGAAAAGTTCCTGGTCTATGCCAGCAGCAATTGCACCGCTGTTGAGTGCCGAGCGCTCGCAGGTCGAGCCGATGGACTGGTCGTAAAGCAGGCGAACCGGACTGTCCTAAATGCTGCGAAATCGTCGGGATTTAGCGGACTCGTCCTCCTCGATCCCGCTGAATATGAACGACGGACAGGTCCGTCAGAGACAATCGTGCAAAGCCTTCTGGGCCAAAGAGACGCAATTTCCATTCAGCAGGAAGAAGAGGTCGACGCTTATCTCTCCCCGTCGGGCTACATCCCTGATGGAGATGTTGGTCTCCTCATGCGAGTGATCGAGGACGGTGCCGCTTTCTGTGCCGAGACAACCTCGGCATCTCACGTGGCACCAGCGTTCATCGTGCTTCCTGTGGGGAGCGCGTGGCTGGCACGAGACTCAGACCGTCGCGTTCTGATTGCAACTGCTCAAGCTTGTGGTTACCCCATCGCTATCGTCCTGGGTTCGGATTTCGACCCACTGAGCTCTCGAACCGCCGTTATCGGCTTGATTGACTTCGTGAGCGCTGTGAACAATGTCCTACTCCTTCGTGCTGACCTCAATTCCATCGGTGGCGTCGCTTTAGGAGCCCTTTGCGCCGCGATCGGTGTCGGCACCGCCGGCCGCCACTTTCGCCCGCCGGGCGCACGGCCGAAACGGCGCGGGGCAACGACCGACAAATCGCCGTCCACACTTTGGATCCCGGGCGGCTCGTTCCATCGCGGATCGCTTTTCGAACACTCTTACGATGATCAGGGATTGCTCAATTGTGCGTGCGCTGTCTGTGACGGACGCCACTTGCGACGGTTCGGAGACCCTGCCTCCCGTCCGGAGTCACGACTTCACAGTGTTGCCGGCTGGTACCAAATTGCCCAGAATCTGAT
Organism: Acidimicrobiaceae bacterium; assembly: GCA_003151235.1. Classification (GTDB taxonomy): domain Bacteria; phylum Actinomycetota; class Acidimicrobiia; order Acidimicrobiales; family RAAP-2; genus Palsa-461. The sequence continues at coordinate 49,374 of PLWZ01000027.1, forward strand.
CGCTCATGATCCCGAAGACCGGCCCAAGGCTTGGCAAGCCCGATGTGAAATGGCGGTCGATGCCACGAAAGAACTGCGTCGCCGGACCCAGGTTGATTATCGGTCCCCGACGGCACAGATTTGGAAGAGCGTCCTGGGCTAGCCCGCAACCTCCGACACCGGGACGATGACGCCGGCTCTCAGCGCTTCGTCGAAGACTGTTTCGAGCAGGCGCCAATGTACGGGTCCGAGACGAACCGCCTTGGGTCGTGGTGGAAGCAGTTCGCTTGCAGGTCCCGTGAGGGGACGGTGCGCAACCCCAATACCGAGTTCGGCGGCCCAGTCCATGCTTGACCGCTGCGGTTTGCGAGCTGAGCAGACCACTACACCTCGCGGCGCCTGAGAAGCCAGGATCGCGACGTGGCGAACCCCCTCAACCAGAGATCGGACCTCGGAGACCACCCCTGTCAACTTGAGCGCCGGTCGCCAACGCCGACGAACCCTATTGCCATGATGCTCGACTGCTCCACGAGGTGCGGCGTCCAACATCACTAAGACGATCGGATCAATCCGGGCACGCGGAATGGACACGCCAAGCGGCAGGGAAGCTAGGGCTTCCAGAGAACGGCGATCGGTAATCGAGTCGAGACCATGCTCGGCCCGCCTTTGAACCTCATCTAGGTCGAACTCGACCCAAGCGTCAAACCGCCTGTCAAGGTAACGGACGTCCCCCACAAGGTGACTTGTAAACCCAAACGGCCCTCTCACTGGGACAAGACCTCGTCAGCAAGGTCGTCAAGGCTCTTCCCAAGTCCGCGTACAACGATCTGCGCCACGATGCAGAACCCCGGGTCCGTAACTTTGCTGGCCTCGATGCTCCTGATGGTGTCGACCTGAACGCCGGACTTGGCCGCTAAGGCATCTTGGGTGACTGCCTCGCCACTTCCCCCACCGGCGACCCGCCACTCGCGCACCCGAACCGCCAAGACCCGGCCTCGCTCTCGTTCATCGGCGGTACGCTGACGTCGACTCATGAGGATTATATTACTAGGTTTATTGTTCTCTGCCTGACAATAGATGCTTCTCGTACGAACACGAAGCCGACGGTTTGCACCGGGTGGGTGCTCCAGCGTCGGGTTGATCTTCCGCACCTCACGCCCGAGCGGGTTTGGACCAGCCGGGCGGCGAAGAAGGGCCGCCGTGTTCGCCAGTCCGGAACTCGGGCCCGAAAAGGCTGGCGGTGACTAGCCGTCGCTCTGTCTGACCGTGTATCGTGGGCGAAGGTGAACTCGGGCTTCGAGTTCCAAACCGCAGAGGCAGTCCGTGCGGATTTTGTCGTCGGTCATACCGACCGCTGAACAGTTACCAATCCTCAACGACAGCCGACCGGGCTTTCGCGTCATTCGTGGCGCTGCCGGGAGCGGTAAGACCACAACCGCTCTCTTGCGCCTCAAGCAGTTGTGCGCGACCCGGCTCACGCGACGAAATCGCCTCGGTGAGACCGAGCCTGTTCGAGTGTTGGTTCTCACGTACAACACAACGCTTCAGGGCTATATCGCTGAGCTCGCTCGGTCCCAAGTGGCCGGAGATGCCGGCCTCATCCTCAACGTGAGTACCTTTTCAAAATGGGCCAAGGATCTCATCGAGAACCTCGCCATCCTCGATCACGGCCAGATCGAAGGGATCCTCCGCCCGTTGCTCCGTCCCGTCATTCCTGGCTCCGCGGCGATCGAATATTTTTTGCAGGAAGTTGAGTACGTCTTGTCGATGTTTCTTCCGGAGGACCTGCCTAACTACCTGGGGATGCGAAGAGAGGGCAGAGGAGGTTCTCCTCGCATCGATCGATCGCTCCGAGAACGCCTTCTAAATGAGGTCATCTACCCGTACGAGGACGTCAAGCTGGCCCGAGGAAAAATGGACTGGAATGATCTCGCGCTTGAGGCCATCGGCGCTCCTGGCCCGGCTTACGACATCGTGATCATCGATGAAGCCCAAGACTTTTCGGCCAATCAAGTGCGGGCTGTTATCTCACACCTGGCCGATGATGCTTCTGTCACCTTCGTGATCGACGCCGTGCAGCGGATCTATCCGCGGTTCTTTAGATGGAACGAAGTGGGCGTCACGATTCGGCCAGAGCAGAGCTACAGGCTCACCTGCAACCACCGCAACACACGCCAGATTGCTGCGTTCGCATTGCCGCTCGTCGAGAATCTTCCACTCGAGGACGACGGCTCACTCCCCGACTTCACTACCTGCGAGGAGGAAGGCCCGCTGCCCGAGGTCGTCTCCGGGACCTATAGCCAGCAACTCGATTACATGCTGGATCGTCTGATCGATCGAGTCGACCTGAATAGCGAGTCGGTGGCGATTCTCCAGCCAAAAGGTGGTGGATGGTTTGCTTTCGCGCGAAAAGCTCTGCAACTTAGGGGAATCCCATACTGCGAGCTAACGCGGCAGAGCGACTGGCCGGCCGGTCCGGCCAACGTAGGAATCTCTACGATCCATTCGGCCAAGGGCTTGGAGTTCGACCACGTCCTCTTGCCGGGAATGAATCGTGAGGTGACCCCCCATGGTCTCGAAGAAGGCGACGGTTCGCTGGAGGGTCTTCAGCGCCTGTTTGCCATGGGAGTCGGAAGGGCTCGGCGGTCCGTGATCGTCGGGTGCAAGCCGGGTGAAGAATCCACGCTCATCAGCCTTCTCGACCCAGCGACTTACACGATGGTCAAACTATGAGCGACACGATCGTAGAGGCGGTGCCCCGCGCTCTAAGGGACATCGCCCGGTTGCCGCAGCAGGACGAGGTGGTCGTCGCTGCCCGACAGCGCGGCATAACTGAGGTACTCCACTTCACAACCACGAAGAACCTCGTTGGGATCATTGCTTCGGGCTACCTCAAATGCCGCAACCTCGTGTCTGAGGATCACTACGTCGAGAACGTTTACGACCCGAACTGCGGCGATCGCTCTCGAGACGCCATTTGGACTGGTTACGTCAATATGTCGATCAGTCGAATAAATGCCTGGATGTTCCAGTCATCAACGCGATGGCATCTTTCTGACGGTAATAGCTGGGTGGTGCTGGCATTCGACCCGGTAGTCCTGGGACACCCAGGCGTTATCTTCGCCACTACGAACAATGCGTACCGAGGCATATGTCTTCGGGCAGAGGGGAAGGCAGGCTTCGATCGAATGTTCGGGGACAGAGTGCGGGGCTACAACCGTGAGCTTTCTCGGGGGTCGCTAGATCCGAAGTATCCCACAGATAGGTGCGCCGAGGTTCTCTACCCAGAGCAACTCAGCATCGAATATCTTACGAAACTTTACGTTCAGATCGAGACCGACCAGGATCACATTCCGGGGATCCTCACCAGTCTCGACTGCCGAATACCCCTTGAGTATGTCCCGGAGGTTTTCGCGTGACGGAGGAGCAACCGCGATCGGGTGTGACGCCGCCAATGTTTTCGATGTCCAGAGGCAACGGAGATCGACTCACGCGCACCGTACGTTCGGCCCTTTGGGCGGCGTATGGAGACGCGCTTGGGTTCATCAGTGAGCTAACTGACAACGAGGGTCTATCCCGCCGGACCAAGGGTCAACCGCTAGTAAGGCCGATGGCGTGGACTCGGTACGTCGGCGGACGCCAGGGTGTCAAGGTACTTCTGCCATCAGGCTGCTATTCGGACGACACCCAACTCCGACTCTGCTGTTCTCGTGCGATCGGACCCAGGGGGTTCGATGTCGAAGCGTTCGCAAAGGTGGAACTGACAGTTTGGCCGTCATATGCACTCGGCGGTGGCATCGGAACTAAAGCCGCCGCGGCAAATCTGGTCAAAGATCAAGTTGCGTGGTATTGCAATACGTTCAAAGGATGGACGGAGGCTGGGGGTAACGGCGCAGCCATGCGCGTTCAACCGCATGTTTGGGCTGCCGCTGATCTGGAGTCCTTCGCAAGCTTCACTCCAGACGTCCTCAGAGACGCGATTTGCACGCACGGCAGTCCCACCGGGATCCTCGGAGCCGTCTTACACGCCATGTGTACCGCTCACGCGATCAGCCGAGGGGAACTTCCTCGACCGCCGGATGTTCTGACAATGATTCAAGCCTGTGAAGACATTCCAGAGATGCTCATGCGAAATGATCATGAGATTGGTGAGATCTGGCTGGGCCTTTGGAATCGGGAGGCTGGCAGACAGTTCGCTGAGGCCTGGAGTTCGACAGTCAGCACTGCACGAGAGGCGGTCGGACTGGTCGCAAGCGAAGCTAGTAGTGAGGCGACCAGCTACATGCGGGTTTTGGACATGCTCAAGCTCTTCGATCCGGCCATCCGAGGGAGCGGATTGTTAACTGCAATCGCAGCCATCGCGCTTTTGTGGATCGAGCCCGATCTGGCGAAGGCCTTGCCTGTCGCTGCCCAAGCACTGGGTTCGGACACTGACACAATTGCGACAATGGCCGGTGCCGTTGGAGGAGCTGTCGCAACTGGCGATCCGGACGGCAGCATCGCTGACGAGCGCCTAATCCGAGACGAGGCGACGAGACTGTTTAACTTGGCTGAAGGCGCGGAGCGCCCGGGGCACCGGTATCCGGATCTACTTCACTGGGCACCTCCGCGCACACAAGCCGACGCATTGGTCGAGGGCCTGTCCGGCCTTGAGGTTGTCGGTCTGGGACCCGTACGCACTGGAAGTGAGCCAATCTTGGATGCGCACGGGAACTTCATGTGGCAATGGGTAGAACTCGACTTTGGTCAGAACCTGCTTGTTAAGCGGCGCCGAGTTCTGAACCCGGTCGACGGCCAACACCCGAAGCGCAGCGGTCCTCAGGTAATGAGAGCTACTGGCGCCAACACAAAACACCAGTCGAGATCGCCTAGACGGCCACGCGGCGAGGCAACATCAGCCGACTCGCAGGAACCATCTTCAAGCCAGGACCCGAAGCCGCTTCCAATCGATCGAGGCGTCGAACTTGAAACAGCTATTGGCTGGCTCGGTGAGAATGAACTGAGTGACAAGGCTATCGGGTATGCAATCCGACGAGTTGCTCGAGACGGATCTCCTGAACAGCTTCTGATGCTGATCGGCATCCTCCGCGAACGGCTGAGGCACTAAGAGCAAGCCTATCCAATGTCAGTAGCCGATCAGATTCTGAACTTTGTAAAGACCCTCGTGTGGCCAGCGGTGGTCGTGACGGCCGTGCTTACATTTCGCCCGCAACTGGCCAGGTTGATTAGCAGAGTGACCGAGGTGAGCGCAGCAGGCGCCTCCGTGAAGTTCAGTGACGAAGTCGACGAACTGGCCGACACCGCGGATTCTGTGCTTCGCGAGGTGCGAGGTAACTTCGCGCCCGAAGAGACTCCCCCACTGCCGGTTTCGACGCTCCAGGTTGAGAAGGAGCCCACCGCAGCATTTCTCGACGCTTACCGAGAGTTGGAGACAGCTGCCCGTGAAGTGGCAGTTGCCTCGGGCGCCACGTCACCCTTGTTGATCCCGGTCCTAAAGGGCCTGGCCGACAAGGACCTTCTGCCCGACGAGGCAGTGCATTTGGGAGAAGAGCTTCGTAGCATTCGAAATCGTGTCGCTCATGCGCTTCAGCACCTGACCCCGGAGGATGCAACAGGCCTAGTCGCAGCGGCGAATTCGTTGGCAAATGCTTGCCGTGCGATTACTGAAGGGATCGAGGACCCTGACTAGTCACCTCAGACGCCAGTACCAATACCCCTCGTCGACGTCAGATTCGAAAAATTCCAAAGTGCGTAAGAGCTCCAAAAGTTCCGGCCCGGGATTGTAGAAGGAGCCCACCTGCGTCGGGGGGTTGTTTAATACCAAAAGTCGCTCTTTCGCGAGGGCTATCAATTGACCCTGGACTTCTAGTCGTTCCGGAAGAGACCAGTTCAAACCATCCCTGTGGAGCCGGAGCAACCGAAACTCCCAGAATCCGGAGTGCGTCATTCCTGGAAAGCGGCGTTCAAGTACGACGCACGCTCCCCACATTTTCGAATAGCAACGAGGAAGCTCAGGATCGGGCTCAACTACGACGACGCGGAGACGAGATGTTGGAGCGGCCCCCTTGTCGAAGGGATCCTCCGGATCTAAGAAAAATAGACCCCGTACAAATTGGTCTATTCGGTCGTCTCCGGAAACAAACTCTTGTAGGACATCTGCGTGTTGGGCTCGGAGAAGGTCAACCTCGAGAGTCGGCCGGACCATCGCCATTCTTCGAGTCAACCTCCCCGATGTCCACGAGTACTTTTGGAACAGGCCTGAGATCGATCAGGCTTTGAGTCGCAGGATCGTAGCTGTAGTCCGGCCCCAGCGCACTAGGATCGGCCTCGCCCCGCCGGATCTCGTCAAGCAACAGAAGAACGGGGTCGACGTAACCCAGAAATTCGCCATCCACGTAGTCCGAATAAGGATCTAGGTTTCCAGCTGGCTTACCGCAGCCCCCCGGGCCCTCGTTCGGAGGTGGCGTGATTGATTCGTGTTGCATAGATTTCTTGATGGCTATACGGCCATTTCCATTTACATTGATTTTGTCGTTCTCAGGCTTAGGTGTCTTATTTTTACGTGGCGAAACACGCCCTCTTAGAGTATCAATTCTTGTTATTCCTAGCAACCCCATTTAGCCACTCACCTCCCTCTCGATTCTTGTCGGGCACCTACGCGAAAACGCCCACTCCACGGCAGGCGCTCGATGATTTCTAGCGGTTCGCGCGAAATGCTTCAACCGAAACGCATTTGACGTATAGATCCGCATGGTCTAGGTGCTCCCAACCCTACGTACTGATACCTACCCAAAAGGCGGACCCCGAAAATAGCCGCTTGACCTTGTGTTATTCCGCCGGCTCCGGCGGAACCCGGGAGCCGTGGACACCAGCCCGGCCCGCGACGCGCGCGAGCGCTTCGATCCAAACTCAGCCTCACCGTGGTTGACCAGAGCACTCCATACGCCGCCACGTATTCGGTCATGGACCTGGCGCAAGGCGTGGTCCTGTCGGACGACCACTTGACAGTGATCGTCTATTTGGTCGAATAGTTGGCATCGGCGCTAAGGCGTAGGTGAGCGACTTATTCAGCTCTTAGTCCATATGTGCTGCCGGATACGGGAAATGAGTTCTTCCTCACGGGTGACGTCTGCTGGCGAAACGGCGGTGGGCGCATCTCCTGTCAGTTCAAGGGCTTCGACCGCCTGCTTGACCCTGCTCTATAGCGCATAAGACCTCGGCAGGCGGCCTCGGCGACCGCCTGGAGCCAGTTCAATTTGAACGTTTTATCTCTCGGCTATCCCCCCATCACTTCCGGCAGAAGGCGTATCTACCTAGACGGGAATTGTGGAGAAACTTTTCACTCACGGTTCCTCCTCCCGGGTAGTCCTTGGGGTCACGGGATTGTGATCCTCACAACATCAGAGAGCGCCATAGTTACACGGTGCCACCGGCAATCCCGACACTCTTGAGCCACCCACCAATTCCCGTGACCGAACGGAGCTGGTGCCAGGAGGTGGTGCCGGGTGCAGCCGTGACGATGTGGGGTGTGCTCATTCTCGACGCATTCCGTTCTCATGGACCGGCCTGAGCCTACGTGTCCCGGCGGCTATGACGCGGGGTGGTCGAGGCACCCCCGCCGACTGGCCCGAACGCGCGATGGGCACCCCGTCCTTCGCATCCCCAAGGTGCCGGTCGGTGGCAGGCAACGATCGCGAGCACGGAGGTGGCACCAGGCCGCGAGACCCCGCTGAAACCGGCATCACCGGTGATCTAGTTGGGTCCCGAGAGCGTGGTGTTGTCGAGTTGGGTTGACAAATCCGTTGACGACTCTCGATCTAGGCTTCACCTTCAATGCGCCCCTCGTACGCGGTCCACCACGCCGCCATGATGCACTACCACTATCGGCCACCCATGATGGGAACGCGACCTCGAGCCAACATTGCGGCGTTGGCGTCCACTCTCGACGCCCGGGCGACCGAGCTGCTGAATTCCTTCGACGCAGCCGCAGAAGACCAGCTCTTCGAAGCCGCGAACGGACTAGTCGAGCGATTGACCCCCGGAGAGAGGCTCACCGACGAGAGGGTCATTGCCGAGTTCAACGCAACCCTAGACGAGCATCTCCGAGAGCTTCTGAGTTCGGTTGATCAACAGGCCGTCGACCAAACCTTCAGTGAGATCGACGCAGAGCTCTCCGATCTCCCTGCGGACTTCGACCTTCCGCCGGACGAGAAGACTCATATACGGCGACGCTTGCTCGCTGGCTTTGTCCTTCTGGCTGCCGCGACCTGCACTGGTCTGGCAGCCGGCATGGCCGCCGGATCCGCCATGGTCGGTGTGTTGGCGGGTTTGGCGATTGTTATCTTGGCTTGGTTCCAGCAGTTGAACGGTTGAATGGTTGTACCTTCACTGATGGCTCGGGTGATAGCCGCGCGAAGGGGACGGCTTCGACCCTCCCGTTTCGCGTTACCCGGCGGCCGGTGCGTTGGCCGCCACTACCTTGCGGTACTCCTTCACCACGTCCACGAGGCCGTGCTCGTCAAGCCAACGACAGACATTCTCGATGTGCTCGCGTTCCAGGTAGGTGACCATCTGGCGCGACGTGACGAATCCTTCGCGGTGCGCCAGTTGAAGAAAGTCTCTGAATACCCAGAAGGTCCACGTTCGACGATCGGATAGAATCTCTTGTCCCTTCGGGTCGTCCTCCGGTGGGATCGGAACACCGTGGACGAGTTTGCCTCTCCATTCGTAGGCATCGCGGATCTCTTTCGGGTGAAAGAAAGGCTTCTCGATGGCAGCGTGGACGGCCACGCTTCGGACCGTCACGATCCCGTCCTTTAGCCCGCGTGATTCCGGTACGAGCAAAGCCTCCATCGCGCTGAACAGGGCAGGCAGTGCGATCCGCCAGTTCTCACTCATCGCCCCGATATCGAGCCACTCCAAGCACGTGTCGACGCGCGACCGAATCTCACGGGTCGTTGACAGGTAACGCCGTGACCACTCAGCGACCGTCTCCCGCCATTCGACAAAGCCGGGACCTGCGAACTCCATAGCAAGTGGCTCGCGGTCCCTCCACCGCCACCCAGACACTGAGCCGTCTGCGAATGCGTACCGGCCATCCGGCCCAAACTGGACTTGTATCTCGTAGATCTTCGCTCCAAACCCGTGCATCGCCGGTTGGCGCAATAGCGCCAACGCATGTCTTGCCTTGATAATCGCACGGTCGGCTATATGTCCGTTTGTTCCCCCAGTTGCTTCGGTGACGCAAAGCAACGACGGCGGTTCTTCCCACCGTCCCATATCTGCGATTATTTCAGCCGGGAGGTCATGGGACGTTACTCGAACCTCTGTGACCAGGGAGAACGTCTTCGGGCACTGCTCGAAATGGTGCCCGAAGGCCCTTCGACGGCAATTCCGCGAACCATCAAGCAAATCCAACGACGACTTCGTGGGGCCGAAATCGACCAGCTGGTGGCCAGCTACCGAGCAGGCGCCACGGTCTACGAATTGAGTGCCCAGTTCGGGATGCACCGTCACACCGTGTCGGAGGTTCTAGAGCGACGCGGGGTGTCTCGCCGATACCAGAGGCTCTCCCTGGAGCAGGTCGACTTGGCATGCACCCTCTACGAGAGTGGGCACTCCCTGATCAAGGTGGGTGAGCAACTAGGTCGGAAGGCAGAGACCGTACGACAGGCGCTGATGAAGGCCGGAGTTGAGATCAAACCCCGGAATGGGTGGCACAGCGAGCGAGGCGCTGACGGTAACCATCATCACCGGGATAACCCAGTCAATTTGTATATGCGACCGGAGCAATTGTGAGTTCGACTTGCTGTCTCCTACATTCATCGACGAGGCGCAGGAGCCGCATACGGCTGAACGAGAACAGGGACTCCGCGTCGATTTTCCTCCGGTTACCCATAACAAGAACCGCCTGACGCGGTATGTCGGGAATCCATGCCGGGTCACCACCTTGAGCTTCAACGACTTTGATCAACCCGGCGCGTGCCGAAGCATCCTCCCGAAGAGCTAGTGCCGAGACTCCGGCCTGAGCGAAGAGATGGCTTGCCCCAGTGCTTCTTCCCACGGCCTTCACGTGCACGAACACCCCTTCGGGTGTCAGCACATCACAACTCTCAAATCCCCGTGGGTTCGTTTCGCACCGAACGAGTCGGCGGTCAAGATTTACCCCGCCAAGAGCATCAGCGAGAGACCGATTGAATTCAGGTTCACCCACACCCGTAGGCCACAGCGGCAAGCCATGGATCGGCGGCTCAGCGGCGAAGATACGAGCGAGACGCTCAGAGAGGCGGTGGTTGAGCCCGTCATCAACCATGTACCACCGACCGTTATGCATACAGAAGCGGTGCCCAGCGGACGTCGTCTCAAAGGTCACCCACTGCCGGGCTGGAAGCAAGCTACTGGCAGCTTCATTGTCGTCCGAAAAAGCCTGGACCTTCATCCGATCGAAGCGCCGCAGCCGCTCGCCGTCTGGGAGTGAACGGAGCGGGTCAAGGAGCGCTCCCAAAGTCATTCCATTCGGATCGTCGTCGCCGCCGAGGATTCCAGACACTCTGAAGTGGGACAAAGGTACGGCTTCGTCGGCGAGCTCGGTGGGCCAAGCCAAACCCAGCGTTGGCGCGTCAGAATCACCAAGCGCTGCATCGAGAGCCTGTTCCAGCTCGGGCACATGGGAATCGGAGGACTTCAGCGCTCGGAGTTGCTCGATGATCGCCAATTGCGGCACTGGATCGCGTTCGAGTAGCGCCTCGATGGCATCCAGGTCCGCCAAAAGACGCATCCCGTCACGGGCTAAGGGAAGGCTTATCGCGTCTGCTCCTCGGATCTCGACTGGATCTCCCCCATCTCCCGCAAGTACTCCGTCCAAATAGGCAGGGCCAACGAGTCGACTGATGAGATCGCCGAGCTCGCTTGCGCCGAATCCACCGATATCGTCTCCTCCGGGTATAGATGTCCGGGCGACGTAGGCACGCAAGTCGAGCCTGGAATGTGTGATGGACCTGAGGTTGTCTGGATCAGCACAACGCGCAGCAAGGCGACGACCAAGGCTGGGCACCATTCGGGCGGCTTCAATCAGGTGAAACCCCATACCGAAGCAAATCGCCCACACGCAATCGGAGTCGGGATCCCGGGTCGGCAAAAGAAGAACCCCTGCCGCGGTCGTGTTGCCCAACCCAGCGGCGATGGAGTCGTCATTGGTCCAGGTTGCAACTACGTACGTCCACTTCGCTTGCTGCGATGCCACGGAACCACCCACGAAATAGCCATCCCTGTTTCCCACACGGACCGGAGTGCTCTCGAAGTCATCTCGCTCCAGATACTTCGTGCGAAGAACCGTCCCCGGATCGAGAGGACCTTCAACTTGGTAAACGGAAACTCGGGTGTGTGGATTTGGCTGACGCGGCATAGGGCCCCCCTTCTCGCCGATACGTGCGGCGGCCAGGTTCAGCGAATTTGGTCCCCCGGCTTCGGCACTGCATCATCTCGGCAATTGGCATGGCTTCCGGAGGCACGATTGCAAAACCTCGATATGGCCTCGGACCTTATTCTTGCTTGTTGCAGTGCCCTCGGGCCGAACTTCACTCCGAAAAGAGGATGAAAAACAACAGAACGGCTCCGACAAGAGTCAAACCGGCAGCGACGCCTCGCTCGTTCTTCTGCTTCGCCTGTGCGGCCAAGGTGACTGCGTCAACAAGCAACTTGAACTCCGCACTCGCAGGCCAAGGCAGGATCCAACCCACGACCGTCTGGATCAGCTCGCCATCCGGACTCTTGAGCCAGCCCGCAAGTTTGATCTCCCCAAACTCCGCTTCGTCCAAGAGGCTGTCACCAACCGACCCAACGTTTCGAAGACCCATCGTCCAACCCTGGGCCTCGTAAGCCCAGTCGGGATGCTCTCGTACCCAGCGCACCAAGAACGCGTAGAGCCTCTGGGCAATCGGATCGTTCTGGTAGTTCACGCGAGTACCTCCTGTCACTGGCTAGCGGCGTAGGCGAAGATGATGAGTGCAAGCGTGACGCCGATTCCGGCCATGAACGGCGCAAACTCAGTTCGGTTGACGGTTCCGCCGCTGTCCTGATCTCCGGCCATCAGACCAGACACCCCCTGGTTGCACTGCGGACAGCGTCCAGCGATCAAGAAGTCGTGACCGGTTAGAGCTTGACCACATTCACAGGTACCAAGGATCTGACCCAGTCGGCCATCCAGCGCGACAGCGGCATCGTGTACCCGGGTCAGTTCCAGCTGTAGCTCCTGGGTCCGTTGCTCCAGGACCCTGATCGATGACTCGTTGCCGGCGGCTTCTAGCCCGCGGGACAGCAGGTCAGAGACGGCCGACGCCAACGACATGCCGTTCTCCTTGGCGTACTGATCCGTCGCCGCCTTCAGCTCGGGACTCACACGGGCATAGATGGTGTCGGACATACAAGCAAGCGTAGCCGAGGTTGCAAGCGATTGCAATCGCTAGTGCAATGAGTTACAGGCTACGATGGGAGGGTTGACCAATGTTATATACTGTTAGTATGAGTCCAGCAGAGTTAGATGACTTCCTACAGGTGGGCGACGCTGCCGAATATCTCGGAGTTTCACCCCAGACGCTGCGGCGATGGGACCGGGAGGGCCGTCTGGCGGCGGTCCGGCGACCTGGCAGCAACTACCGCTTCTATCGCCGAGCGGACCTCGAACCATTCCGTCTGGAGTATCGACGAGCAGCCGGTCCCGACGAGCCGGGGCTGCTGTTCCAGACGGCACTTGTCGACGTCGAAGCCAACAACCTGCTTCGGGAGCCCCAACGCCAAGCCCATCAAGCCGTGCGTGAACACTTCGCCAGCGGGAGCCAGCCCGCCATCATCCAGATCCCTGTCGGTTGCGGCAAGACCGGGATCATCGCCACGCTCCCGTTCGGCATCGCCTCTGGCCGTGTTCTGGTCATTGCACCCAACCTCACGATCCGCAAAGGAATATCCGACGCCCTCGACATCGCCAGCCGGGAGTGTTTCTGGACCAAGACCCGGGTGCTGTCTGACTTCACCCAGGGCCCCTACGCCGCTGTGCTCGACGGCATCGACGCGAACATCCACGACTGCCTTGAGAGTCATTTTGTCGTGACCAACATTCAGCAGCTGGCCAGCTCGGCTGACCGCTGGTTGCCGCAATTCCCACCCAATTTCTTCGACATGATCCTCGTCGACGAGGGCCACCACGCCGCCGCCGAGAGCTGGCAGAAGGTCTTCCGGCGCTTCCCGAACGCCAAGGTCGTGAGTCTGACGGCGACGCCATTTCGCGCTGACGAACGTCCGCTTCAAGGTGAAGTCATCTACAAGTACCCGTTCGCACGGGCCATGGTAAACGGCTTTATCAAGCGGATTCACTCCCGTAACGTGGCGCCATCGGAGGTGTATTTCACCTACGACGGGGACACCCGCCGACACGCCCTCGACGAGGTTCTGGCGCTTCGCGAGGAGCAGTGGTTCCGCCGGAGCGTGGCCCTGTCGCCAGAATGTAACCGGCATATTGCCGAAGCGAGCATCCAGCGCTGCGACTCATTACGGGCGGCCACAGGGATCCAACACCAGATCATCGCTGCCGCCTGCTCAGTAGACCATGCCCGACAGGTTCGGGCCATCTACGAAGAATGCGGCTACCGCGCAGCTGAGATCCACAGTGGCATGGATGAGGACGAGAAACAGGTAGTTCTCGACCGGCTGCAGATCGGCCAGCTTGACTGCATCGTTCAGGTCCAGATGCTCGGTGAGGGTTTTGACCACCCTCGCCTAAGCGTCGCCGCCGTGTTCCGCCCATTCCGCTCACTAGCCCCATTCATCCAGTTTGTCGGTCGAGTGATGCGCGTCGTCATTCAGGAGAACCCTGATCATCCAGATAATCAGGGTTTCGTGATATCGCACATCGGGCTCAACAACGATGCCCGGTGGGAGGAGTTTCGAGAGCTCGACCTCGAGGACCAGGAACTGATCCGCTCTTGGGTCGAAGGCGAAGGCCCCGGGGAGGACATCGACAGCCCCAGCGAACCGCGCAATCGACGTTTTGACCTCGGTGTACTCGTTGACAATGAGCTGGTCAGTCATTTTGTCGATCGAGCGTTCCTGGACCCCGATGACGATCGGGTCATCGATGAGCTGCTCTCCAAACCGCTTGGGCCGATCGGCTTGACCCTCGGTGACCTGGTTGATCGAGAGACACTTCGGGAGAAGCTCCGCGAACGCTATGCCGAGTTCGAAGAGGCACCTGCAGCGATCCCCGTCACGCCCCAGCGCCGACGGGTCAGTGCTCGGACCCGCCTCCGAGAGCGCACCGGTTCCGTGGCTGCCCGAGTCTTGAGCGATCTTGAACTCCCCCGGCAGGGTCGTCAGATCGCGCATGCGGTGCCAGGAGCTGGCGCTCCGGTGGCGAACATCGAGTACCTGACACGACTCTTGAACCGCGAGATCAACGCGTCTCTCGGTATCGGCTCCAAAGCACGCCAGACGCTGTCAGCCGACCAGGCAGAGAGTGCAATGGCCGATCTCGACACCTATGGCGATGCCGTCCGAGATCGAATCTCCTCAGCCCTAACGGAAGGCGGTCAGTGATGGCAAAGGTGCGACACGTACTCAACGCGGTGAGAATCGAGGTGGCACAGCGGAGAAGAATCTGTCACCACGATCGTAAGCACCATTCCATCGAGAAGGGCACGACCTGCTTGGTCATCAAAGGCCCGTCCGGAGAAGGTCAGAACAACTACTGCGCGATCTGCGGCCTTGAGATTTTGGATCAAGCTGCCGACGATCTGGCGTCTCTACGCGGCTCTCTTGTTTGACCAGACGCCCCCGTGCCAATTTCGACGCGCGGTCGAACTTAGTCACCGAACCCTCGGTGGCCAGGCGAAGTCTGGTCGAAGCGAACGCTAGGCGATCCAACATAGAGTCCGACGATGCCGAATAGCCCGCTCTTCAGTACCTACCGGGGCGGAGAGAACCGGGTCACATCGTCGATGATGGCGGTGTTCCAGCGTCTGGAGCTAAGCCTCCTGGAGCGCCTGCTCGGGGCGGTTGCCGAAGACTCCGCACTGCAGCTCGTAGCGTTCGTCAACCAGCCGTCCGGCGCGGGACCATCGACCCCCGATGCCCGGATGTCGGCCCACTTTGACTACTGGTTCGAGACGAAGACGGCCCTGAATGCCCTTGGCGCCGAGCAGTTGGCGGCCCATTACAAGAACATGACTGCGGGAGCAGAGCACCAGCGCCTCTTTGTCGTGACACCTGACCCAGTGCGACCGGCAATCATCGACTCCCTCAACGACGATCGGGTGATCTGGTTCAACTTCCGTGCGATGTCCGATGCCATCGATGAAGTCATGGACGAGGACAACACCTTTGTTGGCGAACAAGCTCGATTCCTCCTCCGGGAACTCCAGACGCTATTCGCGGAAGACGGTCTCCTTGATTTCGTCGACACCGTGGTTGTCGCTGCCCGGTTCGCATGGGGTGAGTACAACACGCTTGGCGTGTATGTCTGTCAGCCAGACCGTTCGTTCCGCCCGGGCCTAACCCACATGGGCTTCTATACCCATGGCGCCATCCAACCCAAGGTGGCCGCCATCCTGGATCAACGCTCCGACCCGATCACCTTCGACAACAACACGGCCGATGCTCTACGAGCGGGGAGCCCTATTGACCAACGGATCGCCGAAGCCATCGAAACTTCTCTCGAAGGGGGGACTCGCCCTCCCGGGCAGCCGTACCGCGTGTTCGTCCTGTCCCGAAGCCCCGAGGAAGGCTCTGTCGAACTCGCCACTCCGATTGCCAACACTCCCGCGTCCGGCGGGACATTCGCGTGGACCATGGGCCAGCGGTATACCCGCCTCGCGGCGTTGACGAAGCCCGGCGTAGGAACCACGTTGGAACTCAAGGCGGCTGGAGGCTGACTCCGCTGCCGAGATATCACGCATCGCAACGATAAATCAGGGGTAGCGAGTCGGAGGAACGAATGAGTAGCGCATCGGTGAAGGAATACGACTACCGAAACTGTCAGTCACTGTTCGGCTACGCAGCGGCGGTCCATGAGCGTTCGGGAGGCATCTGCCAGCTTTGCGGTGCGGGATCAGGCAAGCTCGATTTCGATCACTGGCGGCAACTGACCGTTGAGCACCTGATCGGGGAGAGCCAAGGCGGTTACCTCAAGCAGATCTCGACTGCGCTCGCTCAGCGGTTCCCGGAACTGAGCACAGGCGAGCTCTCTGATCTCGCCCGGAGAATTGATAGTGCGAACACCATTACGGCCTGCTCGTTCTGCAACAGCACAACCAGCCGAAACCGGGCACCGATAGATATGCGTGAAGCAATCCAACAGACACCAGACGGTTCGCCAGACGAGATCTACGAACACGTCACAGCAGACCTGCGCCACATTCTGACCGCCAAGAGGCAGGACGTCCGATGGAAGCTTGCAGGTGTCAGGAAGGCGTACGAGTCGATCGTTGTCCCCCGCCTGATGGACCGTATGGCGCCTGGCACAAGCCCGAAGAGGTGTTTGTGCCGCAGCGGACTACAGGGAGCCTGTGCTCCGATGCGGTCGCAGATGAAGCCTTGTTCTTCTCTCTGCTCAAATTCCTGAAACGTTGGGCGGTCACCCAAATCGATTTCCAGGTCTATTCGTCACCACTCAATCGCCTCATAGACGAACTGGATAACCACGGGGCCAGGCTGGCGACATCTGTGCCGAGAATCTCCGCAAGGACGGCATCCCATTGGAACACCAAACTTGGAGGCGCTCGTCTCTTCGACTACGTCCCAAGCGCCCGGTCTTGCCGACCGCCTTGGACAATCGTTCACTCCGAGAAAGAGGTTGAGAATCTTGTTCGACACCTGAGAGGGAACCAGTCCCTGGTTGTGAAAGCCAATCACTCGATGGGTGGGTCTGGAATCCGACACGTCACCAAGCGCAATTCATTTGAAGCTCTGCGTACAGCTAAACCAGGCAAGCGGTTGGCCGGCAAGGAAAGTGCCGACGAAGGCTGGCCTCGGCTGGCCGAGATCTTCGTCGGTAGTGCGGACGGCAACCGTTCCGTCACGTGTGATTTTAAGGTAGACGCGGGCGGTGTTGTCGAAGGTATCGGCGTAGGTGAGCAGCTATTGGACGATGGATTCTCTTATCGGGGTTGTCACTCCCTTGAAAGCGAGTTGCCGTCGGCAACTCACACGCGGATCGCGCATGTCGGACATGAACTCGGCGCAGAGATGTGCCGTCGTGGCTATCACGGCCCATTTAACTTGGATTTCGTGGTGACCCAGGAGAACGACCTATTCCTGATGGAGATGAATGTGCGAAAGTCGGCTCCGCTTGATCAGTTCCTCGTAGCTTCGAGGCTCACATCCAGCCTTGGACGCAGCGTGATGTTCTACGCACGTGAAGATGTTCGGATCACCAACTGGTCAGCCGCGACACAAATCCTACAGTTTGGGTATCGCCCAACTAATGACAGCATGCGCGAGGGGGGGACGACGTCCGGGGCGCTAATTTTAGCAATCTACAACGGGATCTCCGATGAGTCTGCCTGCGTCTTTGGCTTTGGCGACACTCTCCGGGACTCTAGGCAGTCCTTTGAATCGGTCAGTCATATCCTCGGAACTTCAGCGTCGGCAACACCACGATGAGAACGACAGAACCCAATGATCTGACGGCCCTAGTACGAAGGATGAGCACTGTCGCACGTCGATTTCGCCAGACACACCCGCTGAACGAGCTTGACGACGAGTCTGGCGTCTATTACCTCCCAACGGGGACCCAGGGCTCTTCGCACTTCAAACCACTTGTCTGGTTCCCGTCACGGGGCTGTGTGTGGTCTTTGTCCGGAGGCTGCACGATGTGCAACTTTGGAATGACTAGCCGCCAACTCGACATGGATGAAGTCCTCGCGCAATGGGATCAGCTGCTGGAGAGGCTTGGAGAGGGGATCCAGCGCCTCCATATTGGACCGGGTGGCTCTTTCTTCACTGACGCAGAGGTCCCCGCGGCGGTCCGCGTAGCCGTGATCCGCCGATTGGCTCGGCTCCCGTTTCTGCGCGCCGTGGGTATGGAAACGCGAGCTCCGTTCGTAACCGAGCAAAAACTTGAGGAAGTTGTGTCGGCGTTGCCGCCTTCTGTCGAGCGGTTAACGCTCGGCTTCGGGCTTGAGTGCGTTTCAGACCTTCCGAGACTCGTGTGCATCAACAAGGGATACGGACCGACGGAGATTCTGCGAACCCTCGACATCATGAGGACGGTCGAATCTCGGCACGCTGGCCTTACCATTGCATTTGAGGCTTACGTAATGCTCAAGCCGATCTTTATGTCAGAACAGGAAGCCATCGGCGAGGCACTTCAAACGATCGATTGGGTTCTCCGACATGGCGGCGAGACAGCCGTGTTGTTTCTCAACACGGTTAAGGAGAACACGCTGCAAGCCGTCCTTGCAGGTCCACTCGAAAAGCCGAGCTCCATCTGTTATCGCCCACCTTTTCTTAGGAGCGCGATCGAGGTTCTGCTGCAGCTTCCGGATGAGTGGCGGGAGAAGACGGTCGTACTTGGGCCACAGAGCGCAATGCCTGCTCATCAGCTTCCCAAGTCCTGTGCGTTGTGTTCGTGGCCGCTGAATGGTGCGCTCGTCGCACACAACCTCTACCGCGATCCGGCTGTATTACACGGAGCGGCCGCGATCGTGTGTCCCTGTAAGGACGAATGGGAACAGGAACTGGGAGCCGATTCCGAAACGCTCGTCGCACGTGCTACACGTGGGATCGAGTGGCTCGAAAGTGAAGCACGTAGCTGGGGGACGACGCGCGCTCCGGTGACACTTCACTGAATTTTCCGCCCCGACTCCTGCTTCAGAATTGCTAGTGATGTCAGAAGGTCGAGGAGCTGATCGGTTGGATACCGGCCGGCGGACTGGCGCAGCCAGTCCATCCAACGAGCCTTCAACTGGTAGAACTCTAGACCTTGCTTTGACTCGACGGCCCAAGCGCTAAGTTGCATTTCTCGAAGAAGGACTTGACGTTCAGATTCGCTGAAGGGAAGAGCCGCATCGATAGCTGCTCTCGGTGCAACATGTGCGCCATGACCAACCAAACTTATATCCAGATTGAGAAGGGCCTGGAGCCCGGAGTCGGCAGCCATAAGAAGGTCACCAAAAGGAGATTCGGTAGCAGGTCGAGCGAGTTGATAAAAGGACTCATAGGCCTGTACAACGTATAATTCCCAGTCCGCCGGATGGCTTTCGCTTGATTCGGGTTCGGCGTTTGAGAGTGCATCTTGTGCGCCAGCGCTCATGGAGCTATTGGTGTGGTCTTGTGCTTCCTTTCATAACCTTTGGCAGCAATAGTACTGACTATAAGTATGGGCTATCCAAGCTAACTGAGCAAGTTAGTTTTCGCAATATAGTCTTGCGACGTGGCGCAATCTTGTTTGAAGTTTGAGGCGCCATCGTTGGAACTATTCACCCACGCTTACCAACGGTCACGAGCAATCCCCGCTCGGCTGATATTACAGTACGGGTTGCAGGCCTCGAACTATCCGATGTAAAAGGCAGTATTGCATTAAGTGCGAGTGACGCTGACCGGTGGGAAGTATTCGACCTCGGTGGATTCGTTGCTGGCATCCCACTTGCACTGACACCCGGGTCAGCCACTCCTGCCACTGGTCACGGGTGGCCGATTGAGGAGACCCTTGGGCCGCCAAAAGCTGCTCAAGGAACTCGCCGTATGCTTCCGATCCGACTTTCGCACGGGCAACGCGCACCTCGTGTCCACCAGTTGTTTGCTGAATCCCTTCGCCAGCGTCACGCGGATTGGTCTGGTTTCTCCTCCTTATTCCCCCCACCATCAGAACCGAAGATCAACTCGGCGATCTGGTCGGCCGCCTCTTCCTGCATCTGCGGAATGGCGTGGGTGTAGACGTCCAGCGTGAAGGCCACCGTTGCGTGGCCGAGGCGGTCCGAGATCACCTTGGGGGGCACTCCCGCTGAGAGAGCGAGAGTGGCGTGCGTGTGCCGCAGGTCGTGCAGCCGGATACGGGGCAACTTGAGCCGAGCCACGGTCCGGTCGAAGCACTGACTGAAGAAATCGGGATTAGTGGGCGTGCCGTCGAGCTTCGGGAATACCAGATCCAGGTCCTGGTAGGCCATACCAAGAGCAGCCCTCTCCTCGTCCTGCCGGCGGCGGTGAGCCTGGAGCGCAGCCACGGTACCGGTATCAACGGCGATCAGGCGGCGACCCCGAGCGGTCTTGGGCGTGCTGAACGCAACCTTGTAGTTGACACAGGTGACCGTTTGACGAACAGCCAGCCGACGGGCCTCGAAGTCAACATCGCGCCACCGCAAGCCCAGCACCTCACCCCGCCGCATGCCGGTGGTGGCAGCCAAGGTGTAGGCAGCCACCAACCGGTGCCCGGTCAGGCCATCGAGAAACGCCCGCACCTGCTCGGCGGTCCAGGTGCGCATCGACGCGGAGCCCGATTGATGAATCCTCGGTGGATCAGCGGAATCGGCCACGTTCCGATGGATCAGCTGCTTACGTTGGGCGTCCCTCAATGCCTTGTGGACGGTGTTGTGGATATAGCGGACGGTTTTTGGCGACAACCCGCCCGAACCATCGGCTCGCCCACCATTCAGCAGATCGGTGTAGAGGCTGTCCAGGTGTCCGCTAGTGAGATCTTGTATCTGCAGCCTACCGAGCCTCGGGATGACGTGGAGCTTCAGCATGCGCTCGTAGCTGTCCAAAGTGCTCGCCCGGATCGAACGTTTCATGATCGGCAGCCACTGCCCGGTCAGGTAGTCACCAAAGGTCAGCTTGACCGTCTCGACGTATTCGCCGGTTTGGACAGCGTTGACCTTGTTGGTGAGGTAGGCCTGGGCGGCGCCCTTCGTCGGGAAACCACCCTTGGAACGTTGCCGGCGTCCGCCTTTGGCGTCGGGCAAGTAGTAGTAGGCCGTCCAAGTGGACCCTCGTTTGCGAACAAAGCTGCCTTGCATGACTTTTCAGTCCTCCTCTCCCTCAGCTGCCGGAGGGGCGTCATCGAGCATCAGCAAGCGCAGTAGTCCCACCGTTGGCACGCGAATGAGCTTCCCGATATGCAGTACCGGCACCGGAAACGTGCCCTCACGAATGGCCCGGTAGCCGGTGCCGCGATCGATCCCGAGGATGCCAAAGGCCTCGTCGGCCGAGATCACTGGCCGATCGAGGATGTCCAAGCTGGAGTGTTTCCGACCGCGCGCGACTCTTGGATGCGGTTGTTCCAAGGTCGCACGCGTCGGGCTCATCGGAGTCGTTGCCTCCTTCGAATCATGCGAAGTCCTTCCCGAGGTCCTTGAGTGCTTCTTGGGTCGGCCGAAGGCTTCTGGCTTTGGCTCGGTCATCGGGTCGCTCCGGGTGATCGAGAGTGACTCCGTGGCGAGCAGCCACCTCTTTGAAGTCGGACACCATCTCCTCGATGGCTTCCTGAGGCAGGGTCGGGTACTTGGCCCGGAGATATGGCAGGCAGGCCGGTAGCTGCCGGGGCACGGCGTAGCCGACCATGGCGAAGACGTCGGCCAAGTCCAAATGCAGGTAGTCGGCGATGCGAGTCAGCTTGTCCGGACGCGGCGCACTGATGGTCCCGGCTTCCAACCGATTGATCGTCGAGTCTCGGGTGTCTATCAGGCGAGCCAGCTGGGACCGGTTCATCCCGAGAGCCTCTCTCCGATGCCGCAGAAATAGGCCAAAAGCCTTGGCCTGCTCCAAGGTCATAAGTGGTAAATCTCCATTTACCACCCATTTTACCAGGACATTCGCGTAAAAACATAGGGCCGTTGACCATTCCACAACGTTCAAACCGTTCCCTCAAAGATGTACACCCCCCCGTCGCCGGGACAGGCCGTGACATCACCAGAAAGCTCCAAATCCCGGCCAAAGGCCTCCACGTCGATCCGGACATAGGGCTCCAGGAATCCGGGGACGGCCGCCTCCAACTGTTGAGCCAGTCCGATGTCGTCGAGGAGCGATTCGGCGTACTCGGCCAGGCTGCCGTAGTGCCCCCGGTAGGCATCGTCGAATTGGGAGAGCGCTTCGACGTCCCTCGTTTCGACCAGCGCCGCCCAGTGGGCAAAGGCCGGTCCGTGTTCGCTGATGCCTTGGGCGATCGTGGACACGCTCTCCAGTGATTCGTACTCGCTGAGGTGCAGCGGTCCGAAGCCCTCGTAGTCGTGGATGGCGTACTCCTCGGCCCCGGGTTCGGGCGAGCGCGCCAACATGGCCTGCACGCCCTCGGCCAAGTCCGCCGCCTCCACATCGGCGTCCAGCCAAGTGCCATGGAGTCGTCCTGCGTTGTAGTCGGAGAGGCTGGCCACGTAGATACGCGGCTGGATCTTTGGTTCAGCCTCTCGTTGGTTTGCGTTTTCCTGTTCGTTCCCACCACTGGTCGTTGTTGGTTCCTTCTCATTCACTCTCACCTCCTTTCGTTCTGTCTTAGGTGGTTGATGGCAGGGACTCCCGAGTCGCTAATGAAGCGACGTCGAGGGAGCCCCTGCCGGGTGGAAGATGTGCGTCAGCCCTTAGGCGGCGTACCTCCCTTGGAGCGAGCACCACGAGCGAGGGGTTTCCCCTCGGTGGCATCCGTTCCGTTCGGCGCTGACCGTTGACTGCTCGCCTGTTCTGGATCGAACAGGGAGGCAATGGCGTCGCGCCGGGAAGCGGCATCCCGATCGATGTCGGCGAGTACCGCTTCGGCCCGTGCCGTTAGCTCTGGATTGTTTCGCTTCGCTGCGATGAAGCTGGCGATGGCTTGCCGGATGGCGTCGGTCACCGTCAGCTCTTCGAGCTGGGCCAGCACTGTGAGCTGGGCATGGATGTCGTCCTCCAGGCGTATGGCCAAGGTCTTCATGATCTGACCTCCTGGTGGATGTGTTCGAGTGTGTGACTCATCGTGAGTCCCTCCTCGGTGTGGTGCGGCCGGCGATCCCCGGTTGGTATCTCCTCTGAAAAGCCGCATGGCACCGACGAGTGCTGTCTTTCAGGCGGCACGGCGCCT
>PLWZ01000047.1 GCA_003151235.1 Acidimicrobiaceae bacterium
GACGTGATCTCCCACCACTGAGCCCGAGCCCCCGCAGGAGCCCTCCGAGCCCGCTGTTGGTCTTGCGGTAGGCAGCTCGGCGGACGTACCACCTGCCGAGGGACGCGGGACCCTTCTCGGCCGCCTCGAGGTTGACACCCTTGCCCAGACGTGCCCACCATGAGGGCGCATAGATAAAGCCGGGGCACCCGCAGATACGGGCCCCCGGCATGGCCGACACCTGGCGAAAGGTGACGACGTGGCGAAAGTAGCAGCGCAAGTCTGCGGGAATTGCGGATGCAACCGCGGCCCATATGCGACAGGAGATCGCTGCGCCCGTTGCCATAGCTACCGAGCGTTTCGCGGGCACGACCGGCCGGTCAGACGACAGGTCGCAGGGGCGGTGCCAACGGGGCGCAAGCGCGAAGAAGCTGTCCGCAATTCTTGCAGCCGGTCCCTCCGTTTGAGGCGACCGGGATGGGCGCGAGCATCGGTGACACCGCCTGCAGGTCCCGACAGACCCGATCGTTACGTTGCGGCTTCAACGCTGCTCTGCGGGTCATCTACAACGAGCGAGGTGGCTTCAGTCACCTCGCTCGTTCGCGAAACGCGCTAGTTCTCCGCCTCACGAGCTGGTCCGGGCGACACGGTCACATTTGCTTGGGACTCACCACGGACCACGGCGAACTTGGCTACGAGTGCCCAATAGCGCCGGCGCTGGACTTCTATTTCTTGGGCCAGCGCGGCTGAGTCCTCAGTTCGCGAACGAAAGGCTCGTTGGCGACAAGCGGAGGCGCAGTATCGAGCATCAGCCCGTTTGGCGTCCCACCCACTCGGTACCGTCGCGCCGTGCATGTCGCCGTGGTGCGCCTACTCATGACGTCGGGCGACATTCCCGCCGTCGACCGGTTCCAACGGCCGGCATGTGCACGGCCTCGATCGTGATGTCAATTCGCGGGAGGGCCTGCCGAGCGAGGCGAGCCGATTGGCGAGTTGTCTTCCAGGAGGACATCGGCGAACCACCGCGCCGTGTGTGATCGTACGGTGAGCCGATCACCCAGGCTGGTTACAGCGGCAGCGACCGTACGCTCCCGGCTTGTCGGCGCTCCGTCCAGCAGTTCGTTCCAGAAGATCGACCAGCCGCCGGCGAGCGCGGCTCCGATTCCAGGCGAGGTGATGGCACGGCCCGCCGCCGCCACGGCGGTCGGTCGACCCACCAGCGCGGCGTGGACGGCCCCGGCGATCCGCTGGTAGGGGAGATGTGCGCTGGCGAGGGTGGTCCGGTAAAGATCGGCTGGGTTACCTGGGGCGCGAAGGATTGCGTTAGCCGCAGCCTTCCCGCTTCCCATGGCTTGTGAGATGCCTTCCCCTTGCAATGGGTTCACCAGCCCGGCGGCATCACCG
This sequence comes from Acidimicrobiaceae bacterium, assembly GCA_003151235.1. Lineage (GTDB taxonomy): Bacteria > Actinomycetota > Acidimicrobiia > Acidimicrobiales > RAAP-2 > Palsa-461. The sequence continues at coordinate 1,384 of PLWZ01000047.1, forward strand.
ACCAGTAGAGTCCGGTCGCGGGCCGGCGTAGTCCCGATCATTCCCATCTTGAGCCAGCCCCCAAGCCGGCGAGACGGCTCGGGGGTGGCGCGATCGATGAACCCCAGTGCCCGGAGGTGATCGAGGAACGCCGGCAACATGCGCACCGCGCCAGCGCCCTCTGACCGATTGGAGCGCATGGCGATGCCAAGGCCCACGTTTGCGCCCCCATCAGCGGCGGGGAAGATCCAACCGTATCCGGGAAAGGCACGCCAGCGGCGCTGTTCCCACAATACGATCGCCGGGAGCTCCACCGGTTGGTTGAGATAGGCCCGTACGGCGAATCCCCATAAGACCTTGTCGGCTTCGACCAGTCCCGCTGTCGCCGCCACGTGACTGGTCGCGCCGTCGGCGCCAATCACAAAGTCCGCACGCAGCTCTCTGCCATCAGCGGTCTGGAAGCCATCGAGCCGTCCGTCGGCTTCCAACGGCCGGTCAGCCCTGCCGGTGAACAAGATGGCGCCCGCTTCAACTGCTGCATTCTGCAGCGAGGCGTCGAACGCGACACGGGTGATTGTTATTCCATGCCCAGGGTAGGTATGACCAGCCGCGGACGGCAGTCGGACCCGTCGCCCGGTGGGCCCGACAACGATCATGTCACCGACGTTGAGCCCACCAGGAAGCGAGTGGCCGATATCGGTCAACATTTGTATGCCACGGGGCCCGACCAAATCGCCGCACGCCTTGTCACGGGGGAAGGCTGCCTTGTCCAACAGCGCGACCCGCGCACCTTGGCGAGCCAGCGTGAGCGCCGCGAAGCTGCCAGCGGGACCTGACCCGACGATCAGCACGTCGAAACGCACCCTGCTCACAGAGCTCTCAGCGGACGGTCGGGGCTCATCACTTCATCATTGGGACCGACATAAGCCTGCCAGCACCGAGCTCGAGTTGTTGGAGCAGATCAGTCGACGGGCTCAGATCGACGGCGATGGTCTCCGAGGATGTCCTGACTGGCGAGGGACGCGGCTTGAGCACGGTTGCGAACGTTGAGCTTGGTGTATAGGTGGCTTAGCTGGGTCTTGACGGTGTTCTCACTGACGTAGAGGTGGCGGCCGAGTTCGCTGTTCGTCATTCCGGTCGAGAGCAGGGACAAGAGTTCGCTTTCGCGTTCGGTAAGCCCGATCTCGCGCCCCGGCCAGCGCAGCGCTTCGTCGATCGCGGCGCGTTGGGAGCTTCGGGTCAGGACCACGCGTTCGCCGCGTGCGGCAGCGACGACGCCATCAATGATCTCTTGGATAGGTACAGCCTTGGAGATAAATCCTTGTGCGCCGGCACCCATGGCATGACGCACGGCTCGGGTTTGGTCGGAGAAGCTGAATACCACGATCGCGCCGGCACGCGGGTTGGCTGCAAGAGCACGCACCCGATCTCCGAGGTCTTCAATCTCTCCGTACGTGTCCAGCAGAGTGACATCGACCCGTCGTCTCGGTCCCTTCTTGATGTCGATTTCGACGACGTGGATCTCCCGTTCGCTCGGCTTGAGTAGGGCGCGGAGACCTTCCAGGACGATCTCGTAGTCGTTGACGAGAGCGACCTGGATCGGTTTTGCCACCCTCCAGAGTCTAAGGCGGGCGACGAAGGCTCGAATCACCCGATCGGGTGATTGACCTCTCTGGCTTTTTCAATAAAGCTGAATCAACGAACAATATGGCCCGGATGCCGGTACCGCCGCGGGCTATCAAAGGAGTGGTAATACCCTCATCGATGAGAAAAACGAGTGGATATGCCCGGGGAACATCGAGCCGCCAATAAGGCGAGGGAGATTGAGGGCACGGTCGTCGACGGGGACCCCACCTCCGAGCTCGCCGCCGACTTCTCCGAGACGGCCCGGATTTTGTTTGCCGCCGGCAGTGTCACCGACACCTTGGCTCAGGTCGTGCAGCTGGCCGTGACCACCATCGAGGGATGTGACTTTGCCGGCGTCTTTCTGCTCGAGAAGGACGTGGTCACTTCCCCGGTGCACACCGACCCGGTCGTGGACCAGATCGACGCTCTCCAGCACGAGACGGGCGAGGGACCCTGCCTCGACGCCATAGCCCAGCGGCAGATCTTCTATGCCGACGACGTGGCCGACGACTCCCGCTGGTCAAGTTTCGGCCCCCAGGCGAGCGCGGCAGGGATACGGAGCGTCTTGGCTCTCCCCTTGACCACCAACGGCAGCTTGGGAGCCCTCAATCTGTATGCCCGCTACCCGGCCGCGTTTGGCGTCGTCGATCGGGCCAAGGGGGTGATCCTGGCGTCTTTGGCCGGTCTCGCCGTCTCGGCCGCCCACTCTCACGAGGATGAGGAACTTCGGGCTGCCAACCTCAACGCTGCCCTCGCCACTCGCGAGGTGATCGGACAGGCCCAGGGGATCTTGATGGAGCGCGAGCGAATCTCCCCTACTCAAGCCTTTGACGTCTTGCGTCGAGCATCCCAGCACTTGAATCGCAAGCTCAGAGACGTCGCTCAAGATTTTGTGGATACCGGCCAGAGACCGGAGACGGGCGTATCCGGGCCGGCTTGAGCGCGGGCCATGGTCACGAACGGGCTAATGGCGAGAAAGCCTGAGGGAAAAGCCGGTTCGGCGTCGACCGTCGCCGCTGGTGCTCGCGCGTCATCGCGGCCATCGGAAGTCGATATCACCAAGGGCCGCACCGGGCCGGTCTGGCGTCAGTACCTGCGGGCCATGGGGCCTGGCCTGGTTACCGGGGCGTCCGACGACGACCCTTCTGGGATTGCCACCTACTCGCAGGCCGGGGCCCGATTTGGCTTCTCGTTCTTGTGGGCAGCCCTATTGACATTGCCGTTGATGGCCGCGGTTCAGGAGATATGTGACCGCACTGCTCTGGCGACGGGCACCGGTCTCGGCGAGCTGGCCGTCAAGCGTTTCCAACGCGCTGGTCGAACAATCCTGGCGGTCCTCCTCGCCGCCCTCATCATTGCCAATGGTCTCAACATTGCCGCCGACCTGGTCGCGGTCGGCTCAGGGATGCAACTGCTCCATGCCGGACCGACCTGGCTCTGGGCGCTCTTGGCGGGCGTCCTCATCACCGCGCTGCTGGTTCTGGGCGACTTCGCCCGCATCGCGCTGGCCTTCAAGGTGCTCTGCGCCGCGCTGCTGGCCTATCTCGTCGTGGCGGTCCTCGTCACCCATCAGTGGGGCAGCGTTCTCACCCACACCGTCATCCCCCATATCCAGTTCAACAAGGCCTATCTCGCCTTGCTGGTCGCGGTACTGGGCACAACCATCTCGCCCTACCTCTTCTTTTGGCAGAGCGCTCACCGCCTCGAAGAGATGCGCGAGGAACCCGAAGGCGGCACGCAGGCACAACCTCTCAAATACCAGCCCACGAAACGCGCGAGACGCAAGCAGTCGACCAGCCGGCTGGACGTTTTCGTCGGCATGACATTCTCCAATCTCGTCATGTTCGCCATCATCGTGGCGACTGCTCAGACCCTGCACGCCCATGGCCGCACCAACATCCAAAGCGCGGCCCAGGCCGCCGAGGCGCTCAAGCCGTTCGCCGGCCATTTCGCCAGCACCATCTTTGCGCTCGGCTTCATTGGCAGCGGGTTGTTAGCCATCCCAGTGCTGGCCGGATCGGGCTCAGTCGGCATGGCCGGACTCCTCGGCAAACACTGGGGATTCTCACGATCCGTTCGCAAGGCCCCTGTCTTCTACGGCCTCGTCGCGCTGGGAACAGCTGGGGGAACCGCGCTGAGCCTCCTGCACGTCAACCCGATCAAGTTGCTCGTCTTTGTGGCCGTCCTCAATGGTGTCATCGCCGCACCATTCCTCTTTGTGGTCATGCGGGTATCGAGCAGCAAGCAGCTCATGGGCGACTACGTGAACGGCAACGCGGCCAAGATCCTCGGGTGGACCACCGCGACGCTCATGGGTGTCGCAGCCATCGCCCTGTTCGCCACCGGAGGTGTAAGCCTCTGACCGAGCCTTCCACGTCAGTTAGCGCGGTCTGAGGGTATGGCGCGGATTTGATCCGAACCTTTCGCACTCTCAATACGCGCATCCCAGCTCCCGCGCAGTTGGTGATTTCGGTTGTGACCTCTCATTTGGTGCGTCAAACAAAGGAGCCCACGAGCGTCGTCTGTTCCTCATCGCTGCACTCGTTATGTTCATCTTCGCCCTCATCGCCGCCGCCAGATCGGTCGTGACCTTCCTCACCGTCGGTTGGCCGGTATGGATAGCCGCTGGGTTCGTCGCGTGGGCTGCCGATCAAGTGCTCGGTGATCGACTGCACCCGTCCCGAACCCAAAGCACCGCCGCCTGGCGGCGATACCACGAGATGCGCCAGGCACTCGTCTCAAAAGGGATGCGTTGCGTGACCAGAGCGTTGTCTTCTCCCCGGAAAGCACCGAGCCGCCGAAGAGGTGCTCCCAATGCGCTGCCACTCACTTAATGGAATACTCGGGCGGCGAACGGACGGTCGCCATTGGGTGGAAATGCCCAGGGGGACCACAACCAGGAGTCGGCGCGGACGAGGGAGGCCAGCCCAGTTGCGCCATTGCGAGGTAGATCAGTGAAGTGCCTCGAAGTCGGTACCGTGTCGCAACCCCCCAGAGACGCGGGCTGACCCCCAGCAAAGTGGCAACCATCGAGTTCGAGAACGTGTCGAAGCGGTTCGGCGACAGCGTGGCGGTCGACAATCTGAACCTGACCGTGCAAGACGGTGAGCTCCTCGTGCTCCTGGGCCCCTCCGGGTGCGGCAAGAGCACCGTGCTTCGCATGGTTGCTGGCCTCGATGAGCCCGACGAAGGGTTGATCAAGATCAACCAGGAGACCGTCAACGATGTCGAGCCCCGCGATCGTGATGTAGCGATGGTCTTCCAGAGCTATGCGCTCTACCCCCACCTAACCGTCGCCAGGAACCTCGAGTTTCCTCTCCGCCGACGCGGGGTCGAGCAAGCCGAGAGACAGAAGATCGTCTCCGACGTGGCCGAAACCCTCCAACTGACTCCCCTCCTCGAACGAAAGCCGGCCGAGCTCTCAGGAGGGCAACGCCAACGGGTGGCCCTTGGCCGCGCGATCGTCCGCAAACCTTCGGTCTTCTTAATGGACGAGCCGCTGTCCAATCTCGATGCGGCCTTGCGCGTCGAGACCCGGGCACAGATCGTCGCTCTTCAACGGCGCCTTATGACGACGACGATGTATGTCACACACGACCAGGTGGAGGCCATGACAATGGGCGATCGGATCGCCGTCATGAAGGCCGGGGTCTTACAGCAGCTCGCGACACCGAAGGTCCTCTATTCGCTCCCTGCCAATGTCTTCGTCGCCGGATTCCTGGGCAACCCACCGATGAATCTGCTTCCGGGCACGGTGGGATCATCAACAGAGGGGTCGCCGGTGATCCGCTTGACTGGCGGTGAGCTCCCCCTGCCCTCCGCCTATGTCGGTCTCAATCTCCCCGAGGCCGTCTTCGCCGGGGTCCGGCCGGAGGCTCTCACCGTTGACCCCGACGGATCGCTCTCGGCCGTCACCACCATCGCCGAGGTGCTGGGTTCTGAGGTTCATGTGATCACTGCTCTGCCGGACGGTTCTCATCTCATTGTCCGCCAGGACGCCGATCTACCCATACCTGAGCGAAATGAATCGATCCGAATCCGAGCGGACGATCCCGAGTCGATCCTCCTCTTCGATGCGCTCAGCGGCGAACGCGTGCAGGCCCGATGACGGTTCCCCCGACGAAGGCACCATCTAAGCGACACCGTGCACGTCAACGACGGATGAGTTTGATCGCATACTGCTTCATCCTCCCGCCGCTTCTCGTATTTTCCGTCTTCTCGTTCTACCCATTTCTGCACAATTTCAAGGAGGCCCTGTATCAGACGCCGCCATACCCCAATGAGCCTTCCAAGTACGTAGGTTTCCACCAGGTGGCTCAGGTTCTGTCGTCGACCCAATTCGTCCAGAGCCTGACGACCACGATCCTGTTCTCTCTGATCGTGGTGCCCATCGGATTAATCTTGGGGTTGCTTCTCGCCGTGGCCGCCAATCGCAAACTCAAGGCGATCGGGATCTATCGGACGATCTTCTCGTCGACCGTCGTGACCTCCGTGGCGATCGCGGCAGTCATCTTTGGCACCTTCATGGACCCGGTCGTTGGTCTCTTGCCGTGGTTGGGAATCAATCCGATGCCCCCGCTCCTCCAGAACCCGACCTGGGCGCTTCTCGCCGTGTCCGTCGTCACCATCTGGCAAGGATTGGGTCTCTCATTTATCATCATGTCGGCGGGCCTCCAGTCGGTGCCCGAGGACGTGCTCGAGGCCGCCGAGGTTGACGGCGCTTCCCCCGTCGCGCGGTTCTGGCACGTCACAGTTCCGTTGCTCTCCCCAATCCTTTTCTTCGCTCTGGTTGTGGCGACAATCTCGGCTTTCCAAAGCTTTGGGCAGATTGACCTGTTAACTGGAAGCAACTCCGCGTATCTGCACACCGACGTGCTCACGTACCTCATCTACCAAAACATCCAGGGACAAGCACCAAACCCTGGTGTCGCCTCGGTGCTCTCCATCGTTTTATTCCTGCTGACGCTCTCGCTGACGCTGATTCAGCTCCGGTACGTGGAGCGCAGGGTCCAATATGCCCTCTGACCTCTCCACAATTTCGCCAGCTAAGCGACGAACAAACGCGCCTCGCGGACAACACAGAACGCACAAGCACGGTCGATGGCGGGCTATCGGCAGCTATCTGTTGCTTTCGGCCCTCGCACTTATTGTGCTCATCCCCCTGTACATCACTGTGGTCAACTCATTGCTCCAGGGCAATCTGATTGCGCATCAGCCCCCACCACTTTTCCCAGTGCACCCCGACTGGAGCACGTACTCGACCGCTTGGACCGAAGGGGATCTCGGTATCTATTTGCGCAACAGCGTCATTGCAACATCGATCATCGTAAGTGGCCAGCTGTTGACGACCATCTTCGCTGCCTACGCGTTTGCCTTCTTGGAATTCCCTTTCAAGCGCACCCTCTTCGTCGTGATGCTCTCGACGATGATGATTCCCTTCGAGGTAACTCTGGTGACCAACCTGACCACGATCACCAAGCTCGGTTGGTACAACACGTTTGCCGGACTCACGGTGCCGTTCCTTGCGACGGGGTTTGGGACCTTCCTATTGCGTCAGGCTTTCCGGCAGTTGCCCAAGGAGCTCCGCGAAGCGGCCGAGCTCGACGGGTACGGCCACTTTCGATTCCTGTTTCGAATCGCGCTCCCACTTGCCCGGCCGACCGTCGCAGCGTTAGCCGTGTTCTCGTTCCTCGGCGCCTGGAATCAGTACCTTTGGCCACTCGTCGTGACCGGCGACAACAACGCCATCCGAACGGTCCAGATCGGGCTCAAGCAGCTCCAGGCGACCCAGGCCAATCAGATCAACGTCACACTCGCGGGCACGATCATCGCCGCAGCCCCGCTGCTCATTCTCTTGATCATTTTCCAGAAACAGCTGGTCAGGGGCCTGACAGCGGGAGCCGTCAAATAGGGTCTTTGGCCACTTACGCCATGGACGCAAAAGAGCGAACATGCGTCCATGACCATGAGATCCGTTTTCCGAGCCACAGGGGTAGTGGTCGCCACGTCGGCGCTTGCCCTAGCTATGACGCTCGTCGCTGGCGGGACCAACCCCACCGGAGCATCAACGAAATCCGCCCCTGTCTGCGCCTTGTCGACCCTGGCCAAGGCCACGCATCCCGTGAACATCGTCTTCTGGGAGTCCATGAGCCAGGCCAACGCGACCACGTTGAGCAACCTGACCAACGATTTCAACTCCATGCAGACCGCGGTTCATGTGACGCTCGTGCAGCAGGGTGGTTCGGACGTGACCTGGGAGAAGTACCAGGCCGGACTGAGCAATGGCGAGCTTCCGAATCTGGCGCAGATCCAGGACACGGACGTCCAGGGTGCTATCGACACTAACTCCATCCTGCCGGTCCAAAATTGCATTACTACGAACCATTACTCGACATCGGATTTCGTCCCTGAAGTTCTGTCGTACTGGAAGGTCAAGGGGGTCCAGTGGGCACTGCCGTTCGCAGTGTCCAACCCGATCCTCTACTACAACAAGCTCGCCTTTGAGAAGGCGGGACTGAACCCGAACAAGCCACCAGCTACTCTCCCGCAGATGATCGCCGATGCCGCGGCCCTGAAGAAGGCTGGGTACGGCACTGCCCTCAAGTTGGACTCATGGCACCTTGAGACGTGGTTGGCGACCGCAGACCAGCTGTTTGTGAACAAGGCCAACGGTCGAAAGGGCCGCGCGTCGAAGGCCGTGTTTGACACGGCGACCGGCCGCAAGATATTCACGCTCCTCGATAACTTTGTTCGGAGTGGGCTGGCCACGACCAATCCCTCTACTGGTCCCTCGGACTATGACAACCTACTTGGGCTTGGAAACGGTAAGTACGCGATGACGATCGACACATCGGCAGCGTTGGGCACGATCCAAGCGCTTCTGAACGGCGGTCAATACCCCAATGTGCAGCTCGGAGTGGGAGCCTTCCCCGTGCTCAGCGCATCAACCAAGGGAGGAATCGAACCCGGCGGATCCGCCCTGTACATCATGAAGGAGGGATCATCCCCAGCCAAGGAAGCAGCGGCGTGGGCCTACATCACGTTCCTCGACAGCACGCAGAGCCAGGCGACCTGGTCCGCTGGCACCGGGTTCATCCCAGTGAGGATGTCGTCGACCAAAACCGCAACCCTGAAAAACTTGTGGAGTAAGAACCCTGCATTCGCGGTCGCCTATCAGCAGCAGGTCGGTGGCATCACGACTCCGGCCACGTCGGGATCCGTGATCGGTGACTACTCCGATGTTCGTACTGCGGTCCTGAACGCCGAAATGTCCATGTATCAGAGTGGCGTCTCCCCCGCGGCCGCGCTTTCCGCGGCTGCCTCCCAGGTGAACTCGATCCTCCAGAGCTACAACCAGCGCCTGGGCTCCTGACTTGGCGACCCTGATGGAACCGTTTGCGAGCCGAGATTGACCAGCGTCGGCGAATCCGAGAAGGACACCTGAGGCCCAACCCGTCCGTATCCCCCAGAATCCGTCGACAACGCCCCGGGACCGGCCAAACCGGCCAGGGTCCAGGACCTGGGGATTGTGGAGACACCGCTGCTTAACCTGTGGAGACACCGAGTGAACCCTGGCCCTGACCCTGGCCAGCGCGTCCGTAGTCTTCAGGAAAGGTGCGACCGGTCTTGCGGTCAACGCGCCGACCCAGGACCTGGGCGTGTGGATACTGCCGTCCTTAACCTGTGGAGCGCTCGACGCGCCGGGTGCCGCCGACGGAAGATAGGGAGGTGACCGACCTCCCGGAGATTAACGGAGCCTGTGCCGCCGGTTTCGAGCCGGTCCGCGACGCTTTTGAGAAGAACTTCCGCGACCACGGTGAGGTGGGAGCCGCCTTCGCTCTCGCTCTCGATGGGGAAATCGTCGTTGATCTGTGGGCGGGCTGGGCCGACCGTGGACGAACCCGGCCGTGGACGAGGGACACGCTCGTCAACGTGTACTCCACCACCAAGGGGATGACGGCCCTGTGCGCCCACATCCTGGCCGACCGGGGCGAGCTCGACCTGGACGCCCCGGTGACCGAGTACTGGCCCGAGTTCGGCCAAGCGGGCAAGTCGGCAATACCGGTCCGGCAGCTACTCACCCACCAGGCCGGCCTTCCGGTGATCGACGAGAACCTGCCTCCCGGCGCCGCCCTCGACTGGGAGCGGATGGTTGAGGCCCTCGAGCATCAGGCACCGGTCTGGGAGCCCGGCTCCAAACAGGGCTACCACGCGGTCACGTTCGGCTGGCTCGTGGGCGAGGTGGTACGGCGGGCGGCGGGCGCGGACCGATTCGGCGACTTCCTTGCCGAGGCGGTGGTCGAGCCCCTCGGTCTGGACATGTACGTCGGCACTCCGCGGTCGGAACACCACCGGGTGGCGGACCTGGTGAGAGACCGCCCCGCCACCGCCCCCCCGCCGCCTGAGGCCCCGCCGGTCGACGAGACTTCGGAGGCGAGGGCGATGCGGGAGCGCTTCACGGCGATGCTCGCGCCGGGCTCGCTAGCCTCCCGTTCCCTCGGGTTGGCCTCGGTTCCCTACGCGGCCGGCAACAACAGCCCCGAGTGGCGGTCCGCCCAAATGCCCGCGGCCAATGGCCACACCACCGCCCGGTCGCTCGCCCGAATGTACGGCGCCCTCGCCAGAGGCGGGGAGGTCGATGGAGTTCGGCTGCTCAGCCCAGAGGCGGTCCGGCGGGCGGCGAGCGAACAGGTGCGCGGCCCAGATGCCGTGCTGGTGATGGAGACCCGCCGCTCGCTCGGGTTCATGCTCCCGGTACCCGGCCAGCCGGACAACCGGGGTCCCGCCTCCTTCGGCCACGGTGGAGCGGGCGGTTCGCTCGGCTACGCCGACCCGGACCGGGGAATCGGCTTCGGGTACACGATGAACAAGATGTGGGACCTGGGGTCCTTCATGACGCCGGACCCGCGGGCGCAGTCCCTGGTGGCTGCCGTCCACGGTTGCCTGAACGCCGCCTGAAGCCGCCGGAAGATCAGCCCGAGAGAGCACTCCACTGCGGACCCGGACCCAGGCCGATCGAAGCTGGCTCCGAACGGGATTCGTTGGGTGAGCGGCAGCTCAGCCGGAGGCGCTGATTTCGAGAGCATGCGCAGCGTCGTATAGCTCCCTTGCCATAGCGATTTCGACATGATGGGCGATGGCCCACTCCACGAGGGACTGGACGGTGGCGAGCAGCGTGTGCCCGAGCTTCGTCAGTTCGTAGTCGACTCGGGGGGGGACGACGGCGAACACCGTGCGCGTCACCAACCCATCCCGCTCGAGTTGACGAAGGGTCAAGGTGAGCATGCGTTGACTGATGCCGTCGATCTCTCGCTTGAGTTCGCCGAACCGGCGTCGACGACCCCCGAGCAGCGCGATGACCAAGACGGACCATTTGTCGCCGATGAGATCGAGAGTCCGACGCGCCTCGCACGCCCCGCTTTCGCGGGCCCGATCCCACCAGTCGTCCCCGGTTCCCTCGCTGTGACCAAGTGACTTACAAGTGCCGTCTTCCATTACCTCCAATGGTGCCACATAATGGGGTTAGTTACAATAAGGAACTCAATATAAAGGAGTTACTGACCCCATGAGCAGGAACCACCCTGAAACGACGCTGGACCTCGCCACCCTCCCCTTGTCCCAGGGTGAATGGCGGCTCGACCCTCTTCACTCTGCGGTGGTGTTCTCGATCCGCCACCTAGGTCTGTCCAAGGTCCGGGGCCGCTTCGATCGCTTTGAAGCCAGCCTGAACGTCGGGGCCGCCCTGTCCGACGTCCGAGTCGAGGCCACCGTCGACATGGCGTCGGTCGATACCAACAATGACGACCGGGATGCCCACTTGCGCTCGACCGACTTCTTCGGGGTGGAAGCTCACCCGACGATGCATTTCCTGTCAACGGAGGTGACGTTGTCCGACGACGGATACCGCATCGTCGGCGAGTTGACCATCAACGGCATCACGCGGCCAATCGAGATGCCTGTCGAGTTCCATGGACTGCAGGACTTTCAGGGTCGAGAGCTCCATGCCGGGTTTAGCGCCGAGGGTGAGCTGCACCGAAGTGAGTTTGGCATCGACTTCGGGATCTTGCCCTTGGGGGGCGACAGGCTCGCGCTGGCCGATGTGGTGAAGTTCGAACTCGACATCCAGTTCGTCGCCCCATCCATCGCCAAACAAGACGCGGAGTAGGTGCATCAACGATCTGTTAGTGCAGCAGGTCGGCGTTGACGACCGGTTCTCCAAATCGGATACCACCTGAAACGCACAAACCGCCGGCCTTCGGGCCGGCGGTTTGTCATTGGACCTCTTGGACGTCGACACCGACGCCATGAGCGACGGGCTGGTCACCTGAGCGTCGCGGCCCCGACGAACGGCACGGTCGTACACCCGTAGCGAGGCCGCCAGTGACGGTCCAGGGTCCGACATGGGAACATGACGCCATGACGAAGCCATGGTCAAGCGCCCCGGCCGAGGACGTGGTGGTGGGCGAGCGCGTGCGGCTGGGGAACGGAGAAGTCGTGCAGGTCTCGAAGATCGAAGACACGTTCATGGGTATGAACACGATGCTGGCGTTCATCGAGGACACGCCAGCGCGATGGTTCAAGGCGCCGGTGCCCAAGGGAACCACTGTCGAGGTCGAGCGGGATAGCTGACCACCCTCGCCGCCCGAGGCCGGCGAGAGGGCTCCGCCGACCGATCCGTTCGCATCGGGCCGCCCGTAGATCGCTGCCTGATCAGGAAAGCTCTGACCCCCCGGGGGAAGGTCCCGGGCACCGTGGGAGAACATGATGGCAGTAGACGAACGCCTCATCGCCCCGAGCGCCAGCGCGCGCATGCGAGACAATCCGTGGTGGACCCTCATCACGGTCGCCCTCGGAATCGTGATGGTGGGCCTGGACGGTACCGTCGTAGCGATCGCCAACCCGTTCATCGGGCGCAGCCTCCACGCATCGCTGTCGGACCTGCAGTGGATCACCAACGCCTATCTGTTGGTGTTGGCGGTCCTCTTGGTGGTGGGCGGGCGTTTAGGTGACCGTTATGGGCGCCGCCGCATCTTCCTCACCGGCGTCGTCGGGTTCGCCCTCGCCTCGGTCGGCGTCGGGTTGGCCGATTCGATTACCGGCGCCATCATCCTGCGCGGCCTCCAGGGGGCCTTCGGGGCGCTCCTTCTGCCGAACACGCTTGCCCTCATGCGGGTGGCGTTTCCCGACGACAAGCTCAACAGCGCCATCGGCATCTGGAGCTCGATGTCCGCACTGGCGACCGCCGGGGCGCCGATCATCGGCGGGCTCCTGGTCGAGCACGTCTCATGGCAGAGCGTCTTCTATCTCAACGTCCCCGTCGCCATCATCACCTGCGCGGTCGGCGCGTTTGCGCTGAGCGAGAGTCGCGAGAGCGTGAGGGAGCGAGTCGACTCGACCGGCGTCCTGACGCTTTCGATCTCGCTCTTCGCCATCGTCTTTGGCATCGTGAAGGCACAGTCGTGGGGATGGGGCAACCCGAGCACGCTCGGGTTCTTGAGTGGGGGCCTCGCGATGATGGCCGTGTTCGTCTGGGTCGAGCTGCGAGCGCCCGCCCCGCTCGTGCCACCCCGCTTCTTCCGGATCAGGTCTGTGTCCCTCGGAAGCACCACGGTGGTCCTCAGCTTCTTCGCGCTCTTCGCGGTGCTGTTCTTCGTGAGCTTGTTCCTCCAGAACGTGCAGGGGCTCAGCGCAGTGGCCACCGGAACGCGCACCCTTGCGCTCACGCTGGCGTTCGCGCTCACGAGCATCAGGGCGGCCCGGATCACTACGAGGCTCGGGCCCGGCCTCACCATTACCATCGGCCTTTTGCTGGTGGCCGGGGCGCTGCTCGGGATGACCGTGCTCGAGCCAAACTCCGGCTACCCCGTCCTGTTCCCCTCGCTCGCCGGCCTCGGGATAGGGCTCGGTCTGGTGGTCGTGGCGTCAGCCGAGGCCATCATCGGCAGCGTGCCCGTCGACGACGCCGGACTGGCGGGTGGGCTGCAGGCGACGGCGGCACAGCTGGGCGGGGTGCTCGGGGCGTCGGTGCTCGGCTCGGTGGTGGCGGCCCGGGCCACGAGTGTGTTGCCGGCTCGCCTCGCCTCGGCCGGGGTCGGCCCCGCCATGACGCGCCACGCGCTGGCCAACGCAGCGCTCGTGGGTCAGGGTCTCTCGGTAAGCCGGGCGTCGGCGGTCATCCAAGCCAGTCACGCGGCTTTCATCTCGGGGTTCCACCTGGCTCTCCTGATCGGCAGCGCGGTGGCATTCCTCGGCGCGCTCACCGGCCCGTTCATCCGGCGAAACGAGCTGACCGAGGTCGTCGCGGTCCACCTCTGATCGGCGTACCCAGCGGGTCGCATCGTCCCTGTGCCCCTCCACGGCATCTAGGGCCCGAGGGAAACCCGAAACCTACTCACCACGCGTGTCACGACGGTCACCTCGAACGCTCAAGGCTGGCCGGGTGCCGTCTACGATGCCCACCGATGACCGGGACCCGGCCGGGAATGCACTGGGCGGAGGAGCGGTCCAACCACGGTGGGGTGGACGAGATTCCCCTCTCCGCTGGCATGCCCGGGCGGCTGTGGCTCTGTGGGAAGCAGTTCATCGGCGCCAACCCCGAAGCGGCGCTGGCATACATCGACGGCACGGCCGTCGTGTGCCTGAACGAGCCGAACGAGTTGGATCGCTATCCGCACTACGTGGAGTGGCTGAGGTCCCAACCGGCGAGCCGCGTGCTCTGGTGGCCGATTCCAGACCTCTATGTGCCCGACCGTGACGCCGCCCCCCACCTCTTCGAGCAGCTTCGTTCCCGCCTAAGCGATGGCCAACGCCTACTCATGCACTGTGGCGCGGGCGTCGGCCGGGCGGGCACCATTGCTGCAGGCCTTCTGGTGACCATGGGCGAGACGCCACTAGACGCGATCGCTCGTGTCCGCGCACACCGTCCAATGGGCGGGCCAGAGGCCGGGCCGCAGACCGAGTTTCTCTACTGGCTCTGGGCGGAGTGGGGTGGGGACCTCGAGACGCGAGCAGATGAACGGCCATCGACTGTGCCACCACACAGTCAACGGTGATGCGCTGTCCCGACCTGCCCGTGTGGAGACTCACCTCCTTACCTGTGGAGCCTCCGAGTGCCCAACCGCATCCGCCCCGGTTGTCACGTTTCCTGTACACCCCACTCGGGGGTGTTCATGAAACCCCTTGTTGAAGGTGGCGATGAGTCTTTGACTCGGCCGTCATCCCCTGAAACGCACAACTGCCGGCCTTCGGGCCGGCAGTTGTGTTGGGCGCTAGAGCGGTCGGTAGGCGTCCCGTCGATGCTCGATCCGGAGCACGACAACTTCGCGAGGGTCTTCAAGGATTCGATACAAGATTCGATAGGTGCCTCGGCGCGCTGACCAGATCCCGGCTAGATCGTCCCGCAGTGGCTTGCCCATCCGTGCCGGCTCCTTAATCAACGACGTCGTGAGGAAGTCGATGACCGCCGAGGCGACTACCTCGGGCAGCTGATCAGATAGGGCACGCGGAGCGGGTGGAGTGAGGACCAGCTCATAGTCGCCACCCTGACCAGGCTTCACCGACGCAGCTTGCGCACCGCTTCAACTCCACGTACGACGTCACCACGTGCGTACGCTCGATCCGCCTCACGGATGTCAGCGAGCGCTTGCGGATCACTCAGAACGTCAATTGTTTCCTCCAACTGGGCGAGGTCCTCGGGGCTGATGAGCACCGCGGCCGACCGTCCATTCCGGGTGATCACCACCCGCTCGTGGTGGGATTCGACTCGATCGACAACCTCGGAGAGATGGTCGCGCACCACCCTTAGCGATTCTGTCGTCACGGCCACAATTGTGGCGCTTCGGACCCCCTAAGTCAAGGACCGGTGAAGTGACAGAAACGGCGGGCGCTAATGGATTCTCGCTAACCAGCGAGAAGATCGACGGACTACGAGCCGCTACCGAGCCCAAAAGCGGGACCGTCGTGCCCTTTACTCGACCGAATGCGGTTGGAAGGTCGTAGGAGCAAGCGTCATCATCCAGTTTCCGTAGCCACGTCGATGAGCTGGGCCACCCGTTGGTGGGAAATGCCAAGGAGGTACCCGGCGTCTCGAAGTGGGACACCAATTTCAACCAGTTCGGTGGCCGCTTTGGTGGTAGCGCTGACCGACGCAGCCTGTGCAGCCGCAAGTCGCCCACGTTCTTCAATGGCCCGCTGGACATCTTCAGCGACGGTTCCCGGGAGACCAATGATGTTCGATCGATACACCTCGAACGTGGTTGGGTCACTCTCAAGATGCAGTGCGATGATCGACTTCGCCATGCGGTCGGTCTCACGCAAGTTCCGAGCTTGCGTCGTGAGGCCCAAACTGGGAATTCGGACGACCCAGCTGCGGCCCTCTTGGTGGATCTCGTACTCATAGACGTCGTTCATTTCTGTAGCCATCCCTTTCCAAACTCTGGGGCCATGGCATCTTGAATGCTTCGGCAAACCCCGACGGTCACGGTCTTGTGCTTCGGCACGTAGCACTGGCAGTCGCCCAGCTTCCACACTTCGTGATCACCGTCCTGCCGGATCATCACTGCACCTCGCTGCGAAAGCATCCTCACCACTACTCGTTTGGCCATCGCCTTCACGCATTGCAGTCTAGGATACTAGACAATCTGCGTCAAGGGAACTAGACAGAACTGCATCAAGGAGCGCATCGAATGTCCTGTCCAACTAAGTGCCGACGTTGCTCGGCGCACCCGGTCCGAGCGGCAGCTTCGCTGGAGGAGACAGCGTCCCGTGCAGCAATGGGTCACCAGGTCGGGCAGATGGACCAGCGGCCCCTTTCTGGACCTTTGTTGGTTGAATCGGATCTTTGATCAGAGTCCAGACGCGCCGAAACTGCCGCCTCGACTAATCGTGCTCGAAGACGGCGCTGCTAGCCGTGGTCCCTCCGCCTCGGTTGCGTCCTCGGGTGGCAAGTACGAGACGTAGGAGTTCCTATATCGAGCGGGCAGATTCGACCTGACCCATTGAGCCGAGACGATGAGATCTTTGAAGATACGCAGCGAGGCTCTGGCTGGACTGGCATCCCCCGAAATGCGCAAACTGCCGGTCTGAGGGTCGGCGGTCGCATCAGCGGATCTGTCGGATCCGCCCGTGGCTCCCCCACATGCCGTCGGCAGTCAATACATAGGCATCCAAGCGACCTCCTAGAGCCAGGCACAGCCGGTCGGCGAGTGAGAGTCCTTCACCCCGAACCCAGCGCTGCGCCGCCCATTCAGCGTCCGTCGCTGTCACCGATTCGATCTCAAGGTCATACATGGCCAGGAGCGATCGGGAGAGGTCCCAGTTGCGACCGTGAGCTCGAATCTTCTGAGCGATCTCGGACCAGTTCGCCGCGCCACACGCACCACCCGACTCGAGAGCCGCTTCGACTGTCGCCGCGCCGTCTTCACCCTGGAGAAATGCAAGAAGAGCAGAGGAGTCGAAAACCGTCACGTTGCATCGTCGGCCGCAGCTTCAGCCCGACGTTCTGCGAGCAGTTCTTCGACGAGGTCCAAGTCCGCGAGGTCGGCTCTTACTCGTCCTTGGAGTTGGATGCGGGTGAGCATCACGAGCCCCCCCGGGGTCTCCAAGAGAACCAGAGGTGAGCCTTCCTTTAGGCCAGATCGTTCCCTGAGCTCGGAAGGGATCACCAACCGGCCCCTATCTCCCATCTTGACTGCATATGTCCCACGCATGTATGCATTGTACCACTCAGGAATGGTTTGTGGGACTGGCCGAAATGTCGTGCAAAACCCTCCGATCGCGTCGAGACCGTCTTGACCGGTGGAGTGTCAGTGAAGGCGCACACCGGAAGTGTGTGCTTGAAAGCTGCGAGTCAAAGTCTGCGAAACCGGCCTCAGACGCGTGCAAGGCGGAGTCAAGAAGGCGATGAGTCATTGACTCCTCCGCCATCCCCTGAACGCACAAACTGCCGGCCCTTCGGGGCGGCAGTTTGTTTTTGAATCGGCTCTTGCTCAGGGTCTAGGCGCGCAGAAAGAGCCGCTCGGACTTCTCGGTTCTCGAAGACCACGGTCTCGGCTTCGTGCTCCGGGGCGTCATTGTTGGTACTTCTCAACCACTCCCTGGGGGCGCTCGCTTGCTTGATCCGGGTCCTGGCCAGCGGAACGTCGGGCCCGTCGCTGTCTAAGGAAATCCCAGCACTGATCGAGTTCGAGTTCGATCTGCCGTAAGCGCTCGAGCTCCCGGGCGGGCGCCGCCACACCAACGTGACCCTCTTCGAGCTCACGTTCCTCGTCCGCAAGCTTCGCGATACGTCTCAGGACACTGCCGTCATCCATTCGTCTTTCCCTTCAATCTGCAACTTGTGGCGCCTTGGAGGCCCCGAGTCATAAGGAATCAGCGCTGCGTGTATGGGTAGGCCACACTCCCGTGATAGCCCTTCGCCCCGATGGTAACGGCCAACGAACCCCTTGGGTCTTCGTTGACCCGAAGCCGCTCGAGCGCTGATCCGAAGTCATAACGGGGTGACCACCCGAGCTCGTTTGGCACACGGTGGTTGACATAGACGCGGTCAATGTTGGGGAAGAGCTTCCATCCGAGAGCACCGTAGATCCCGTCACATTGTGGAAAGTACCTTCGTACCGCTGCTGGCGCATCGACCCGCAACTCGGCCCGATGAGCCGAGGGCGTCGATACCGACAACGTCAGAGCCTTCCGAAACGAGAACGCGCACCAGGGCTTCGCCTAGATGCCCCGAGCTCCCGGTGACGAGCGCTCTCACGAATGCGGTATAGCAGGCCGAGTACGAAGGTCTCTTCATCGCCATTGGCAGGCCAGGCGGAACCGCGTTGCGGCCGAGGTCGATTGGCGCAGCACGGAGCCGACGCCCAAATTCAGCCAAGAGCGGCGAACCCGCCACGGTTGAGTGCCCTCGGGATCGTGGAGACTCTCTCCCTAACCCGTGAAGACTCCCGGTTGAATGTGCCGGTACGCTGCCTAGCCGTGCCGGCGTGGAAGGTGATCGAGGAGGCCGAGCCTGAGTTCGCCGGCCGGGTGCGGCGCCTGTTCGACGCAGGTCGCCACAAGACGATCGCAACTCTGCGCGCTGACGGCTCTCCACGCATCTCAGGGATCGAGTGCGAATTCACGGATGGCGATCTGCGCTTCGGTTCGATGACCGGAGCGCTTAAGGGGGCGGACCTCAAGCGGGATCAGCGCTTCGCCCTACACGGCCCAACCTTCCACCCTGAGGAGGGCAAAGAGAGCGACTGGCCGGGCGAGGCCAAGATCGCCGGACGAGCCGTGCCGGCCGGCCCGGTGACTCCGGACAAGGCGGGCGAACAACCTGACGGGGAGATGTTTGTCGCCGACATTACCGAGGTTGCCATCACCGGACTCGACGCCGAGGCCACCAAACTCGTCGTCGAGTCATGGACGCCTGAGCGAGGACTCCGAAGGGTCGAGCGGGACTAGGGAAGGGTTCACTCCGATCGCTGAGCCTGGGCGCGCTACGAGCACCGCAGTCGTTCGTAGTGCTCCAAGTGAGTCCACTGGAAGATAAGCACGGCTTCAATTCAGATCGCTGATTTCTTGGACCTCCGGCTTTTCCGCCCTTCTTGCCGGCTGAGTTCCGGGGTCTGTTCACGCCACCGAGATACGCGCCGGCTCCGTTGGGTAACGCCTGTGAGGAGAAGCTGGCTAGCCGACGGCCGCCAGGACCGCTCGGCCGCACCGGGACTCGTGACCCCAGCTGAGGCCGTCATCCGTTGCGGTGGCGATCGTGTGACTTGGGGGAACGACTACAGAGACGGCTGGTCCTGGTCAAGAACCTGCCTAGCAAGCCTGCGCGGTGCAATCAAGGTGTAGGAGGTACGGATCCACTCCTCGACCTCCTGCCAGCGCGCCGTGCTGGGGCGCCGGTCCAGGGTGATCGATACCCAGCCGTGACGGCCGAGGCCGTAGCCGGTCGGAGCGGCTTGCGGGTCGGTGGCGATCACAGCGGCGGCCTCGTCTTTGGGCAGCTTCAAGCTGATCCTCGTGGCGTCAGTGCTGGCGAACACGAAGTTCTTGTCCCGGACCCGGAAGGTGGGCTCTCCGCCCCACGCCTCGATGTCCACCCGTCTCGCCTCCGGCAGCCTGCCGACGATCTGCTCCAAACGCTCCATGTTCGGCGCTGCACTCAATCTCTTCACTCCTGACTCAGACACGGACCGATCGTTGACCGTGAGCCCACCCCCGAGCACCACAGGTCGATCCGCACCCGACACAGCCGCAGGGCCATGGTCCCATTGGCTCCACCCCATGCGTACATGCTGTAGGCCGGTTAACCCTCAATCAGAACGCCATTGGCCGACGGCTGCTCAAGCATGGAGGCCCTCGACCGGAGTGCTTGCGCTCCCGGGTACGTGGGCCGATCTCCAGGAAGCCCCTTTCACTGCATGTCAGCAACTGGTGACGCGTAGAGTGCCTCGAGATCCGGGAGGCATGGTGGAGGAACTGTCCAAGCGGGCACGGAAGCTGGCAGCCGCTCTCGAGCCCGTCGCTGGCCAGGTGTACTTCTCTCCCGAGGCGCACCAGGGATATGAGCGACTTGGGTTCGATCCCAGTCCTGGCGACTTCGGTGGGGTGGCAGGACCCGACATGTCGGCGTACTTCACCTCTCGCGGATCAGTGATGGGGCAGGTACCCGGTGAGGTGGTGGCTGCCGCATTCGGGGTGTTCAACCCCACCGTCGTCGTGGGAGCGGTTGACCACGGTTGGTCGCTCACCGACGCCGCGACGATCTGCGCCGCCCGGGACGAGGGTGCCATCGCCCAGTTGGTGCGCATTCTCGGCGAGAAGCCCGACGGGATCGACCGAGTGAATCAGCTGTTGGCAGTTGCGGTCGACGAACTACGTCCAGAAGGACGCCCGCTCTATGCCGGACTGGCGTCGCTCGACCTGCCCGGTCATCCGGTCGGCGATATGTGGCGCCGTGCGGACCTGCTGCGCGAGTTCCGAGGCGACGCTCATATCAATGCGTGGACGAGTGCGGGCGTTGGCGGATGCGAAATGTGCCTGTTGACGGAGCCGTACTGGGGGCTACCGCTCCGTACTTACAGCAGGACCCGGGCCTGGCGCGAGGTCGACTTCGACTCCGCCGAAGCGCGGCTGATCGACCGCGGGTGGCTGGAGGAAGGTGGCCTCACCGAGGCGGGTTCGGCCGAGCGGGAGCGCATCGAGGTCGCGACAGATCGGCAGTGCAAGCCCGCGATCGACGCCCTTGGAGACGATCTCGGCGAGCTCATCGCGACGCTCTCGAGCTGGGGCGCCGACGTTCGCGAAGCGAAGGGCTACCCGGCGTCGGGTCCGCAAGAGCTCGCCGATCTCGCGATGTCGCGACGGTAGGTCAGCCGGCCACGTAATCAGCTGGCCGCGAGCTGGGCGAGGAGGGCACGGGTCCGGCGGCGAGACCCCGAGCGGTCCTCCCCAACCGGGAACGGGGCGGCCCACACGTCGGTTGCCCCGGCGGCAAAGAGCGCTTCGACCTGTTCGGTCACCGCGTCTTCGTCCCCGACCAAGGCGGCCTCGGCCGGGGAAGTGACTCCGCCGTGCGACAGGATCCGCTGGTAGTTCGGAAGCGTCCCGTACGCCGAGAACTGCTCCCCTGCGGCCGCCCGCGCGGCGTCGACGTCGTCGTGGACCGCGACCGGCAGGCCGGCAACGATCCGCGGTGCCGGCCGGCCGGCCTTCTCCGCTGCCGCCGAGATCCGAGGGGCCACATGGGACTCGACCGCCTGAGCGTTCGCCATCCAAAGGATGGTGCCGCGTGCGTACTGGCCCGCAACCCTGAGGAGGCGGGGGCCGAGCGCGGCGACGAGCACCGGGATCTCGTCGCCCAGCAATCCAGTCAGAGTCTCGATGTAGTCCTCGACGTGCTGACCGACCCCCTCGTAGGAGAGGCCGAGACGCTCGATCACCATCTGATGGGAGGGGCCGATCCCGAGGGTCATCGGACGTCCCATCGCCGAGGCCACTGCTTTCACCCGGTTCGCCTGGAGCACGGGGTGACAGGTGTAGGTCTGGAGCACCGAGGTCCCGAGCTCAATGGACTTGGTCGATCGGCCCGCCAGCGCCATCAGGACCAGCGGGTCACCGCCGGTGCCCCCCGCATACCACAGGCTGGTGAAACCGTCCGACTCGGCCTCAGTCGCCTGCTCGATCACTCGCTCGGTGGTGTTCCCACCTCCACTGATTCCGATCCGCATAGCGACGGAGCCTACCGAGGGCCGGGCCGGCTCACCCGATCTCGAAGGAGCTCGAGGACAACAAAGCGCGGCTCGCCGTCGCCAACTGCCCGGAGCATGTGATCAAGGTCGTGTCGGAGTAACAGGTGTGGGAGCGATGGTCAGGGTTGACCAGGCCTGATCGGCCGTCACCGCCGCGGGTGATACTGGGGAGGTGACGGTCGAGATACGTCCCATCGGCCCAGACGAGGTCGACCCCTGGATACGGAGCCTGCACGTCCCGTTCCTCGCCAAGGCCGACAACGATGGTGTTGCGCATTGGGTCGACCACCTAGAGATCGGTCGCACCTGGGTTGCGGCCGACGCGGGGAGGTTCGTCGGGACCTCGTGCGTGTTCACACGCGACGTGACGCTGCCCGGCGTTCCGGGCGGGCTGGCACCCACGGTGCCGCTGACCGCCGTGAGCGGGGTCGGCGTGCACACCACCCATCGCCGCCGGGGCATCCTCAGCCGGATGATGGGGACGATGATGAGCGACGCCATCGACCGCGGCGAGCCGATCGCCGGGCTGCTGGCGTCGGAGGCCGCCATCTATGGCCAATTCGGGTTCGGCTGGGCGACATCGACCGTGGAGTTGTCGTTGCCCCGGAGGACGACCCACCTGACGCATGACGCACCAGCCCTGGATCTCGTGTTGTGCGGCGCCAAGGAGGCTGAGAGTCGCCTGCCGAAGCTCTTCGACCGGTTCCGGCTCCAGCGGTCCGGCCAGGTCGATCGGAACCCGGCGTACTGGAAGAACGTGTTCGCTGATCCCAAGTCCATGCGCCCCACCGGGACCTCCGAGCGTTTTTTTGCCGTCTGCGACGACGGCTATGTCGCCTACCGGCCGAGCAATCACTGGGACTCCGGGAACCCGAACGTCCTGCATCTCGACGAGCTCTTCGGCGTCTCCCCCGACGCCGAGGCGGCGCTGTGGCAGTACCTCTTAAGCGTGGACCTGGTCGACACGATCGTGGCCGGCCGCCCGGTCGACGAGCCCATCCGGTGGCGGCTGGCCGATCCGAGGAGTCTCGCCGTGACCGGACTCAAGGACATGCTCTGGATCCGGGTGCTGGACGTCCCGACGGCCTTGACCGCCCGCCGCTACCGCACCGAGGGCCGGCTGGTGCTCGAGGTCGAGCCGGCGCCAACGTCGGTCGACAAGCACGGCGAGGCTCGTCCCGACCCCGCCGCCGGAAGGTGGGTGTTGGAGGTCGGCCCTGACGGATCGTCGTGTCGGTCGGCCCGAGCCGGTGAGCGCCAGGAGCTCCGGCTCGGCGTCTCCGAGCTTGGGGCGGCCCTCCTCGGCGGGCAGGACCTCAGGTCCAGGGCGTCGGCCGCCCGGGTTGCCGAGCTCGTGCCGGGAGCACTGGAACGGGCCGACGCCATCTTCGCCACGACTCCCGCGCCGTTCTCGTCGACCGGCTTCTGAGAAGGCCTCGGCTTACAACTCCAAACCTGTGGAGGAGTGTCGCCGCGACCAGGCCCAAGCGGTTTCCCGTGCACCCCACGACCAACGACCATTGGTTGGTGAACACCCATAGAAGGCCTGTCTTAGTGAGCGACAGGCTGTAGGACCCGAGTACGACCTCAAATCAGCGGCTTCACGCCGTCAACGCCTCTCGGTGGCCCTCACACGACCGCACAGGGATGCGGTTGCCACCGGCCAGTCCACGCGCGCGAGGATCGGCCATGGACGGTGAAACGAAAGCATTGCTCGACTGCCTCGAAAATCAGCGCGGACACGTTGTCGGGATCCTGGACGGACTGTCTAGCGAGGCACTCCACCAACCCATGCTGCCGAGTGGGTGGACCAGCCTCGGACTCGTGAACCATCTCGCCCTCGATGTCGAACGATTCTGGTTCCGCCAGGTTGTCTCCGCCGAGACCTTCGATCTTGATCCTGACGGTGACGCAGCATCGGCGTGGGTGGTTTCACCCGACACACCACCTGAGGAGGTTTTCGATCGCTACCGCCAGGAGGTCGAAGAGGCGAACGCCATAGTCGCCGCCACTCCCCTCGACGCCGAGCCGAGAGCCTGGCCGGACTTCTTCGGTGAGTGGCGACTGGCCGATCTGAGGGCCGTAATTCTGCACGTCATCGCCGAGACGGCGTGCCACGCCGGCCATCTCGATGCCGCCCGTGAACTCATCGATGGCCGCACCTGGCTCACGCTCACCTAGCGGGCGGAGACCAACCCCCAACATGGACCGGCCTTCGGGGCAGTTACGACAACCACTCAAGCCTGATCGGTCGATAGGCCGTATCCGGCATTCATAGGGTCCGGCCGAACAAACCTCGGCTAGTGAACGTCAACGCTGGCGACGATTGGAGCTACCCGGCGGGAACCACCAACACGCATATGGAGCGCAATTGCGCCACTTGAGATCGCGGCCCAGCCACACCAGACAGAGGCGAACCCATCGATCGTGAGCCAGGCGATGACAGCAACGGCGGCCAGGTTGGCGACGCCGAACACGACGACGCGGCGACTGCTCGACAGGAGCAACGTTCCGCAGATGGCTACCACATAGAGGGCAACGATGAACCCTCCGTGGCTGAGCGCAATGCTGTATGCGAGGTGATACGGACGCAATTCCACGTTGACCGGACCGCGAATCATCGCGGCAAACAAGACACACGCAACCGCCACGCCCAGCAGGGACAGCGGCATCATCGCCCGTCGACGACTCCGTAATGGTTCGTTCAACAAGACCGCCAGGGGTACGCAAATGGGAAGTACGACGAAGGCGATCAGCAAGTACACCCAGAGGGCAACCCGCTCGAGCTCATGTGGAACATGACCTTGTAGTCCCCACCAGACGAACGCCTCGGTGAACTGGTGGAAGCCGAGAAGCAGCGGCAACGCGGCGAGCGCAACGTGACCGTGGCGCTTTTGCACATGGCGAACCGCATCGACCCCGATCGCTCCGATGACGACGCCACCGACGAGGTCGGCCTGTGGAGAAAAACACATCTACGGACGCGTCAAATCGAGTTCGTCGCGTTCTTCCGGCCGAGCGGAGTATTCGATGACAATCACCACTTGCGCTGCCACTAGGTCCGCTCTCGTAAGTCAATCGCCTGACCGGACTCCAGTGTATGAAGCCCTGATTCGCTCACCCGGCGTCGCGCATCGAGCATTTCTGGCGAGGGCCACTGAACATCGGAGATGAGTCCACCCAGCTCGAGCAGTCTGATCAACCGCGCCGTTGAGTCGAGTTGGCCGCGATCCACTCCATGGCGCGCCGAGCGTGGGAGCGAGTGGTGAAGGTTGTGCCAGTTTTCGCCCATCGAGAATACGGCGAGGGGGGCGAAATTCGTTGCTCGGTCGGAAGTGCGCGTCGTGAACGGCCGGGATCCCCACAGGTGGCACGCCGAGTTGACGGCGAATGTGGCGTGCTGGAGGAGGAACACTCTGACCAGGCCAGCCCAGATGAACGCACCCAGGGCTCCCGATGCGGTCCCGGTGACAGCCCAACCGATGAATGTGGGGGCCCCGAGCGACATGACGCACAGGAACGGGAAAAGGCGATCGATCAGAACGAGGTCCGGATCGGAAGCCAGGTCCGGCGCCCAACGTTTGACGTCGGTCGATTGGCCCTGAAGCAGCCAACCGATGTGGGCGTGGAAAGCGCCACGAAGTTGTGACCAAGGCCGGCCAGCCCCGAGATGGGGGGAATGAGGGTCTCCAATTCGGTCGGTGTAGGCATGGTGTCGACGATGATTTGCCACCCATCCGATCACCGCACCCTCAAAGGCAAGTGAGCCGGCGAGAGCGAGCACGACCTTGACGGTCCGTGTCGCGTGGAAGCTCCGATGGGCAAACAATCGGTGAAACCCCGCCGTCACGCCGTGACCCGTGATCGCGTAGAAAGCCAGTGCGAGAACGATGTCGAGAATGGTGGGGAACCGCCCCAACAGCGATATCGCGGCCACGATGACGCCAACGAACGGCCCGAGAAGGATAAGCAGCGTGACCGCGACCTGAAGTCGTCCCAACGGCATCTGCGGCGAAGCGACGGCCCCCGCACTGGTCGCCTTGGGACGGGTCTCGACGAGCGTCGACGCGGCGGTCACCTGGCCGCCATCGGCTGCAGGAAGGGCCGGACAAGCCGGGCGTCCGCTAGCGCGGTTGGCATGCCCTGGACCAAGGGGAGGCGCTCGGCTGCCTCGAACAGCTCGAACAGCTCGAATTCCATCAGGGCCGATCTTCAAGATTCGGGGTCAAAGCCCCGGGTCACAGCCCTGCGTGTCGAAGGCACCTTCACGTTAGCAACTCGCGGGATGCAGGTCGATCAGTTAAGGAGAGAAAACTGACCTTGCTTCAGGCTGATCCGGTGAGCGAGAGACAGAAGATGCGACAACCCGTTACCCGGTCTCCGGGGCTGATCGGGCTGGCCGGTCAGGGTGCCGATCCACCCGCCCGAAGGTACCGGCGGTTCACAACGCTGCCCTGCCACTGCCCACGGCGGCGAAGGCTCTCGTTTTGACCTGTGGAGGCTCTCGGATTGGCCAAACGGCGCTCACGGTCAAGAGGTTTCCATGCACACCCGACAACACGATGTTCATGAATGCCACACAGTTCTTGTTCCACCGCGAGCCAGGAGCCTCTCCTACAGTTCGAGACCCCGAGGCAGGCCAGCGGTCTCGACCTGCTGCACGCGTCGCCGGAGGTCTGTCGCGCGCTCTCGCTCATCCTCGGTGCCGACGGGCACCGCAACGCTGACTCGAGACGCGTACTCGCGATGGGCGGCCAGGAACTCCGGGAGGTCGTCGTATTTGCAAGTCTGCGAGAGCTCGGCGACCGCGTCGAGAGGAACGGCTTCGCGCATCTCGTCCCACCGTCCCTGAAGCGACAGCGAATGCAGCTTCTGCCCGAGTTCCTCGAGACCGTGGAGTTCCAGCACCTTGTGGTAGGTCCGAGTCGAACCGTAGAAGGAAAGCGCTTGGCGCATCCCGAACATCTTTTCCTCGATTTCCTTCTCGTCGTCATAGAGGACGAGGTAGCCGCTGGCCGCGATCTCCAGGTCCGACCAGGTCCTCCCGGCCGACACGAGGCCCTTGCGGACGGCCGGAAGGACCACCTCGCGCATGTACCGGTCGGACATGATGCCGCCGTGGGGCATGATCACGTCGGCCCGCTCGCCACCGACCCGGGCCATCCCGGGTCCCACCATGGCTAGCCCTACCTTGGGCTGGGACACGTCCAGTCGACCCGGATCGAAGTTGGGACTCATCAGCGTGTAGCGGTACTCCTTGCCCACGAAGTTCGGCTGGGAACCGTTTTGCCAGGAGTCCCAGATGGCCCGCACCATGTCGATGTACTCGCGCATCCTCGGAGCCGGTGCCGACCAGGTCCCCCCGAATCGCCGCTCGTTGTGCCCCTTCACCTGACTGCCGAGCCCCAGGCTGAACCTGCCCCCCGACATGTGCTGGATGTCCCAGGCCTCCATGGCGAGGATCATCGGGCTGCGGGGAAACGCCATGGTCACCGACGTCTGGAGCTCGATCCGCTCGGTGGTCGTGGCGGCGAGCGCCATCGTGAGCATCGAGTCGTGGGCGAGCTCCCCACACGTGACGATGTCGAAGCCCTCCGCTTCGGCCCGTCGGGCCGCGCCGGGTGCCTGCTTCGGCCATCCCCCGATGCCCGTAACGACTTTCACGGCCCCGACAGTACGGCGATCCTCGACGGGCTCACGCCTGCAGCCACCTCACTCACCGAGCTGGACGAGCATCTTGCCCGCGTTGAGACCCTGGAACAATCCAATGAGAGCCCTCGGGGCGTTCTCGATGCCCTCCAAGATCGTCTCTTGATACCGAATCTCGCCGCGGAGCAACCAGTCGGTCATGTTTCGCAGGAATTCGGCGTGGAGATCGGCGAAGTCGGCCACCGTGAAGCCCCGGATGGTGATTCGCCCGTAGATGATGTTGGCCAGGTTCCGAACGGTGGTGCGCGCCCCCGGTTCGTTGTACCCCGAGATCATCCCGCAGACGGCCACTCGCCCCCGCTCGTTCATGCAGGCCAGCGCCGCGTCGAGGTGATCGCCGCCCACGTTGTCGAAGTAGACGTCGATCCCAGCGGTCGCGACCTCCCCCAGGCCCTTGCGGATCGGGGTCTCCTTGTAATTCACGACGGCATCAAGGCCAGCCTCTTCCGCGAGCCACCTGGCCTTCTCGTCCGACCCCGTCGAGCCCACCACCCAGCAGCCCTTGAGCTTGGCGATCTGGGCGGCCACCGATCCGACCGCCCCGGCTGCGGTCGAGACGAACACCTTGTCCTCCGCCTTCACCTGGGCGATGTGGAGGATCCCGCCGTATGCGGTGAACCCGGTACCGCCGAGCGCGTGCATGTGGACCGTAAGAGGCAGACCCTGGATCGTCTCGAGCTTGCGCAGGCCGCGGGCTCCGGAAACGAAGAACTCCTTGAAGCCATGGCGGTTTGAGACGACGTCACCGGGCGCGAATTCCTCCGCTCGCGACTCAACCACTCGTCCGATCGCAGAACCCGACATCGCCTGATTGAGCTCGTATCCCGCGGTCAGCCTCGGTCGCATCGCAGGGTCGACCGACATGTAGAGGTTCTGGATCAGCACCTCGCCCTCGGCCGGGTCGCCGACCTCGGTTTCAAGGATTTGGAAGTCCTCCTCGGTGGGCAAACCCTCTGGCCTCGCGACCAGATGGACCTCTCTGCTCGTCGTCATGTCGGCGTCACTCCTTCTCTCCGGCCATGGGGGTTCGACCGGTTTCGTAGGTTTCCCTCAGGACGCCCCGAACCACGATGGCACGGACAGCCGGGTTACCTTGAACCAGGACCGGCGGTGGCCCGTAGCCAGCGTCCGATGAACTGGCGAACCCGGTGAGGACAGGGTCCGCGGTCATGGCTTCTCGGCTCTCATGTCGAACCTACGGACGCCATAGCCGGTTGGACAATGAATCTCGTCGAGGTCGTGGACGTTGTCGCGTAACTCGGCTCCACGGTCGCCCAGACACGGGCTGGCGAAGGCTGTTCGAGCTACGCGGTTGTCGCGGCGGTGGGACGTCTGCCGAAACCACCAATGCCACGAGTTATATGGTCGATGTTGAACTCGGGTAGGTCCCGTTTGAAGTCGTCGGGCCTCGCTTGAATGTCGCTCACCTCGAAGCCGACACGCTCGATGTCGGGTTGGAGTGCGTCGACGTCGAAACCGTAGACGTCGGCTGCGGTGTCGAACAGGATGTGGTGCGCCTCGTCATCAGTGATGATCGGTGTCGTGACCAGGGTCGCGACCTCACCCATATTGCGCTGGAAGCACGACTCGAAGTGCGGGAAGTCCACCCCGTACATGAGCGGCACGGAACCGATGTGGAATCCCGGCTTCCTTTCGCCGTCGGCGTCCTTGCCCAACACGTCGCCCGTCGGATCCTGGCGGGGTGAGAACGGCGAGAGCCCTACGAAGATGTTGGTCCCGAAGTACTCACTGGGCTTGTGCTTGATCGTCGGTTTGATCGAAAACTGTCCCATCCAGTCGCTGTCACAGACCCTGTCCAGATAGGAGATCGTGGGGATGATGAGGTGGACCTGGGTCTCGACCCACGCCGCCCGCAGGTCCGGGAAACGGTCGAACACACCCCCAACGATCAGCATCCACAGCGAGCGGTTCGAGAAGAACGCGTTCTCGGTCGAGAGCATCATGAACGCACCGAACCCGGGCGCGGTGGCACGGATGTCCCCGCTCCCTCGTGGTCCATTGGGGTCGATCCCGCCACCGTGTTGGCTGATTGTGAGTCCGGTCTCGACGCAAGCCGCCCAAATCGGATCGAGCCCCGAGTCGAAGTAGAACTTGCCGTCGCGGGTGAGCCCCGGCAGCGCGATCCCGCCAAGGCCATGCTCCTTGGCCCAGAACACGTCCGCGACCGCCCGATCGATGTCTGCGAAGGACATCACCATCTGGCCACGGCGCCGCCCCGGGGACTTCGCACAGAAGTCAACCAGCCAGCGGTTGTAGGCCTGACGTCCGATCTCGCCCAGCTCGATGTTGGCCGGGTTGGCGAAGTCATCCAGTCGGTTCGTCTGGAACGGCTGGCCGTTCGGGAACAGCACCTCGGCCACCACCCCGATGCTCTCGAGTTCAGAGGTCCGAAGATCGGAGTCCCATTGGACGTCGGGGGCGAAGTCGGGATGGAGGTTCCCCGCGTCAGGCGTCCCCGCCTCTTCAGCCGCCTTGACCTGCTCGTCGTAGACCCCGAGATGCTTCGCCGGGAGATAGTCGCGGTACCCGCTGCGCGACCCTTTGACGTGTCCGTCTATGGAGATGATCGCCGTCTTGGCCATCTTGCCTATCCTCCCGTCGGGACTCCCCGACCGCTTGCTCTTAAAAAGATCGCGTTCTTCGACTATGCGGAGGCGGTTGCCCTCGCCGCCGCGCTGCCCATCAGTGGGGCTCGGGTCTCCTTCGGCATCTTGCTCTTCAGCTCTTCCGCGTTCGCACGAACCTCGGTCAAGTCGAAGCCGGCTCGGTCGATGTGGGGCTGCAGAGCGGAGACGTCGAAGAGATACACCTTGGCCGCGTTCTCGAGAAGGATCCGCCGAGCATCGTCATCCGTCACGCCCGGCGTGGCTACCAGTGTCGCCACTGCGCCCATGGTGCGATCGAAGATCGACTCAAACTGGGGGTAGTCCACCCCGAACATCGCGGCACCGGATCCTATGTGGACCCCAGGCAGGGGTTGACCCCCAGCATCCTTGCCCACCAGATCGTCCATCGGGATCTGCACGGATGAGAACGGAGAGACCCCGACGAAAACGTTCTTCCCCAAGTACTCGCTTGCGAACCGCTCGGTCGTCTGCTCGCGGTTCCTGGTCCGTGCGAATCCCATCCAGTCCCCGGCCGGGTTCACCATGCTGTCCAGATGCTGGAGTGCGGCAGTCATCATGTAGGCCTGGGTCTCGACGTAGCACACCCGCAACTCTTGGAATCGGTCGAAGACGCCCCCGGAAATCAGCATCCACAGCGAGCGGTTGGAAAAGAACGCGTTCTCGGCCATGGCCGCCACCAGTGCCGCGAATCCGCCCGGGCCGTAGTCGGGAAGGCTGGCCCCGCCGTGGGCGCTGATCGGCAAGCCGGTCTCCTGGCAGGCCGCCCAAATCGGATCGAGCGCCGGATCCACCAGGGACCTGCTCTCCCGGGTGAGCTCCGGCATCATGATCCCGCCCAGGCCGTGCTCCTTGGCCCAGTGGATGTCCCGAACTGCCTGCTCGACATCCATGAACGACGTCTGCATCTGACCGCGACGCCTTTCCGGCGCCCGGGCACAGAAGTCCACGAGCCACCGGTTGTAGGCGTGCCGGCCCGCCTCGGCAAGCTCCGCGGTGGCGGCGTGCGGATAGTCGTCAAGCCGGTTGATCTGGAAGGGCTGCCCGTTCGGAAAAAGCACCTCGGCAACCACACCGATGGCTTCGAGGCTCTCGAGGCGACGATCGGAGTCCCACTGGACCTCTGGATCCAACTCGGGATGCAGGTTCCCCGCATCGGGGATCTCCGCTTCCTCGGCCGCCTTGACTTCCTCGTCGAAGAGTCCCAGATACTTCTCCGAGATGTACTCGCGGTACTCGCGACGGGACGCCTTCACATGCCCATCGACCGAGATGACGGCCGTTTTGCCTATCACAATCGTCTTGCCCAGGCAAGGGATGACAGCACTGGCACATCGTAAACCCTTCCCGCCGTTTCGGCCGCAGTTCGTTGGACCCATGACCGTCAAAGACAGCCGCGGGCCGATCGGTTTCGGCCGTGGGTCGAAATGAGGCGCCCAGAGAAGCCCTCCGATGGTCGTCCTCGACCCGCAGCTGCCATCTCCTCTTGCCAGATAATGACGCCTGCTGCGCGCAGCGTGACACTTTGTGTCATGCTGCGAACTTGCCAGGTCGATGTCGGACCAAGGCTTGGGGATGGCTCTCGGTCGTCGGTTGCCAACCCAGGTCGACGCCGGCAGGTTGTGTAACCACGGGGGGTGGGGAAGTGACCAAGCGCAGTGGGGTCGCGATTGCGACCGTGATCTTCGCAATGCTCAGCGGTGCTCTGGGCATGAGTCCGGCGTCGGCGTCAGGTGGGACCCAGGGGGTCACCGCGACGACGATCCGCGTCGGTATTCCTTATGTCGATGTCGCCGCGGTCAAGGCCGTCGGCGTGAACATCAACTGGGGCAACGTGACCGACGCCTACAAGGCGGTCATTGCCGACGTCAATGCCCACGGAGGGATCAACGGCCGGAAGATCGTGCCGTTTATCATGGCCGTTGACCCGACAGGCGCCGCACCCGCTGCCACAGCGTGCACCGCACTCACCCAGGACGACAAGGTCTTCGCAGTCATTGCTCCGCTTCAACCCACGTGTTACCTGGCCGCCGGGGTGCCAACAATCAATGGGCTTCTCGCGTCCGCTACGGGAACCGGGGTGGCGCAGAACTTCGCCCTGGCCCCACCGGCCTCCATCTATGACCCCTTGCAACTGTCGATCTATTCGAAGCAGGGCCTCTTCAAGAACAAGAAGGTGGGTGTCTTTGCCGGGGTGACGACCGACGACACTGAACTCAAGATCGTCCAGACCTCGCTCTCGAAACTTCACGTCAACGTGGTTTCAAGCGCGGTGGACTCGGCACCGCAGGGCGATCTCTCTGCAGAAAACGAGCAACTAGCGGTGATCGCCCAGCGCTTCCAGGCTTCGGGTGTCAATGAGGTGGTAGCGGTCGGCTACGGCAGTTCCGTCTGGCCGGAGGGTCTTTCGGCGATTCAGAGCAGCTACAACCCGCCCTGGGTGGCGACCAGCGAAAGCGACTTCACCGGAGATGTCGGCGGCAGCAACAACCCGCAGTACCTGGCCAACGTGGTCACCTCCAGCCCCCTCGCGGGTGGTGCCACGATCTGGGCCGACCCGGGCACCCAGCGTTGCGTCAGGCTCGCTCGGAAGGCCTACCCGTCAGACCACATCAACGCCTTCAGCGCGACGCTTCCGGGTTCGGAGGCGACCTGGACCGGGATCGAGCAGGCGTGCACCGACGTCGCGCTGTTCACTGACATCGCAAAGGCCGCAGGCAAGCACTTGACCTTGGCCAGTTTCATGCACGCCGGTTACGCGCTCCGAAATGTCGTGATCCCGGGATCAAGCGCGCCGATCTCGTTCGGCCCGAACCAGCCCTACGCACTCGGTCCGGTGTACATGGTTCACTATGACCCCAGCACCAAGGCAATCGTCGTCGCGAGCAAGCCGGTCACGAAGTGAGCCTGGTCTAGGTCTACGCCACACCGCCGCGCCCGTCAGACTCCGCGAGTGAGGGGTATCAATGTCCACGGCAGAGAGCGATGCCCACCATGCGCGTACTTCGGACCTGGCACAGGCGGTCGTAGACAGCTCATCTGAGCGCCAACGGGCCGAGCAGGCTGAGGGCGTCCTGCTGCCGGACGATCTCCTCCCAGGCACCAGGGAAACACATACCTCGCTGAAGGACGGCCTGCAGAAGGTCGGCTTTCGCACCTTCACCATCCTGCTGATAATCGTCTCACTCGACAACCTTCAGAGCTCCGGCCTCGCGGTGCTGGCCCCAAACATCCAGGCATCGCTTCACGTCAGCTCCGGGGTGATCGTCTTTGTGAGCGGGATCTCCGGAGGGTTCCTCGTTCTCGGGATCGTGCCTCTCGGATGGCTGGCCGACAGGGTTAGGCGGGCGCCGATCGTCGGGATCGCCACCTTCGTGTTCGGCATCATGGTCTTCGCCTCGGGGGTCGCTTCGAACATCTTCTTGTTCTTCCTGGCCCGGTTTGGGGCAGGCGTGTCTCAATCGAGCACCCAGACGGTGCACACGTCACTACTGGCCGACACCTACCCGATCGGTCTGCGGGGGCGCATCAGTGCGGGGATGGCGATCGGCGCCGGAACCGCCGGCGCCTTGAGCCCGCTCTTGGTCGGATCCATCACCACCGCGGTCGGTGGGGCAAACGGTTGGCGCTGGGCGTTCTGCCTGCTCGCGGCCCCGATCCTCCTCGTTTCTGTCATCGCTTTTGGCCTACCGGAACCTCCTAGAGGGCAGTTCGAGAAGTTGGACGTCCTCGGTGAGGTCATCGAAGACCCCGACCCGGTGCCACCGTCGCTGGAGGCCGCGTTTGGGCGGATCACACGCATCCGCACCATAAAGGCCTGCCTGGTGGCCTTTTCCGCCATCGGGTTCGGCCTGTTCACGGGCCCGGTCCTGGGCAACCTATTTCTGAAGCAGCACTTCCATCTCGATGCCTTTCGGCGCGGACTGATCGGCACGATCGGTGGGATCGGGGTGCTCATCGCGCTGCCCTTTATCGGTCGTTACTACGACCGCCTGTACCACCAGGACCCGGCCAAGGCACTGGCGCTCATCGGCAAGGTCCTCCTGCCCGCGGCCGTGCTGACACCGATCCAGTACTTCATGCCGAACGTGTGGCTGTACGCCGTGTTCAGCGTTCCGACTGCGGTTCTCCTGTTGACCTCGTTCTCGATGATCGCCCCGATCCTCCAATCCGTCGCTCCCTACCGGCTCCGAGGCCTCACCTTCGCGGTCTCGTCGATCTACGTCTTCTTCATTGGCGCCACCGGTGGGGCAGCACTGTCGGCACTGTTCGACGCATCGTTCGGCCCTCGGACTGCCATCCTGCTCGTCTCGATCCCTTCCATCCTCCTCGGTGGCATCCTGATCATCAGGAGTTCGAGATTCGTGCGCAACGATCTCTCCTTGGTCGTCGTGGAGCTCCAGGAGGAGCTCGAGGATCACAAGCGTCGACAAGCCGATCCTGACTCGATACCCGTTCTCCAGCTGAACGCGATCGACTTCAGTTATGGAAACGTGCAAGTCCTCTTCGACCTGGCATTCGAAGTCAAGCGGGGAGAGGTCCTGGCCCTGCTCGGGACGAACGGTGCGGGTAAGTCGACTGCGCTCCGTATCGCCGCCGGTCTTGAAACCCCCTCTCGAGGGGTCGTACGCCTCGATGGGCGAACGATCACCTACACGTCCCCTGAGCAACGGTCGCGGCTCGGGATCCACTTCCTGCCTGGGGGGAAGGGCGTCTTTCCCGAAATGACGATCGCCGAGAACCTCGAGATCGGAGCTTTCGCCTACCGATCCGATCGCGCCGACACCCGCGATCGGATCGAGCGAGTCTTCAATCTGTTTCCGATGTTGGCGCAGCGAAGGACCAAGCGGGCCGACACGCTATCGGGCGGTCAGCAACAGATGCTGGCCCTCGCCATCTCCCTGCTGCACGATCCCAAGGTCCTCATGATCGACGAACTCTCGCTCGGGCTCGCCCCAATCATCGTCCAAGAGTTGATCACGATGGTGGAGCGACTGAAGGAAGAGGGCGTGACGCTGATCATCGTCGAACAGTCGCTGAACGTTGCGGCCGCGATCGCCGACAGAGCCATCTTTATGGAGAAGGGCCAGGTCCGGTTCAGTGGACCGATGGACGAGCTCATGGCACGCGACGATCTGGCTCGGGCCGTCTTCCTCGGAGGCCAGATGCCCACATGACTCTGGCCACCGTCTCGTGGATCAATAGCCAGATTGTCTTCGATGGTGTCGTGCAGGGAATGGCGATTGCGATCATCGCCGTGGGAGTCATTCTCGTCTACAGAGCCACACGAATCATCAACTTCGCGGTCGGGGGGATGGGCGTCGTAGGGGCGGTGATCCTCGCGCTGCTCAACATCCAGTACCACGTGCCGTTCTGGCCGTCGTTCATCATCGCCATCTTGATCGGGCTGGTGTTCGGCGCGGCCGTCGACTCGACGATCGTGCGACGACTGCGACGTGCGCCGAAGGTCGTCATTCTCGTGGCGACGATCGGGATCGCTCAGGTGGCCCAGGCGATCGCGGCGGAGATCCCCACACCGAGCAACGTGAGCGTTCGGTATCCGACGGTCTTCAACGGGTCATGGACCGTGGCCGGAGTGAGCATTCATGGCTCCGACCTCAGTGTCTTGGTGCTGGTTCCGCTGAGCCTGGTCGCCCTGATGTGGTTCCTCGATCGGACGACGCTCGGCAAGACGGTGAAGGCCTGTGCCACCAACCCGGAGCTGGCCCGGATCTCGAGCGTCAGTCCGAAGTGGGTGTCGACCATGGTCTGGTCGCTGGGCGCCGGCCTCTCGACGCTGTCCATCATCCTCATCGCCGGTCAGGCCGGCTCGGTCGGAATGGTGGCCAACCTGGGTCCCGAGACGCTCTCTCGAGCCCTTGCCGCTGCCGTGATCGCTGGAATGACGTCGGTGCGCAGAGCGATCCTTGCCAGTGTGGTGATCGGCATCGTCCAGAACATCGTCACGTTCAACTTTCTCGCGGATCCCGGTATCACCGATCTATTGCTCTTCGTCGTGATCCTGGTCGCACTGGGTTTCTACCGGAACGAGCGTGGCGGTGGAGCCCAGGTCTTTGCGTTCACACCGAAGGCTCGGCCGATCCCCGAGCGGCTCCGATCCATCTGGTGGATACGTCACCTCGACAAGGGTGGCGTGCTCCTTCTCGGGTTGATCGGCATTCTGCTTCCGATCATCGTGACGCGGCCCTCCAGCCAGCAGCTCTTCGCGGCGGTCCTGGCCTATGCCATCTGCGCTTCGTCGCTGACTGTCGTGACCGGGTGGTCGGGCCAGCTGTCGCTCGGTCAGATGGCGTTCGCCGGTCTCGGCGCGCTCTTCGCCGCGCGACTGGTCTTCGAGGGTGTGCCGTTCTGGGCCACGGTCGCCGTAGCCGCAGCGGCAACAGCCATTCTGGCTGCGGTCGTCGGCGTCGGCTCCTTGCGGGTGCGCGGCCTGTACCTCGCCGTGGTCACGTTTGCCTTCGCTCTCGCGGCGCAGCAGTACTTCTACCTCTTGCCCGTCTTCAGCGGAGAATCGACTGACGGGGTCACCGTCCCATACAGCCCGGGCCATCTCTTCTTCCTGGCTTTCTCGGGCAACCGCACCTACTACTACGTGGTCCTGGTGATCCTGGCCCTGGTGATTGCGCTGCTGAGTCGATTCCGGTCGAGCAGCCTCGGCCGGACCACCAAGGCCGTTCGGGACAACGAAATCGCCGCAGCGGCCTTTACCGTCGCTCCGCCAGTCACCAAGGTCCGGGCCTTCGTCGTCGCGGGCGCACTCGCGGGATTGGGCGGCGCGTTGTTGAGTGGGGCGTTCGCCAGCATTCCGTTCGTGCCGAGCGGTGGCGGAGGCGCAGGGTTCTTCCTCGTAAACGGCTCGCTGTCGCTCGTCGCCATGGTCGTCATCGGCGGGATGGGTTCGGTCACCGGGGCGGTCTTGGGGGCGATCTGGGTCGTCGGCATCCCGGCGTTCGCCCCTAACAACCAGGT
The DNA here is from genome assembly GCA_003151235.1 of Acidimicrobiaceae bacterium. Taxonomy (GTDB): domain Bacteria; phylum Actinomycetota; class Acidimicrobiia; order Acidimicrobiales; family RAAP-2; genus Palsa-461. The sequence continues at coordinate 38,573 of PLWZ01000047.1, forward strand.
GCTGGCACTCCTCACATCGAGCGTCGGCCTGCTGGTGATCCTCCTGTACTTCCCGCGCGGGCTCAACCAGATCGTCAGCGGCGTCCGCGACGCCATCGTCGACTTTGCAGACCGTCGACTGGGCGAGCGGGCCGCACCCGAAACAGCCCCGTACCCGGCGGCGGTGCGCCGGGCCGAGCCCGCCCAGCTTGGCCCCGGAGAGCCGGCGCTTGCGGTGACAAATCTGAGCGTCAACTTCGGGGGGAATCTTGCCCTCAACGAGGCCACGTTGACCGTCGGTGACAGGGAGATCGTCGGTCTCATCGGGAACAACGGCGCCGGCAAGTCGACGCTCATGAACGCCGTCGGCGGCTTCGTGACCAGCCACGGCTCGGTGCGACTCCTTGGGGACGAGATCGGTGACAAGTCCCCGGCCCGTCGAGCCGCTCTCGGACTGGGGCGGACCTTCCAGTCAGCGATGCTGTTCCCGGAGCTGACGGTCAGCGAGACCCTTTTGGTTGCGCTCGAGGCGAGGCGCAGCACCGGGGTGCTCTCAACGGCGTTCTCGCTCCCGCGGGCGAGGCGCCACAGCCGCGAGGTCTACGCCGAAGTTGGCGAACTCGTCGCCTTCCTCGGGCTGGCCCAGTACCGGGACTCCTTTGTGAGCGACCTCTCAACGGGGACCAGGAGGGTCGTCGAGTTAGCGGGCCTGCTCGCCCTGAACGCCAGGGTCCTCTGTCTCGACGAACCGACCGCCGGACTCGCGCAGCGAGAGACCGAGGCCTTCGGACCCCTGATTACCGCCGTGCAGCGAGAACTCCAGGCTTCGGTGCTTGTGATCGAGCACGACATGCCCGTCGTCATGAGTATCAGCCAGCGCGTCTATTGCCTGGAGACGGGGGCGATCATCGCGGAGGGGCCGCCCAGTGATATCCAACACGACCCTCGGGTTATCGCCAGCTATCTCGGCACCGATGAGCGAGCCATCGCCCGGAGTGGAAAGACGAACCGGGAATCACAACCGTCCGTGCCAGTGATCACCTCCGCGGTTCCGCCATCAATCGTCTAGCGACCCCAGGGGCCTTCGCCGGTCCCGGTCGGCTCGCGATCGGCCATCCTCGCGAGTGCCTGCCGCTCGGATGCGCCCCGAGCGGGTGAGGTCGGACACAAACATCGTGGGTCGGTACGCCTTTGGGCGGCCTCAGCGGTTGCAAATTGAGCTACAAGTGGCAGAATCTGCCATGCGGGAGCGAGGGGAACGTGCGACGAGTGGGCTTCGAGGTCGCGGGCGTCTTGTCTGCGAGCTCCCCGTGATTGACCGTCGAACATCGACTTTAGAGGAGGTCCCGTGACCGTTACGCCTGCTGTATTGACGAATCCGCCATCTGGAGCGGGGTCTGAGCCCTTCGTGCCGACCGGCGCTTACCGCGGTGATCTCGACGAGTTCGACTATGTCGAAGAGGAGTGGTTTGCGAGCGGTGAGGTCGACGGCCACCCCTACACCACATCGGTGTTCGTGCGACGCCCGCGGGACAAGGCCCACTTCAGCGGCACCGTCATCGTCGAGCCGGTGCATGCAGCCAGTGCGGCACCGGTCTGGATCTACACGTCGCTGTATCAGCTGCGTTCAGGTCACGCATGGGCCGCTGTCTGCTCGCAGAAGAGCGCGCTCGATGCCTTCGTCAAGCCATCCAACGAGCAACGGTACGCGTCTCTCGATATCTGGTCCGACGCGACGCCCACCGAGGGTTCCGGCTTCTCCGCTCTCCCCCGGGACCCTGCCCAGATGCAGGCGCGCATGGAGCACATGCGTAAGGTCAACCAGCAGTCGACGCCGATCCTGGCGCAGGTGGGTGCTGCGCTTGCCAGCGGGGTCGGCCCCTTCTCGGACCTGGGCGTCCGCCATGTCATCCTCACCGGTCACTCGCAGACGGGCGGGACCGTGACCGACTACATCCTGAACGGCCACGATGCGCTGCGCAACGAAGATGGCTCCCCCGTGTATCACGGGTTCTTCCCGAGCGGTGCACCGTCGGTGAAGTTCGGGCCGTGCGACGTGCCGATCGTGCAGGTGCTGAGCGACGGTGACATCTCGAACCCCCACCGGCCCGGCAGGGAGGGCCGCGGCTATCGACGGTCCGACAGCGACGACGCCGCCGATCGCTACCGCCTCTACGAACTGGCCGGCGTTGCCCACATGGGTACCCGGTACCCCCCGTACAGCGATAACGCAATGTGGCAGAACGATCCGCTCGGCACCGCCGGGAACGTCCCGACCGACGCGACGATGAACAGCCTGCCCCACGACGAGCTCTTCTGCATGGGGATGCACCACCTCGTGCGGTGGGTCAACGACGGCGTGTCGCCGCCCCGCGCCGACCGTATAGAAGCCGGTCCCGACGGGCTCTTCGTGAAGGATGAATGCGGAAACAGTCGCGGTGGGATTCGCTGTCCTCAGATGGACGTGCCCCGTCTGAAGTACATCTCCAACCCGGCAGTCGACGACCAAGGAATGCCCGCCTTCGGCGTCGTCGGAATCGAGAAGCCCCTGCCTCCCGAGACGCTCAAGCAGCTCTACCGGGATCACGACGACTACGTCGAGCGTTTCGAGCATCGATTGGAGGAGCTGGAGTCACAAGGCTGGCTGCTTCCTGCCGATGCCGATGAGATGCGCCGGGAGGCTCGAGAGGCGACGGTGCCCTGAACGGGCGCGAACGTGCCGGTGCCGGGCGCCGTGTCAGAGCCCGCGACCGCGCTACGTCAGGGTGCGGGTCCTCGCGAACGTCCGGGTGGCAGGCCTCGACGAGACGTCGGCAGGCCACCAATTGGTCCATCCAGTGACACAAGCTCGGTGTGCCGCCGGCGTGTGATCGCCTCCCTTGTGCGAGACTTCGGGCCGTCCTGACCGAGGCGCGTTGAGCAACCAGGGACATGAGATACCGCCGGCGTCGGGGGCGGACCGCGCCGCCTGTGGGGGAAAACCGTGCGCCAGCTCCTGAGCGACATCCGGGTGGTCGAGCTGTCCGACGAACCGGCCGGCGCGTACTGCGGAAAGGTCTTCGCGGATCTCGGCGCCCACGTGGTGAAGGTCGAGCGACCGACGGGCGCCGCGCTCCGGCAACGACCCGGCGCCTGGCTCCACCTGTGCACGAACAAGCGCTCCGTCGTCCTCGGAGATGACCGGGCGACGGGTCCGGCGCTCGACGAACTGCTCGCATCGGCCGACCTGATCGTCGAGAGCCCTGGCCAAGGCGACCTCGCCGCCTTCGGCATGCAACGAGAGGAGATTCGGGCCGGTCATCCCAGGCTCGTGATCGCGTCGGTCAGTGGCTTTGGCGTCGAAGGACCCTACGCCGGCTACCGCTGGTCCGATCTGGTGGCCCAGGCGGCCGCCTGGCTCGTGCTGCCGCTCGGCCGCTCGCAGGTTGTCCCGGTGAAGTTCCCCGCGCTCGCGGCCATGAGCACCCTCGGCCACACCATGGCTTGCGGGGCGTTGGCCGGAGTTCGCTACGCCCGAGCCACGGGCCGCGGCGCGCACATCGACTGCGCGGCGTCGGAGGCGCTCGCATCGGGGCCGTTCCGCATCGCTCGGTTCTTGGGTTGGGAGTACCGGGACCGTGGTCCCGAAGAGGACGTCCCGGTGAGCGCCGACGGCACCCTCATCCCCATCGGGGTCTTCCCGTGTGCCGACGGATACGTCTCATTGATGTCCACCCCCCAACAGCTGCCCGAGATGCTGTCGGTCCTCGACAACGAACCGCTCAACGAGGCGTTCCGCCGGCCCGACGCATTCGTTCGTCCAGAAACCAAGGAGATCCTCGACGCCGCGCTCTACCCATGGCTCTTCGCACACCCGCGGGCCGAGCTCACTGCGATGGCCCAGCGGGCCGGGTGGCCGTTCGCCCACGTCCTCTCGACGGCCGAGGTCCTCGAGGTCGACCACCTCCACCAGCGGGGCTTCTGGTCGGAGGTGGAAGGGCCGTCGGGGCCGATCCGGTTGGCCGGTCCCCCCTACCGCCACGCCGAGGGTGGGTGGCGCCTCCATTGGCCGGGCCCCGAGCTCGGTGGCCCCGAACATTCCGGTGGCTCGCTCCCGGCACGTCCGGCTAACCCGGCCACTTTGAATCGCACCGTGACCCCTTCGTCCACGCCGCCCCTCGACGGCATCCGGGTGCTCGATCTCACAACCGTTTGGTCGGGGCCATACCTGACCCTTCTGCTCGCCGATCTCGGAGCCGAGGTCATCCGGATCGAGAACCCGTCGGTCTTCCCGCCGACGACCAAGGGGTATGTCCCCCGGCCCGACCCGACCCGCATGCAGCTGGGCAGCCTGGTGTCGATGTACGGGCCCGGGCTCCCAGGGCGGCCGGACCGCCCCTACAACCGCCACGCCATGAACAACTCGCTGGCCCGCAACAAGCTCTCGTGCACGCTCGACCCTCGGCGGCCTGAGGCCCGCGAGCTCTTCATGCGCCTTGTCGAGCGGTCCGACGTATTCGTCGAGAACCTCAAGCCGTCGACGCTCCACCGCCTCGGGATCCACGAGAGCGAGCTGATGGACCGCAACCCACAGATGATCGTGATCCGGCTCCCCCCGGCCGGACTAACCGGGGATTGGGCCGGGTACACCGGCTTCGGCGCCCAGTTCGATGGGTTGAGCGGCCTCGTGAGCCTGCTGGGCCACCACGACAGCGAGATCGTCGATACCCCGTCGTCCACCTTCATGGACATGTCGTCGGGTCCAGCGGGGACCTTCGCCGTCTTGGCCGCGCTCCACTATCGCGAGGCCACGGGGCGCGGCCAGGTGATCGAGCTTTCCCAACTGGAGAACATCGTGGCCCAGCTGGGAGACGTGCTCGTCGAGACCCAATGGGGCGAGCCACCCGAGCGGGTTGGCAACCGGGACCCCCGGCAGGCCCCCCAGGGGATCTACCGCTGCCGGGGCGATCACCGCTGGCTGGCCCTCACGGTCACCGACGACGAGGCCTGGATCGGCCTCACCTCGGTGCTCGGGCAGCCGGGGCTGGCCGAGGACCCGGACTTCGCTGACTACGCGAAGCGCTACGAGCGCCACGACCTCCTCGACGAGCTCATCTCGGGGTGGGCGGCCGGGCAGGACGTGGTGGTGGCCTTCCACGCCCTCCAGCGCGCCGGTGTGGCCGCGTCTCCGCTCTTCAACGAGGAGCTCGTGGTCGCCGACCCCAACGTGGCCGCCCGCGAGTGGGTACGTCCCCTGACCTCGGCCGACGTGGGAACGCATCTGCACATCGGTAACGCCTTCCGGGGCATCCCCCAGCGATGGGACCGGGGCTCCCCCACCCTGGGCGAGGACAACGAATACGTGTACCGCACGCTGCTCGGGCTCACCGACCAGGAGTACCGGCACCTCCAGGAAGTCGGCATCGTCACCGAGGACTACCTGGGACCCGACGGCTATCCGGTCTGAGGTTGGCCTGACCTCTCGACCCAGTCCGACGACGACGCCGACAGGTCGCGCCGATGCGATGAACCAGGGTCATCCGCGTCAGGCGGCGGCGACCTCGCTCAGGGCCGCGGCGACCCGCTCCGGCTCGGTGATCATGAGGTCGTGCCCGGTGTCGATGTCCCACAGGCGGCCCTCGGCGCGAGCCGTGGCCATCTGCTCGGGATCCCGGGTGGCCAGGGTCGAGGTGCAGACGATGTGGTACTGCGGGATCGCCCAGAGCGCGTCCTCGTTGGTCAGCTCGAGACGCTGTTCGAAACACTTCCAGGGGTGGCCGGCCAGCCGACCGTCCATCCAGGCGAGATCCACGGGATCCTCCACGCCGTAAAAGCGACCCGCTTCGGCGCCCGGTAGAAGCACCAGCTCGACCCCGTCGACCACCTTGCCGAGCGGGCGGGTCGCCTCGATGATGGGGCCTGCGACGTCCAACAACGACTGACCATTGACCGGCGTGGCGGCATCCAGGTACACGAGGCGGCCGACGCGATCGGTCGTCCGGTCGGCAACTCCGGTGATGACCATCCCGCCGTAGCTGTGGCCTACCAGGATCACGTCGCGCAGGTCCTCGTAATGGAGGACGGCCACGATGTCGTGGATGTGCATGTCGAGGTCGATGTCGGGCCGCAACAGGTGCGACCGCTCGCCGAGGCCGGTCATCGAGGGCGCGTACACCTCGTGCCCTTGAGAACGCAGGATCCGGGCCACGCTCCGGTAGCACCAGCCGCCGTGCCCCCCACCGTGAACAAGGACGAATGTCGACACCGCTGCGATCCCTTCCCAATACCCTGAGCCCGTCCGCCCAACGGCGACCGATGCCCGCATGCGCAAACGGCGCCGAGCGCGCCAACGATACGGGGATTGGGCCGCACCTGCGACAACAACGACTGCGCGGCGCCTTTACGACACCACGGCCGAGACCGCTGCCGGCCCGAAACACCCGACCGCCGCCGGCCGGGTCGATATAGGGTGAGCCCTCAGCTCCCGGGATCACCCTTCGGCACGCAACTCCTCTCGATGCGGGCCGCCCGGTAACACAGTCGTCCGAGCGGGGGAACGAAGCCTCATGACCACCACGTCGTCGCTATCGGCGGGGAAACGTCGCTCGACCGTCGGTCGAGCGATCGAAGACCGCCTCACCCGGAAGCTGGGCCTCGCCCCCGCCACCACCGATTTCACGGTGACTCGCAACGTCCGAGTTGCGACGCGAGACGGGCTGGAGCTCGCCGCAGACTTGTATAGGCCGACCTCGAGCGCGGTGGGCACCCTGTTGGTTCGCGGGCCCTACGGGCGGTCCCTGCCCCTCGCCTTCCCCATGGCACGAGTCTTCGCAGCCCGCGGGTACAACTGCCTGTTCGTCAGCAGCAGAGGCACGTTCGGCTCGGGCGGGGACTTCTATCCGATGCGCACCGAGGCCGACGACGGCCACGACGTCGTCGCCTGGATGGTCGCCCAGCCCTGGTTCACCGGTACCTTCGCCACCTTGGGCGGCTCCTATCTCGGATACACCCAGTGGGCGCTCCTCGCCGACCCACCAGCCGAGCTTGTCGCCGCCGTCGTCTCGGTCGGGCCTCACGATTTCGGCGAGCACGCATGGGGAACCGGGGCGTTCAAGCTCGATTTCCTCGGCTGGACCAACCAGGTCGTCCATCAGGAGGACACCGGACCGGTTGTGGGCGCGCTCCGCATGGCACTGGCCACCAACGCCCGGCGGGTCCGCTCCGCACTCGACGAGTTGCCGCTCGTCGGGGCGGCCCAAAGCCTCCTCGAAGGCCGTGCGCCCTGGTACACCGAGTGGGTCTCCCGGCCGGACCTCGAGGATCCGTTCTGGGCGCCGATGAGGCACGGGGTGGCCCTGGACCGCATCGAGGTCCCCGTGCTCCTCCTCGGGGGCTGGCAGGACATCTTTCTCGAGCAGACGATCCACCAATACCGCCGGCTCCATGACCGCGGGCTCGATGTCGCCATGACGATCGGCCCGTGGTCGCACATCCAGGTCGGCACCAAGGGCATCTCGATCACCACGCAAGAGACGTTCGACTGGCTCGAGGAACACCTGGCCAAGAGGGGTGGGCGACGACGGCCGACCCCTGTCCATGTCTTCGTGACGGGGGCGAAAGAGTGGCGGGACCTGTCCAGCTGGCCCCCCGAGACCGACCGGCAGACCTTGTACCTTCACCCCGACCACAGCTTGTCCGATGCGGCTCCGCCGGCCGATGCGGCGCCGTCCACATTCACCTTCAACCCAGCCCATCCGACACCCACGATCGGCGGGCCTGTGCTCACGGGCCGCTGTGTGGTCGACGACACCGCACTCTCGCAGCGCTCGGACGTGTTGAGCTTCACCGGCACGGTCCTCGAGGCTCCGATCGAGGTCCTCGGCCCGCCCGTGGTCGAACTGGCGCACCAGTGCGACAACCGCCACGCCGACTTGTTCGTGCGCGTCTCGGAAGTCGACGGCCACGGCCGGTCGCACAATGTCACCGAGGGCTATCTGCGGCTTGATCCGGCGAGGACGGGGGGGCTCGTCACGGTGACGCTCCGAGAGATCGCCCACCGGTTTGTGGCAGGCTCCCGCATACGGCTGCTCATCGCAGGGGGCACGCACCCCCGATACGCCCGGAACCTCGGAACCGACGAGAACCCGGGCACCGGCACCGAGCTACGCCCAGCCGTCCACTCCATCGGCCACGGCCGGGACGGCGTGTCGCGTCTGCTGCTTCCGACATCGCGGGTCTAGGCGGCGCCTTTCCACCTTGTCGCGCGAAAACCCTCGTCCTACGATCTAATCGCCAAACCCGGCGGCGAGGAGCACGAGAGACCCGACGGACCGAGTCAGCGCTCCCCTGACTCGGGTCCCACCGACGCCAGCGTCGAACGGAGCCAATCGCCGATGCGCGCAAATGCCGGTTCGGCTGCCGGGAAGGCGAGATTCATGAAGCCGTGCGGCTGACCGGGGTAGCTGACCTCTTCGACGTCGACGCCCTCATCGCGCAGTCTGTTCGCGTAGGCCCGCCCCTCGTCCCGCAGGACGTCACATCCGCCGAGCACCACGAGAGCGGGCGGCAGGCCCTTCAGTGAGTCGGCCCACAACGGGGCAGCGAAGGGATCGCCGCTGAGGTCCTGCCCGCCACAGTAGGCCTGCCAGTACAACGTGGTTGTGGCGCGGTTCAAGACCACGCCGTCGAAGGCCTCCCGTGATGGGAAAGTCCCGATGGACCCCGCGACGGCCGGATAGATCAGAACCTGGCCAGCGAGCGACACATCGCCGGCTTCTCGCAACCGGAGGGCCAGGCCGGCAGACAGGTTGCCGCCGGCGCTCTCCCCTGCGATCGCCACGGCCGCCGGCGACAGGCCGAATCGCCCCGCGTTGGCGAGGGCCCATCGGGTCACGGTCTCGCAATCATCGAGTGCGGCGGGATAGGGATGCTCGGGAGCGAGGCGATACTCGACCGACACGACCACAGCCCCCGAACCGTGGGCCAACTCACGAGCGACGTTGTCCATGAGCCCGATGCTTCCGATCACGAAGCCGCCGCCGTGGAAGTAGACGACGAGCCCGGTGGGGGGCCCGTCGCCCTGGTAGACCCGGATCGGGACGCCGTTCACGACCTCGTCGGTCACCGTGGCGATCTCACGGGTCGGGGGTGCACCGACCGGGCTTCGACCTAGCTCGAGCACCTCTGGCATCAACTCCTCGAGCGGCGCGCTGATGTACGGGTTCGCGGCGAGCCACTCGGCTGCCCACTGGTCGAGGACTCCTTCGTCATCCATGTTGCTCAGCCTCTGTCGGTTGGGACCGGCGATGAAGACACGGTTCAGTGCTGGAGTTCAGGGCGCGCTGCCGCCTCGGCTATGAGCGCGTCGGCATCGCTCGGCAGGATTGCGCCGGTGGTTTCCACCGCGCGTGCCGCCTGTTCGAAGAGCTTCAGATAGTTCGCCTGGCTCCCGTAGAGCGCCTGCAGCTTCTCGGGTGGGAACGGCGCACAAGTTCCCCCGAGGCGGCTAATGAAATCGGGGGTCAGCGGGATCGCGCTGTTATGGGCGATCGGGACCTCCACCTGGGGTAGTCGGATCCCGCCACGAGCGATCCCGTGCTCGTCGCGGCTGATCTCAGGGGGTTCGCCCGTGAACTCGATACGGGGCTGGCTCGGTGGAACCTCGCCGCGCTCCACCCAGGCCAGCATGTGGTGCAGAGCCGCGTCGACGACGGGGTTCATCGGCACCTCGTTGACGCCCGGCTGATCGGGCGGAACGAACCCGAAGTCACGTTGATAGCGGGGCCCGACAGAAGCCATCGCCTGCCGCGATATGTGGGAGGTCCCCGCCGCCTCCCAGTACCGGAAACGCTCGGTGTCGGGCTGCCGGACCCCGTAACAAGGTTCCGTCTCGCACTCCGAGTTCACCACCATCACAGGCACGTCGAGGTCGTCGCGCAACAGGTGGGTGCCGATCAAGGGGGGACGTCGCCTCGCCTCTTCGGTACCCGGGGCGGGCACGGCGACGAAGCCCTCGCCGACCTCGAGGGGCGACCCAGAGCCGAAGTACAACGTGAGCATGAAGCCGTCGATAACCCCGGCCAGCGGTTGCACGGCGTTCAGGTAGGCCGAGAGCCGTCCCGCCGACTGCGATGCTCCCTGAGCGATGATCCGGCGAACCTCAAGTCCCCCCAGGGGATCGACGCCGCCGTCAGCCGCGCCGCCCAAGATCGCTTGCGCCGCCTGGGTGAAGATGTCGAAGGAGAAGTCATCGCTCGGGATGGCCAGCGATCCGTACCGATCCCGATCCCAGCCAATGAGGCCCATCGGATGTTCGGGGAACCCGTGGACTCCGACCCGTTGCGCGCTGACGGCGACGAAGGCGCCGCCATTGTCGAAGAGCACCGGGCTGTCGCCGCCACCGAAGTTGTCATAGCCGGCGGTCACGTTGTTCCAGGCCATCAGGACGGTGCCGCTGAACGCGGCGGGGTCCACGGGCCGCACGACGACCATGCGGGTCTTGAACGGCGCGCTCTCGATCGATTCCACCTGCCAGCGCCCGTCCCATCCGAGCTCGGTGCCGGGCACGGGTAAGTAACGGGTCGCGTGGCCCTCCAGGAAGAACTCGTCCTCCCGGTAGCCGTGGGCGGCCAGGTCGGTCACGGGTGTGCCGAATGCCCACCCGTGTGTTCCACCGGTCACCGGTCCGGTGACTGTCGCTCGGCTCAATTCAGGCATCGATCCCTCCCCTTGGCATATTGTGCCACGGCGAGCCGATGTCCAGCTGAGTCGCCCGGCTGGGCAGATCGTCGTCAAGGCGAACGGCTGAACCTTGTCCTGTGAACCCGGTTTCCGCCGTTCACCGGCCCATCTACGCCCTGTTCAAAAGGTTCACCCTTTCGTGTGGGTGAAGGGCTTTCTTGAGTTCGGCAACGGGTGTCCGGCCGGTTGTTCATCCAACGTCGGCGTCAAAACCAGACACGATGACGACGTTGCTCACGGCGGCGTCATGTCGAATCTTGGCTGCCGCCTGGTATGTGTCCGACATGTACCAGGTGCGCGCCGCTTCGACCGACGCAAACTCGAGAACGACGGTCTGTGTTGCCGGCCATTCGCCTTCGAGGAGGTCGGGCTGCCTATCAACGACGAGGACCTTCGCTTGGCTCTCCCGGATCGACGGCCCGGCCGCTCGGCTGTAGGCCTGCATGCCTTCGGGGTCCCGGATCACCTCGGTCAAAATGACATAGCCCTTCGGCATCGGTCTCCTCCGTTCCGTGGGCCGCTGATGTCCAGGGCCAGACCGTAGCGTGGCTCCGGCGTCATCTTCTCCTCCGGGGTCCAGTCCAATTCCCATGGCCAGGAAGCATTGTTTTCCATTACCGTCACCGATTGTGCCGACCTCCCTGGTGTGGCAATCGCGTGCGATCCGATGCATCGTGGAGCGGCAACATGGCTAACTTCGAACTGTCTTGTGGGCTGCCGCCGGGCCCCGACTTTGCCGCCCTTGTCGAGTTGGCCGAAGAGCTCGGCTACACCCGGGCATGGGTCTTCGATTCGGCACCACTCTGGGAGGATTCGTTCGTCCACCTGGCGTTGGCCGCCGAGCGGACCACGCGGATCGGCCTCGGAACCGCCGTTCTCATTCCGCAACAGCGGTCGGTGATGGCCATGGCCTCGGGCATAGCGACCATCGCCCGAATCTCGGGTGGCCGTTTCCGGGCGTGCTTCGGCACGGGCTTCACCTCTCGCTTCGCGATGGGCCAATCGCCCATGACGATCAACGCCCTCGCCGATTACTTCGGCGCTGTTCGGAAGCTCTTGGCGGGACAAACCGTGATCCTGGACGGGAAACCCGCCCGGATGCTGCATGCGGACGGGATTTCCGAGCCGCGGCCCATCGAGGTACCGCTTTGGCTCAGCGTTCTCGGACCCCGAGGCGCAGCCTTGGCCGGTGACGTCGCCGACGGGGTCATCGGCCCTCCTCACGCCACACTGCCCACCGCGACGATCGCTTCGGGCACCGTGCTCGATCCCGGCGAAGACCGGGGGTCCGACCGCGTCCGAGAGGCAATCGGGCCGTGGCGGGTCGTCGGCTGGCACACGGCCTACTCGGGTGGTGGCGCCGAGGCGGTCGACGCCAAACCGGGTGGGCAGGCTTGGCGAAAGGCACTCGAAGCGCTCGCCCCGGAGGGAGAGCGGCACTTGTTGACCTTTGAAGGCCACGTCACCCATCTCCCCGATCGCGACAGAGAGCTCCTCGAGCACATAGACGTGAACACGTTGGTCGGCGGCGCCGCTGACGTCGGCCGGCAGCTCGCTGGTCTGGCCGACACCGGGTTCCACGAGATCATCTACACACCGTCGGGGCCCGACGTCGCCCGTGAGCTCCGCGCGTTTGCTTCTGTACGCGAGCAGTGACCACGAGAGGACTGAGGCACACTCCGCCGAAGTCCACTTTTGACCGCACGGGTACTTGCCGACGAACGGGACGGTGCCCGAGCTCTTTGGTGAGCCCGGAGCCGCTCAGTCCGACGATGGCAGTGGCTTGGCGCTCTTTAGGTTCAACGCTTGGCCGGCAAGAGAGAGCGTCCCTTCGCCCGGCTTCGTGCAAAGGACCTCGAGATCCTGGCCTTCATCGCAGTAGCGCTTTCCCAACTGAGTGCCAGCATTCTGCGACGGGTCCATCGTTCCCGACGCTTCACCTTCGGATCCGAAGGCCACCATCGCATGACCACCGCACCGAAGATCGACGTCGTCCTTGGGAGCCTTGACGACGACGACCTCAGTCGTGTCCACCACGCTTCGCCAACGCGAGCCGGCCGTAAGTTGCACGTCGAGCTCCTTCTCCTTCGGCTTCCGAGATCCTGTCCTCACTCGGTGACCCCGCGGTAACGGGGCGAGTACAGACTTCCGTCCGAGCTGACACAAGCTATCGGATCTCAGAATCCGGTAGGAGCACACGCACGGTCCGAGGGCCAGTCCAGCTCCCGAGCCAGCCGCCCTTCGATCGATCATGTCGGTCTCGAGGAGTGTCGGCACTCTCCCTTCACGATGGATGTCGATTCGAGATTGATCGAGATACAGGCAGGCCTCATGATCGACGGACTGCCCTTCGTGGTTCGACCAACGCGCGGGACTGTCCGAAACGAAGCCACACTCGAGGCTCACCGGGGGTCGGCGTACGATGGCCCCGAACTGTCGTCAGCCCAAGCAATCCTGTACAAATGTGACCGTGAAGAGGCGCGCAATGCTGGCCCAATGGCCGACAGAAGAGCAGGCTGAGGCTGCAGTCGCGGGTGCGGAGCCGGTGCCCGGCCAAGGAGCGCCGCTTCTGTGAACCTCCTGACGATCCTCGACATGACGGCTTCGGCGCTCGGCGAGCGCCAAGCTCTCGGACATCGAGGGCAGGGACCCACCTACGCCAATCTTCGCAAGCAGGCCGGGACGGGCGGGGCGTTCCTGCACAGGGAAGCGAGCGGCAAAACCATCTTCGTCGGACCGAGCGGGCACGCCTTCGTCAGTGCCTTTTTCGCTTCCAACTGGGCCGACGTGCCCTTCGTTCCGCTCAACTACCGACTGGCCATCGACCAGCTACATCGCCTCATCGAGCAAGCGGGTCCCGCTGTCATCATCAGCGAGCCGGGCTTCCAGGCCGAGCTCACTCGGCCGGGACGCACGGTCATCACCACCGATGAGTGGTGCTCGATCATCGATGGGCCGTCGCCGACACCCGACAGTGTGGCCGAAGTCCCGGAGCGCTTCGCCGTCGAGCTCTTCACGAGCGGCACCACGGCCGAACCCAAAGCCGCTGTCCTCGAGCACCGACATCTGGCTGCCTACATACTCGGTTCCGTCGAGTTCGCATCGGCCGACGAAGACGAGACAGCGCTCGTCAGCGTGCCGCCGTATCACATCGCGGGGGTGGCCAATCTGCTCTCGAACGTCTTCGCGGGGCGACGAATCATCTACCTTCCGACGTTCGAGCCCAAGACCTGGTTGGACACGGTGAAGCGAGAAGGCGTCACCCAGGCCATGGTCGTGCCAACCATGTTGGCCCGGATAGCCGAGGCGATGGACGGTGCCACCGACGCCACCGCCACCCTCCGAACGATCAGTTACGGCGGCGCGCGGATGCCCCAAACGGTCTTGGAACGGGCGCTGCGCCTGTTTCCCCACACGGGTTTCGTAAACGCCTACGGGCTCACCGAGACGAGCTCGTCGATCGCTGTCCTCGGACCGGAGGACCACCGTCTCGCGCTCGAGAGCAACGACCCGATGGCCAGGCAACGGCTCTCATCGGTCGGACGGGTCCTGCCTGGAGTCGAGATAGAGATCCGAGATGGCATCGATCCGGTACCGCCCAACTCGCACGGTGAGATCTGGGTCCGAGGCGAACAGGTTTCGGGTCTCTACGCCGACGGGCGTTCTCCACGCGACGAACAAGGATGGTTCCCGACCCGCGATGCCGGATGGATCGACGAAGAGGGGTACTTGTTCGTTGAGGGCCGCACCGACGACACCATCATCCGAGGCGGCGAGAATATTGCGCCGGCCGAGATCGAAGAGGTGCTGATGCGGCATCCGGCGGTCATGGACGTGGCGGTCGTCGGCCTGCCCGACGAAGAGTGGGGGCAACGGATCACTGCGGCCGTCGTGCTTCGGGACGGCATGTCCGTTGAGCCCCAGGAACTCTCCGAGTGGACCCGTCGGCACCTCCGCACTTCGAAGACGGCCGAGCGCGTCGTAATCCGCCAGGCACTGCCGCGAACGGAAACCGGCAAGCTTCTCCGCCGACAAGTGTTAGCCGAGCTACTTAGCGAACTCGAATAGAGCTCGCAGGTTGTTGGTTCGGAACCTTCGCTGTTCGCTGCCGGTTATGCCGCCTTCTCGAGGATGTGGACACCGCACGCGTTGCCGAGGCCGATCACGTGTGCCAAGCCGACCTTGGCCCCTTCGATCTGGCGCGCACCCCCCTCACCGCGCAGGTGGGTGCACACCTCCCAGATATTGGCGATCCCGGTTGCCGAGATTGGATGGCCCTTGGACTCGAGCCCGCCGGAGACATTGACCGGCGTCTTGCCGTCACGCCACGGCGCGCCGCTGTTGAAGAAGTCCACCGCGCCGCCCTCTTCGCACAGCATCAAGTTGTCGTAGTGCACCAGCTCTGCCGTCGCGAAGCAGTCGTGCAGCTCGACCAGGTCGAGGTCCTCGGGACCGACCGACGCCTGCTCGTAGGCCTGGCGGGCCGCGTTGCGGGTCAGCGTGTTGACGTTGGGCAAGACCTGGCAGGCGTCCTCCCACGGGTCCGTTGTCAGGATCGACGCCGAGATCTTGACGGCCCGGCGCCGTTGCTCAGCCGAGAGCTTCTTCAGCTTCGAGTCGCTCACCACCACCGCCGCCGCCGCACCGTCGCAGTTCGCCGAGCACATCGGCCGGGTGTTCGGGTACGCGATCATGACGTCGCCCATGATCTCTTTCAGACTCATTTTCTTCTGGTAAGAGGCCAACGGATTGAGGGTCGAATGTGAGTGGTTCTTCTCGCTGATCCGTGCGAAGAGCTCGAAGGACGTTCCTCCGTAGCGGTGCCCGTACTCCATGCCGATCTGGGCAAACACCCCAGGCATCGTGTCGGTCCCGACCCGTCCGTCCAGGGCCGCGACCGCCCCTTGGCGGCCCTGGGGCGTCCAGTTCTTCGAATTGTCGGCCCGGGATCCGCCGGCCAACAGCCCGGCTCCGGCCAGCTTCTCGACGCCCACGGCTAGGCCGCAGTCGACCTCTCCCGCCTTCACCGCCATCGCGGCAACGCGCAGCGCGGTGGCGCCGGTGGCGCAGGCATTGGCCACGTTGTAGACGGGGATCCCGGTCTGTCCGACCTGCTTCTGGAGCTGCTGGCCGATCCCCCCGGCCCCTCCCATGAGGTTCCCGGCCCCCATGACGCCGATGTCCTTCATCGTCACACCGCCGTCTGCCAGTGCGCCCATCACGGCCTCGGAAGCCAGGTCCAAGGTGTCCTTGTCCGGATGTTTCCCGAACTTGGTCATGTGGATGCCCAGGATCCAGATGTCCTCACTCATCGCATTCCTCTCAGGTCGGGAATCAGCCGACCGGCTCGTATCCGAAACTGATCGCCTCCACGCCAGCCTCGTCGACGCCGATCGGAAACGTGGTCAGTCGAAGCTTCATGCCCATGGTGACCTTGTCGGGATTCGGTTCGACGTTGACAACGTTGGCCCGCACGGCTGTGCCGTCAACGTCGATGACTCCCGAAACGAACGGGACCGGGATGCCCGGTGCGGCCTGGGCGACAATGGTGAAGGTCTCGAGGGTTCCCTCGTCAGGAATCCGCACCGTCTTGAACTCGGTCCCGAAGCAGCCGGCGCACGCATTGCGGCGCCCGAAATAGCGGGATCCGCACTGCTCGCATTCCCGCGCTACGAGATGCGGGTTGTCGCCCAACACCAGATAGTCGACCAGCGGGATCTGATCCGCCATGCACACGCTCCTGGTCCTTCGCCGACGCAAGTCGAACCCGGCTCTGCCTCTCGCCGGGACACTCCCGCGAGGAACCTTGACTCCGGTCGGTAACTATACCGAGTTGAGCGACGCACGATTCTGGGAGCGTCGAGCCGTACTCGATATCCGACCCCGGCGATGGTTCAAGGTTCGGGGTCGCGGACCTCGTCGACCAGACCCCACGCGAACGCGGTCGCCGCGTCGAGCCACCCACCGCCGAGACCCAGCCACGCCGTCCGATGTCGTCCGATCCGCCGCGGCAGGCTGGCCGTTCCCCCGGCCCCGGGGATAAGGCCCATCCCAACCTCGGGCAGCCGGACTCTGGTGTCGGTCGTCGCGACGACGCGGCCGGCCAGCGCGGCTATCTCGATACCGGCGCCGACGCAGGCGCCATGGATCTCGACGGTGACCCGGGACGCCACGCGCGAAAGCAAGAGCGCCGGGCTGCGGGTGGTCCGGATCAAATGGGACGCCGTCGGCCCGGGCCCGGTCCCGAACTCGTCGAGGTCACCGCCACTGCAGAAGTCGGAGCCGGCGCCAAGGAGCCTCGCAGACTCGATGCTCGGGTCCAACGCGACAAGCTCAAGGGCCTCCTGCAGCCCATCACGCACCCCAACATCAAAGGCATTGCGAACCTGCGGACGGTTCAAGGTGATGGTCAGCACCGCACCGTCGCGTTCAAGCACGACCGGTGAGCCGATCTGCGCCCCGTGGTCGCGGCCGGTCGGCTTGGAGCCCAGCCAACTGAGGTGCTCGACGCCCGCCTGAAGCGCGCTGTAGGCGAGTGACTCGACGAAAAGGTCGCGTTCGATGGACTCAGCGGACCCGGCTCGCAGGACCTGCATGAGCGTGACGGTCGCGATCGGTGACCTCTTCAACGCCTCGTCGACCCGCGACAGCTCGGCATCGAGATCGGCAACAGCCACCCACCCAACGCGAAGACGTGGCCCGAGCCGGGCCACGTCTTCGGGCACGAGCACAATATCGACACCAGCCGATATATCCGATCTCGACTCCGTGGACCCGGTGCGCGATAAACCGATCACCACTCCGGCGAAGGCGACCGGCAGGCGCTCCAATGCCGTCGATCGCGGAGCGTCCAGGTCGATGACCACCAGCGCGGCCTGGTCGGCCGGCAACCGCGCCAGGCCAAGTGAAGGCGGGTCGTCCGATCCGGGATCACTGGTCAACCGCTCGTTCATGGTTTGCCGAGCCTACGGCGAGGGCTCGACGAACCGCCCACTCCGTATGCGGTCGCTCATTTTCGGAACCGGCCATTAGCGTCGCCGCCATGCCCGTTGGACGGATCGATGCCGGTTCCTCGGGCGAACCCACACTGGCCGACCCGCAGGCTCGCCTTCTACAGACACTCGCCGATGAGATCGACGGCCGATCCGCGCCAGCCGGCCGAGCAGGGAGACTCGACTGGCATCACGAACTGACGGTCCGTGGCCGACTCCTCGGAGGGCGGCCGAGGGGGCGCAGCTCGGCGAGCGGCGCCTGCCGGATCCTCCGCAGCGGCGACGGATGGATCGCCATCAGCTTGGCCCGACCGTGGGACCTCGAGGTGTTGCCGGCACTCGTGGAGGGCCCCGTTGCCGAGGACCACTGGGCGACATTGGGCTGTTGGGTCGCGGCTCGGCCCGGGGCCGACGCGGTGCGGCGGGCCCGCCTCTTGGACATGGCCGCAGCTCAGTTCGATTCGATCGCACCTGACACCCCGGTCCCGCTGTCGGCAACCCGACGATGGCCATCGCGCGACGCGCCCGACCTGTCAGAACTACGAGTGGTCGACCTCTCGTCCCTGTGGGCGGGGCCCCTCACCGCACGGATCCTGTCGGACGCCGGCGCCGCTGTGACCAAGGTCGAGTCGGTTGCGCGGCCGGATGGAGCACGGGAGACGCCCGGTTTCTACCGCTATCTCCATCCGGCCGAACAGTCCAACGTCGTGGTCGACTTGTCCACGGCCCTCGGCATAGCCCAGCTGCACGAGCTGATCGAGGCTGCCGACGTGGTGATCGAGGCATCTCGCCCCCGGGCCCTCGAGCAACTCGGCTCGGGGCCCGACCAGGTTCAACCCAAGTCCGGGCGCGTCTGGTTAAGCATCACCGGGTACGGGCGCCGTGGACCGGGGGCCAACTGGATCGCCTTCGGGGATGACGCAGCGGTGGCCGGTGGCCTCACGGCCACGACCAACGACGGGGAGCCCGTCTTCTGCGGCGACGCCGTCGCCGACCCCGTGACCGGGTTGTTCGGAGCGGCGGCGGTGCTTCGTTCGCTCGCAGCCGGCGGCGGTCATCTGATCGACCTGGCCCTTGCCGGCGCCGCGGCAGCGGTCGCCCGGGCCGGTGCATGCGAATCGAGGGAGGCACTGGAGCCGATTTGGCCGTCCTGATCCGTCGGGTCGTCGTGGATCCCGTCACGCCCGGGAGCGTGCCGGACGTGATCGGTGGCGAGATCGTCGACGTGCGGACCGTCGGCGATCGCATTGACGAAATCGGACCCCACATCGCGCCACGGCCGGGCGACGAGACGGTCGACGGCCGAGGCGGGCCGATCCTTCCCGGGCTTCATGACCATCACGTGCACCTGTGGGCGTGGGCGGCCGCGGCGGAGTCGGTCGATGTAGCGCCGCCGGCGGTTGACTCCGCCGACAGCCTCGCTAGGTGCCTCCGGGCGGCTCCCGGTGCACCCGGCACCTGGATCCGCGCGATCGGCTACCACGAATCGGCCGCAGGCCTTCTTGATCGCGAGACGCTCGATCGGCTCCTTCCGGACCGCCCGGCTCGGATCCAGCATCGCAGCGGGGCGCTGTGGGTCTTGAACTCCCTGGCTTTGGAAAGGCTGGGGCTCGACCCGCCCCCTGCCGACGCGTCGACGCCCCTCGAGCTCGACACCACGGGCCGCCCAACCGGGCGCGTCTGGCGAGGCGATACGTGGTTGCGCGAGCGGCTGGCCACCTTTGGGTGTAGTCAAACCCCCGACCTCGCGGCAATCAGCCGGAGAGCCGCCTCACTCGGGGTCACCGGTTTGACCGACGCGACGCCCGACCAGGATCACGCTTCGCTCGCTGCCCTGATCGATGCCCGCACCAGCGGCCTGATCCTCCAGCGCCTCCATCTCATGGTCGGACGGGACGCCCTGGGTCCTGATGGATCGGGACCCTCCACCAGTGCGTCGGCCGCCCCCGGGTGGCCCGCGACGATCACCCCGGGACCGGTCAAGGTCATGCTCGACGACGAACGCCTGCCGACCTTCGACGAGTTGGTCACCCTTATCGGCCGTGCCCACTCGTCGGGCCGGCCGGTTGCGGTCCACTGCGTGACGAGGACCCAGGGCGCTCTCGCGGTGGCCGCTTTCTCGGAAGCAGGGGCGGTGCCGGGCGATCGAATCGAGCACGGGTCGCTTATCGGCTTGGACCTGGTTCCAACGTTGCGGCGGCTCGGCCTCATCGTGGTCACCCAGCCCGGGTTCCTCCACCAACGCGGTGACCGCTACCTGGCCGACGTGGCTGCCGAAGACGGTCGCGACCTGTGGAGGCTGGGGTCATTGCTCGACGCCGGAATCCCAATCGCACTGAGCACCGATGCACCGTTCGGGCCCGACGATCCCTGGTCCGTCATCCAGTCCGCCGCCTCCCGGCGGACGGCCGCGGGGCGGTTGATCGGGCCGGGCGAGCGGATTGCGGCGCGACGGGCCGTCGCGCTCTTTTGCGGCGAAGGCGAACGACCGCGCCGTCGGCGGGTCGTCACGCGTGGTGGCCCTGCCGACCTCGTGGTCCTGACCGACCCGCTCGACGACTCATTGGCCAGCGGGTCGCCAACGGTGCTCGCCACGGTCGCGGCGGGGACGATCGTGCACCGCGCGGAGGCCGGTTGAATCGTGGGGCCCCTCGATCGACCGCTCCCAGAGGCGGCGACGCCACCACCTCGCACGGGTCGAGATTGCCAATGAGGCGGTTGACAGGGACCCTGGCGCCTGACCCTTGACAGCCACGTCCGACAATGGCAGGGTCTGCCAAAAACCTGCTGCACGCTGCGTGAACGTATCGGCAACCGGTGACGGCGAAGGGGGATCCGTGGGACGAACAGCGATCATCTCGGTCGATGGCCACGTCAAGGCTTCTCGGGCTGGTTATCGCCAGTACCTCGAGCAGAAGTACCTCGAGCAGTACGACGAATCGGTGAAGGAGGCCGAGGACGCTGGGGTGCCCGACGCCGGCAACTTGAATCCGGAGTTCGGGTTCGACGCCCAGTGGGACTCGGAACGCCGGCTGGAGTCCTTGGAGGGCCAGGGTGTGGTCGCCGAGGTGCTCTTTCCCAACGGCCAGCCGTTCCAGGTGAATCGCCTCGAGGATGCCGGACGGGCGATGGACGCCGAGCTGGCTGCGGCGGGCCGCCGGGCCTACAACCGCTGGTTGGTTGACTTCTGCGCCGAGGCCCCGGGACGCCGAGCCGGGCAGGCGGTGGTCTCCTTCGACGACATCGACGAGGCGATCGCCGACATCTCCTGGGCCAAGGAGCGCGACCTCGGGGGGATCATGATGCCCCCGCTCAACCCGGGGGGGACGTTCTTCTTCGACCCGGCGCTCGACCCGATCTGGGCCGCCATCCAAGACGTCGGGCTGCCGATCAGCCAGCACGGCGGCGCCGGCCTTCCGGCCTACAGCCCGCCCGGCTTCGCGTCGATCATCACGATCTCGGTGGAAAACGCGTTCTTCTCGTCGCGCTCTTTGTGGCAGCTGATCGCCGGCGGGGTGTTCGACCGTTTCCCGGATCTGAAGGTGTCGTTCATCGAGACCCAGGTGTTCTTCTTGACGGCGGCGATCGCCCACATGGACCAGACCTTGGCAGGGACCGATGACTGGATGGCCTTCGCCCGGTCCTTGAAGCGGGAGCGGACGGTCAGCCGGCCGGCCAGCGAGTACATCGCCACCAACTGCTACATCGGTGTCTCACCCTTCGATCCGAGGCAAATCCCGATCGACCAGCTGGTGGGCAAGGACGCCGACCAGCGCCCGCTGCCCGGTTTCCACATCGGCGCGGACGCTGCCATGTTCGGGGTCGACTACCCGCATTTCGAGTCGATCTTCCCCGGCACCATGGACAAGGTCGCCACCTTGACGAGGGACCCGAGCGTCACCGAACAGGACGCTCGCAAGATCCTCTTCGACAATGCCGCCCGGCTCTACGGCTTCGACCGGGCCGTACTCCAGCCGCACATCGACCGGATCGGCTTCGAGTTGGAAGACTTGCTCGTCCCGAGCCTCGCCTAGAGCGGGCCCCGCTCGTATGGGCGCCGGGGACAATCGCACCGAAACGGGTTGAACGACCGTATCTTCGACTGCAACGAGACGAGTCGGTGGGCGCTTGCGCTACCGGCAGAGGCCGCGACTTGGCCACACAATGCAACCGGTGCTAATCCGTATCCGGCGCGGCCGCCAGGCGAGCGCCGACAAAAGGGGACGCCGTGCAGATCGATGGAAAGGGTGCGGTCATCGTCGGCGGCGCGTCGGGAATGGCGCGCGCGTCGGCAGAGTTGCTGCGCGAGCGTGGCGCGTCGATCGCGATCTTGGACCTGCCGACATCCGCAGGCGAAGAGGTTGCGACCGGACTGGGCGGGTCGTTCCATCCAGTCGACGTGACCGACGAGGAAGCGGTTGAGACCGCGTTGTCGGACGCGGTTCAGGCCCTTGGAGGCCTGCACATCGCTGTGAATACGGCCGGCGGGGGTATCGGCAAACGCACCCTGGGCAGGGACGGGCCGCATCCGCTGGCCGACTTCCGCAGAGTGATCGAGCTCAATCTCATCGCCACCTTCAATCTCAATCGACTACAGGCGCACCACATGTCGAAGAACGAGCCCGACGACGATGAACGCGGGGTCATCATCGACACCGCCTCGATAGCGGCGTTCGAAGGCCAGATCGGGCAGGTCGCCTACTCGGCCTCCAAGGCCGGTATCGCAGGCATGACGCTCACGATGGCCCGGGACCTGGGTTCGTTCGGCATTCGGGTCGTGACCATCGCACCCAGCCTCTTCAGCACCGGCATCACGAGTGGCCTAACTTCCGAGTTCGCAGAGGTCCTGACCAAGGACGCCGCATTCCCCAAGCGGATGGGCAGGCCGGAGGAGTACGGCCGACTGGCCGTCGCCATCGTCGAGAACCCAATGCTCAACGGGTCCACCATCCGCCTCGACGCTGGTCAACGGTTCGCACCCAAATAGCTCGAGACGGCGAGCTCTACCAGCGATCGCGCACCCCCCGATGCAGCGGGACCCGCACAGCAGCTTCAAGGGCCGGACGTTCGCTTCAGC
Organism: Acidimicrobiaceae bacterium; assembly: GCA_003151235.1. GTDB lineage: Bacteria > Actinomycetota > Acidimicrobiia > Acidimicrobiales > RAAP-2 > Palsa-461. The sequence goes on from PLWZ01000047.1 coordinate 61,340, forward strand.
CATCTCGCCGGAGTACGGAGCTGATGGGTAGGGAGCTCTGGAAGTGACCGCTCGGACTTCCAACCAGCCGGGCGGCTCAACCAGAGCACCAGCGGCCAACCAGCCCGAGCCGGGACCCTATTGACTGGACATCTACATGGGGGCCTCGAAATCACCCGCCGCGAGAACCTTCTGCCACGCTTCAATACCTGCCGCGTCCATGTCCGACTGCAGCGCGACGATGGCCCCTTCGCCGACGCTGAAGAGCGTGTTCGTCCGCACGTCGACGGTGGTGCCGTCGAGCAGCGTCCCGGCGGTGCGGCGCCGAACACGAATGGCGTCAGCCTCGACGGTGATCTCGGGGTCCTCAGCCAGGAGACCAGGGAGCGCCCGGGAAACCGCTTCTGCCTCACGGCGCGCGACCTCTGAGAGAAGTCGACCCGAGATCGGTCCGTCACTCGGACGCCGCGGCACATGGCGCAGCTCGACGGTCTCGGCGAAGAGGCCAACAAGCACCTCTCGCGATCGGACGAGGTCATGGGCGACCGCCCGTATCTGCTCTGCAATCTCCAAGGCGGATTGCGTCATGGGAGCTCCTGTCGGCGTCGATCACCGACCAACTCGACACCTACCCATTCGTCGAAAAACCGAGATCGACGCCGCTCTGGTGACCATCGGGCCATCTGGATGTCACAACCTTGGGCCGAGTGTAGAAGCGAATACCGTCAGGCCCGTAGATGGCCGAATCCCCGAACAGCGATGCCTTCCAACCACCGAATGAGTGGAACGCGACGGGCACCGGGATGGGCACATTAATGCCGATCATCCCCACCGATACCTCCCGCTCGAACCGGCGGGCGGCACCGCCATCTCGCGTGAACAATGCGACGCCGTTGCCGTAGGCGTTCGAGTTAACGAGGTCCACGGCCTCATCGAAGTTCGACACCCGTACCACGCTCAACACCGGCCCGAAGATCTCTTCGTCATAGACGTGCATTCCTGGCTTCACATCGTCAACGAGGGAGCAGCCGAGGAAGAAGCCATCGCCTGCTTTCGCCTGCGAGCCGTCGACGACGACTCGCGCTCCCTCATGGGCTGCAGCCTCGACGTACGAGCGCACCCTGTCGCGGTGTTGGCGGGTGATGAGCGGACCCATCATCGATGCCGGATCCTGACCCGGACCGACTACGACCTGGGGGATGCGGTCGGCGATGGCACCGACCAGACGGTCGGCAACATCGCCGACCGCGACCACGACCGAGATGGCCATGCAGCGCTCGCCGGCCGACCCGTACCCGGCTGATATCGCGGCATCCGCTGCCATGTCCACGTCGGCGTCGGGGAGAACCACCATGTGGTTCTTGGCGCCCCCCAATGCTTGGACCCGCTTTCCGTTCCGCGTCCCCGTCTCGTAGATGTGCCGGGCCACAGGTGTACTGCCGACGAAGGACACCGCGTTGACGTCGCGGTGGCCTAGCAGCGCCTCGACAGCGTCAGCGTCTCCTTGGACGACGTTCACCGTGCCGTCCGGGAATCCGGCCTTCTGCACGAGCTCGGCCAGCATCAATGACGCCGAGGGGTCCTTCTCCGATGGCTTCAGCACGAACGTATTCCCGCACGCCACTGCGTTGGCGAGCATCCACAGCGGAACCATGACCGGGAAGTTGAACGGGGTAATGCCCGCAACGACCCCAACGGGGTACAGAACGGTGTGCACGTCCACCCCCGTGGCCACCTCGGAGCTGAACGAACCCTTGAGCAGGTGCGGGACGCCGCAGGCAAAGTCGACGCACTCGAGCCCCCGAGACACCTCTCCCTCGGCATCCGCGAGGACCTTGCCATGCTCGGTCGTTACCGTGGCCGCCAGGTCCTTGCGATGCTTGAGGACGAGCTCTCGCAATCGGAACAGCAGGTCGGCCCGCCTCCCGAGCGGCGAAGCCGCCCAGGGCCCGGACGCGTCCACGGCCGATCGGACCGCCGCGTCGACCTGGGCGGGGGACGAAAAGCCGACCTCTGCTATCTGGACGCCCCGAGCGGGGTCATAGACCGGTCCCCCTCGACCGGAATCTCCCGGCTCGGTCCGACCACCCACCCAGTTACCGATGGTCTTCACACCGGGCAGCCCGCGAATCAGACGCGGTAGAGCTTCCGGGCGTTCTCGCCCAGAATTTTGCGCCGAGCCTCAGGTGACAGCTTGGCCAGCTTTCCTTCGACGGACCCGAGCGGATTCGGGTACAAACACGTCGGGTGGGGGAAGTCCGTCTCGAACATGATCTTGTCCTCGCCAACCGCTTCGACCAGATCCGCGAGCTTGTCGTGATTGTTCTCGAACCAGAACGTCGCGTACAGGTTGGTCTTGAAGTACTCGGAAGGCATCTTCTTCATCGCGGCGAATTCGTCGGGCGCGTTCTCCCTCATCTCGTAGTCGAGCGCTTCCAAAATGAACGGAATCCAGCCACACCCGCTCTCGACGGACACCATCTTGAGGTCCGGGTGCCGATCGAATATCCCTGACACAATGAGGTTGCTGACGACTCTGGCGTTCCCGATGAAGAGCAGGGTGCCGCCGAGCGCGAGGCGGGTGTTCGGTGAGTGCGAAGGCCAGGAGTACTTGCCGTAAAAGGACATGGCGGTCACGCTGGCCCCGATGTGGAAGTGCACGGGCATCTCAAGCTCGGTGCAGGCTTCCCAGAAGGGATCCCATGCCCGGTCGGCCAGGTCTGGAGCGCCGAGATCCTGGGGATCCGAGGTCATGTTGACGCCCCGTGAGCCCAACGCCGCGACCCGCTTCACCTCAGCGATGCATGTGTCGATATTCCATGCGGGCATCAGCGGGAGGGGAAGGAGCCGGTTGTTCGACTCCGCTTGGATCTCGGCCTGCGCGTCGTTGTAAATCTCCGTCGCCAGCCGGCAGAGCGCCTCGTCGTCCACCATTCCGAGGTCTTGGCCGCCGAGACCGATGGTGCTCGGATAGATGATCTGCGCGTCGATACCGCACTCGTCCATGACCGTCATGCGGACCTTCGGATCGTAGGATCCTTCGTGAATTTGATCGAAGGTCCAGTGGTTCAACGCGATGTCGGCGGACTCCTTCGACCCGTCCCGGGCGACCACGCCGCCAGCGCTGAAACGGCCCACGGGGTGGCCATCGAACACCCACATGAGTTGGCCGTCCACATCTTCCACGCGGGGAACCCGATCCTTGACCGCCGCCGGAGCCCGGCTGGTGAAGAGGTCGGGTGGCTCGCACCAGTGCGAGTCGGCGTCAAAGACAAAAACGCCGTCCGCTGTCGCCATCAGTCCTCCTCATCGGCCAAATGGTTCTCAGCCCCTGAACCAAGATCAGGGCGTTCGAACAAGACACCCATGGCCACGAACCACCCTTCACCAAGCAAGTGAGCGTTCTTTGGCACAGTAACGTCGGCCCATGACGACCGCAAAGGTGAAAGGGCTGTCAATCAGTTACGAAATCTTCGGAGAGGGACAGCCCTGGGCCATTACCCCGGGCGGTCGGTTCGGCAAAGATTCTCCAGGGATTCGCGAGCTGGCCAAGGCGTTAGCGGAGCACGGCAACCGGGTCCTTATCTGGGACCGACCCAACACGGGTGAATCCGACGTCTGCTTTGAAGGGAACTCCGAATCGGCCATGCAGGCCGACGTGTTGGCCAGCCTTCTGGCTGAGCTGGACATGACACCAGCCGTGATCGCCGGGGGCTCGGGGGGGGCTCGGGTGTCCCTCCTGACGGCTGCGCAACACCGCGAGATCGCAGCAGGCCTGGCGATGTGGTGGATCAGTGGTGGCGTCTACGGGTTGATGACCTTGGGCACCCACTACTGCTCAGGGTCAATTTCCGCTGCTTGGAAGCAGGGCATGGAGGCGGTGGTCGCGCTGCCCGAATGGGCCGAGGTGCTGGAACGGAACCCGAGCAACAAGCAGCGGTTCTTGGACCAGGACCCGAAGGAGTTCGTGGCGGCGCTGGAGCGCTGGATGGCCGTGTACTGCCCCCGCGGCGACGAGCTCATTCCCGGGCTCCCCGATGCCGATGCCCGCCTTCTCGACGTCCCAACGCTGGTCTTCCGTTCCGGGACGACAGACCTCAGTCATCGGAGGGAGACGTCGGAGCAGCTGGCCGCCCTGCTTCCGGCTGCTCAGCTTGTCGAGCCGCCGTGGTCCGACAACGAGTGGAACGAACGCTCCTCGGCCCGAGCGGGCGGACAAGGGGAAGGCCTGTTCGTCGGCTGGCCAACACTGGCTCCGATCCTCGCCGACTGGGCCGACACGATCCTCGTCTGATCAGCTACAAGCGCGACCTGGTTGGTCCGGGCAGCGGGCACTGATCTCCACAAAGTCCCTCTACCTACACAACGTGACCAGCGAAGTCTCGATCGACGTCGCGCGCGCTAGCTCGGAAAGGAAGCGGCAGCGAGCGCCCGGATTTCGGCCGTGTCGGCCTCGAGGAGGAAGCCGAGTTCCACGGCAGCGTCGAGCGACTCGCCGAACTGGGTCAGATAATACGCAACCCCACCCGGATAGAGCTCTGCTATGTCTGCGGAAGTGAAGGGCTTCGTCGTGCCGAACAGAAAGGTCATGCCCTCTCCCCCGCCCTCTTGCAGGCCGGAAAGCGTGGCTACTGGCACATCCACCCACGGAGTTCGGATCCCACCGACGGCGATGCCATTCGGGCCGAGCACCAAACTGGCGCCCCCGTCGGTGCTCTCCAATCGCGCTGCCTCGGGGGGCGGCGTGCCATCACGTACCCATCGCTCGAGTCCTGCGAGCGCGGCATGGCCCACGTAGTGCTGCTGGGGGCCTGAAGCGATCGGGTTCGGCGTGGGAAAATTGGCTAATCCCGCGGTCGGATCGAGCATCGCCGCCAGTTCTTCGGGAGCGAGCGCTCCGGTGTCGCCACGACAGGCGACGAGCAGGTACGTCTCGGCGTGGGCCGACCCGGCCACCTCCCACAGCCTGATCCTGTCGCTGTCGGGTTGCCTGGCTTGGCCACCCCCGAGCACGCAGACATCGGTCTCACTCTGAAGCGTGAGTACCGGGACCCGAACGTCCTCACGGATGAGAACCGGGGTTACGGCCGGCCGATCCTCGCCGGTCGGCCCTGCAGGCGTACGAAATCCGTCCAGGTTCGATCCCGTTGCACCCCGACCGTGCACCAGATAACCGTCGTAGACAGCAGCAATGGGATCGACAGCGTTCAGATAGGTAACCAGGAAGGCAGCGGATTGGGAGTGTCCGCAAGCGATCAGACGTGCAGCCACGAGGGGCCCGAGCGGACCTCCTTGAGAGCTATCCCGGAAGATTCGGCCGATCTGGCTGAACATGTCATACGAATACGCATCGCCCGGATGATTCAACGTGCCGTATCTGTCTGGATCGAGCACCTTGATGTGGTTCTGCCCTTCAATGAGGCCGCCACCGTCGATGCCGGCCTTCTGGGCCGATGCGCCGACCCAGGCAAATCCCTCCCTGATGATGTGGCGATGCATGAGGGCCCAATCGGGCTCCACGTCGGTCCCACCGCTCACGTTCAACCATTCGACAATGACCGTCCCGTTGAAACGAGACGGATCCAGCGGGCGACGGACCACGAATCGAGTTCGGAACTCGGAGCGGTCAACCGGCGATAGCAACCACTGCCGATCTCCCTTTCCTTCGCCGACTGACGCATAGGCCTGCGCCAGTCCTGAGACGAAGTACTCCTCTTCGAGATAGCCGAGCTCAGACAAGTCATACGGCGCGAACTGGGTCGCGGCCTTGCCCGGAATGGGTCCCTCGACGAATGGTGAACCGGATCTCTGTGCGCTGTCTGTCACTTACCGTCTCCTCGAGCGAGCTGGCGCTTCGTCTTCTCAGACGGCCGCGTTCAGCATCAAATGCTACGAACCGCCGAACTCGATGCGCTCATGTCCGGTTCAAGTTCTGAAGGATCGAAGCCGTCCGTCGCGGCCTCGTTCTCATCGACCATCGTGCGAGCACCCGCCTCGACACGCTCCGGAAGTCGACCACTGACCCGACCCCTCTGACTGGGT